>CAZLHC010000052.1:0-21082 GCA_964559265.1 uncultured Paludibacter sp. | reverse complement strand
AATAAGCTTTTTTTCTTTGCTTAGCATGCGGTACAATTTAGGGGGAATATTATAATACTGTGGACATTTACACTATTTATCAGGGTAATTTTACTACAGTTGACCTGATAAAATTAATTAGGATTCTAAGAGCCGAATTAAAGAAGTCCTCAAGGTTGAAGGTATTTCACAAACATGGCTGGCTAACAAAATGGAAAAAACTACAACACCATCAATGAATATGCTCGTAACGTAAAACAACCAAGTTTGGAGGACTTATACAGCATTGCGGAAATCCTTGATGTTGACATCAAAGTATTAATTGTTACTAATAAGAAGAAAATAAGAAGAAAATATGAACAAACAAAAACTCGCGGCTAAAATTTGGGCATCTGCAAACCAGATGCGTTTCTAATCCCTTCATAGTAACAATTTACACTTGAAAGCAAATCTTTAAACAAATCCAGACCATCAACAACAGTACTCGCTATTGCATTATTATCGTTTACATCAGTATCATATAGTTTTTTCTTATAATCATTGAAATTTTTCAACAAAGTATGTATTTCATTTACACATTCTACAATTCCAAAAATGTAATTTGATGCAACTTTATGTTGATTAAGAATATTCTGATTCTCGATAACTTTGGTTGAATTTGAAATACTATAGCAAATTTTAGTATTAGTATCAATAAAGAAAATGCTATCGGTTACATATTTATAGTATACTTTTGAGGAGTCGGTAACTGAATAACATGAATATCCTTGGCTAATTAAATCTTCCTCATTTATAAATGATAGAAATTTTTGGCTGTATGACAGGTTTTGAGAGTCACCGGCAACTAACAGTTCCTGATTTTCTGACGGTATTTTAAAATCCAGAAAGTTATTTGAAGGATAAAAGGTATCCAATAATCGATCTATCTCTGTTTGATAGTCATTTTCTTTCCATTCTTCAACCTCGTCAATTAACCGCTCATATTCGCTTGCTAATTGTTCAACACTTAAGGTATCACCGGAAAATTGAACTCCCTTACAGATTTCATTAACAATTTCAGTTAATTGTAATGTGTCGATATTTTCAACCAAAAGCAACGAGTCCAGTTTTAAAAACGATTTACATCAAAAGATAAATTATTTATATCAAATAAGCTTTCCGATTTTGTTTTTTCAAGCTTAATTTCATCAATTGATGATGACAAATCATTAATTTTATCTTCTAGATAGTGCCTGTCAACCAAACTTTCCGATTGTTTTTTATAATCCACACTTAAATTCACCGGTAAATTATTCATCATAAATTTCTTTGTTGCTACCCACCTATCTTTAACCTTATCATAACTTGCTGGTAAAGGAACAATCTCGTTTGACGACGTTTTTATATAAAGGGTTACATCCGAGACATAAGCTGTATCGTTTTTTGTAAAATCAATTATAAAGCTAAAGTCAGGATAACTTGGCCAATACCAATATGGAGGCATAGTTGCAGATGGGTGCTGAAAGTCAAATACAGTAGCATACTCCTTCAAATCAAGAGATTCAGGACCATGAGCTTTATTAATCATGGTTACCGGCCACCATGATCAGGATTAAGTCTGACGACGGTAATCTCCTTTATCACCAGGGTTTTTATAGTGAACTTCCTGCACCATATAATGTGCGGATTACACTGCCAAAAAGCGTTAAAAATGTGCTGGTAAATGATGTGTTAATACCCATCATTTCCGAAAAATTAGTGGTGAATCTGGATCGACAGGCCTTGCCTTCCCGGATACGTTCGGTACTTGCCGCCTTGCCCGATCCGCTTGCCTATTGGAAGCTCGACGAGACGCAGGGGACTGCTGTGGGTGATGAGACGGGAGTTTATGAAGGTTTTGCCACGGGTCATAACTGGGTTTTGGGGATTAATGGAAATGCGTTGTCGTTGGATGGATCTACTGGTCAGGTGAGAATAGACCCTACAGGTGCATTGAATCCGGTCAACGATCAGATAAGTTTTTCGTTGTGGTTCAAAATGGACGAAGTTGGTTCGTCGGGTGCTTTTCTGTTTCATAATACAAAGTATATTCTGAAAATTGATGCGCAGGGACGTCTTACTTTCGCCTTGTACATTCCCGGCTATAAGGATGTGGTAATGACCTATGCCGACCGTATTTTGGATACCGACTGGCATCAAATGACAGCAACCTACGATGGTGCTGTTATGAAATTGTACCTCGACGCCCGGTTGATGACGTCGGAAGCGGTAAGTGGAAATATTAAAAGCAGTAACGCATCGCTCTTAATAGGAAGTCAAACTGCGAATAATTATTTTAAAGGTCAGCTCGATGATATACGGATTTTGGGGTATGCCCTGACCGAAGAGCAGGTAAACGCCTTGTATGTAAGTTCACAACAACCTGGTACTGGCAACGAAGATCTACTGTCGTTCTGGGATCTTAACGAGAATCAGGGTTCTCGAGTGATGGATAATATTGGCACGAATCACGGGACTTTAACCGATGCTACCTGGGCCAAAGGGATGTCTGGTTCCTGCCTGAATTTCAATGGCACCACAGCGGTGGTTACGGTACCTTCGTCACCATCATTGAATATTACCGAAACACTGACGATGATGGCATGGGTGAAAACGAGTGCCAATGCTACCGCTAAAATTTTTCAAAAAGGCGATTGGGATGGTTTTGGGATAGGGCAGGATAAATGGAAAGGATGGACGGCGCACATTCGTACCGATGATAATGTAACTCACTCAATCTATTGGAAGGGAGGCTTGCCGGTATTTAATCAATGGTATCATGTTGCCATGTCGTACGATGGAGCAGCATTGCGACTTTATGTAAATGGTCAGTTACAGGAAAGTACGCCGGTGTCGGGAAAGTTAAAACTGACGGAAAGGCCTGTTTCAATAGGTTCGGATAATGGAGTTCAAAAGTTCTATGCCGGTTCAATCGACGAAGTTAAACTCTTTGGAAAAGCCCTGAATCAATTGGAAATTCAAACCAATTTCAAAGCCGCGACTCAGCCTGTTGACAGTGACGGTGATGGTATTGCCGATGCCGATGATAATTTCCCTGACGATCCGGCCCGGGCATTTATAAATTATTTTCCGGTTGAAGGATTCGGGAGTCTGGCTTTTGAAGATTTATGGCCGGGTAAAGGCGATTACGATTTCAATGATTTGGTGCTCGATTATCGGATGAAAATCGTTACTAACGCGCAAAACAAAGTAACCGAAGTGCTGGCCGATTTTGCAATTAAAGCAATTGGAGCTGGTCTCGATAATGGATTCGGATTTCAATTTGATAATTCAGCGCTAGTGGCGGCCGATGTACAAGTCGAGGGTGCCGTTATAAACGAAAATTATATTCAACTTGCAGCAAATGGAATCGAGGAAAACCAGGATATTCCAACCTATATAGTTTTTGATAATGCCAATAAGATTATGCAATCCACATCCGGTTTTGGTGTAAATGTATATCCTGAAAAACCCTATGTTGAGCCGGATACCATTCGCATAAACATTGGTGTAAAACCCGGAGTTTATAGTATTAATGAGTTAAATGTGTCCGGATTTAATCCTTTCCTGATTGTGAACAAGGAAAGAGGCAAAGAAGTGCACCTGCCCGACCGCAAGCCTACAAAACTGGCTGATGTTTCTTTGTTCGGGCAACTGGAAGATGACTCAAAACCGGAATCCGGAAGGTATTACAAAACCAGAAATAACTTGCCCTGGGCATTAAATATTTCTTCGTATTTCGATCATGCCATTGAGAGTGTGGAAATTACTGCAGCGCATCTGAAATTTGCTGCATGGGCGCAATCCTCCGGAGTAAAATACTCCGACTGGTTTAAAGATTTGCCGGGTTACCGTGATGCCGAGAAAATCTTTAAGCCAAAGAAGTAACTCATCATTATCTGCTTAAAATTCTAACGTTAACTTACCTGATTAGTGAAAACAGGCCATCGTTAATCGATGACCTGTTTTATTTTTTAGGATACGAACATGTTAAGTTATGATACTCAAGTGTATAGTAATCTGAGTTTGATGCGAACCTTGAAAAAAATATAAACATGTGAAAGTGTTTTATTTTACCTGAATTAATATTTTTGAAACGCTTTCCGGGTTCGCATCCCAGTAAGCAAAGGCTTCGGGAGTTTCATCAAAGGGGAATATTTTTGTAATCATCTCCAGGAACAAGGGCTCGTTTTGCTCAATCATCGCAATTACAGCAGGGAACACCCGCAGGGCATTGCGCGATCCGTAGATGTTTAATTCTTTACTCACAATGAGTTGAGTTTTTATGCCGGTTTCGTTTTTCGAATAACCAATGGTTACCACGCGGCCCGAAAAACACACCAGATCGAGGGCAAGGTTAAATGTGGCTGGGCTGCCTGCTGCCTCGATGGCCACACTTACTCCTTCGTTGTGGGTGATGACGTCGATTCGTTCGCGTACATTTTCGGTGGTGGAGTTGATGGTATGTGCAGCTCCAAACCGACGGGCTTTTTCGAGCTTGATTTCGTCGACGTCGAGGGCAATCACCGTTGCTCCTTTCCGTCCAGCGGCGCTCAGGGCCCCCATTCCTATTGCTCCACAGCCAATTACCAGCACAGTGTCGGTTTCGCGCACTTCTCCCCGGTTGGCGCCATGGTAGCCCACACTAAAGGGTTCTACCAGGGCAAGGCCGGTGGGGGAGAGCTTCGGGCTGGTGAATACTTTTTCAAACGGAACAGCTATGCGTTCGGTCAGTGCTCCGTCGCGCTGCACTCCCAGGGTTTGATTGTACTGGCAGCAATTGTCGCGTCCGGCCCGGCACGAAGGGCAAACACCACAGCGGGTATAGGGCGAAACGGTTACCGGGTCGCCAATGCGCAGCGTGTCGGGCACCGCACTTCCTTTTTCGATAATGATACCGCTGATTTCATGACCAGGTATGCGGGGAAGGGTAACAAATGGCATCAGTCCGCGGTACGAACTCAAGTCGCTTCCGCATAGCCCGATGTAATGAATTTCGATAAGCACCTCGGTAGCTCCTACTTGTGGTTCGGCGATTTCGATCGCAGTGATTGTTTTTTCTTGTTGTATTGCAAATGCTTTCATACGGTAATTGTTTGTTTTTCAGTGGTCGTATGGAACTCGCATGCCATCATTGCCATGACCTTGGATGTGAAGTGTTTACATGCTCGTTTCATAAGGTAATAATTTGTTTATAGTCTGTACGCCTTTCGCGCTGTTTCTCCCATAATTTTTTTCTGATCTTCTTTTGAAAATACCGAAATAGCATTGGTAAGTGTTGTTAGCCAGCTTGCATAGTCTTCGGCCACCAGGCAAACCGGCCAGTCCGATCCAAACATCAGGCGATCGGGTCCGAATGCCTCGAACATCACATCGAAATAAGGCTTGAAATCGGCCGGTTGTTGATACGGCCAGTTGGCCTCGGTAACCATGCCCGATAATTTGCAAAACACATTCTGATGCCGGGCTAATTCCTGTATGTGTTCTTTCCAGGGTTGTATCCGGCCAGCTTTAATTTTCGGTTTTGCTATATGGTCGATAACAAAAATCTGATCTTCATCAAAGCTGTCGATGAATTGAAGCGTGTTGGGCAGGTGCTCCGGGAAAATCAAAATGTCGTAGGTAAGTTGTAATTCCTTCAGTAATTTAATACCACGTATAAACTGATCGTTCAGCATGAAGTTGATATCGGGCTCATCGTGAATTACATGCCTTACACCTGCTGCTTTCGGATGGCGGGCAAATTCAGCAAGTTGCTGTTGGACATCGTCGGCACACATATCGACCCAGCCTACCACTCCTTTAATATGTTCATGTCGATTGGCCAGTTGCAACAACCAGTCGGTTTCGGCCTTCGACTGACGGGCCTGTACTGCAATCGAACCATCGATGCCGTTTTTTTGAAGTTCACCAGCAAATTCCTCCGGCAGGAAATCGCGGCGGATGACCGACATTCGCTCGTCGATCCAACCATAATCGTCGGTGTTGTAGTGCCAGTAATGCTGGTGACTGTCAATTTTCATGCATTTTGTCGTTTTATTTCAGATTATCAAACCTGGAAAGTACTTTTTCATGCGATTCGTTCCGGGTAAGTTGTCTTTATTAATTCAAATCCGGAACACCAGCTCGCCAATCAACCCTTCGAGTTTCATGGCCTTCCAAAAGTCAGCCGGAACCGTAGAAGTAACCGCTTCCACATTTGCAGCGATATTCGAAGGTTTTGATGTGTTGAGAGCTATGCTGTCAACTCCCGGAGCAGCCAGGCCAAACTGAACGCAGGCAACAGCGGGTTTTACAGTAAACTGCCGGCAAAGTTCAAAAAAACGGTTGCGCCAGTCGAACAGGCGGCGGTTTTCGTCGGAGTCGGGTTGTAGGAGTCTGTAATCGTAATAATCGCCTCCAATAAGAAAGCCGGCATGAAAAACAGCTGAATTTACTATGCTGATATTCGCGTTCCTGAGTTGCTCCATGAAATCGATTAGCTCCTGTGGATGATGCAGGATGGTCATACTGTTGGCAAACATTACCCAATCGAGTTCCACGAGTTGGTGTAATTCGCGGATGATCTTCCAGTTTTTAGCACCAACACCAATGGCTTTCACCTTTCCCTGCGCTTTTAGTTCGCTCAGCGCCCGATAAGCGTCTACGATGTTGGCCATACGCAATTTTCTGTCGTCAGGCGATTCAGCTGCATCAAGGTATTCATCGGGATCGTGTACCGAAACTAATTGGGGTGCATATTTTCGTCCCAGCAGCAGATTGCCCTGTTCGTAGCAACTTAAAATACCTTCGTAACTGATATCCTGTATGGCGTCGTTTTTCAGGTCTTTCCATACGCCAGCTTCAAAAGTTGGCTCCGGAGTAGTAAGCGGAATTCGTTTCCATCCCAGTTTGTTGCTTATCACCACCCGCCGGGGGTCGATGTCAAGCCGATGCAGGCATTCACCCAGTTTCTCGAGTGCCAGCCCCGCTCCGTACTTGCCGGCACTATCGAACACCACCGTGCCTGGTACATGCCGAAACGCTTCCCGTACAATTTCAAGCTTCACTTTATCGTCGAGTGCAGTGTACAAATTACCCAATGCACTGGTGCCAAAAACAACCGGAGGGAGGTGGATTCCTGTTGATCCAATTTCGCGATAGATCATAACTGTTTTTTTTAATGGTGAAATGACGTAAAGCAGGCTCGTATGTACTAAGCAAATTTCGGAAACCCCGGCGCAACGTGCCATTGAACAGAGCTCCGGCTAGTGTAGCCTGTTTGCGCATAACAATTACCGGCGATGCGCTGATTTTACGCCGCGTGTAATCTCCTAAATCAGCTCATTGAGTGCCGCGCTCTCTACCTCTTCTCTCATCTCCTGCTTGTACGCAATAATTTTCTCGCGCACCTCCACATCTCCCGCCGAAACTACCTGAGCCGCAAGAATTCCTGCGTTTTTTGCCCCATTCAGGGCCACCGTTGCCACCGGAACTCCTCCCGGCATCTGCAAAATCGATAATATGGAATCCCATCCATCGATCGAATTGCTCGATTTAATGGGAACTCCAATCACCGGCAGCGGCGAAATAGCAGCTATCATTCCGGGTAAATGCGCCGCACCTCCTGCTCCGGCTATAATAACCAAAATGCCCCGTTCGTGGGCCCCGGAAGCAAACGCATACATCTTCTCCGGCGTACGGTGTGCCGATACTACATCGATTTCGTAACTAATGCCGAACTTCTCCAGCATCTCGGCTGCCTGTTGCATTACCGGCAGGTCCGATTTCGAACCCATTACTATACTTACTAATTTTCTTTCCATGCTGTTACCTTAATTAACGTGTTTACTTTCGAAGCTTTCTCCAAAGCTTCCTCCGGCGAATGCGATAAAACAGTGATATGTCCCATCTTGCGATAAGGCTTCGTTATCTTCTTCCCGTATAAATGAATTTTGACACCCTCAATGGCCATGCTCTCGGTTAATCCTTCGTAACGAACCGGCCCTTCATGTCCCTCAGCTCCCAAAATATTGATCATCACTGAAGGTAGTTTTATGCAAGTGCTCCCCAAAGGAAGGTTTAATATCGCCCTGAGATGCTGCTCAAATTGAGAGGTCACAATGCTCTCGATGGTGTGATGCCCGCTGTTGTGCGGACGAGGAGCTACCTCGTTTACCAGTACCCGCCCTTCCCGGTCGATGAAAAATTCTACGGCCAACAGTCCTTCCATGTTCAGCGATTCGATGATCTGCTTTGCCAGTTGCTGTGCTTGTTCGGACTGTTGTTCTGTGATTATGGCCGGACAGAGTAATTTGTCGACCAGGTTGGCATGTGGGTCGAAAGTCATCTCTACAACAGGAAAACAACGAACTTCTCCTTTTTTATTGCGGGCCACAATTACCGAAATTTCTTTTGCTATTTCTACTTTTTGTTCCAGAATCGACGGACCTTCAAGAAGTTTATTCAGTTCGTTGCTGCTGTTGATTACGGCAACGCCCCGGCCATCATAACCGCCTTTGCGTAGTTTCTGTACAAAAGGGAAGCTGATGGGTTGAACCTGGTTGTCGGGATGCTCACTGGTAGATTTCAATTGTTTTTCAGATGCGTTTTCAAATGCCGGCCGTAAATCAGCAGGATTGTCGATCACCAAAAACGGAGAAGTGGGGATCTTGTTGCTTACATAAAATTCTTTTTGAAGTCCCTTGTCCTGTATAAGCTCTAAAATTTCAGGGTCGGGTTGCACCACCACTCCTTCGGCTTTTAATTTTTTTAAAGCATCAATATTTATATTTTCGATTTCAAACGTAAGCACATCCACCATTTTCCCGAATCGATACACATCGTCGAAGTTCAGATTACTTCCTTGTACGAAATGAGAGGCGATGCTGCGGGCCGGACATTGTTCTTCCTGGTCGAGGATGTAAGTGCTTATGTCCCATTTACTTGCTTCCTGAATAAGCATTTTTCCCAGTTGCCCTCCGGCAATAATTCCTAATTTCAGATTGGAAGTTACTAATCGTTCCATTGTTTTTTTCTGCAAAAATAGAAAAAATCCGGCAAAGTGTCGGGGTAAGAAATAATCATCTATGAATATGTAATTTAAATTTTCTTTCTGACAAACAAAATGCTAAGGATGAGCGTGAGCGTACAACCGGTAAAAATGGCCAGCATAATCATGATTTGGTATTTTATGGCCACTGCCGGCGATGCTCCTCCCAAAATCTGACCCGTCATCATACCCGGGAGCGAAATTAATCCCATCACCGACATGGTGGCAATCATCGGATTCAATCCCTTTCGTAGTGCATCTTGTATAAAAGGTCGCATGGCGTTGCGTTCGTTGCCTCCATTGGTCAATAAGAAGTAGTACAATTCTTTTTTCTTTGTCATACCCTCGAACCAGGCTGTAAGTCCCACGATGTTATGATTAAGCGAATTGCCTAATACCATTCCCGAAATGGGGATGAAATACCGGGCATCGAAAAAATAATCGGGTTGAATTACAATACCAATAAAAAAAGTATCGATGATGAGCATCGAAAAAAAACCGGAGAGCATCAGCGGAACCAGAAACAGTTTCCGTTGAATGTTAAGCCTCCTTACTACCGTATCGGCCCCGATCAGTACCATAATCAATACCCATAATGAATTGATCCAGGCATTGTTGAGCACAAAAATCCATTCGAGATACACCGCCACCAACGAAAGTTGTAGCACCATCCGAACCATGCCGATAAGCAGGTCTTTGTTCAGTTTCAGATCGTAATGCCTGAAAATCAGAAAAGGAATTGCCATGCTAAGAAAGGCCAGAATTAAATTCCAAAGGCTGATGTCCATACTTTTTTACTTTAATGAGAGATTATAATCGGCAGCCTCTTTCCATTCTGGATTGTGCGAGGCTGAAATTACGGTCACTTCTTTTAATTGGCGAATTACATCGATTAATTGGCCGATTGCGTCATCATCGAGTGAGGCCGTGGGTTCGTCGAGCAATATTATTTTCCGGCCCAGCGACAAGCAAATAGCGATTACAACGCGTTGTTTCTGACCGCCACTCATTTCGTCGAAAGCACGCTCCAGCATATCATCGGCTAAGCCCAGCTTCACCAACATCGATAGGGTAGCATTCCGGTCGATCGGACACGCCAGCATCCGGATTAACTCCTCGCCATTGCTCACCGGCAGGTGAATATTCTGCGGCACATAGGCCATCCGCGAACGGATTTCGCGAATATTTTTTTTGTTTAACTCCAGTCCGTCGATTCGTATAGTTCCACTGTCGGGCTCCAGATATCCTTGTAAGATTTTCAGAATCGACGATTTTCCACTTCCGGATGGACCAGATATGCAGGTGTGAGTGCCTGCGGTTATTGTAAACGACAAGTTGCTGAATATTAATCCCGTAGGAAACGTTAGCTGAAGTTCGTTGATTTCAATCATGACGATGTAGTAGGGTGCGTGCAAAAATACAATTTAATTTTAACTACAGAAAGTTGTACCTTTGTCCTCTCATTAAATAGTTGAAAGCATTGAATTACCTGGCACATATTTTTTTATCGGGTCCGAATCCTGAAGTGAAATTAGGCAATTTCTTTGGCGATTTTGTCAAAGGAAGTCAATTTGACCACTTTCCGGAAAACGTACAGAAAGGAATTATTCTCCATCGGAAAATCGATGAGTTTACCGATAATCATCCGGTATTCAGAGAGACGGTTCAGTTGCTCAGGCCTCATTTTGGCAGGTACGCAGGCATCATGGCCGATATGTATTACGACCATTTGCTGGCAGTGTCTTTTCACCGTTATTCGGAGGTGTCGTTACGCTGTTTTGCGTATCATTTTTATTTTCATGCCTTGCTACGCTATCCGTTGCTGCCACCCCGAATCAAACGGTTTATCTTTCATTTTGTGTCGACCAACCGCTTGCAGCAGTATGCCACCTATCAGGGTTTGCAGGCCTCCCTCGAAATAATGCGCGAGCGCAAAAGCAGCGCCATTCAACCCGAACTGGCCATAACAGTGCTCCAGGCCAATTGGGAGGAACTCAATAACCATTTTCACCGGTTTTTTCCGGAAATCATCCAATTCACCACTAACCGTTAACCACTAACCATTCACCACTAACCGTTCACCACTAATCACTTTACAGGTTCGCTTTTAGCGAAAATATTAAGTTTCTCCCTGCTGCCACCAATCCTGAACTATACGGACGATAGCGCCGATCGGTTATATTCTCGATGCCCGAACTGATGGTGAGTTGGCGCACAGGCCGGTACGATGCTTTAAAATTGAGCGTATACCAGGCGGGAGAATAAGGCATACCATTTACATCACGGGCATAAATGGCCGGTTTCTGACGTTCCTCTTCATTTAATTCAGCATAACTCACTTCATCGCTCCACATCGTATACAGTTGTAGCCTGGTTTTAGGACGGGTAAAACTCAGACGGGCAATTCCAAATGCAGGGGCAGCATGGCGCGAAGGACTGATGGTGCCGTTGTCCATTTCTTCTTTTCCTCTCTGGAAGTTGTAGCGGGCCGACAAACTAAATCCGGCCGGAAGTTTTAACTCAAAACCGGCATTAAAACCGGCGACAGTTCCAAAAGCAGCATTCTGAATAGCATATACTTTACTTAGTTCTCCGTTGTAATGTATACTGTCGCGCCCGCCAACCTGAAATGCGCGACGTACCAGGGCGTTGTTGAGGAAGGTGTAGAAGGCAGTAGCATCAATTTTTAATTTATTGCCTATTATTTTCGATAGGTTGAATTCGGTATTGTATGCATACTCGGCCTGAAGATTGGTGTTGGGTACAATCACCTCGCCAACGGCAAAGTCGAAAATCTTTCCGATATCATCAACATTCGGAGCCCGAAAAGCCGTTCCGGTACTCCAACTGATTTTCCAACTCTCGTCGGGGGTGTAAACCGCGCCAATACTCCCGGTGGTGGATGAATTGTTGATGCGTGAGGTAGTGAAATCGAAGGGGTAAAACTGTAAATGACGTGAAAAATCGGATTCGATGTGAAATCCACTATACCGGATTCCACCTTCCAGAAGGAGCTCCGACGAAACTGAAAAATGGTAATTCAGGTAGCCGGCGTAACTGCTCCAGAGCGATTCAGGATAGCGGTCGGGTACAGGTATGCCACTGCCATCGCGCAGATCGGTAGCAGTGCCGGTCGATAGCACTTTATTGGCAATGTATTCGGCTCCATACACCCATTTACTCTGGTCGGTACTTTTTTCGAAATCTAGGTTAGCCGAATAAGCGTTTACCTTTTCGAGTTGAGTGCGAAGCCGGTGGTGATTCCATTTGCGGTCGATACGACTTTCTTCGAAGCGCTGATGGGCCAGTCTCGCGGTAAAATGATCGAACAGGCGATTGTAAGCATGGTGTGTAACCGAGAAATTATTCATCATCCAGAGTTGTGGGCCGTAATTCCATACGGCTGATACGGGCAGGCCATTGGCCTGCATTTCGATAAGTCGGTCGTATCGCGAAAATCCGGTGGTTTCTGAATAATGAAATGCATACTGAAAATCCCAGTTGGCTGAGGGAACAAAGCGTACTTTTTGCATAAGGTTACTTTGCGAATAACCGGTGGGTGTTTGTACCAACGGATCCGGGTTGGCAATCACGTGGTCGCTGTTGTCGCTCCTTTCGGTGTAAAATGGACGAAGGTAGTCGTCGGGTCCCTGTTTTCCCATTCGTAAATCGCCGAAGCGTGAATGGGTTAAGCTGGTAACAAGCGCCCATTTTTCCCATCCTAACCCGGCATTTACATGAAATGTATTTTCGTTATTCGCCGATGAGTAACGGGTCATTGCTCCCAGGTTGAGCTCCAAAGCATCGGTGGATGTAAGTTGAGGAGTCAGGGTTTGAAAACTCATTACGCCACCTATGGCATCACTTCCATAAATAACAGAGCCGGGGCCGAATACTATCTCGGTACGTTCAACAGCATTTGCATCGATGGAAATCACGTTTTGAATATTTCCCGAACGGAATATAGCTGAATTCATTCGCACACCATCCACGGTATATAACAAGCGATTGGTGGCAAATCCCCGAATCATGGGACTTCCACCGCCCTGCTGGCTCTTCTGTATGAACACCTCTCCGGTAGCACCAAGAAGATCAGCCGCCGTTTGAGGGTTAAATAAGGCTACATCGTTGGGGCGGATAACGGTTATTTTTGATGGAATTTTTCGTGCAGGCTGACTCCACCGGGTTGCTGAAACAACAATTTCGTTTAAATCGAGTGAGTCGGCAATGGCCTGAGCGTTAACTATGCTGTTGCCGGGGAAAAGCAGAATTCCGATAAGAAGTTTTCGAAGCATTTTTAATTTGTATTGCATAACAAACGGTGTTTTGTTTGTTATGGAGGCGGTTCTGCGCAAATATACTGAAATAATATATAAACTGCCTTGTTATAAGTGTTTGATTTTAATTAGCTTTTGTTTTTTAACTCTTTTTGAGGGTAGCCCTGAATTGAAAATCCGGCCCTTAGCGGTTAGTGGCGCATCGGTGGTTGTAACAGGAACCAGTACTGGAGCTGTTACCGAGTTGGATGGGAAATTTCGCCTTGAGGTACCGGCGGGTTCGCGCACCCTCAACATCACCTATGTCGGGATGAAAAAGCAAACTGAACAACTAACCTCTGCACCTGTTTCGGTGGTGCTCGAAATGGTATATGGTGAATATCAGAGGCCCGACCCACGAAATTTCGTCGCGTGATGTCATGGTGAAGCGCCAGACCGAAACGTATCTTACTGAAACGCACCCGTACGCTGGTGGATCGGGTTAAAGCATACAATGCGCAAGGTAAGGCTAATGTGAAAGATATTCATTACTTACGCCCCATTCCTCAATCGCAGCTCGATGCGGTAACCAATCGCGACGAATTCCTGCAAAACACCGGTTATAATTGATTTTAAATTCTGATAATAAAAAAGGCTGCTCCAAAAGAGCAGCCTTTTTTGCGATTTTTTACTATATTTGCGATTCGATCTATTTATTAATATTGTATGAAACGAGCATGTAAATACATCACATCCAAGGTTATGGTAATGTTGGCATGCGAGTTCCATACGACCGTTGAAAAAACAATTATTACCGTATGAAACACAGCTCATCTTCCCGCAGAGATTTTCTTCGAAATCTGTCACTTCTTACTGCTTCAGCCGCACTGTCGGGTGCTACTTTACCACTTCAGGCTTCGCCCCGTTCTAAACCCCGGAAAATTGCTCCTTCCGAAAAAGTGAATCTGGCCTGTGTAGGTATAGGTTTTCGGGGTGGCGAAATAATTCGTGAATTGTATAAAACAGGGCTATGTAACCTGGTAGCCTTTTGCGATACCGATATGGGAGCTCCCCATACCGAAGCCCTGCTGAAAGATTTCCCGGAGGTACCCCGGTTTAACGATTTTCGGATGATGTTCGACAAAATGGAGGGACAAATTGATGCGGTTTCCATAGGAACGCCCGATTTTAGCCATTTCCCGGTTACCATGCTGGCCATGTCGCTCGGAAAACATGTATACGTCGAAAAGCCACTGAGCTATACTTTCGAGGAGTCGGAATTGCTCATGAAGGCTGCCCGCAGGTATGGGGTGGTTACCCAAATGGGAAATCAGGGCCATTCCGAAGCCAATTATTTTCAGTTCAAAGCCTGGAAAGAGGCCGGAATTATTAAAGATGTAACGGCCATTACGGCCCATATGAATAATCCCCGACGCTGGCACGTGTACGATTCAAAAATTACATCATTGCCTGCTCCACAGCCGGTTCCTTCTACCCTCGATTGGGATACCTGGTTGAGTGCTAAGCCATTTGTTGGGTATAATAAAGAATTTATCAACGGCCAATGGCGCAGCTGGTATAATTTCGGGATGGGGGCACTGGGCGATTGGGGCGCGCATATTCTCGATACGGCACATGAGTTTCTGGAACTGGGATTGCCCACCGAAATCGACATGAAGTACGCCAACGGACATAATCCTTTTTTCTTTCCTTATTCTTCTACTATTCGTTTCTTTTTTCCCGAGCGCAAAAATATGCCTGCTTGCGAGGTAACGTGGTACGATGGTATCGATAATCTGCCTCCGGTGCCCGATGGCTATGGGAATGTGGAGCTCGACCCGAATATCCCGGCACCGGGTAACGGACAAATAATTCCGTCGAAATTAAACCCGGGCAAAATTCTTTATGGTAAAGAACTTACCTTTAAAGGTGGGTCGCACGGTAGCACGCTCTCGATTATTCCCGAAGATAAGGCCCGCGAAATGGCTTCGCATCTACCCGAAGTACCGATGAGTACCTCCAGCCATTTTGCTAATTTCCTGCTGGCCTGTAAAGGTCAGGAACAAACCCGTTCGCCATTTTCGGTGGCCGGACCGCTGAGCCAGGTGTTTTGCCTCGGTGTTATCGCTCAGCGACTCAATACGAAACTTAAATTTGATCCGGTGAAAAAGAAATTCATCGACAATAAAGAGGCTAATGAGTTGTTGCGCGGACCGGAACCGCGTCGCGAATGGCGTCAGTTTTACCGAATGGCATAATTTTAAATTTTTATTTATTGATCCATATGAGAAATACAATTTCAACATTCGTTTTACTTCTTACGGTTATTTTTTCGGCGCAGTCCCAGCCCCAATGGGAAAGTTTATTTAACGGGAAAAACCTTCGTGGCTGGAAGAAAATTATCGGCGAAGCTACCTATGCAGTGAAAGATGGAGCTATCGTTGGTACTACAGTTCACCATTCGGCAAATACGTTTTTAGCTACCACACGTAACTACAGCGATTTTATTCTCGAGCTCGACTATAAAATTGAAGAGGGTCTTAATTCGGGAATTCAATTCAGAAGTCAAAGCCGTCCGGACTACCGGAACGGAATTGTTCATGGCTATCAGTTTGAGTTCGATCCTTCGGCAAGGGCCTGGTCGGGAGGTATTTACGACGAAGCCCGTCGTGGATGGCTGTATCCGCTCGATAAAAATCCGGCGGCAAAAAAGGCTTATAAGGCGGGAGATTGGAACAAAGTACGTATTGAAGCGGTGGGAGGCAGGTTGCGCACCTGGCTCAACGATATTCCTTGCGCCGATGTATTGGATACCCTGAGCCGGAGCGGGTTTATTGCCTTGCAGGTGCATGGAACAAATAATGCTGCACTGGCGGGTAAAACAATTTCCTGGCGCAATATCCGCATTTGTACCACAAATCCGGCCGATTGGTTACGTCCCGAAAATCCTTTGGTTCCACAAGCCAATGCCGTCGATAATTCGATCTCGGAACGCGAAGCCCGCGAAGGCTGGAAGTTGCTTTGGGATGGAAAGTCAACCAATGGTTGGAGAGGTGCTAAATTAAAATCCTTTCCTGCCAAAGGCTGGGAAGTCAACAATGGGGTGCTGAAAGTGCTGAAATCGGGCGGTGGAGAGTCGACCAATGGTGGCGATATTGTAACCGAAAAGAAATACCGCGATTTTGAATTGTCGGTCGATTTCATGATTACTCCGGGCGCCAACAGTGGTGTTAAATATTTTGTGGATACCGAATTGAACAAAGGCGAAGGTTCGTCGATTGGTTGTGAGTTCCAGATACTCGACGATAAACAACATCCCGACGCAAAACTGGGAGTGCTGGGCAATCGTACCCTCGGTTCGCTCTACGATTTAATTCCGGCGCCAGCCAATAAGCCCTATCGTCCCGGTTTCTTCAATACCGCCAAAATCCGGGTCAAAGGTAATCAGGTAGAGCATTTTCTGAACGATGTGAAAATTATTGGCTACGAGCGTGGTACTCAAATGTGGCAGGCTCTTGTTAATTACAGTAAGTACCAGCAATGGCCGGGTTTTGGAAATGCAGCCGAAGGGCATATCCTGCTGCAGGATCATGGCGACGAGGTGTGGTTTAAAAATATTAAAATAAAAGAGCTCTGAGCCAATTTGCGACAATTATTCTACTGCAAAACCGAAGTGAAAGCTTCGGTTTTGTTTTATTAGCAGCTAGCGTGTAATATTTAACATATTTATAAATCAATGATACACAGGCCTTTAGGCTTTATTAAAGAAATAATTCGTTAATTAATAGAGAAAAATTTCTTTAATAAGAAAAAAAGTTATATCTTTGTACCGTGAATTCAATCCTACACAACACGAAAAATCGTTTTAAAGAAATGAAAGAAATTAAATTCAGTCTCGTTTATCGCGACATGTGGCAGTCATCGGGTAAATATGTACCCAAGAAAGAAATGTTGGAAAAAATTGCTCCTCTCATTATTGAGATGGGTTGTTTTAGCCGCGTGGAAACCAATGGAGGCGCATCGGAGCAGGTAAACCTTCTGTTTGGCGAAAATCCCAATGAATCGGTACGTGCTTTCACGCAGCCGTTCAATGAGGTTGGAATTAAAACACACATGCTCGACCGTGGTTTGAACGGTTTACGTATGAATCCTGTACCTGCCGATGTTCGTCGCTTGATGTACAAAGTAAAACATGCACAGGGTGTTGATATTACACGTATCTTTTGTGGACTGAACGATGTTCGTAATATAATCCCTTCCATTAAATGGGCTAAAGAAGCTGGTATGACAGCTCAGGCAACCATGTGTATTACCAGTTCAGAAGTGCACACAGCTGAGTATTATATCAAGATGGGAGAAGAGCTGATAGCCGCCGGTGCCGATGAAATCTGCCTGAAGGATATGGCTGGTGTAGGTCGGCCGGTATTACTTGGAAATATTGTTCGCGCTATTAAAACAGCTCACCCTGAAATTATTATTCAGTACCATGGTCATTCTGGTCCGGGTTTCTCAATGGCTTCGATGCTTGAGGTTGCCAAGGCGGGTGTTGATATTCTCGATGTAGCTATGGAGCCACTTTCGTGGGGTATGGTTCATCCGGATGTAATTTCGGTACAGGCTATGTTGAAAGATGCCGGTTTCAAGGTTCCTGAAATCAATATGAACGCTTATATGAAAGCGCGTAAGATGACTCAGAGCTTTATAGATGACTACCTGGGATATTTTATCGACGATCGTAATAAATTAATGACTTCACTGTTAGTTGGTTGCGGATTGCCCGGAGGTATGATGGGATCGCTAATGGCCGACCTTAAAGGTGTTCATGCAGCCATTAATTCTTTCCTGAAGACGAAGGCACAGCCTGAAATTTCGGAAGATGAGCTGTTGGTGCAGTTGTTTGAAGAGGTGAAATTTATTTGGCCGAAACTGGGCTTCCCCCCATTGGTAACTCCTTTCAGCCAGTATGTTAAAAATATTGCCCTGATGAATGTAATGAACATGACCATGGGTAAAGGTCGCTGGCAGGCTATCGACCGCAATAGCTGGGATATGATTTTGGGTAAAGCGGGTAAGTTACCGGGAGCGCTTGATCAGGAGATCATCGAACTGGCAAAGAAAAATAATTTTGAATTCTTCGAAGGAAATCCTCAGGATAATTATCCGGATGAATTACCAAAGTACATTGAAGAAATGAAAAAGAATGGCTGGAGCCGTGGAAAAGATGATGAAGAATTATTTGAATTTGCCATGCACGATAAGCAATACCGTGATTTCAAATCGGGTGAAGCAAAACGCCGTTTCGAACAGGAACTTGAAACTGCTATTCGGAATAAATATGCTAAGCAAAATCTTACATTGCCCGAAATACGTAAAATTATGTATCCTGAGGCAGAACCAATTACTGCTACAACTTCCGGTAAGATTTTGTGGGAACTCGATTTTCTGGATCGTTCTATTGAGCCTACCTATGGTAAATTGCTCAACGAAAATGAAATGTTGTATGCCATTCAAACCCGCTATGGCGTTGAAGCTGTAAAAGGAATTGGAAATGCCCGTATTATTTCGGTTTCAAAACGTCAGGGCGATATTGTAAACAAAGGTGATACAATCTGCTATATCGAACGGGTAAATACTCCCTCTGAAAACTGAATTTTTAGTTGATAATTGTAAATTAAGTGGGGTTGAAAATGTATCTAAACATTCTCAACCCCACTTATAATTAACAATTAACAATTAACAATTATCTTTGAATTGTTTGCTCCCTGTCGGGCCCTACCGATACAATTGTGATTGGAACTTCCAGCTCTGCCTCCAGAAAATCAAGATAGGCATTGAATTCTTCAGGGAATTCATTTTCACTTCGCATTCCGGTCATGTCGGTCTTCCAGCCCGGAAGTTCAATATATACAGGTTCGGGTTCACCTTCAATTGAATACGGAAATTGTTCTGTTTCGACCCCATCAATTTTGTAAGCAACACAGGCTTTGATCGATTCAAAGGCGTCCATTACGTCGCTTTTCATCATAATCAGACGGGTAACCCCATTAATCATCACCGCGTACTTCAAAGCTACCAGGTCGATCCATCCACAGCGCCGGGGGCGTCCGGTCACCGAGCCATATTCATGACCTTTATTGCGCATCTCATCGCCGGTTTCATCAAACAATTCGGTGGGGAAGGGGCCACTTCCTACGCGGGTGCAATAGGCCTTGAAAATTCCATATACATCGCCGATAACACGGGGAGCTACTCCAAGGCCGGTGCATGCTCCGGCGCAAATAGTATTGGATGAAGTAACAAACGGATACGAGCCGAAATCGATATCGAGCATGGTGCCCTGTGCTCCTTCTGCCAAAACCTTTTTCCCGTCTTTAAGCGCTTGATTTATAACATGCTCACTATCGATTAACTCAAATCTCTTAATGGTTTCGATGCCTTCCATCCATTCTTTCTCCAGTTCGGTCAATTCATACGCAAAGTTATACTGGGCAAGTATTTCTTTGTGACGTTGGATGGCCGCCGAATATTTTTCTTCAAAATTGTGAAGAATATCGCCCACACGTAATCCATTCCGGCTGATTTTATCCGAATAAGCCGGACCGATTCCTTTCCCCGTAGTCCCGATTTTACTTTCTCCTTTTGCACTTTCGTAAGCCTGATCGAGTAGGCGGTGGGTAGGTAAGATTAAGTGGGCTTTCTTTGAGATTTTCAGGCGTTTGGTAAGGGGATGCCCCGATTTTTCGAGAGCTTCTACTTCGGCTTTGAACAGGGCAGGGTCAAGTACCACTCCATTACCGATTATGTTTATTTTATCGCCCTGAAAAATGCCCGAAGGAATGGACCTAAGTACATACTTTTCGCCGTTAAACTCCAGTGTATGACCAGCGTTAGGGCCACCCTGAAAACGGGTTACCAGATCGTATAGGGGAGTGAGAACGTCAACAACTTTCCCTTTTCCCTCGTCGCCCCATTGGAGTCCCAGTAATACATCTACTTTTTTGCTCATATACTCTTTTTTATCTGTTTTTTCTTTTTCTGGCATTTCTTACATATCCCATACACATACAGTGAATAGTGGGTGCTCTCGAAATTAGCAAATTCCTTTGCCTTTATTGCCTGAAGTATTTTTTTATCGGTAAATTCTTTTATTCGTCCACATACGGTACATACCGAGTGATTATGCATCGACGAACCTAATGCTTTTTCGTACTGAGCCGGTTGACCGTCGAACTGGTGTTTCACGATCAGCGAGGCGTCGTGAAGCAAATCGAGTGTGTTGTAAACGGTGGCCAGACTCACACGATATTCGTTCTGCATTTGATCGTACAAAGCCTCGGCATTGAAATGACCTTCGATGCTGTATATTTTTTCTAATATCGCAAAGCGCTCGGGTGTTTTCCTGTGCTTATGTCGAACCAGGTATTCGGTGAATAGCTCGGTGGGCGATGGCTGTGTTGATTCTTCTTTCATGTACGTTTCAAAAAACTCACAAAGGTAATTATTTTTCAGCTATTATCTTGCTCATATCCCAAAAAAATGAGCTCGTTGTAAACGAACTTGCGAATGATTCGTATCCCTTTTGTTTCATTTTCAGATACTTGTGGAATTTGATCCTTCACGAACAGGGCTGTTTCCCTGTCGATGCGCGTGAAACGTGCCAGGCAGGCTGCTATGGTTTTAATAAGGTATTGATCGGATGATCCGGCTAATTCGAGTCCCCGGTAACAAATGCGACTTAGCTGCTCGTGGGTTAATTTTCCATACATACGAAGTGCCAGGGTGAAGCCTGTACTTTGAA
>CAZLHC010000051.1:0-23487 GCA_964559265.1 uncultured Paludibacter sp. | reverse complement strand
TTAGCCACTTCCATGGTGATATCTTCTATCAACGGGAAGTTTACTTCTACATTCTTCATTCCCTTGTACTCAATTTTTTCCTTGATGGTGCGAAGCCAGGCAATGTGGCTGTACAATCCATCTACCGAAAGACCTACCAACTGGGTGTTCAGCGCCTTAAACTCTTCATCCATGGATGCAAAAGTCATAAATTCGGAAGTACATACCGGGGTAAAGTCGGCCGGGTGACTGAATAAAATAGTCCATTTACCGGCATAGTCGGCGGGGAAGTTGATATCGCCCTGAGTGGTTACTGCTTTGAAAGAAGGAGCCTTTTCGCCAATACGTGGCATTACATACAATTCATTTGTTTCCATACTACTGAAATTTAATAGATTAATAATTTTATATTGATCATTAGTTCATTTAACTGGTGCAAAGAAAGAGAAACTTTTTAAGACCTGCAAACAAATTACATCTATTTCAATATCGATTTTTTGAATAGATAACATTTTTTCAGACGAATGATACAAGTTTCTTTGATTTACACTACCTTTGCGCCGTATTTTAAACGGTACATATGCGGAAATACATCTTGCCTTTGTTCACTTCCCTATCGCGGAAGCTACAGGAAATCTACCCGATTCCTTTTTCGTTTCTAAAAGGTCATTTCCTGCGCGTAGTGCGCTGGCGCAAGCGACGCATGGAACGGTTCCGTGGATTATCGCCGCGGCGTAAAGCAGTAAACATCGCTTTAACTCTTTCATGGATGTTCATCGTGTACCTGCTCATGGTCGATCTCAACTTCCTCTGGTTGTTTGGCAAGTCGCCCGGACTGAAAGCCATCGAAAATCCCGAACAAAATTTAGTGACCACCATTATCAGTGCCGACGACAAAGTAATTGGTAAATTCTTTTCGGAAAACCGCACCCCGGTCAATTTTGAAGAAATTTCGCCCAAACTCATCGACGCACTGATTTACACCGAGGATGAGCGCTTTTACCGGCATTTCGGCATCGATCTTCAGGGTGTTTTTGCGGCTTTTAAAGATATTCTGACCGGCAATCCCCGCGGGGGAAGCACCATCACTCAACAGTTGGTAAAAAATATGTTCAAAACCCGGAATCAGTATTCAACAGGTTTTCTGGGTTCTATTCCCGGACTCCGCCTGCTGATTTCGAAAACCAAGGAATGGGTGACGGCCGTAAAAATCGAACTGTTTTATACCAAGGAAGAAATTCTGACCATGTACCTCAATACGGTCGATTTCGGAAGTGGTTCGTATGGCATTTACACGGCTGCCCGCACCTATTTCAAGGTGCATCCTTCCGACCTTACCTACCTGCAAAGTGCTACGCTGGTGGGATTGCTCAAAGCCACTACGTTTTATAGCCCGGTGCTGAATCCCGAACGTTCGCTGGCGCGCCGCAATGTGGTGCTTCAAAACCTGGCCGACAAAGAAATAATTAGCCAGGACCAGTGCGACCGGCTGAAGGAACTGCCCTTGCAACTGAAGTACAGTGTCGAAAAATCGCAGGATGGGGAGGCGCGGTATTTCCGTACCCACCTGGCCCGTTTCCTGGAAGAATGGGAGGCCAACACGGGCCACGATATTTACAATGATGGTCTAACCATTTATGTTACCTTAGATACCCGCCTTCAACGCTATGCCGAAGAGGCGGTGGAAAAACAGATGAAGACCCTGCAAAAACGCTTTTTCGATCATTGGCGGGGGCAACATCCCTGGCAGGATGAAGAAGGTGTTGAGATACCGGAGTTTGCCGAGAATATTGCCCGCAAAACCCGGCATTATGCGCAGTTGGTAAAGAAATTCGGACAGGAGAGCAACTCGGTATGGTATTACCTCAATCAGCCCCGTAAAATGAAGGTGTTTGATTACGAGAAGATTACCAAAGATACGATGCTCAGCACCCTCGATTCAATACGCTATATGAACCATTTTCTGCATACCGGTTTTATGGCCATGGAGCCGGCAAGCGGACATGTAAAAGCCTGGGTGGGCGACATCAATTACGATTTCTGGCAGTACGATAAAGTAGCGCAATCGAAACGGCAGCCGGGCTCGACCTTCAAATTGTTTGTATATACTGCGGCCATCGACAAGGGTGTGGCGCCCTGCGACAAGCGATTCGACCAACCGGTGAAGTGGGAGTACATGGAAAAGGGCGAACCTAAGGTGTGGGAACCTAAAAATGCCGATTGGACATTCCGAGGCAATGTGACCCTGAAATATGCATTTGCCCGTTCAATTAATACCGTAGCGGTGCAACTGGCCAAAGAAATCGGGATTCCGGAAGTAATTAAGTACGCACACAAACTGGGCATTAAAACAGCCCTGGAAGATATGCCTTCCACGAGTTTGGGTTCGTCGGATGTGTCGTTGTTTGAGCTCCTTAATTCATTTGGAACGATTGTCAACGAAGGTCAGCGTACCGATCCGGTATTAGTTACCCGCATTGAAGACCGCGATGGCAAGGTGATATACACACCGGCCAACACCACCAAACGGGTGATACCTTACGAAACCGCCTGGTTGGTAACCGAGCTGCTAAAGGGAGGAATGACCGAACCCGGTGGCACCTCACAAGCCTTGTGGGAATGGGATTTATTCCGTTACGACACCGATTTTGGCGGAAAAACCGGCACCTCGTCCAACCATTCCGATGCCTGGTATGTGGGTGTTACCAAAAACCTGATAGCCGGAGCCTGGGTAGGAGGCGAGCACCGCAGTGTGCATTTCCGCACCGGCCGGTTGGGCGAAGGCAGCAAAACCGCTCTACCCATTTACGGGCTGTTTATGGAAAAAGTAATGAAAGATGAGAGTTTGAAGCATTACAGGGGGAAGTTCCCGATAAAACCCTCGCAGGAGATATCGAAGAAGTACAAGTGTCAGACCTACATACCGAGGGATACAGTTCCGGAGATGGAAGAAGAAGAGCCGGTGGTGGAAGAGGAGGTGTTTTTTTAGTGAGCGTTGCGCTGCGCTTCACTAGTTGGCGCTTCACTTCGTTACGCTAGTTGGCGTTACGCTGCGCTTCACTAATGAGCGCTACGTGCTTCGCACTTCGCTAGTTGGCGTTACGCACTTCGTGCTCCACTAGTTGGCGCTTCACTTCGTTACGCTGGTTAGCATTGATTTCACCGATTCGGTTTTTGAGTTTTCGCTGTTTATGAAATGGGTTTATTTGAAATAGATTTATTTCATTATTGTTATAATTCGCAGGAAATGTGAAAAGTGAATACTGAATGCCATACCTTTAGTAAGGCTTTTTTCCCAATTTCGTGGTGCAGCAGGCTCATTATAAGGAGGAATAATCCTCCTTATCGAAAGCACAAAAAGAAACTTACTTTATCAGCTTCCCGCCCATCGGAAGTACCTGCTTTCCGGCCAAATCGTTGATTATTATGCCGGCCATCATGTACCAGGCACTCAGGGCACAGAAAATCAACACAATTGCGGCTGGCACTTTGAGTTGCGGAAATCCAAAATGCTCGAGTACCAGTAAAATAAATCCGGCTTCGAGTAATAGAAAAGTGATGAACATGGCCCGGTGTACCCGCAACGAGGCTACGAGCATGATCAATGAATAAAGCCCCCAGGCCAGTAAATAGTAACCGAGATCTTCGCTGGTGGACGGGTAAATGTCGAAGTGATTGAGAAGCTTGATGATGCTTAAACCAATCCAAAATGCTCCGTACGATACAAAAGCGGAGTAACCGAAATTATTGCCAAGTTTCTGCTCCTGAAATCCGGCAATAAACTGCGCGAGTCCGCCGAAAATAATTCCCATTCCCAATACCGGCCCCCAACCTACTAATCCGAGATTGTGTAACTGCAACAACAAGGTTGTTAAACCAAAACCTGCTAAACCCACTACCCCGGGATTCGCGTTCTTTTTTTCCATGTGTGATACTTAATTGTTAATATTTTTGCGGGCGCAAAGGTACTAAAATTAATGCAATTACAGAAAAATATCAGCAATGGGAATGCCGTAGTATCCAAAAGAAAACACCAGATTGAATATCTACCTGAAAATCATGTAAAACACTCCTGTTTTTTCAGGTAAAATGCCTCTGTTCAACCATACAAAAAGAGCAGCCGGAAGTTCGACAGCCCTTTCTGTTTCTTTACAATCAATTAATCATACACTTCCCTTACTTCTTCCTCCCGCTTTTCTTCAGAGCCTGATCGAGCAGGTACAGAATCTGACCGTTGGTGCTGCGAAACTCATCGGCAGCCCATTTTTCGATCGCATTCATGGTGTCGGCATCGATACGGAGCACAAAGCTTTTATTTTTGGTTTCTTTTGCCATTACAAATTGTAAGTTGCTGGTTGAATTTTCGGGTAGCTCCTGGTGAGGCTACCTGGTAGTATTACCAATCTGACATTTTATTGCTGGTTGAACTTCCGGGTTTTACTGATGCAAGGTCCCCGTATTCAGCACCGGTTGCGCACTCTCTTCGCTACACAACACCACCAGCAGATTACTTACCATTGCCGCCTTTTTATCGTCGTCGAGTTCAATAATATTCTCTTCCGATAGCTTGGTAAGTGCCATACGTACCATCCCCACAGCGCCTTCCACAATTTTTTCGCGGGCAGCAATAATGGCATCCGCTTGTTGGCGACGGAGCATTACGGCAGCAATTTCGGGAGCATAGGCCAGGTAGTTAATCCGCGCCTCCACAACTTCAATACCGGCAATTGCCAATCGTTCATTCAATTGATTTTCAAGAATATCATTGATTTCTTCGCCACCGCTACGCAGGGTGAGTTCGGTATGACTATCGGTTCCTGTGTGATCGTAAGCATACATTCCTGCAACGTTGCGCAGGGCCGCATCGCTCTGTACTTTCACAAAATTTTCGTAGGCCACCATCTTATGAGCAACTGTATTTACAATATTCAAACTGCCGTTCGGATTAGTGCTTACTGCCGTCAGCGAACCGGTATCCACATTAAATGCTGCCTTGTAGGTGTCGGCTACCCGCCACACCACCACGAGCCCTATCATTACCGGATTTCCATTCTTGTCGTTCACCTTGATAGGCTCCGCATCCAGATTTCGCGCCCGGAGCGTGAGTTTGCTTTTATTGTAAAACGGATTTACCCAGAAAAATCCATTTTGCTTCACCGTTCCTTCGTATTTCCCGAAGAAAATCATCACCCGCGCTTCGTTGGGCTCAATCTGCATAAAACCTCCCCAAAACAGCATGTTGATGATAAACAACACCACATCGGTGATGATAAGCGCAACCAAACCCGGCCCTTCCATGTCGGAATTGATAAGCCACACCATAAATACAACGGTACCAATCAGAAATGCCAGGTTAAACAACAGCATCGGAATTCCTGCCAGTTTAACGCCCTTAAAAACTTCTTCGTTTGTTTTCATAAAAAACTGATTTATAAGTTATCAATACAAAAATACCAAATGAATTATGATACTATTTTAATATCACAAAGATATATACTTTCAAAACAATATTGAATTAATCAATCGCAATATTTAACAAATATTACACATTCATCCGGCCAAAACTTACTACCTTCGCATCTGTACACTCAATGTTACGAAAAATTGTAAATCTGCTACTTTTCAGCATCCCCCCTAACAATTAATAATTAACAATTAACAATTAAACAATTGAGCTTAGAGATCGAACGCAAATTCCTGGTCCGCTCCGAGGCCTACAAATCGGAAGCTTTCCGCCAGTCGGAAATCATGCAGGGCTATATTGCATCCGGCAACGGGCGCACCGTGCGCGTGCGCATTAAAAACGACAAGGGCTACCTTACCATCAAAGGTCCGAGTGCCGATGGGGGTTTGTCGCGCTACGAATGGGAACACGAAATTCCGCTCCACGAAGCCCGCGAACTCATGCTGCTGTGCGAACCGGGCATCATTCATAAAACACGCTACGAAGTACAGGCCGGTGAACTCATCTTCGAAATTGATGAATTTTATGGCGACAACCAGGGTCTCGTAATTGCCGAAGTAGAATTGCCCGATGTGCACGCCGAGCATAGTTCGCCCGATTGGCTCGGAGTTGAAGTCACCGGCAACCGGAAATATTACAATGCACAGCTTCGGAAAAATCCGTATAAATCGTGGTGAAAAGGAGTGATTATACTGCGAAATTGAATTTTAACTGATCGTCCTTTGACTTTTCTTTTACACCATGGTTATGTTGAATAAAGTTAGAGGTATCGAAGTTACAAATCAATGCTTCGACAACTGTTCTTCTGTTTTCAATACTACCTCCGTTGTGATAAAAATGGTCCTTAGTTACTACATTAAATTTACCCCAGAATTTTCCAATCATCTCATTTTGTCTCCAATCGTTATGATGCCAGGTTGATAAAACAAATTTTGCTTTGGTCTTGCTCAGAAGTTGATACAACAATTCCTCATCATTCTCTGTCCAACCATTATAATAATCGACATGCCTTCCAAAATAGGGAGGATCACAATAGATTAGATCATTTTCTGTTGCCATAGGAATTATTTCAGCAAATGAGTGGTTGTAGAACATCCAATCAGGTTCGGGCTTAATAATTTGACTTACCTCTTTTAGTTGATTGGTAATTTTTGTTATATATGCTTGCGCAAAACGGTCAGGTTTCTTACAAAATGGGATGTTCCAATTTCCTTTACTACCAAACCTCATCATGCCGTTAAAACCAGCCCTCGAAAGGAAAATGAAATCATAGGGCGAAAAATCGCCGGAGTTAAATCGAGATCTAACTTTTAAGTAATGTTCGTATCCATCTCTTTCGGCATTCTTTAACAACTCACCTTCAATTTGAAGATATTGCTTCATTAATCCAACAGTTATTTCTTTACGTTGAACTCCTTTATAGAAATTTATAATATGAGGATTTGTGTCGTTTAATATCGCTTTTTTATAACCAGAATTAAATGCAACAACACCAGTGCCTAAAAACGGTTCAATCCATTTACCGGAAACTTTTGGTGCCAGATCCATTATCCATGGAACCAATTTGGTCTTTATCCCCTGGCTTTTAATTGGTGGTACAATAACTTTCATAGTATTTTTTTATTATAGGTTTTTGACACAATTTTTTCCAGCAAATCAGGCCGACCTTTAAATTCCAGAAAGTCTCTAAGAGTTGTTATGGTAATTGGCTTACCATCTTTCATCATTGTTGCTGAGCCGTAATTAATCCAATACTCATCAAACCACTCTTCCCCAAGTTGACTGAAAATCCCATTACCAGCTTTCAAATCTTCTATGTCAACTATAGAACCAATATTAGCTGTATTCCCTGAACCTTGCTTATCGCTTGCAATTTTCCATTTTTCTGAAGCGAAGAAATCAAAATCCTTTATTACCGATATTATTGATTTTAAATTGTCAACGCTGGTCACTTTCCTCTCTCCGATAGGATTCTGGTAGCCTTCCTGCAAATCCATCACCTGATAAACTTCCGTATCCGACAAATCATCTGTAGTATCGGTTCTGGTATAAATGATACCCAAACAAAAATGACCTAAATACTGATTGTAAGGGAATTGAATATTCTTGTCTTTATCTCTTTCCTTAAAATAGCCTCCATGACTACCTAATGTAAATCCTGCAGTTTTATCATTCCGTCTGAAAGTGGTTTTTACATCTACAGCAAACTTGACTTCTGTATTATCTTTTTTAATTAATGTTAAGTCAGGATACCAGTTTTGCTTTTCAGCAAGGACTACCTTGTAACCAATTCTCTCTGCAAATTCTAATATAAGTGGGAAAATATGTATTTCTAAAATTTTGGATACAATTTTCGTATCCGACGAAATTGTGTAGATGTTTTTGTATACATCTATAAAGCCTTTAATGGTCCAATCTCCATTATCAGTTGACACATAACCCTTTAACTCATCAGTAAAACTGTCGAGATTAAATTTAAACTCATCCTTGTATTTTTTCACTTCTTGTATTTCCATATTGCAAAGTTACACTTTTTTTTGATGAATAATGTTCAATTTTTAATTACCCCAACTCAAAAAAACCAATCAAACACCATCAATAAATCTGCTATAGTATAAAATATTTAATTATCCTTAAATCATCACCATTTATATCGCTTGCGATATTTATTTGACTATCTTTGTATCGCAAACGACACACATCAATTAAACAAGTATACAAATGAAACAGAATTTTCACCACTTCAAAGCCACCACCCTTCAGGGAAAAGAAATGCCAATGGACAGCTTCAAAGGCAAAGTAGTACTCGTAGTTAACACCGCCAGCAAATGCGGACTCACCCCTCAGTACGAGGGATTGGAAAAACTTTACAAAACCTACAAAGATCAGGGACTGGTAATTCTCGGCTTTCCCTGCAACCAGTTTGCCAATCAGGAGCCGGGCGGTGCCAAAGAAATTTCGGAAGGCTGCCTCATTAACTACGGCGTTAGTTTTCAGATGTTCGAAAAGATTGATGTGAACGGCCCCACTGCCCACCCCATTTACAAGTACCTGAAATCGCAACTCCCGGGCTTTCCGGGCAATAGCATCAAGTGGAACTTCGGGAAGTTCCTGATCGACCAAAACGGCAATCCCATCAAGCGTTTTTCGCCTTTCACGGTTCCCGAAAAACTCACAAAGGACATTGAAAAGCTCTTAAAAGCTTGACATATTGTTAAAAAGAAAGAGGCGAAACCAACAATTCGCCTCTTTTTTAGTAAATTTGCGTCGGCTGCAGGAAATTCGACAACAAAATACCAGCCCGGCAGCATGCTTTGAAACAATAGGCATACTTTTCCAACTTTTAATGATATGAAATACGAACAACTCAAACTCGATAATCAGCTCTGCTTCCCCTTCTACGCGGTTTCGCGCCTGATAATCCGTGAATACCAGGAAGACCTCGACCGGCTGGGCATCACCTATACCCAATACCTGGTGATGATGGTGCTGTGGGAACAGGACGGGCGAACGGTGAACGAAATTGCTCACAAGCTGATTCTCAACACCAATACCGTAACGCCTTTGCTGAAAAGAATGGAGGCGATGGATTTGCTGAAACGTACTCCTTCGGCTACCGACCAGCGAAAAGTGGTGGTTACCCTTACCGAAAAAGGGCTACAAATGCAGGAAGAAGCCTCGCAGATTCCGCTTCGGCTGGTGGCTAAACTGGGGAACGATCCTGCGGAAATCGACCTGAAAGAAGTGGAAACGCTTAAGAGTCAGCTGTATGCATTGATCCACCGTCTCGAAAATATATAATTTCAACTGGTATAAAACTACATCGAAAAAACGCAGGGAGTTGCAACTTCTAAAAGAAATAAAATCAACTTTTTCGAAAAAAACGCAGGGAGTTGCAACTGCCAAAAGATACAAAGTCAACCTTTTTCAAAAAAAAACAGGATATTTCCTGCTGGCTGTTGACCGAACAAGTAAACATATGCTTATGAACAATTTAGATTACGGCGTTATTGGCAATTGCCGCACAGCCGCCCTAATATCCAAAACCGGAAGCATCGACTGGTGCTGCTTCCCCGATTTCGACTCGCCTTCGGTGTTCGCGCGCTTGCTCGACTCCGAAAAAGGCGGACATTTTGCCATTCAGGTGAGCGACGAATACCAAATTTCGCAGCGCTATGTGGCACATACAAACATCCTGATTACTTCATTTGAGTCGGACACTGCTCATTTCGATGTGGTTGACTTTATGCCCCGCTACAAAACCGGCGATATTAAGGGCTATTATCTTCCTGCCGAAATTTATCGCGTATTTCGTCTGCGAAGAGGAAAGCCTACGCTGAGTCTCGATTTTCAACCGGCACCCAACTATGCCCGCGACAAAGTAAATTACAGCTTTGAAGCCAACTATTTGAAGATTTGTTCGGAGGAAAACGAAAAAGACAGTTTATACCTTTATGCTTCGCTGAGCAACAATTATCTTACTAATGGAGAACCTTTTGAGCTAACACAGGACGAATTTGTGCTGCTCTCCTACAATCAAAAATTGATTTATATCGATCAGGATCGGGTCGATCTGGAATACCAGCGAACGAAACTATACTGGCGCAACTGGTCGAATCGCTCCAAAAAATTCGCGGAACATCAGCCGCTCATCGAACGCAGTATGCTGGTGCTTAAGCTCATGTCGTACCACCGCAGCGGGGCCGTACTCGCCGCGCTCACTACCAGTCTGCCCGAAGCCATTGGCGAAACCCGCAACTGGGACTACCGCTTTTGCTGGCTTCGCGACGCTTCTATGTCTATCGACACCCTATTGAGGGTGGGCCACGAAGGTGCCGCTGGTCGCTTCATCAATTTCATCCGGAATATCCTGATCAAGAAATCGGATTCGTTCCAGATTATGTATGGCATACGCGGCGAACGCAACCTTACGGAGGACACGCTCGACCACCTGGCCGGTTATAAAGACACGAAACCTGTACGTATCGGCAACGCGGCTTACCATCAGAAGCAAAACGACAGCTTTGGCTACCTGATGGATGTAATTTTTAAGTATTACCAGTTCTTCCCCGGAACCCTCGACGATATCGAAGATATGTACGAAATCGTGAAAAACATTATGCGTACCGTAGTCGATGACTGGCGCCAGCCCGACAAAGGAATTTGGGAAATACGGGGCCAGGAGCAGCATTTTGTATTTTCGAAAGTGATGTGCTGGGTGGCACTCGACCGGGGTATAGGCATTGCCCGATTGCTGCACGATCACAGTTCGGCCGACTTCTGGGAGCGTGAAGCCAATGAAATAAGGGAAGATGTGATGAAAAATGGCTGGAACGAAGAACGGCAAACTTTCACTCAGACCTATACCAACACCGACCTCGATTCGTCGCTCCTGCTCATGGAATTTTATGGTTTTATCGAAGGCAGCGATCCCCGGTTTGTAAAAACGGTGGAAGCCATCCGCGAAAATCTTCAATTTAATGGTCTGTATTTCAGATATAAAAATATGGACGACTTCGGCATTCCAACTTCAGCATTTACCATTTGTACGTTTTGGATGGTAAAAGCCCTGCATGCCATTGGTAAAAAAGAAGATGCAAAACAATTGTTCGACGAATTGCTGCAATATTCCAATCACCTGGGTTTGTACAGTGAAGACCTCGATTTTCACACCAAGGAACAGCTGGGTAATTTCCCCCAGGCCTATTCGCACCTGGCGCTCATCAACTCGGCGTTGTTGTTTACCGATGAAGTTCAGACTTCTCGGTTTATACGGCCGTAGAAAACGTCCTCCGGAAATCAACCATCGTTCGTCGACTTTCACACTCCGGTAAAAGTCGACGACGGTAATAAATTGAGCTACGGCATCTTTATCGTTGTGCTTCACCCGACGTCAGCACCCGTAAAAACGGCAGCACCTTGGTTTGCGAACTAAGGTTGAACCGCGCCACCTGCGACATGCGCCCTACCTTAATTGTGTACGACGAGTCGGGCAAGGCCCGGAACATATCTTCATCGGTGGTATCGTCGCCCATGGCCAACACGAAATCGTAATCGTCCATGGCCACCAACCGCCGGGCCTCGGAGCCCTTGGTATGATTGGGCGATTTTATCTCCACAATTTTATTGCCCCGCATAATTTGCAAACCCTGGCGCGAACAAGGCTCAATAAGCGTTTCCACCAATTGCTGCTCGCGCAGCGAGGCCAGCCAGGCATCCACATTGCGGTAATGCCACACCAGCGTGGTTTCTTTTTCTTCAATCATCGAGCGGGGAGTACGGTCGGTAAATTCCTGCAGGATGGTCGTAATTTCGTCGTTCCAGGGCTTTTCGTCCGGTATATTCCGCACCCACTCGCCCTGCGCTTTATAGTAGGCTCCGTGTTCAGCTGCCATATCCAGCGGCAGTCCGCCCAACCAGCTTTCGAGCGTCTGATGATCGCGACCACTGCTGATAACCACCCGGTTGAGCGGATCGGAAGCCAGTCGGGCCAGCTGCGCCAGCAACTGCTCGGTAGGCAGGGCATCTTCGGGACGGCGTTTGAAACCCATCAACGTACCATCATAATCGAGAATAATCAGACGATTTTTAGCCGCGCTATAGGCCGAATGTATCTGAGTAAGCACCGTAGTATCGATGGTTTCGCTGCTCGAATTCTCGTTCTGCTCCCGGATTGAAAGTAGCTGACCAATAAATCGTTTCGCCCAGTAATTTACCGTCTTTTTTGCCACCCGGCGCTGTAATAATGCCATCCGCCTGTTTTGTTCCTCCAGCGACATTTCCAGCGCCTCGTGAATCGTAGCTGCTACCTGTTCCACATCGTAGGGATTGATGATCAATGCATCGCTTAATTCAATCGCAGCCCCGGCCATCTCACTCAGTATCAACACTCCCGGCGTATCGCGCTTAGCCGCCACAAATTCCTTCGCCACCAGGTTCATACCATCACGTAGCGGTGTAACCAGGGCAATATCGGCAATATGGTACATCGCCACCAGTTCTTCGAATGGGAAACCATGGTAGAAATAATGAACCGGAATCCAGTTGAGCAACGAATACTGACCATTAATCGCACCAATCGTTTCGTCAATCTTTGTCTTTAACTCCGAATAACTATCCACCGTATCGCGCGATGGCACGATAATCATCACCAGCGACACCTGACCGATGTATTCAGGATATAGTTCCAGAAAACAGCGGAATCCTTTCAGCCGGTGCAAAATACCTTTACTGTAGTCGAGACGGTCGACCGACAAAATAAGTTTATTATTTCCGTAGTGATCCTTCAGCTTCAGCGTCATTTCCTGTACTTCGGGTAGCGCAGGAGCATCGTTGTATAAAGTATAATTGATTCCCATCGGGAACACATCGGCATAGGCAATACGGTCGTTGAGCATCACATGGTCCATCGTAAACCGAAGATCGAGAATACGCTCGCAGGCACTAACGAAGTGGCGCATGTAATCGTGGGTATGAAAACCGATCAGGTCGGCTCCAAGGAGACCGCTCACCAGCTCCGATCGTTGCGGCAATACGCGGAACAGCTCGTAGGTTGGGAACGGAATGTGGTGAAAATAACCGATATTTATTCCGGCGGGTCCCTCTTTTCGAAGCAGGGCCGGCAACAACATCAACTGATAATCCTGCACCCAGACAATATCGCCCGGTTCGATAAACTTCAGCGCCGCCTCACAAAACAGGCGGTTCACTTCCACATAGCCCCGCCAGTATTCCGAATCGTGCTCGGTATACACATTAAAATAGTGGCAAAGTGGCCATAAGGTGCTGTTACTGAATCCTTCATAATGCAAATGAAGTTGTTCTTCGGAAAGAAACACCGGGTGAAACAGAAATTCGTCGAGGTGGCGGGTTACAGCCTCTTCCTCTTCTTTCGTCTCCATAATAGCGCCGGGCCATCCCACCCAATGCTTTTCCAGATCAGTTTCGAGCGAATCGAGTCCGGTAGTCAGGCCCCCTTCGCTACGCATAAATTCAAACTCGTTTTCGGGAGTTTTACTTACCTTTAGCGGCAAACGGTTGGCAATGATTATGAGTTTCATAATGTAGTAGTATATATTTAACAAAATGTGGTGGCCGGCAAACGGGGTTGCTGAGAATACGGTAATGGCCGGCCTGAACAGGTATTCAGCTTTAGTGGATTGGCAAATATACGAAAAATGAGCCTATTATCAAAATCCATAGCTCATAAAACAAAAACAAAACCTCATTTTTTCATCCGAATTTTGCAGGATAAGTAAAACCCATTACTTTTGTGCTGATCAATCCTTTTATTTTTTACCTGAAGAAAATGCTGAAACAAGGCTACCCTACCAAACACCACCAGCAGGCCACCAAACGCTACTGCCAGTACCTGGAATTGCGCGACGATGCCGCCCTGATTGAAGAATACTGCTACTGGCACACGCCCGAACACCGCTGGCCCGAAATTCCCGAAGGGATCAGGGCGGTGGGAATTCTCGATATGGAAATCTACCTGACAGGCAACCGGCTGTTTATGATCGTGGAAACGCCCACCGATTTCGACTGGGACAGCGCTTTTGGCCGACTGGCAACGCTCGAAAGGCAAAGCGAATGGGAAGAACACATGGCTAAATTTCAGCTGGTGAAACCCGGACAAAGTTCGGCTGAAAAATGGCAACTGATGCAACGAATCTTTACACTTTAAATACCCATGAATACCAACAAAACACGCTTACTGACTGGTTCCGACGGTCGCAATTACCTCATTCCTTTTGTATTAGTAACTTCACTGTTCTTTTTGTGGGGGGTGGCCAACAATATGACCGACACCCTGCTGTCGGCCTTCAAGAATATCATGGAGATGTCGGACTTTCAGACTTCTTTTATTCAGATGGCATTTTACGGTTCGTATGCCTGTTTTGCCATACCTGCTGCCTTACTGATTCGTAAATACACCTTCAAACATGGCATTATTGTAGGGTTGTCGTTGTACGCGCTGGGTACTTTTTTGTTTTACCCTGCTGCACAAATGGCTTCCTACGGATTTTATCTTTTTGCCCTGTATGTGCTGGCCGGCGGATTATCGATTCTGGAAACTACCGCCAATCCGTATATTCTGACCATGGGCAGGCCCGAAACACAAACCCGCCGGCTGAACATGGCGCAATCGTTTAACCCGATTGGTTCTATATCGGGAATTATTATCAGCCAGATATTCATACTATCGCAATTGAGTGCCAATAAAAGCGAAATGTCGGCCGAACAGCTGGTGGTAGCACAGCACCGCGAACTATCGGCAGTTACCTATACCTATATGGGACTGGGAGTTATACTGCTGGCGATATTGCTCATCATGATGTTTTACAAGGGTATGCCTGCTTCGAAAGATACCAGCAAGGTGAGTTTTGGCAAGACAGTGAAAATTCTGGCCCGCAAAAAACACTATTCGTTTGGTGTGATTGCTCAGTTTTTCTACGTGGGAGCCCAAATCGGGGTGTGGTCGTACACCATTCGGTATGTGATGTCGGCACTCAACCTGGTTGATCCTGCGACCGACGAAATTATCCCGGCCAATGTAAGCGCCTTTATTTCGGAGAACACCTTCTGGAGCGGGTTGTGGCAACTCGATAATACATCGACTGCCGAAAATATCGGAAACAGTTTTTACCTTACATCCTTGATATTATTCACCCTTTCACGCTTTATTTTCACAGCCCTGATGAAGTTTTTCCGTCCCGGCATGTTGCTGGCTATTGCCGCTGCGGGTGCCATCGCTGCCTCGCTGGTTGCCATTTTCTCGACCGGTATGTCCGGCGTTATCGGCCTGGTAATGATTTCCTTCTTCATGTCGCTCATGTTCCCCACCATTTACGGTATAGCCCTCGAAGGCATCAGCGAAAGCGAAGCCAAGGTAGGAGGTTCGTTCCTGGTGATGGCTATCCTGGGTGGAGCCCTGCTTACCGCCGTTCAAGGCTATGTATCCACCGCCGCCAGTAGCGCTTATGCATCGTACTGGGTACCGGTGGTTTGTTTTGTGATTGTGGCCTGGTACGGGTTGTTTGCCAATAAAGACGAAAAGGCAGCGGAGAAATAATCCGGTAATTTGCGTATCTGAATATATTGAGTAATTTTGCGAGTCACATTGAGTAAATTATTCAGCCATGTATGAACGTCCTTATTTAAAGCAGGTTAAGACACGTATTGAAGAACCCCGTAAGTTCATCCAGGTAATACTTGGACCTCGTCAGGTGGGCAAAACCACTATGATCTCTCAACTTCTGACACAGCTATCCGTTGCGTATCTTTTTGAATCGGCTGATGCTATTTCGGCAACGCATTCTGCCTGGTTGTCGCAAGTGTGGGAATCGGCCCGATTGCGACTTAAGGCATCGGGTGCGAAGGAGTTTTTACTGGTGATTGATGAGATTCAAAAGATTGACAACTGGAGTGAAATTGTGAAACAGCAATGGGATAAGGACACACGGGAAAATACGACCATTAAAGTAATACTGCTAGGTTCTTCCCGTTTACTTATACAGAAGGGATTGACAGAATCGTTGGCCGGACGGTTTGAAACCTTGCATCTGGGACATTGGTCGTACCCGGAAATGAAAGAGGCATTTGGTTGGAGTATCGAAAAGTATGTATATTTCGGAGGATATCCCGGATCGGCCTCTTTAATCGATGATGAAGAACGGTGGAAAAATTATATAAGCGATTCGTTGATTGAAACCAGTATTTCCAGGGATATACTTATGCTTACCCGTGTGGATAAACCGGCACTGCTGAAACGACTATTCGAATTGGGCTGTATTTATTCGGGTCAAATTCTTTCCTACACTAAAATATTAGGACAGCTTCAGGATGCCGGAAACACAACTACACTGGCAAACTACCTGAAGTTACTTTCCGATTGTGGATTATTAGGAGGTTTAGATAAATTTGCCGGCGACATCATCCGCAAGCGCAGTTCAAGCCCGAAATTTCAGGTTTACAACAATGCCCTGATAACAGCGCAGCGCACCAACGGCTTTGAAAAATCGATCATCGACCCTGAATTGTGGGGTCGACTGGTCGAATCGGCGGTTGGGGCCCACTTACTCAATTATTCGATCGCTGAAAGATATACTCTCTGCTATTGGCGGGAGGGCAACAGCGAAGTCGATTTCGTACTGGAAAAAGGTGAAAAGGTGATCGGACTGGAGGTGAAAAGCGGGAAAAAAGGAAGAAATTCAGGAATGAGTCTTTTTCAGAATGCGTATCATCCTGAAAAGCTGCTACTTGTGGGCACCGGTGGTGTGCCTTATGAGGAGTTTCTGACGATCAATCCGGCTGAATTATTTTAACTAACCGGACTTATGTGGTAAAATAATTAAACCATATAAGTCTGGTTAGTTATGTGAACTTTACAGATTTTTTCCGTTGATTCTCACATTTCTTATTTTTAATCCGGGAATCTGCTCTTTACTGATCGACAATTTACTTTTTGCCTGAATATCGAGGTTTTCAAAGCTAAATGCATTGAGCGAATACTGGTCCGATTTATCAATATTGAACAACTCGGTGCATTCGAACTGAATATTCGACATGCGGATATGTCCGGCAGCCGAACGACGGATGTCTTTTTCGCCTTTCAGATCGAAAAACTGAGTCCAGGGCTTGATATAAATGAAGTTACGGGCATTTCCTTTAATATTATCCACGGTGATGTATTCGTAGTTCTGAGGCGTATCGGGGCGCATCTTTAGCCACAGCAGGCGCTGGGCATCGGTTACGGTTGAGTTGCGAAACACGATATTGCGGTTGTGAAGCGACTCGCTGCCACAGGTTACGGCACTGTGGCAGAACCCAAACACACAATCTTCGATAATGATGTTGGCATTACCGCCATTGTTGGGGTCTTTATCGGCATGCGGACCCTTTCCTCCTTTGAGGGCAATAGCATCGTCGTTTACCGACATATAACAATTCTTCACCAGGATATCGCGGCAGGCATCAATATCGAGCGCATCGGTACTGGGTGCTTTCACCGGTTTACCCGGCGAAGTGATGCGCAGGTTCAGCAATTTTACCCGTTCGCTTTTATACAGATGGGTGGTCCAGAACGGCGAATCTTTCAGGTGCACTCCGCTGATTTGCACATTCTTACTGTTGGAGATATACACCAGTCGCGGGCGCATTTCGTCCATGTTGGTACATTGCGGATTGAAGGTACGGCGCAGCCAGAATGATTTCCAGTAGCGCAAGCCATTGCCATTGATGGTACCTTTGCCCGAAATGGTAAATCCATCGAGTTTATCGGCATTCACCAGCGCAGCAAAATACTTCAGCGTTTGTCCTTCCATACGCGTCATCACAATGGGAAAATTGCTGATATCGTCGCTTCCTTTCAGAATTCCTCCTTCTTCGAGGTGTAGGTGCGTATTGGGTTTGAAAAACAAGGCTCCGCTCAGGAAATTTCCTTTGGGGATGGAAATCACACCTCCTCCTTCGGCGGCCGCCTTATCGATAATGGCCTGCAACCGGCTGGTTTGAATCACAGTACTATCCTGAATTACTCCATAATCGGTAATACGGTAGAGCTTACCCAGTTTTGTGATATCGGTAAGTTCGGTATCGCGAAACCAATCGGGAACCGGAGTTCCATCGGGAAACACTTCGGCGTTGGCAACCGCGGTTGTCAGCGAAATTGATAAAAGCGCCATCAGGCAGAACATCTTCATACGGTAATAATTTATTTTTTAATGGATGTATGGAACTCACATGCCGGGATTACCCTGAACCTGAGTGTTAGGTAGTTACAAATTCGTTTCATACTATATACATACTTGTTCACTTAAACTTCATTTTTCAGTGGCCGAAGCCTTATTTTTCTGTATAGCTGGTGCATTACAGTTGTAAGTCTTAATCGCCATCGGGTTTTACTTTATCGTACAGAGGCGACAGATGCCACGAAAACGATTCAGGGTCATCGGGTTGCGACGGATTGTAGGCAAAACCGGGCTTCAGCTGCCGGGTAAGTTCGGGTGTAGCGAGCATCATGCCCGTCGCCACACACTTAGCTACCTGATAGGCTCCGTAGGTGCTGAAGTGGGTATTGTCAGCAAGTGTTTCGGTTTGCCCCGGAAAGGTGTTGGCCGGGAAGTGCACCAGCGCCTTTTTCGATTCTTCCACGCCCAGGGCATTAAACAGAACGCGGGTCATCTCGTTGAGATCGATCAGCGCTACGTTTTCTTTTTTCGCAAGCCAGCGCATCACATCCGGATATTCCTCGTGGGTATTCTGGTTTTGTCCGTTTTCGTCGAACCGGCGGCGCTGCGTAGGAGTTACCAACACCGGAATGGCTCCACGGTCGCGGGCCTCATCCACAAAGGTTTTAATACTGGTAAGAAACGAATACCAGGCTCCTTTTCCGGGACCTTTCTGTTTCATATCGTTGTGACCGAATTCGATCAACACATAATCGCCTTTTTTCATCATCGATACTGCTTTTTTCAACCGGTTGGCGGCGATAAAGGTATTGGCACTCTCGCCGCTTTCGGCATAGTTGGCAAAACAAACACGGTCGTTGAAAAAGGCCGGAATCATTTGTCCCCAACTGGCCCAGGGCTCGCGGCTCTGGTCGGTAACCGTGCTGTTGCCGCACAGAAAAACCGTCACCACCGACGCATCGGCAGGTTCAATGCGTATACTTTCGCAAACCGGGGCATCTCCATTGAATTCGAGGGTGAGTTTATCGTCCCAGGTGAAAGTTTCCTTTTCACGGGCTTTAATTTTAACTACTTCTTTATCGTTGATAACAGGGGTGCGTTTGTGCACAATAAACGATTGTTCGATAAACTGACCTTTTTTAGTAGCCAGAGGCTCCACATACAAGCGGCGCGATTCGGCACGAACGGTGGTATGCCCGGCTTTGCGGGTCGACCCCAACCTGACGGTTACTTTGTAGTTTCCATCGGGCACCTGTACCGAGTAAAAAAAGGCCGCATTGCTCCGGCCATCGGGAGCTGGTGCCAGGTCGTAGCCATAGCCCCGCGAATCGGAATAAGGCGTTGTATCGGATAGCGGGTATACCTTCACGCCCTGTTGAGCGGCTGTATAACCCGCTATCAACACCAACACCATTAAACTAAACAATCTCATACCTTATTGAGTTATTATTTTCTTTTCGGCAGCGCGCAATCCCTTCACCGATGCTTTCACCTTCACTTCGCCGGGTTCCTGCTGCGAACGAATTACCACCATGGCGAAACCTTTGTGAAGCGGTCGTTTGTTGCCATCGAACAGGTCGTTGCTGCTGTGATCGCCATTGGCCACGGCAATGATGCGCCCGGCTCCTGCTACATCGAATACAACTTCGCCGGCAGCTTCGGGCACCACCCTTCCCTTACTATCCACCGCGTATACTTTTACATACTGAAGATCCATTCCGTCGGCCTTCCAACCAGCGTTTTCAACCTCCATTTTCAGCGCCACCGCTTTCCCGGTGGTTTCCAGCTGATGGCGGGCTACTTCCTTCCCTTTCGTACGGGCAATGGCGGTAATGCGACCCGGCACATAGGGCACGTTTTGCCACAGCACCATATTCCGCTTATCCACATCGGTGGCATCGTTTTTCTTCACCCCTATCGATTTACCATTCACCAGCAATTCCACTTCTTCGGCATTGGTGTAGGTAAACAAGGAATATTTCATGCCGGCAGTGCGGTTCCAGTGCGAGCTGATGGGCTGAAGACCCACCACAATATCGTTCCAGGTAAGCGTATCGTTTTTGCTGTCCACTACCCCGATATGCACGAGTGGCTCGTCGGAAAAAATACTTTTAATAAGATAAGCCTGCGGGAATGGCTCCAGTGCATGATTGAAGAACGAATAATTCCAGCCCTTGCGCGGCCAGCCATGCGATTCGCCCCAGTATTCGATGGCGCCCCAGTAGGCCAGTCCCACCATCCGCTCGCGATCCATGCCGTAGAACGGCGCCACCAGCTCGTTGGTAGTGGCTTCGCTCTGGTAGATAATCATATCGGGAGCGTGCTCGAGGTAATTCGGATAATTCATCCAGCGGTAGTTGAAGCTCGACACATCGGTAACCGTAGCGAGCTCGGGCGGAATAATTTTCGTGTTAAAATCGGGATGCGTTTTACCAATTCCACCCGCCCGGGCCGGAAACATCGCCACCGTGGTTTTACGGGTCGGATCGAGGCGCTTGGCCACCACATCCATAATGCGATAGGTAGTTACCCCCCAGTCGCCGGTAGGATAACCGGCCAGGTCCTCGCGCATCTGCAACTCGTTGCCAAACGACCACAGCACCACCGACGGATGGTTGCGGTCGCGTTTAATCCACTCGGTAAGATTCTCGAACCACAGCTCGGTCCAGGGTTTACGACCACCCCAGTAACTGCGGTTGCTCCACTTATCGTACAGCTCGTCAACAACAATAAAACCCTTCTCGTCGGCCAGTCGCATAAAGGCCTTTGAATACGGATTGTGGGAGGTGCGAATATGATTATAGCCGAATTTTTTCAGCACATCCATCTGGCGTGCCGCCGCAGCATCGAAGGCCGCAGCCCCTACGGGTCCCATATCGTGATGGTTCGAAATCCCTTTCAGAAATACTTTTTTGCCATTCAGTTTAAATCCAAACTCTTTCGAGAATTCAATGGTGCGGATTCCGAATTTCTCAATGAGCTGGTCCACCGGCTTACCCTCCAGGGTGAGGGTAACCACCGCCGTATACAGGTTGGGCGATTCGCACGACCACAATTGCGGATGATCGACCTTTGTAAGCGGAAGTTTCACTTCTTCAATCCAGCGGTTCGCCCGTTTGGGTGCCAGGTCCTTCACTTCAGCCACCTTACGGCCATCGGGACCATAAATATCAGCCTTAATTTCCAGGTTGTCGGCCTTACCGCGAAATCCCTCAATATCCACCTGCACGCTTACTTCAGCTATCGCATCGGTAACAAGAGGAGTAGTAATAAACACCCCGTGACGGGCAATAGCAACCTGATTTTTCACTACAATATGAACGTCGCGGTACAATCCACCACCGGTATACCAGCGCGAGCCCCCTGTTTCGCCGGTCGAAGCCCTTACAGCCAGCACATTATCGCCATCGTAGTTCAGGTGTTTCGAAATATCCGTCTCAAAACCCAGGTAGCCATAATCGGTACTCCCTACTTTCGTCCCGTTGAGCCACACATCGCCAATCAGCATAATGCCCTCTACATCGAGCAACACGCGCCGACCCTTCCAGGCCTCATCAGCTTTAAAAGTTTTGCGGTACCAGCCCACACCCATGGGTTTAAATCCCCGCGCCGGACTGGCTTTTTCGTCCCAGGGCTGTTCGAACTGAAAATCGTGCGGCAGGTCGAGCCCGCGCCATGCCGAATCGTCGAAAGCAGGAACCTGCGCATCCTTTATATCGCCATAGTGGAACTTCCACCCAAAATTAAACAATTGTGTAATTCGCACCTCACCGGCCTGCGCCGACATAGCCAGAATCAACAGTAACAACCCTATGTGTTTCTTCATGATTTTACTTTACTAATTTCAGCTACAAAGAAAGTAAGAAGAAAGAATTTAAAACTGTAAAACCGTACAAGTTTATAGAGAAAAATAGCCTAAAAAGAGTTCAGGAATATCAAACCAGGAGATTAATTTAGATTTGAGAGGAATTTGCTTAGCATTATGGACATGCACAATGAGGCACTCCCGGATAGTACTACCTAAATCCTTAGTAACCTAAAATCGTTAAATCGACAACCCTATTCTTGCACATCCCGATGAAATAAAATAACACAAAGTGCTTAATTTGTTGTGCATTTATTGTCTTTGCACAAAATTATAGAGTCATGGAAGCACTTTACCAGAAATTTGAAATTCTATTGCAAAATACAACAACAGATTTCAAGCGTTATTTATACCACAAAGTGGCCTGGGATAGTCTGATGAAATACATAAATACAACAACTGGTCGCAGGAGTTGAAAAATATCTACGATTCATTTCCAACCTTAAAGATCGTATTTACAGGTTCCCCGGTACTTGATATACTGAAAGGTTCCTCAGATTTAAGTCGGCGGGCGATTATCTACAATTTACAGGGTCTTTCCTTCCGTGAGTATCTGAAACTTTTTCATAATCTTGACTCAGAAGTATATTCACTGGAACAAATTGTACGTAATGAAGTTAAATTAAAAGATATTGCACATCCTTTGCCCTTGTTTAATGATTATTTAAAACGCGGTTATTATCCATTTGGTCTTGAAAATGAAATGGAGATACGTTTAGGTCAAATCATTGTTCAAACATTGGAAACTGATATTCCGCAGTATGCAAATCTAAACGTAGGCACAAGTCGTAAATTAAAAAGATTACTTTCCATAATTGCTGAAAGTGTACCATTTAAACCAAATTTTTCTAAAATTTCGGGAATAATTGATGTAAGTCGCAACTCCTTAGACGATTACTTTGCATACATGGAAAAAGCCGGTCTGATTAGTCAGTTGAGAAGTGAAACAAGCGGAATACGTGGATTAGGGAAAGTGGATAAAGTGTATCTTGATAATACGAATATTATTTATAACCTTGTAGGGGATAAATCAAACACAGGGAATATCAGAGAAACATTTTTTTACAATCAAATGCGCCTTAACAATGAGATAAAAGCATCAGAAAAAGCCGATTTTGTTGTTAATGATTATACACTTGAAATTGGAGGAAAAAACAAGCAACAATCTCAGATTGATAAAGATGGTAAATCATTTATTGTAAAAGATGATATTGAATTCGGGTATCTCAACGTAATACCCCTATGGGCTTTTGGTTTTAATTACTAAGAAAGAAAAAAAGAGTATTTAAAATAAACCTTGTTGCGAGTTAAAATATATTCATACTCAAAAATACAAAATTTAATCTCATTTTAAATGGAATTAATTTAAAATTATTACCAGCTTGCGTATTTCATGTTATAAAACATATATTAATATTTCAATAATATTTGTAAAATAAAACACGATGAGTTACTTTTGTCGGGTTCTTTTTAATCTTTTCTATATT
>CAZLHC010000050.1:0-27842 GCA_964559265.1 uncultured Paludibacter sp. | reverse complement strand
CAGCGAAGCGCAACGCCCCGTTAGTGAAGCGCGCAGCGCGCAACGCTCACTAGTGCAGCGAAGCGTAACGCCCCGTTAGTGGAGCACGAAGTGCGCAACGCTAAAACTCACTCCCCTCTACCCTGAAATCTTCCCGCTTATACTCCACCCGAGCCTTTTCATTGTTAGCATTCAGCCCCACCAACAATACTCCTTTCACCGTCAGCTGAGTCCAACCGCGGTTCCACCCCAAAAAAGCTCCTTTCAGATAAACCCGAAAAGTAGCTTCACATTCGCGGCCATCGTAGGTGGCATGCTCAGTTATACGTCCGATTTTCAGCGTTTCGGTGGGCCGACTGCGGTCAACGATATACCCTTTATACTGAGTGTTAGCTATCGACTCAGCATCCGATTTCAGGTATTGCCCGAAATTCTTTACTTTTTCGTTCAGCTCCCGTTCCGCAATTTTTGTGCGGTACTGGTTGGCAAGTAACTTCCAGCTTCGGCGAACGGCTTCGTAATCGCTGTTTTCGTAAGCCGGCGAATGAAATCCGATCAGATAATTATAGGCTTCGAGCGTAGGAGGGAAGTCCTGTGCATAAAATTGCTGCATCTCCCCAAATTCCTGCTGCATCTTTTTTACATCCGCAAGCATTTCTCCAATCTCTGCTTGTCGTACTACCAATTCAGCTCCATATCCCACTTCAAATTCATCGGCAAATGCCTGTAGATCCGATTTAATTTTCGATAAATCGGTTGCGGCCGTCGATGCCATTTTGGCGAATCGCGTGGTGTAAATTTTCACCCGGTGAACATCTAAACTCCGGTACAACTCCTTAAGGTACGAAGTCATTTCTTCCGGATTTTTAAGCTCCGGATGTTCGTCGATAAAGGTTTCGATCGACCGGATGGTAAGTTCTATCAGCCGTACACTGGTTGAATCGTTGCCGTGAATAATTGATTTTGCTTGTTGTACCAATTCGTCGCGCTGCTTATCGAGCTCACTCGAACAGGAGGTCGAAAGTAAGGTAAGCAGGATGAAAACAAGGGTGATGCTGCACGATAAGCGGCGGCCGAAAGAAGTGAGGAGAGTGAAGGATAAGCGGCGGCCGAAAGCTGGTGTGATGCTGCACGATAATCTGCGGCCGGTTCCCCCGATGATGTTGTATGTAATACGATGGCTGAGCGTTGTCATAGTGAATGATATAAAATGAAAAATTCGACGGTAAATATACTCAAAGAATGAAGTATGGCAAGTTTATGAGCGCAGTTTCTAAGTTGTAAAAAGCAGCTTTTGCTGAAATTTGAGGTCTGTTAACGAAATTTTGTGTTAAAATAACCAAACAGGAAGGCTGAAATGCAGGGTAAAACTGTTAGTGAAACGATAGTAACCAAACAGCATAGGCTCAAGCAGCAGATGCAGAAAAATACAAACTAATGTGGGCACATACTAAAGAATTACAGGATCGGATTTCACCCCGGGAAGCACTCGATTACCTGGTGGAAGGCAATCGGCGTTTTGTAAACAACCTCAATTCGAACCGGAATTTGCTAAAGCAGGTCAATATGACGTCGGAAGGGCAGTTTCCGTTTGCTGCCATTTTGAGCTGTATCGATTCGCGCACTTCGGCCGAATTGATTTTTGATCAGGGGCTTGGCGACATTTTCAGCATTCGTATTGCCGGCAATGTGTTGAATAACGATATTTTGGGAAGCATGGAATATGCCTGTGGTATAGCACATTCGAAGATTATTGTTGTGCTGGGACATACCAAGTGCGGGGCCATAACAAGTGCGTGCGACGACCTGATGTTTGGTCATCTTACCGGACTGGTACATAAAATCAGAATTCCGATACGCCAGGAAAAATCAGTTACCGAAAACCGTACAGGATCCAACCTCGAGTACGTGAACAAGGTGAGCGAGCTGAATGTGTTGCACACCATGCAGCGGTTGCGCCTGCGAAGTTCGATACTAAGCGAATTAGAACGCGAAGGTAAAATTCTTATTGTAGGTGGAATGTATGATCTGGATTCGGGGGTGGTGCGGTTTTTTAACTGATCCGGATAGCTACCTTCGTACCGGTATGTACACAGAATATGGAGATTTTTTGTAAAACTTACCGAATTCATCACCCGGAAATATACACAAAGGCCTGATGAATTTGCTTCATCAGGCCTTTAGTTTCAATATCGTGTGGTAGTTCCTAAGCTTTCGAAAGAGCTAAAGAAGACTTAGCACGCTTTAGTTTCAGTATCGTGTGGTAGTTACCCCGATTATTTTACGACAGTCTTCAAGGTTTCTTCACCGGCAGCAGTACTCATTTTCACGATGTACACACCAGCATCGAGACCATTGGCCACTTCAAGCTGATTGGCACCCGCATTGAGATTGCTGATTTTTCCGGCTACCTGCATTCCCTGAAGGTTGAATACGCTGATGTTCACATCCGAAGAAGTTTCGAGGTTGAAGCGAACAGCGATTTTTCCATCAGACACGAACAGGCGGGTAGCGTTGTCGATAGTAGTGTTGTCGATCGAAGTTCCCAATGGCAATTCATAGAGTTCCCAGTTGTCGATGTACGCAATTTTACCGGTTGAAGCACCATCCACGTTATTTAGCGAGAAGAAGTTGGTAGTTGGAGTAGCACCTGTTTTGAAAGTCTGATCGATTTCCACCCACTGGTCGGTCGACTGAGCAATCGAAATGGTTACATCCGGATCGGTTCCTTTCGCAAAGAAGGCCAATGTTCCGTCCACTGTTTTAACCATAGCGCGAACGCGGTACCAGGTGTTTGCTTTCCATGCAATTCCGTTCACATCCAGGGCAGCACCATCGGGCCATCCGTTGGTAAGAGCGTCGAATTTCACAGCGCGGGCACCACAATAGGCTTCAGCACCGGTAACCACCGAGCGACGTCCCCATCCGCCAAACGCACTGATGTCGTTGAGGTAAGGATTTGGGATCAGGTTGGTCTGGTCGTGGAAAAGTGGAGTAAAGCAAGCATTATCGGCCGAACCAACAACAGCAATATTTACAGTCAGATCGCCCGATTTAATTTCAATATTACCTTCGTTGATAGCAGTCTGATTGTCGTAAGTAGCAGTTACTTCGGCACTGGCAGCCACCTGAGCAGGAGTCAGTGTAGTTGCACTAAGCGTGATGCCGGCCGGAGCAGTTAACGTTGTATTGGCAGTAAGGTTGGCGCCCGATACGGTAAACGTTTTTGTAATAGCATTCGGATCGAAGAATAAATTAGTTGCCGATGCCGAAAGAACAGGCTCAAGAACTTCACCCAGATAATACAGGCGGAAATTGTCGGCATACGACCAGGCAACAGTACGGCTAACTGATTTGAAACCAACCGTTAATGAACCATCTACCACAACAGCATCAACGCTGTAATCGCTTCCGGTAGAAGTTACTTCAATTTGTTTGTCGCCGGCATATACAAATGTTCCGGCAGTACCATCGTTACCACCCGCAGCAGCAGTTAAGCGGTATTTTCCGTTAGGAATGCCGGTAACCACCTGAGAGATAGAATAGTCGGGACGGCTACTGCTCCAGTACTGGAAATACACATTACCGGTTTTGAACGATGCAGGACCAGCATCGGTACGGGTACAGTATTCGCTGTTAGCAGGGCCGGTTTTTGTCCAACCCGGGATATTCTGTGATTTGTCGGTTTGAACGCTTTCGAAGCTTGGATTAATAAGATAAGGAGTCATGTCGTACATGTCGCCGGCTTCGAAGTTAATCGACAAGCCAGCAGGAGCATACGCACTTCCATTCAAAAAGGTAGCAGCAGTAGCACCGGTGATACCTACAACAGGTTCGGTACCTTCAACCAGCGCGAGGTAATCGATCTGAGTCAGGGGGTCGCTACCCGAACTTGCGGTATTCGTAGCGGTGTTTTTAAAGGTAAAGTAAACCGGAGTGCTGATAGTAAGCGGAGTTCTTACGGTTACCGACCAGGTTCCGTTTTTGGTATTGCCCAGAACTACAGGAGCAGAACCATATTCCAGTCCACCTTCGGTTGAACCCAGTCCTACATTAAAAGTAGCAAAAGCATTAGCTCCGGTTAGCTGATTAATGATTATTTGGTAAGCTGTGTTGGGCTTAATCGTAGCCGCCAGTTGCTGCGAGAAATAGTTGCCATTGCCGCTACCTCTCCAGATAACTTCCCAAGTGCCATTCACATTACCGGCAGTGGCCGAAGTAACGCGGATACCTCCGGAAGTTCCCACAACAACATTAGTTAACCAGGGAATGCCGAATTTGTAGTTGGTGCCACTTACCAGGTCGCCGGCAGTTTCGAAGCTCGCATTTTGAAGTAAATTGTTGGGGTCGGTGTCGGCAGTAGCGTCGGCGATAGGTTGAAACGAAGTACTCCAGGTAGCGGTAAGAGTAGTTTTATAAACAGTACCTTCGTACACCAGTACTTTCCCGTTTTTCTGAGCAAACCGAACTGTTCCGGTCGTTTCGGGGGTATAGGATAATACGCCACCCGCCACAACGATAGGAGTGCCGGCAGTACCCTGCATTTCGAGGGTGTAGTCGGCCGATACAGGCACGAAAGAAGTCAGGTTGACGCTGGTTCCCTCCAGATTCTGCAGCGGAGGCAGGTATGGAACCACTACGGCATAGGCCGTTGAACAAAGCGCAACGAGGAACATTGCGATAAATAAAGTGTAAATTTTTCTCATGATACCTAAATTTGATTTGATGAATTTTTGAGTGAATTAATCCGGCAACAAATATATAGGTTATGAGTTAATAAAGAAGGTAAAAAAATGGTCAAATTAGTGGAGCACGAAGTGCGTAACGCTCATTAGTGGAGCGCGAAGCGCGCAACGCTCATTAGTGGAGCGAAGCGTAACGCCCCGTTAGTGAAGCACGAAGTGCGTAACGCTCATTAGTGGAGCGAAGCGCAACGCTCATTAGTGTAGCGCGAAGCGCGCAACGCCCCGTTAGTGGAGCGAAGCGCAACGCTCCGTTAGTGAAGCGAAGCGCAACGCTCACTCTCTTCCCACAATTCCACCGCTTTCGACGTATCGTTCTTCCTTCCCGGCCGGCGTTTGTAATAGTATTCGCCCGACTTCCAATCAGTGGTGGTAATGAGCCAAATCAGGGTGTCGGCACCTTCTTCGGGCGATATCATGAAAAGTTTACCGAAGGCCGATTCGTAGGCCCAACGTAAAATTCCTTTGCCTTCGCGCGCAAAGCCGGTGCGAACCACCCCCGGATGAAAGGAGGCGGCCCGTACATCTTTGAAGCGGCGACTGATCTCCATCGCATGTAAAATATTCATCAACTTAGCCGATCCATAGGCTCTCATAGGTTCGTATCCGCGAGTCGATTCCAAATCATCCATCTTCGCGTTTCCGGCTCTGTTGGCCATGCTCGAGGTATTGATAACCACCCCTTTCGATTCTTCTAGTCGTTCGCGAAGCAAGTTCGTGAGAAGGAATCCGGCGAGGTGATTTACCTGAAAGGTTTGTTCGTGTCCATCGGGTGTCAGGTAGCGTTCTTTTAAAATCCCACCTACGTTGTTTACTAACACGTCGATGCGTGGGTAGTTGCTAAGGAGTGTTGCGGCGAATTTCCGAACTTCTTCCAGTCGGGTATAATCCACGATGTAATAGTCGGCCCCGATTGCTTTGGCCAGCTCTCCGGTGGCCTTCGATCGACCTGTGATAATCAGTTTGTGCCCCATCTTGCTCAGGACTTTTGCGGCTGCGGCACCAATTCCCGAACTTCCGCCTGTAAGTACGATGTACTTCATTTTTTAATTTTTTTTTGAATCAAGATCCGTGTGTCAGGATGTTGACTATTCGTATTGTTTTAAATTACTTGTTGATGCCTGATTGAACCAGAAATTGCAGTACTTCCACTATTAACTTTCTGACCTTATATCAGGTATTTTACAATCACTAAACGTTTGCAACGGACAAATGTTGGTCGATTTTGTGTGTTTTTATTCAGAAAAGAAGTTAAGAATATCAGTTGCTATGCAGTCTGACATCTTGCTAAACCAAGGCTCGAAGAGCCAAAAACTGTGTGGTGTGTTTTCAAAATGGTGATGCCGGAAGTCGATGTTGTTTAATTTGAGTAGGTTCATCATTTCGTGCATACCTGCTGTGAATCGGGGTTGGCCGCTGGTAATGAATACTATAGGAGGTGAATTGCGGTCCACGTAAAAGATGGGAGATGCTTCTTTCCAGCGACCGGGGCGATCTTCGAAGGTACCTTCGAGCCAGAATACATCGGCCGATTGCGCCGTACGAGGAAGATTGAGTGATCCCGGAGCAAGAAAGTCGACCACTCCATCGATATCGATGATTCCGTTGATTTTGTGGTTCTCTTGTAATCCGATTAAGGTTGCCAGTTGTCCACCGGCCGAGTTTCCGGCTATTACTAACCGGCTGGTATCGATCGAAAGTGATTCAGCATGTTGGCTAATCCAGTCCAGAGCTTTTCGGATGTCGTGGAGTGCCGCCGGATACCGTGCTTCGAGAGATAGTCGGTATTCAATGGCGACAGCTACAATACCCCTTCCAGCTAATTTTGCCGCCAGGGCGTGCTCCATCTCCTTACTTCCCGATCGCCATCCTCCTCCGTGAATCAGTATCACAGCCGGATACCGGCCATTACTGCGGGGTTTGAAAATGTCGAGTTTTAATTCACGTCGGCCGTAAGCTGTGTTCTCCAGGACGGTGTACGTAATATTATATCGAGCTTCCATTACGGGTGTAATTTCGATGGATGCCGGTTGAATGTCGGGATAATTCTTTTTCAGTTTACGATAGGTTGAAGCAATTGAGTACGATGTGTCGCGGGGTATCGGCCCGATAACGTTTATAGCGACGGTAGCGGATGCCTTGCTCGAAAATGATAGTTCGGCAAGTAGTATCAGGATAAACAACGTGGATTTAAAAAATCGAATAGGGGTCATAATGTATTTTTTTTTTGTTACGACAAAGATACACTAATTCAAAAGACTTTGCGCTCCACTTCGTTGCGCTAACGGGGCGTTGCGCTCCACTTCGTTGCGCTAACGAGGCGTTGCGCTCCACTTCGTTGCGCTAACGAGGCGTTGCGCTTCACTTCGTTGCGCTAACGAGGCGTTGCGCTTCGCTCCACTAACGGGGCGTTGCGCACTTCGTGCTTCACTAGTGAGCGTTGCGTGCTTCGCACTCCACTAACGGGGCGTTGCGCACTTCGTGCTTCACCAGGGTTGAAACGAGAAAGCTCTTCCCAGTCAGTTAGTGGAGCGAAGCGCAACGCTCACTAGTGGAGCACGAAGTGCGTAACGCTCATTAGTGAAGCGAAGCGCAACGCCCCGTTAGTGAAGTGCGAAGCACGTAACGCTCTCTTGTATATCCCCGCTTTCTAAACTATCTTTGCATTCTATAATCAACACATGCCCCAATGAAAAAACTGCTGTCGCTTCCACCCAATCTGGTAGAGAATATCTATTCGCTCGAACATCTCGAAACCCGTGAATGGTTTTGTACTTCCGACCCGGTCGGACATCGTGTGGGGTCGGGGGGAGGAACTGCGTGGCTGCTCATGGAAAGTTATAGAAATGATACGGGAGATGGTTACAAATGGGACAAAATTGACAATTCGGACAAGACTGCCATTCCAGGGAGCCCTGTTGGACGGCTTGCGCAGGGTGATGCTAATTCGATAACTTTTTCGGATTGGCTCGGTAGCGATAAACGAATATTGCTGCATGCGGGCGGACAAAGCCGGCGATTGCCTGCTTATGCTCCATCGGGAAAAATTCTGACACCGATTCCTGTGTTCAGGTGGGTGCGCGGACAACGGCTCAATCAACATCTGCTCGATCTTCAACTTCCTTTGTATGAGAAAATTATGGCGAAAACTCCAGCGGGGTTGAATACGCTGATTGCCAGTGGGGATGTGTATATTCGTTCGGAGGCGCCGCTGCAGGAGATACCTCAGGCTGATGTGGTGTGTTACGGCTTGTGGACCGATTTGTCGCTGGCTACCCGGCATGGGGTGTTTGCGGCCCGCCGTGATACTCCCGACCGTCTTGATTTTATGATTCAAAAACCTTCGTTGGCCCGGCTCGAGGAGTTGTCGTCGTCGCATTTCTTCCTTATGGATATTGGAATCTGGTTGCTGAGCGACCGTGCGGTGGAGGTGCTTGTGAAACGATCGTATGGTAGCGATGGGCTGCAAATTCCACGGTATTATGACTTGTATTCCGATTTTGGTCCTGCTCTTGGCGATGCTCCTTCGATTGTTGATGCTGAAATAAATGGTCTTACTGTGGCTGTGTTGCCGCTTCCGGAGGGTGAGTTTTATCATTTTGGAACCAGCCGTGAGCTCATAACTTCTACCCTGGCTATTCAGAATAAAGTGTACGACCAGCGACGGGTGTTGCAACGAAAAGTGAAGCCGCATCCTGCTATGTTTGTTCAGAATTCACGACTGCAATTCCCGCTTCTTGCCGAAAATGATACGCTTTGGATTGAAAATAGCTGGATTGGGAAACGGTGGCAGTTGAAACGGGAACATATTATAACCGGAGTGCCTGAAAATGATTGGGAATTGGCGCTGCCAACGGGAATTTGTGTGGATGTGGTTCCGGTTGCGGTAGATATAGTTGAGGCTGATGAGGTTGCGGCAAATATGGTTCCGGTTGCGGCAGATATGGTTGCAGCTGATATGGTTCCGGTTGGTGTGGATATGGTTCCGGCTGCTATGTATGTTGCCCGTCCGTATCATATCGATGATGCGTTTCGGGGCGATAGTGAAAGTGCTGTGTGGATGGGTGTTCCGTTTTCGCACTGGTTGGCCGGACGGGGACTGTCGGTTAATTCGGGGGGTAAATCAATTGGTATTGAAGAGGTTGTCGATTTTCAGCAAGCCCGAGTGTTTCCGATGGTGAGTTCGGTGGATGAGCTGGGGCTGGTGCTTCGCTGGATGATTTCGGAACCCGATTTATCGGAAGGTCGCGACATCTGGGTGAAAGCCATAAAACTGTCGGCCGATGAGCTGTCGGCCAAAGCCGATTTGCAAGCGTTGTATGCACAACGAGAGGTTTTTTTTCGTACTAATCTTCCGCAGCTGGCTGCTAATTACGAACGGAGTGTTTTCTATCAGTCTGATTTGGCCGATGCGGCCCGCGAGTGGGTATACGAAGGCACGAGGATTTCCGGGTCGTTGCCATTTCCCGGGCTTCTTCCTGAATCTGCTGGCTTGCTTCACCGGATGCACAACCGCATGTTTCGGGCACGATGCCTTAGTTTGCTTGAAAAAAGGGAGCCGGAAAAGGCGGAACCTGGTGTAAATGAAAAGCCAGAGGGGATGGATAAGCCGGTACCAGGTGTGAAGGATCAACCGGATGGGTTGGTGTCGATCGGGGAAACGTTAAATGGAGGGCTTTTAGCATCTGAAACGGAAAAAGCGGCAGCATTCGGGTTGATGCGGGAGGCTTTGTTGGCCGAGGTGAAGGGGGGTAAGCCGGTTGATGCATCGATGGTCATTGGAAGTATCGCCGGAGTGAAAACACCGGAACGAATGAATGTGCCACGACTGAATGTGCTGTCGGACCAGATTGTGTGGTCGCGATCGCCGGTGCGTATCGACCTGGCAGGAGGGTGGACCGATACGCCGCCTTACTCCTTGTATGCAGGTGGAAGTGTGGTGAATATCGCTATTGAATTGAATGGTCAGCAGCCCTTGCAGGTGTATCTGAAGCCTTCGGCCGATTTTGAACTGGTGTTGCGGTCGATTGATATGGGAGCTACGGAACGCATTACTTCTTACGACGAATTGCTCCAATATACAAAAGTAGGTTCGCCTTTTTCGATTCCGAAAGCTGCGCTGTCGCTGGCTGGTTTTGGCCGCGAAAGTGGATTCGCAAGCTTGCGGCAACAGCTCGAAGCTTTTGGAGCGGGGATAGAATTAACCTTGCTGGCGGCCATTCCGGCTGGTTCGGGGCTGGGTACCAGCTCGTTGCTCGCATCCACTGTGTTGGGTGGACTCAACGATTTCTGTGGACTGGGCTGGGATAAAAATGAAATTTGCCTACGTACCCTGGCCCTGGAGCAGTTACTTACCACCGGTGGTGGCTGGCAGGATCAGTACGGCGGTGTGTTGCAGGGCGTAAAATTACTTCAGACCGCGGCGGGGCTACGCCAGTCGCCTTCGGTGAGCTGGTTGCCCGATTTTCTGTATACCCAACCCGATTATCAAAACTGTCATTTATTATATTATACCGGAATAACTCGTACGGCTAAGCATATTCTGGCCGAAATTGTGGAAGGGATGTTTCTTAATTCGTCGTCGCACCTGCGCCTGCTGGCCGAAATGAAGGATCATGCCGGTGTGATGGCCGGTGCTATTCAAAAAGGAGATTTTGACGAATATGCCCGACTCATTGCTACTACCTGGGCACAAAATAAAGCACTCGATAGCGGCACCAATCCGCCGGCCGTTGAAGCTATTATTCGTCAGATTCACGATTATTCGGCCGGTTACAAGCTTCCCGGAGCCGGCGGGGGTGGGTATCTGTATATCGTAGCTAAGGATCCTGAAGCGGCGGCCCGCATCCGTAAAGAGCTGGGCGAAAATGCACCGAACGAACGTGCCCGGTTTGTCGACATGCGATTGTCGGCCACCGGCTTGCAGGTGTCGCGGTCGTAGCATAAGGTGATTTTTGGTATCGGCCTGCAGGCTGGTAGCGAATGAAATAAACTTTCGGAAATGCAGCACGAGCTGTTTCCGGAAGTTTTTTTTGTATTTAGTTTTTTTTGTTTATGTTTATATCTGTAAACGGCAATCGAATCATGGAGATTTGGATTAAGTTGTTGATATATAAGGTTTAATAAGCAATTTGTTGTCAGGCCGACCAACTGTAACTGCTTAAAATTGTAACATTTTTGCTAGTACTTGTATCAAATTTTAAAGCTGATGCGCTGGATCCCCTCTATTTTTGCATCGTGAAAATTGTATGTACGGTTATTAACCCAAAAATTAAATTTAAAAACATGGATTACAAAGTCAGATTACAACAAGGTACACTAAGCAGATGGTGGGTGATGGCGATGTTGCTCGGCCTTAGTGTGCTGGGTGTTGCACAGGTCAGAGTAGTAAGTGGTACTGTAACTTCTGCCGAATCGGGTGAGCAGTTGATTGGTGTAAGTGTTATGGTAAAAGGAAGTACCCGGGGAACGATTACCGATTTGGATGGTCGGTTTTCAATCGAAGCCACGAACGAGGATGTTCTGGTTGTTTCGATGGTAGGTATGAAAACAGTTGAGCTAAAGGTTGGAACGAATCAACGGTTGGTTATTCGTTTGTCGGAAGATGCTCAGCTAATCAGCGAATTGGTGGTTACGGGTTATTCTACTCAGAAGAAAGCCGACCTTACCGGGGCTGTGACGGTGGTCAACGTTGGTGAATTGCGAAACCTGAATCACACCAACCCTATGCAGTCGCTCCAGGGGCGTGTTGCCGGTATGATTGTGTCGTCGGATGGTTCGCCCAGTGGTGCCGGAACCAGCGTTCGCATGCGTGGTATCGGTACATTGAACAATAACGACCCCCTGTACATTATCGATGGAGTGCCTACCAAAGAAGGTATCCACCTGATGAATCCCAACGATATCGAATCGATTCAGGTGTTGAAAGATGCTTCGTCGGCTTCTATTTACGGTTCGCGTGCTGCCAACGGGGTCATCATTATCACTACTAAAAAAGCAAAAGAAGGGGTGCTGGATATTACAGCGAATGCCCGTACTACTTTTTCGTACTACAGTACCAAGCTGGATGTGCTCAATGCCGAACAGTACGGACAGGCCTTCTGGCAGGCAAAAGTAAACGACGGATTGGACCCCAACGCCAATTCCATTATGTATCAGTTCGATTGGGCAAGGGATCCCAATGGGGTGCCGGTATTGAACCGGTTGATTTTGCCCGACTACCTCGATGCTGCTAAAACGATGAAAACAGCCGATACCGATTGGTTCGACGAAATTTCACAAACCGGTATCTCGCAAAACTACGACATTACCATTAATAACGGGTCGAAAAACGGTCATTCGATGGTTAGCCTCGATTATACCTACAACGACGGGATTATTAAAACAACCAGTTTTGAACGTCTTTCGGGACGTATTAATTCGGGCTATAATCTGTTGAAAGGCAAATTGAAAGTGGGCGAAAATTTAACTTTTACCCGTTCGTCGCAGGTCGATAATAATGTGCTCGATCCGGCTTTACAGGCTTTGCCGATTATTCCGGTTCGCACCGTCGACGGTAAAGGCTGGGGTGGCCCGGTGGGGGGGATGAACGACCGCCAAAACCCGGTGCGCCTGTTGGAAGATAACCAGCAAAACAATGGTATTAACCTGCGCGTTTTCGGAAATCTGTATGCCGATCTGGAGTTGTTCAAAAAATTTACCTTTCGTACCAATCTTGGTATTGATTATATTGCCGGCAATGCACGTAACATGCAGTTGAGCTATGTGTCGGGCTACCTGAACAATCCGATTAATAAAGTGACTAATTATTACAACAATTCGTCCAACTGGGTGTGGAGTAATACGCTTAGTTACCAGCATACCAGCGATAAGCACGATGTAAATGCCATGGTGGGTACCGAACTATTTCATCATTACGATGAAGGATTCTGGGCTAGCCGTCAGAGTTTTGAGTTAGAAGATATTAACTACATGTACCTTGATGCGGGTACCGGATTGAAGGATAATGGCGGACTGGCTTCAGAATATGCTTTGTTGTCGTATTTCGGGAAAGTGAATTACGCCTATGCAAGTAAATATTTGGTTTCGATGACTTTGCGTTACGATGGATCGTCGCGTTTTGGTAAAAACAATCAGTTTGCAACCTTTCCGGCCTTTTCGCTGGGTTGGAGGTTGAACGAAGAAGGCTTTATAAAAGATAATTTTGAGAACATTTCGGATTTAAAGGTTCGGTTGGGATGGGGTCAGACCGGTAACAGCGAGATTTCGAACAATGCAACACAAACCATTTTCTCGACGAATTATGCGGGAGGCGATCCTACCTGGAGAAGTCCGGATGGTACGGCCTATGATTTATTCGGCAATAAAACGGGTAATTTACCTTCGGGCTACCAAAAGGTGCAGTCGGGTAACGACGATTTGAAATGGGAAACGACTACCCAGACCAATATCGGGTTGGATTTCGGATTTTATAATCAGAAGATTTTTGGTTCGATCGATTATTACATCAAGGATACCAAAGATATCCTGGTTCAGCCGGCTTATATTGCGGTAGTGGGCGAGGGTGGAAATCAGTGGCTCAACGGTGCGAGCATGAATAACAAAGGATTTGAGCTGGTTGCCGGATACCGCGAAAAAGTGAATGCTGATTTTGATTACGAAGTATCGGCCAATTTCGCTACCTATTCGAATAAAATCACCTCTTTGCCCGATGCCGTAGTGAATACCTATGGAGGTAACGGGCTGGGCGATAACATTCTGGGTAAATCGATTGGTACCCGTTATGGCTATGTAGCCGATGGCTTGTTCCGTACCGTGGAAGATGTTGAGAATTCGGCCGTACAGCAGGGGAAAGGACTGGGACGCATGCGCTTCAGGGATTTAAACGGAGATGGTACCATCGATACCGACGATCAGACCTGGATTATGAATCCGCATCCTCAGTTTACCTATGGCGTGAACATGCGCATGCAGTACAAAGGTTTTGATGTGGCGGTGTTTTTCCAGGGACTCGGAAATGTAGATGTGGAAAATGTGGTAAAATACAGTTCCGACTTTTGGTCGGTGCGTGAAAATAATTCCAATAAAGGCGTCAACTTGTTAAATGCCTGGTCGCCCACCAATCCCACTTCTACTATCCCGGCCTTAACCAGTAGCGATTCGAATGCCGAAGGACGTTTTTCAACCTATTTTATTGAAAACGGAGCCTTCCTGAAATTACGAAATATCCAGCTGGGCTATCAGCTGCCCGATGGGCTTACGAAAGCGCTGAGTCTGAATAAGCTGTATTTCTACCTGAGCGGTCAGAATTTACTGACCTTTGCCAGCAAGTCGTTTACGGGTATCGACCCCGAAAGTCCATCGTATGGATATCCTATTCCTACTATGCTGACTGCCGGATTGAGTATTTCTTTCTAATGGTTTAATCAATAATTAGTATAACAAAAATGAAAAAGTCAATATACTTACTAGCTATCGCCCTGCAACTGGTAGCATGCAGCGATTTTTTGGAGGTGGCACCCAAAGGGGTGTTGAGCGAAGATCAGGTGTCGTCGGCCGATAAAGTTGAAAATACGGTGATTTCGGTTTACTCGAGTTTAGGAAACGATCATTACGATGCTCCGTTTAGCTTGTGGCCCTATGGTAATGTGCGTTCGGGCGATGCTTACAAAGGGGGACGTGATGAAGGGGATATTCAGAATTTTTATTTTCTGGAGACTTTTAAAAATGTGCGCTCCGATTTTGGGGAGCTCGATGTGCTCTGGTTTAAGCTCTACTCGGGTATCTCCCGTGCCAATTCGTCCTTACGAATTCTGAATACGCTTACCGAAGCCGAATTTGCTAAAAAACCGGTTCGCGAAGCCGAAGTTCGTTTTCTGAGAGCTCATTTTTACTTTCAGTTAAAAATATTGTACAAATACATTCCGTATATCAATGAGAGTGTGGCTATTGCCGATTATCCCACGATTTCGAACCGCGATTTATCGAACGATGAGCTGTGGGAAAAGATAGCTGAAGATTTTCAGTTTGGAGTATCGAATCTGCCCGTATCGCAGCCCGAAATTGGCAGAGCCAATAAAGCAGCTGCAACCGCTTACCTGGCCAAGACCCGGCTGTATCAGGCCTACGAACAGGACGAAAAGCATAATGTGACCAACATCAACAAGGCACGTCTTCAGCAGGTGGTTGATTTGATCAATTCGATACCGGCTACTTATGGTTTAGAGCCCGATTTTGCCGATTTGTTTTTGCCGGGAGCTGCCGAAAACGGCCGTGAATCGTTGTTCTCCGTGCAGTTTTCGAAAGACGACGGTACCATGTTTGGCCGCTTGAATTTTGGCGATGTGCTTTCGACCCCGATGGGCATAGGCTGCTGCGATTTTCATAAACCCAGTAAGAATCTGGCAAACTCCTTTAAAACCGATGCGAACGGATTGCCACTTTTTGATACCTACGATGCTAACCCATTGGATATTAAGGCCGACAAAGTGGATCCGCGCTTAAATCACACCATTGCTATACCGGGCTTGCCCTGGAAATACGATTTGTCGGATATTTACCAACGAAGCTGGAACCGTACTCCGGACGTGTACGGCGAGTATGCTTCGCTGAAAGAAAATGTATGTAAATCGTGTTATACCCAGGTAGGACCATTTTATGGAAATACCAAAAACCGCATCATCATTCGCTATGCCGATGCCTTACTTTGGAAAGCTGAAGCGTTGATCGAGTTAGGCGGAGCTGCCAATCTGAACGAAGCGCGCGAAATTATCAACTCCCTGAGAACCCGTTCGGCCAACAGCACTCAAAAGCTGATTATGCCCGACGGAACCGATCAGGCCGACTTCAACGTTGGGCTGTATACCAATCAGGCCAGCTGGACGCAGGATTTTGCACGTACTGCACTTCGTTGGGAACGCCGTCTGGAACTGGCAATGGAAGGTCACCGCTTTTTCGACCTGGTGCGCTGGGGAATCGCCGATACCTATATGAATGCTTATTTTACTACCGAAAAATCGAAAATTGCTTACCTGAAGAATGGTCAGTTTACCAAAAACCGGGATGAGTATTGTCCGATTCCCGATAATCAGATGCGTTTCAGCAAGGGTGTGTATGTTCAAAATTATGGCTATTAATACGTTAAAACTACATGGAAATGAAAAACTTTAGTTTCTTATTCATTTTAATTGCCTTGCTGCAAGTTACTTTTGTAGCATGCGACGAAGAAAACGATTTTCCGGCAGCAGCGCCGATAGTGCCTTCCGTAACCAATTTAGCACATCAGTTATCGGGCGATACGGTTGGACTCAGTTGGTCGCTTCCTGCCGGTTTCGATACCCTGTATGTAACCCTGAAAACTCCGACCGGTGAGGTGATGTTGGCCAATAATGCGACTTCCTATAAATTTGGAGTGGTGGAAACCAATAAAGAATGCTTTTTCTCGGTGAAGCTTCGCGATACGAAGGGTAATTTGTCGCTGGGACAATCGGTAAGGTTTACCCGCGAAGGTGCACAGCCGGTCAAAAACCTCAGTGCGGTGCAGAACAATACCGATGTTGTGCTGAGTTGGGAAGTGCCCACCGGCATTTCGGGAATCAAACTTAGTTACGGTACTACTACCGTCGACTTAGCTCCCACTACCACAACGTATACCATACAGAATATGGCCATTGGCCGCTACCGGTTCAATGTGGTGACCACCAACAGTCAGAATAAACCATCAAATTCGGTGTTGCTCGATTTTAAAGTAGGTTCAACTATTGTGGCCTATGTGGGAGTTTATGCCGATAAGGCGGCGCTGCTTGCCAATGGCGATGATGATGAAATCGCAGCAGCCAACTGGTTGTTCAACACCTTCCCGACTTCGGTGTACATTTCTTTCGATCAAATTAAAAATGCGCAGGTAAATCTGGCTGATTACAGGGTAATCTGGTGGAACCGCGATGTGGAAAGCGGGGGTGCCCTGCCGGCCGCTGCGACCGATCCGGTGGTGGTGGAACGAATTGGGAATTTCTACAAAGAAGGAGGTGGATTGTTGTTGAGTACCTACGCCATTCAGTACCTGTGGAAGCTCGGGCGAATGACCGAAGCTCATAAAATGGGGATTGATGTGGGAGGTGGTTTTTCGAATCCCGATACCTGGGGAGTAGGCGTTCGCATTAAAGGGCAGGATCAGCGTCAGCATCCTCTCTTTAAAGGAATCGAAATTACGACGCCCAACGGAGGATTTCCGGTGATTGGTCCGGGATGGAAAGAAAACCACAATTGTGTGTTGATCGAAGTACCTGCATTTTACGGACTGGGCAATGGCGACGATTTGGCGTATTCGAAATTTACAACCAACAACAACCTGAAATGGTTGGGAGTTTGGGATGGTATTGGCGATTACTTTATGTGTGGGGTGTTTGAGTTAATGCCCAATCCGCAGTTTGCCGGTTCTTCCATCAATATAGGAATCGGGGGGATTGAATGGAATCAGAATAGCCAGGTGAATCCTCATCAGTCGAATATTGAAACGATGTATAAGAATGCGATTGATTATTTGAAAACGAAATAACGAATGTTTTACGAATTCTCCGAAGCAATATTCGGGGAATTCGTAAAAATTAAAAAACTGTAGAATGAAATTTATTCACCTCCTGCTTGTGCTCCTGCCTTTGTTGATAAGTTGTACCGACGATTCAATAACACCAGGCACCGAAACCACCGTTCTGTCGTTGATAAGTGATGAGGACAGAAGACCCCTTGTACATTTTACACCGCCTCAAAACTGGATGAACGATCCGAATGGAATGGTTTATTACAAAGGCGAGTATCATTTGTTTTACCAGTATCATCCCGGAGGAACAAAATGGGGGCCTATGCATTGGGGACATGCAGTGAGTACCGACCTGTTGAACTGGACCGACCGACCTGTAGCGTTGTTCCCCGATGAACATGGAACAATATTTTCGGGCAGTATAGTAGTTGATGCAGCCAATACCACCGGTTTTAAATCGGGAAGTGAAGATCCGTTGGTAGCTATTTACACCAGCGCAGGAGCGAAGCAAACACAATCGATTGCCTACAGCAACGACAGAGGAACTACCTGGGTGAAATATCCGGGTAATCCGGTGCTGCCCAATCCAGGAATCAACGATTTTCGCGATCCGAAAGTGATTTGGCACGAATCAACCGGGAAATGGATAATGTCGTTGGCAACCGGTCGCGAAATCAGTTTTTATTCCTCCACCAACCTGAAGGAATGGACCCTGGAGAGTGTGTTCGGCAAAGGACTTGGCGCACAGGGCGGTGTATGGGAATGTCCCGATTTATTTCCGATGAAAGTCGAAAATTCGTCGGAAACAAAGTGGGTGTTGCTGGTGAGCTTGAATCCCGGTGGCCCCAACGGTGGGTCGGCCACACAGTATTTTGCCGGCGATTTCGATGGAAGTATATTTACTCCTGAAGCGACGACGGTATCGTGGGTCGACTATGGCACCGATAATTATGCAGGAGTTACATTTGCCAATATCCCTCCTGCCGATGGAAGGCGGATTATGATTGGCTGGATGAGTAACTGGGTGTATGCCGAACTTGTGCCCACGGTAGCCTGGCGAAGCACCATGACTTTGCCCCGGGAGTTGACCCTGGTGAAGCACAACGACCGGCATCAACTGATTTCAACTCCGGTAGCCGAACTGTCGAACTATGCCGGGACTGCCGAAATGGTAGCGGTGCAAAATAATCAGGTTATCGAAAACCACAAAACGATACTTTCAGGAAGTTATGTGATGGATTTTTCGGTTCCCTTTGCCAGTGGCGATAGTTTATCGATTACGATCGGCAATGCCATTGAAAAATTTACTATCCTGTTTGATGGGATGAATAATAAAGTAAGTTTGGATAGAAGTAAATCGGGCCCTAATACCTTTCATCAGTTTTTCAATGCAGTTCAACGAGCTGGTTTGGGCGATGCAGCTGATACTAAAAAACTGGATGTGAAGCTGGTAGTCGATCAGACTTCGGTTGAACTTTTCTGGAATTCTGGTAAAGATCAGATGACCGCTCTTTTCTTTCCAAAGTACGGGTATAACCAGCTGAAATTCTCATGGACTTCGGACAAGTCTGTGTTGTCGGAGGTGAAACTGGTGCCCTTGAAGAAAAGTGTACGAAAATAATGCTACCATGTTTCAAAATTGATAGAAATTGAATCATCGATGTTACTCAGGTGTATCGGGTAGAAGTATCTTTGCCTACTCCTTTTTTTAACCGGAATTAAATGGTGTAAAGTGAGCCCGGTCAATACTCTTGATTCTTGACTCTTGACTCTTGACTCATGATTTAAAACAGACAAAAAAATGAAGATAGTTAGAAATTTAATTTTATCAGCAGTGGTGGCCCTACTAGCCTCCTGTTCGGCTCTTTCGGATAAGAAGGGAATGCTCGAAGTAAGTTATGCCATCGAAAACGACTACCTGTTGCTTCCAGTGGAAGAGCGGGGTCGGGAGTTCAGGATGGAAGTGGAATATCCCGGTGTTGAGGAGCGCGAGGTGATAGTAGTGCGCCTGGCACAGGAGAAAATCGATTATTGGGTGAAGCTGGATGTGAAAGCCTATCGGGGTTCGACGGTGAAACTGCATATCGACGGTATCGCGAAAAATGCCCCGGGTGTTAAAAATATTAAGCAATCGGACAAGCTGGAGTTCGACTACCAGGAGCCGTTTCGGCCGGCTTATCATTTTACACCCGAAACGGGGTGGATGAACGACCCGAACGGAATGGTGTACCTCGATGGCGAATACCATCTTTTTTATCAGTACAATCCCTACGGAAATCGCTGGCAAAATATGCACTGGGGACATGCGGTAAGTACCGACCTGGTGTCGTGGACCTACCTGCCAACGCCTCTGGCTCCCGATTCGTTGGGCGCCATCTTCTCGGGTAGTGCGGTGATTGATGTGAATAATACGGCCGGTTTTGGGGCCAATGCGATGGTGGCTATTTACACCAGTGCCGGAAAAGAACAGACGCAGTCGATTGCCTATTCCACCGATAAAGGTCGCACCTTTACGAAATACGAAGGAAATCCGGTGATAGCAAATCCCGGCATCGCCGATTTTCGCGATCCGAAGGTGATGTGGCATGCCGAAAGTGCACAGTGGGTAATGTCGCTGGCCACTAAGCAAACCATTACTTTTTACGGTTCGCCCGATTTGAAAAACTGGACCCGTCTGAGCGAATTTGGCAACGGAATTGGTTCGCATGCCGGGGTGTGGGAATGTCCCGACCTTATTTCGCTGAATTATAAAGGCCAAACGAAATGGGTATTGCTGGTGAGTATTAACCCGGGCGGACCGAATCATGGTTCGGCAACGCAATATTTTGTGGGCGATTTTGATGGAAAAACCTTCGTGGCCGATGCCTTGCCCTATCCGTTGTGGCTCGATTACGGTCGCGACAATTACGCAGGGGTAACCTGGAGCAATGTGCCGGAAGCCGATGGTCGGGCGATTTTTATCGGTTGGATGAGTAACTGGGATTATGCCAACGAGGTGCCGTCGAATCAGTTCCGAAGTGCCATGACGGTACCCCGTGAACTAAGCCTTGCCTACAACGGGAATCACCTGGTGGTAGCTAATGCTCCGGTTGCGGAACTTGCTTCGCTTCGCGGAAAAATGCATGAAGTAGGAAGTAAGCAAATTGCTGATAGCCTGGTTGTCGATAATATACTATCCGCCACAAAGGGACTGTTTGAACTGGAATTGACGGTGCAGCCTGAAAAAGCGAAGGTGTTTGGTTTCAGTATTTTCAATGCTGAGGGTGAAGAAGTTCGTTTTGTATTCGATATGAATCTGCGCAGTGTGATGGTGGACCGGACCCGCTCCGGAAAGATCGATTTTCATCCGAACTTTGCTTCCATACCTTATGGCCCTTTAGCCGCGAAAAAGTCGTATAAGGTGAAGTTACTGGTAGATAAAGCCTCCTCGGAATTATTTATCAACGATGGTGAAACCGTGCTTACGAATATTCACTTCCCGACCTCGTGGTACAACTCGCTGCGGTTTTTTACCAACGATGCTGCCTGGACGGCAGAAGGTATTAAAATTCACGAATTAAGATAAAAGCATTAAGAACTTAGTTTCGCACAGCCCATTAAAAAAGTATTACCTTGGTGACCTTTGAACTTAATTTCGCACAGCCCATTAAAAAAGTATTACCCTGGTGACCTGTTTGAACTTAATTTCACACAGCCCACAAAAAATTATTACCCCATGAATAACAGGTATTTATATTGGATCACCTTTGTTGCCATCAATGGAGGATTGTTGTTTGGACTGAATATGGCAGGAATTGCCGGTGCCACCGACATGATAAAATCGGAGTTTTCGCTTACCGATAGCGGATTAGGCACAGTTGCCGCGTTGTTGACCATTGGCTGTCTTATAGGAGCCTTGTTTACCGGAAGCTTTACCGAGCGCTTCGGTCGGAAAAACGTGATGATATTCACGGCTATCATGTATGTGCTGTCGGCCTCCGGCTCGGCACTTTCCGAATCATCGGCTATGCTGACGGTTTTCAGGGTATTGTCGGGACTGGCTGTAGGAGCCACTTCGGTGGTTGCACCCATGTATATTTCCGAAATTTCGCCGGCAGCCAAGCGGGGTATGTTGGTTTCGCTCAATCAGTTTGCCATCACCATCGGTATTGTGCTGGCCTATGTAATCGACTTTCTGGTAATGGACCTGGGTCCCGACAGCTGGCGCTATATGTTGGCGGTACCGGCCTTTTTCGGTGTTTTCTTTCTGGTGTTTTTGCTGGTGTCGTTTCCACAAAGTCCGCGTTGGTTGTTGTCCAATAACCGTCGCGACGAAGCCATCCGGGTGTTAGAGAAGATAGGAGGAAAAGCCTTAATCGAGAGTGAACTTCCGGAGATGGAAAAAGCAGTAGCTTCGGAAAAAGGCAAACAAAAAGTTCGGTTTAGCGAGATTTTTAAAGGAAAAACCGGCAAGATCGTGCTGATTGGCACCCTGATAGCTGCCTTGCAGCAAATCACCGGAATTAATGCGGTGATCATGTTTTCGCCCGATATCTTCCAGGTAGCCGGTTCGGCCAAGGGCGATTCGATGATGCAGGCGATGATCGTAGGTTTGGTGAATTTCCTGATGACCATTGTGGCTTTGTGGCTGGTGGACCGTAAAGGCCGTAAAACTCTGTTGCTGTGGGGAGCCGTTGGGATGATTGCTTCGCTGGCTTATCTTACCTATGAATTTTCGAGGCCTGTGCAGAATGGAGTGGGGGTGCTGGTAGCCCTGCTCGTGTATATCTCCTTCTTTGCCGCTTCGTTTGCTCCGGTAATGTGGGTAATTATATCCGAAATTTACCCCAACCGCATCAAGGGCATTGCCATGTCGTTTTCCACCGCCGTTAGCTGGTTGTGTACCTTTCTTACCGTGTATTTTGCCCCCATCATCCAGGGAAGTCTGGGGTTGAATTACCTCTTTGCTATCTTCGGAATATTCAGTATTATTGCATTTGTTTTCGTGAAAATATGGATTCCGGAAACCAAAGGCAAATCGCTGGAGCAAATTGAAAAGGAATTAAATCTCAACTAACATAGAGTACCGTACGAAACGGGCAGCATACTGCTAACCATTCAGATTCGTACAATCTTAAAAATAATACTACCGTGCGAAACAGACAGCATACAGCATACCTTTGGGTTTCGTACAATCTTAAAAAAGAGAATACCGTATGAAGGACGTAATTGTAGGAATAGGAGAAATTTTGTGGGATGTATTTCCACAGGGAAAAGTGCTGGGCGGAGCACCCGCTAATTTTGCATACCATGTGTCGCAATTTGGGCTCAATGGCTATGCTGTGAGCGCTATTGGCAAGGATGCTGATGGGAACGAACTGGTGGAGTTGCTCAACGATAAGCAGTTGCGCACCCATATCGAAGAAGTGAATTTCCCGACCGGCACGGTTCAGGTTACCTTGTCGGGGAAGGGCATACCCCACTACGAAATTTGCGAAGGCGTGGCCTGGGACAATATTCCGTTTACCGACGAGTTGCGGTCGTTGGCACAACGCACCAAAACGGTGTGCTTCGGATCGCTGGCTCAGCGGAGCCCGGTGTCGTATGCTACCATAAACCGGTTTCTGGAAGAAGTTCCCGAAGGGGCGATGAAGATTTTCGACATCAACCTGCGGCAGTCGTTCTACACCCGCGAACTTATCGAAACTTCACTTCAGAAATGTAATGTGTTAAAAATCAATGATGATGAAGTGAAGTTGGTAGCGACTCTGTTTGGGTGGGACGACCATTCGGAAATAGAAGTAGCCCGCCGGTTGATAAAAAGCTATGCTCTCGATATCCTGGTGCTTACCAAGGGTACCGAAGGCAGTTACGTGTTTACCGCCACCGAAACTTCGTACCTGCCCACCCCCTGTGTGGAAGTGGCCGATACCGTGGGGGCCGGCGATTCGTTTACGGCTGGTTTTGTGGCTTCGTTGCTGCAAGGGAAAAGCATTACCGAAGCCCATCAGAAGGCGGTGGATGTGTCGGCTTTCGTGTGTACGCAACGAGGAGCCATGCCGGTGTTGCCCGCTTCGTTGATCAACGACTGATAAAAATTGCTACCTTTGTAGTCAGCGACAGCAAACGGCTGACTACAAGGGTGCCGACAATAAATCACTGCCATTTTTTGATGCCAACAATAAACCAGGTTTTTTTTTGATACCGACAGAAAAACACAAGCTCGTATGAACCGCATTTTCCTGTTTCTTTTGGTTACCGTGCTGGTATTCAGTTCCTGCACCGAAACGAAGCGTAAATCCACCTTTCGGATCGGGGTTTCGCAATGCAGCGACGATGCCTGGCGGCGTACCATGAACGAGGATATTTTGCGGGAAGCGTCGTTTTATCCGGGCCTGCAGGTCGAAATCAAGACCGCTTACGATAGCAATCAGCAGCAAATACGCGACATCGAACGTTTTATGGCCGATGGGGTCGATTTGCTCATCGTGTCGCCCAATGCTGCGGTTCCGCTTACTTCGGTAATCGAGAAAGCAATGAGCGATGGTATTCCGGTGATTTTAGTCGACCGAAAAATAAGCTCCGACAACTACACTGCTTTTGTAGGGGCCGATAATTTTCAAATTGGGAAAGAAGTAGGGATTTATGCCGCTACTTTACTGAAAGGAAAGGGTTCGGTGGTTGAAATCCGCGGACTCGAAGGCTCAACTCCCGAAACCGAACGGCACCGCGGATTCCGGAGCGTGATTGCTGACTATCCTGAAATCAGGGTAGTGGCCGATGGCTACGGCAACTGGTTGCGGAAGGACGCCCGCGAAAAAATGCAGGAATTACTAATCGGTCAACAGGCACTTGATCTGGTGTTTGCACACAACGACGAAATGGCTATTGGAGCCTACGAAGCCCTTCAATTAAAAAGCGCACATAAAAAACCACTTATGGTGGGAATTGATGCGCTGTCGACCACCGATGGTGGTATTCAGCAAGTCATCAACGGGGTGCTGGATGCTACTTTTATTTATCCTACCGGTGGCGACAAGGCGGTGCAGGTGGCGTATAATGTGCTGACCGGTAAGGTGTATGAGCGCGAAAATATCCTTTATACGGCCGTAGTGGATAAAACGAATGCACGCGTTATTAAGCTGCAGACCGACCAGATACATCAGCATCAGAACCGGATCGGGCAGTTGAACGAGGTGCTCGATGAGAACCTGGCGAATTATGCCAGTCAACGCAATATTCTGTTTGCTTCGGTGGCAATTCTGGTATTGTCGCTGGCGTTTATTCTGTTGTTGATTCGTACCGTTCAGCATAAAAATAAAACCAATCGCCTGCTCGAATCGCAAAATGAGGCTATTAATCAACAAAAAGAAGCCATTTCGGAGCAGCGGGATCAGTTAATTACACTTTCGAAAAATCTGGAAGATGCCACGCAGGCTAAACTGGTGTTTTTCACTAATATATCGCATGAGTTTCGTACGCCGCTAACCTTATTGATGGGGCCGCTCGAAAAGCTCATTGCCAGCGAACAATTTTCGGAAGAGGGGCGCCGGCTTACAACACTGATGCGTAAAAATGTAAGTGTGCTGATGAAACTGATCGATCAGATCACCGAATTTCGCCGGTACGAAAACGGGAAAATGCAGATGTATTTTACCCTGGGCGATGTGCGGGCCTTTGTACAGGATATTTACGATTCGTTTTTCGAATTAAGCAAGAAAAAGCGGATTCATTTCAGTTTTTCGGCATCCGATGAGGATTTTGTAGCCTGGTTCGATTCGGATAAGTTGGAAAAAATTGTGTACAATCTGTTGTCGAATGCCTTTAAGTTTACGCCCGAAAACGGACATGTGGCTCTTCAGCTTTCGGTGAAGTTTCGGAATGAGGAACGAATGATTCAATTGCAGGTAAGCGACGATGGGAAAGGCATTCCTGAACAACACCGCCATCTGATTTTCAATCGGTTTTACAAAGTCGACCGTTTGGCAGCAGGTTCGGGCATTGGGCTGGAACTCACCAAAATTCTGGTAGAGCTTCACGGTGGTACCATCGAAGTGGAAAGCAATGGCGAAAAAGGAAGCATTTTCAGTGTTACCATTCCCACTAAGCAAAACGATATCGCTATTGTGGAAGAATATCCGGCCTTAAAAGTGCCAACAGAAAGCAAAAAAGAAGAAATTTCGATAGTAGAATCTTCGTTGGAAACAACTGTCGACACGGCTCCTGATTCGTCGCGCCCTCTGGTGCTCCTGGTCGACGATAACCATGATATTCGAGTGTTTCTTCGGTCGCTCCTGCAGGCCGATTTTGAGGTAATAGAGGCCGAAAACGGTCAGACTGGTATGTTTAAAGCCATGAAGTTTGTGCCCGAGCTTATTATCAGCGATGTAATGATGGATGTGATGGATGGGTTTGAACTCTGCGCCAACATAAAGGAAAATATTTCGACCAGCCATATCCCGGTAATGTTGCTCACGGCCTGTGCTCAGGACGAACAGCGGGCGATAGGTTTCGAAAGTGGTGCCGATGCCTACATCCCCAAACCATTTAACGAACAATTGCTGAAGATACGGGTTCGGAAAATAATTGAAAACCGGGAGAAAGTAAAACTGTATTTTCAGCAAAATCTCACCTTTGGCGATCGTAAAGAGTCGGTGGCGCCCATCGATAAAACCTTTATCGAAAAATTCCGTAAAATTGTGGAAGATAATATTGTGGAAACCGACCTGAATGTGGATGAACTGGGGCAGCGACTCGGACTTTCGCGGGTACAGTTGTACCGGAAAATCAAGTCGCTTACCAATTATGCTCCCAATGAGCTCATTCGCATTATCCGACTGAAAGCTGCCGAGCAGGCCATGTTGACCACCGAGAAGTCGATCTCCGAAATTGCCTACGATACCGGTTTTTCTTCGCCTTCGTATTTTACCAAGTGCTTCAAGGAGTATTTCAACGAGAGCCCGACCGAGTATTTGCGGCGGGTGAAAAACTGAGTTACCTCCTCGCGTGCAGCCACCTTGCGTACAGCCCGCTTGCGTTCTGTCCTCCTCGTAGGCATCCCGTAAAACATTCGGGTTTGGGTAGTTCAGGTTACCTCCTCGCGTGCAACCCGCACTCTTTATGTTCCGGATTTTCCCACCACCAACGACCGGCACGGATATCCTCGCCGGGTTGGATGGCGCGGGTGCAGGGCTGGCAGCCAATGCTGGGAAAGCCCTGGTCGTGCAATTTGTTGTAGGGCACTTTGTGCTCGCGAATGTATTCCCAAACCTCCTGCTCAGTATATTCAATAAGAGGATTGAGTTTGATAAGCCGGTTGGTTTTGTCCCACTCGATAGCCTGCATGCCGGTGCGGGTTACCGACTGCTCACGGCGGAGTCCGCAAATCCACACGTCGAGACCCTTAAATGCCCGGTGCAGGGGCTGCATCTTTCGCACTTCGCAGCAGCGCTTGCGCTGTTCGATGCTTTCGTAAAAAAGGTTGATTCCTTTTTCGGCCACCATCTTTTCCACTTCGGCCGCTTCCGGGAAAAATACCTCAAAATTAAGATCGGGATATTTTTGTCGGGTACGATCGATGAGGCTGTAGGTTTCGGGAAACAGCCGCCCGGTATCGAGGGTAAACACCCGCGTTGCCGGGTCGGTTTTCGCTATGATGTCGGTAAGCATTTGGTCCTCAATGCTAAGGCTTGAGGCTAAAGCTATGCGGCCTTTGTATTCTTGCAGGAAATACTCCAGCAGTTGTTGCGGACCAGCCCCCGCAAACTGTAGGTTCAATTGATCTGTATTCATTTTAGTTTACAAAGGGGCAGTTCAAAAACTAAAAAACCTCCCCACCCCTAACAATTAACAATTAACAATTAATAATTAACAATTAACAATTAAATCGAAAAGTTCTCATCCTCCAAATCAGTTGTTATCATTCCGGCGCCCACGGTTTCGAAGGTGTTTTCGTCGATGAGCACCAGACTACCGGTGATGCGGTTGGCCGAATAGCTATCGAACTTCAGGGGTCGCAGGGTTTTTATCCGGATGCAGGCGATGTCGTTCATATCCACCCTTACCTCATCGGTAAGTTGACTAAGTGTTTGAATGTCGATTTTATAATGCACCTTCTGGATGATGGCCACGGTTTCGTCGGACGTATGCCGCACGATGTACCGGCCGCCGGTGCGCAGGGGCTGGTGGTTGAGCCAGCATACCATGAGGGTGACCTGAGCGCTGAGGGTAGGCGGGGTGTCGTCGGAACGCACAATCATATCGCCCCGACTGATGTCGACATTGTCGGCCAGGCGCAGCGTAACCGATTGAGAAGCAGTAGCTTCCTGTAGTGATTCGGTAGCAGCGTCGATAGCCGTAATCACCGAGCGGGTGCGCGAAGGCAGGATGGTAACGGCATCGCCTACCCTGAAGCTACCTCCTGCCACACGGCCGGCGTAGCCCCGGTAATCGTGAAATTCGGAGCGATGCGGACGAATGATAAACTGCACCGGGAAACGGGCAGGTAGGTCGCTGAGCGAATTATGCCCCGAATTGCCAGCCGCTAAGTCGTTGAGCGAATTATGCCCCGAATTGCCAGCCGCTAAGTCGCTGAGCGAATTATG
>CAZLHC010000049.1:20819-28167 GCA_964559265.1 uncultured Paludibacter sp. | reverse complement strand
TAATATTTTGTTTAAAAATCCCGCTTAGGCGGTACAGAGAAAAGGGTACATTATAGTACTCAGGCAAGAATCACAGGGAAAATTTTATAACAATGAAAAATAGAATTCAATTATTCGAAGAAAAGAAAGTCCGTACAGCTTGGGACGATACCACCGAAGAGTGGTATTTCTCGATAGTGGATGTGGTTGATGTATTAACTTACAGCCCCAATCCCCGTAAGTATTGGAGTGTTTTGAAAACCCGCCTGAAAAAGGAAGGTAGTGAGTTGACTACAAATTGTAGTCAACTGAAAATGGTTGCGGCAGATGGTAAGTATTATAGAACCGACGTGTCAAATACGTCACTCTAAAAAGAAAATCAAATCAGTTATAAACAATGGAATTACAACTTATTCAAAACAAAATTTATACAATAAGAGGCTGTAAAGTAATGGTTGACTTTGATTTAGCCAAAATGTATGGTATTGAAACAAGAGTATTGAAACAAGCTGTAAGACGTAATATTAACCGTTTCGAGGGCGATGATTTTATGTTTGAACTTAGCCCTGATGAAGTGATGGAGTTTTCAAGATCACAATTTGTGACCTTGAACATGTTAAAAAAAACACAGAACTAACGTAAATGTATTATGGAAGTCAAATACAAAATAGCAGAAACAAACAACCAAAAGCTATTGGCATTACGTCCGTTAGCTCCGGAAACATTGAAATCGTTGCGCGATTATTACCGCGTAGGTTTGACCTTTAGCAGCAATGCATTAGAAGGAAACAGTCTCACCGAATCGGAAACAAAAGTGGTGATTGAAGATGGTTTGACCATTGAAGGTAAACCACTGCGAGATGTGTACGAGGCTGTAGGACATGCACATGCATACGATTATTTGTATAAGTTGGCTTCGCACAAAACTCTCGAAGAAAAAGATATTTTGGAACTTCACCGTTTATTTTATCAACAAATAGATGCAGAACAAGCCGGAAAATACCGTACTGTGGCAGTGTTTATCAGTGGAAGCAAGTATTCAGTTACGCCACCTCAGCGCGTAAGTGCCGAAATGAAAAAATTTGTTAGCTGGTTCAATAAACACGAAAACAGGATGCATCCGGTGGAGTTTGCAGCGCAGGTTCACAAAAAGTTTGTATTTATTCACCCCTTTATCGATGGCAATGGTAGACTAGCACGTTTATTACTGAATCTAGGATTACTGCGTAACGAATATAGTATTGCGCTAATTCCTGCAGTGCTGCGTCATGAGTATATTGCCTGTTTGGAATTGGCTCACACTAACGATAAACCATTCAATGAGTTTATTGCCGACAGAGTAATAAGTACTCAAATGGATTTACTGCGTTTATTAAACAATGGCGGTGTAAATACGGATAATGGCGGTGCAATTAACGGCGGTGTTAGAATAAATGGCGGTGTAAATTCGTTGGATAATGAATTACTAAATACGATTCAATCCGTACCTGGCTTAAATGCTCCTGCTTTAGCTGAATCAATCAACAAAAGTCTGCGCACCATTCAGCGTTTTCTAAAAAAACTGAGCGACGAAGGAAAAATTGAATTCAGGGGCGCAGCCAAAAATGGTGGTTATTATATAAAATCAGAATAAATAATATTAGTTAGGATTAACTATACTATGATACCAAAAACGATTCAAGAATCACATGTTTTGCAGGCAATTGAAAAAATTGATGCTGAGGGAATTGTATATCCATTAACCAAATCGAAAAAATACGATTTGGTATATAATGGCAAAACCTATCCACCAAAATTAGTAATATCGTTGGCTCACGAATTTGCTAATGGCGAATACCTAACACATAAGAAATTTAATACGTATGAGGCTCAGACCTACCTGAAAGAGCTTAGTGCCGATTTTACAATCGAGGAAAAAGGACCAAACATTATTGAAAACCTTATTGAAGAATATAAAAAACATATTCAGGAAAAAGGATTAAATGATGAATTGTATAAATGGAAACTTGTAAAAAGACTAAAAGGCAGACCAGATGTAAATGCTGCTGATTTTGCATTAGAGATTAAGGAGGTAAATCCGCAAGAAAATAATATGCTTTATCAGATGGCTAAAGCCACTTCAAATCGGATTGCTGCGGGTAAACCAGAAGAGTATCGCACCTGTTTTCAAAAGCTCTACGATGAAGAAACTGACCTAAATCAGCGCATCAATAATTTTCAATCAGAAACACTAGAACTATACAAAGCAGTAGAAGGTCAGCATTCCTCGCATCATGATGAAAGAACCATCTCAACTTATCTTACCCTTCATAATCCTGAGAAATACACATTTTATAAAAGTTCGTATTACTATGAATATTGTTTACTTTTAGGTATTCAACCTAAGTGGTCTGGTGAAAAATATGCTCATTATTTAGAGTTACTTCATGATTTAATTGATAATTATATATTGGAAGATACTGAATTATTAGATTTTGTTGACTCTGAACTTCAAAAAGGAGATTGTTATCCCGATGAAAGCAGGTTGCTATTAGCTCAGGATATTTTATTTCAGATGTTAGAAGCTCCAATAACAAAAATTCTTGTAAACATTACCTGGAACAGTAACAACTGGAAAGGAGTAAGTGAAGATAAAAGTAATCATAAATGGGTTGCAGAAGGAGGCATTCCACACGAAAGCTGGAATTTCGATTTTGACAATCCGCGTAATACAGACGAAGAAATTTTTGGGTATTGTAAGTTTACCAGACCTCCTAAAGTAAAAGGAAGACAAAACTTAATTATTTTTTATTCACAGAATCAGATTGTTGGGTTCTATGGTAATGCAGAAGTTCTTGCCGAACCTGTATTCGTTAACGATAGCGAAAGTTATAATATTATTGGTTCGCGACCAATGTGCATAATGCTCGAAAATAAAATAACACATGCTAAGGAAAAGGGTTATCTGGAAGATAAACAACGTGTAGGTCAAGTAGGATTTAATTACTTGGAAAAATCTAACACTATTGCCTATATACTAAACGAAGCTATTCTTCTAAATCCGGATAAAGCAGAACAATTGTATAATTTGAAGGACTGGTTGCAATTAATTGAAGTTAGTCAACCAAATTATTGGGTTTTTCAGGCAAATCCTATTAATTATAAAATTGAGGATGCATTAAAAGCAGGTGTTTTAAAAAACTGGTCCATTAATCAATATAAAAAGGAAGTTCGAATAGGTGACAAAGTAATCATTTGGGTAACAGGATTAAATGCGGGTGTTTATGCACTTGCAACAGTAACTTCACCTGTCCATTTTGCCGGAGATGCTGAAGAAGAAATTCCCTTTTATCCAAAAAGTGCTGAAACGGGAATCGATGAACTTGTAAATATGAGGCTGGATTATAATTTAGTACAAAATCCAATATTAAAAGAATATATATTAACAAATCCGGACCTTAAAGAATTAAGACAAGGTAAACTCGGAACAAATTTCAAAGCAACCGAAAAACAATATAATGCCATTTTAAAATTGATTCACATGAAAAGTAATGACATCAAGCAAGCCCTCAATCAAATACTTTTTGGCCCTCCGGGAACAGGGAAAACCTATAATACCGTAAATGAAGCTCTGAAGATTGTAGATCCTGAGTTTTATGCCCAAAACGCAGAAAACAGAACGGCCCTTACCTCTCGGTTTCGTGAATTGATTATCAAAGACTGGGAGAATCCCAAAGGGCAAATTGCATTTTGTACTTTTCATCAATCGTTTAGTTACGAGGATTTTGTAGAGGGTATAAAACCCAAAACAGAAAAAACGGAGAAAAAGGTATATTACGAAATAGAAGATGGCATTTTTAAAAATATTTGTCGCTTGGGCGATAGCAACGAAAGCACCATAAAGGTAATAAAAGAAGGAAAAATAGCGTGGGACGAAGCCTTTTTCAAAAAAGCATCGTTCTATAAAATATCACTGGGCGAAGCCAAAAATCCAGCCGACCGTATTATTTATGAATACTGTCGCGACAATGGTTATATAGCCATTGGTTTTGCACAGGGTTATAATTTTTCGGGTATGTCCGAATCGCAAATACAGGAAAAATGTACCGAAATAGGTTTCAAAGGCATAGAAGCTCAATTGCTTAATTATTTCAAAAACTACATCAAGATAGGAAACTATGTGTTGGTAAGCAATGGAAATAAATACGTACGAGCCATAGGCAAAGTAACCGGCGAATACGAATACAAAGACGATGTGCCCTTTGAATTCAGTCATTTCCGAAAAGTGGAGTGGATTTTTGTGGACGAAAACATACCAGTCGAAGAAATTTATGACCGACAGTTTTCGCAAGTTACCTTGTATAAAATAGATCAAAACGGGCTCAACCAGAACTTTTTTACCAACAAGGGACGCGAGGAATCGATAGTAGAAAAGGAAAAGAAAAAATATGTGCTGATTATTGATGAAATAAACCGGGGAAATGTGTCGTCCATATTTGGCGAACTGATAACGCTTATCGAAAAAGATAAACGCTCTGGCGGAAAAGAAGAACTGGAAGTAACACTGCCTTATTCGAAAACACCATTTAAAGTGCCCGAAAATGTATTTATAATAGGCACCATGAACACTGCCGACCGTAGTATCGAAGCCCTCGATACGGCCTTACGCCGTAGGTTTTCATTCAAAGAAATGCCACCAAAGCCTGAATTAATAAAATCGAAAGGTGCATCCTTAGAATTGTCGGGTGGAAAAATTGATACAGTCGATGTAGTAAAACTTTTGGAAACAATAAATACCCGGATTGAAAAACTGATAGATAAAGATCACAAAATTGGGCATTCATATTTTATGCATATATCCACACCAGAAGATTTGATAAAAGCTTTCGAGGATAAAGTGATTCCACTGTTGGAAGAATATTTCTTTGGCGACTTTGGTAAAATTGGTTTGGTACTCGGCAATTCGTTTGTGCAAAAAGAAGAAAGCGATGAATTTGAATTTGCTAACTTCGATGGCTATACTAATCAGGTTCAGGATTTAAAAGAACGTCCTGTTTTTAAAATCAGACCAAGTAATGAGTGGAATTTTACCAGCATCTACGAACTCACAAAATAACCAATAATGGGCAGGATAATTCAGGTATTTGAATACGAAAGACTAACCACTACGAAGGATAGACTGGATAGGTATTTGACAAAATCGGAATTACAAAAGCTATACGATTACAATGACCGGAATGATAATATCTACTTTACAGGAATACGGGACGGAATAAAATTTCAGAACTATGTAGGTGTAATACAAATAGGTGGCTTAACGCTCGAAATACTACCCAAAACAGATAGAAAGCAAAACTCTACCAACAAAGAATACTCCCAATGGCAAGGTGCTTTATTAAGAATGTTGGGTATCTGTAACTACATAAAAGTGGATTCTGTGTCAGAAACCGACCTCGAACGACGTTATCACAGTTTACTTGACCTGTACTTTAGTCTGTTTATCGACGAAGTGAATGGCTTATTGCGCCAGGGGCTAATAAAGAAATACCGTAAAAACGATGGGCAAATAAAAGCCTTGAAAGGCAGGTTGATGTTTTCGCAGCAAATTCAACATAACCTTGTACACCAGGAACGGTTTTATACCTGCCATGAGGTGTACGATTACGAGCACCTGCACAACCAGATTTTATTAAAAGCATTATCCGTATTATCAATTGTATCCAATAACCCGCTTATATTGGATAGGATAAATAGGGTGAAATTAGATTTCCCTGAAATAAATGAGTTGGAAATCACCAAAACACATTTCGACCAACTAAGAGAAAACAGAAAAACAGAACCTTACAAAACAGCTATTAAAATAGCAAAAATGATTATTCTTAATTATTCCCCCGACATAAAATCGGGAGGCGAAAATATGCTTGCATTGTTGTTCGATATGAATAAGTTGTGGGAAGAATACGTATATCGCATGTTACTCAGAGTAAAGTCAAAAGAATATTCGGTCAACTTTCAAAACATTAAAAAGTTTTGGGAAAATAAAACCATTCGGCCAGATTTAGTTGTTGAAAGGAAACTGGAAGGTAGTAAAACAGAAAAATTTATTATCGACACTAAGTGGAAAATTATTGATGAAAAACATCCTTCCGACGACGATTTAAAACAAATGTTTGCCTATAACATCTACTGGGAAGCAGGGAAAAGCATGTTGCTTTACCCCAAAACAAACAATCATACCGAAGCCTTTGGCACTTTCCATAAAACCCTACTACCCGAAAATAAATGTAAACTGGGTTTTGTACATATACTCGATGATAAAGGCTTGTTGGATATGAATATTGGTGTAAATATATTGGCAAAATTGGATTAAACATGGAAGATACTGGTTATCATTTTCCTTTAGGGCAGAAGCTGACCAAAGTTCAACAAATACAAATCATACCAAACAAAGAAGTATTTGTTTTGGGTATTTATGCCAGTGCTGTACACGCTAAATGGTTAAACCCTGATGGTCCGGTTAAAGTGCAGGCATTGGCTGTTGCCAGTGAGTCTGAAATTTTCTGGACAGGTGATTATGCAAAAGATATTATTGCCGGAATTGATGTGCCAAAAGAACTCGGTTCATTGGTTCCTGCTAATGAAAACCTGAATGGCCCATCAGGAAGAGCATTAGATGATTTGTTTTTAAAACCACTTGGGATTATAAGAGATAAAGCCTGGTTGTGTGACTTACTTCCGGAGTCGAGAGTAAATAGGAATCAACGGACAGCTGTTTATAAATACTATGAGTTAATTAAAAACTCTGGTATCAATCTCCCGGAAGCAACCATTCCAGTGTTTGATGAAGAAGTAATAAAGAAGAATGCTGCACAAAGAAAAGAAGAAATTCTTAGAGAGCTAGAAGCAACACAACCTAATACTCTCAAAGCAAAAATTACATTCTGTTCAAAAGCGGCTTCACTAATATTCTTTTCAATATTTTCGGAAAGTAGAAAACACAACTCGTTCCATTTTTCAGTATTCATAGCACAACTTTTTCTGATAGACCGTAAAAATACAATATTCTTTTGAAAATTACACTTTCTGTATAACAGTTTCTGATAAAAGAAAGATGATGATTGCTTGTTGTAAACGCTTTGGCTACTATCTACGGAAAGTGTTGGCTGATACAATTTACTGCAACCGGGTAAAACGGTCTGAATTAAAAGCACGGCTTCAGGCAATAAGCGAAAGCTGAATTACCACCTTCATACTTGTGTTGAACTTTGTCGAACTGCCGGGAGTAGTACTCCTGAGCCACTATCTGAACGTGGTTGTACGTTTTTCAGCAGACCTTCTTTCGAATAAAGTCGAAAATTACGAATATTTTTTTCTATTTTTGTAAAAAAGT
>CAZLHC010000049.1:0-20719 GCA_964559265.1 uncultured Paludibacter sp. | reverse complement strand
TCTTTCGAATAAAGTCGAAAATTACGAATATTTTTTTCTATTTTTGTAAAAAAGTGTCTGTAAATTCAATTAAGAATGTCAGCAAAAGAAAACGACTATCAACATACAGGAAAAAACTCGCTTTCCGGGCAATAGCCAATAAATTGTGGGCTTATATAAACCGCACGAATACAGAAACATTGTGAATCTATGTGTGTAATTAAATTGCCTTAGCGAACGATAACTGACGATATAATTAAAAATTCAACCATGATTGTGTGTATTGCAGAAAAACCGAGCGTTGCACGGGATATTGCCGGCGTGCTCGGTGCGAAAATCCGGAAGGATGGGTATATGGAGGGGAATGGCTATCAGGTGACCTGGACTTTCGGTCACCTTTGTTCGCTGTACGAACCGCACGAATATCAGCCGGAATGGAAATCATGGAAATTGCATCTTTTACCTATGATACCACCACGATTCAACATCAAAGTGATGAACGACAGTGGCGTAAAAAAACAGTTTGAGGTGATTAAAAGTCTTATGACTACTGCCGATGAAGTGATTAACTGTGGTGATGCGGGCCAGGAAGGAGAACTTATTCAGCGCTGGGTGATGCAGAAGGCGGGCTGTAAATGTCCGGTCAAACGCCTCTGGATTTCCTCGCTCACCGAGGATGCAATCCGTGAGGGCTTTCAAAAACTAAAAAATCAGGAAGAATATATCCGCTTGTATGAAGCCGGCCTTTCCCGCGCTATCGGCGACTGGTTGCTCGGGATGAATGCAACCCGGGCCTATACGCTGAAATTTGCCAACTATCCGCAACTTCTTTCTATCGGCAGGGTGCAGACTCCTACCCTCGCCCTGATTGTGAACCGACAGCTTGAAATTGAAAACTTCAAACCGGAAGCTTACTGGGAATTAAAAACCAGTTACCGCGATACGACTTTTTCTGCCTCAAAAGGGCGCTTTCAATCTGTGGAGGAAGGCACACAATTTTTAGAAACGGTCAAAAATGCTGACTTTAAAGTGACTGATATCAGCACCAAGAAAGGGAATGAATCGGCACCCCGTTTATTCGACCTGACTTCCCTGCAGGTGGAATGCAACAAAAAATTCGGTTTTTCGGCAGATGAAACACTCAAAACGATACAGAGTTTATACGAAAAGAAAGTAACCACCTATCCGCGTGTCGACACAACCTACCTGAGTGATGACATCTACCCGAAAATTGCAGGAATTCTTAAGGGATTGAAGGAATATGAATCATTAACGAAGGATATCCTGAATAATAAAATCCCAAAAACGAAGAAAGTATTTGACAATAGCAAGGTTACCGATCACCATGCCATCATCCCGACCGGTGTTCAGTCTGCCGGACTGTCGGATTACGAAAAAAGGGTTTACGACCTGGTAACCCGCCGGTTTATTGCTAATTTCTATCCCGATTGTAAACTATCGACCACCACCGTATTGGGTGAAGTGGAAAAAGTGGAATTTAAAGTCACGGGCAAACAAATCCTTGAGGCGGGTTGGCGGGTTGTTTTTGATAAAAGCAAAACCGAAGAAGAAAAAGAAGCGGAAGAGGAAGAAAACACCTTGCCGATTTTCGTGAAAGGTGAAAGTGGACCACATCAACCAACCTTAGCCGAAAAGTGGACAAATCCGCCGAAACCTTATACCGAAGCCACGCTGCTGCGTGCCATGGAAACAGCCGGAAAACTCGTGAGCAATGAAGAACTGCGGGATGCCCTGAAAGAAAACGGCATTGGTCGTCCCTCGACCCGCGCAGCCATTATTGAAACACTATTCAAAAGAGAGTATATCCGCAAGGAGCGCAAAAATCTGATTGCCACTCCAACGGGTATTGAACTGATTCAGACCATTCCGGATAAAATCCTTAAATCAGCTGAGCTTACCGGACTTTGGGAAAAGAAATTGCGGCAGATAGAAAAAGGAGAGTATGAAGCCCGCGTATTTCTGGAAGAACTCAAACAGATGGTCAGAGATTTGGTTCAAAATGTAAAAACCAATACTATCCAACCAGCAGAATCTCCGGCTCCGATTAAACCCACACCCGAAGGAAGTATCTGTCCACTATGTGGCAAAGGCATCCTGCTGAAAGGCAGGGCAGCCTACGGTTGCAGTGAATGGAAAAATGGTTGTTCGTATCGCCTGCCATTTTAGTCGATTAGGGCAATGGGTTTATTCCGGATTAGCTATTTTGTAAGCATGGGTGTTGAGCCATTATCTTCACATTCATGTTCAATTTGAAAAATCATGATTTTTGTTATATCATTGGATACAATTATTCGGTCATAAACAAACGCTGAATGATAAACTATAATATTCAAACTCTGAAATAATGAATTTAACAAAGGAAAAATCACCTGCTACAACCTTTCCTTAAAATAAATGATTAAATTTGCAATTGCAATTTTTCACTTGAATATTTAACAAAAAAATGCCATCTACAATTCATACTTCCCGCACCATCATGTTTGCTGAGTTCCAAAAAACAATGGACTATGCTGTTGATAATGACCTGTATGAAGAGTCGCTGGAACAAAACATTGTTGGTAAGAAATCAGCAGGGGGATTAAAAAAGACTAAAGGGTATCTGAAGGCACTCTACTCATTCGACCTGAATGACAATGGCTTTCTGGCTTTGAAGTATTGCTGGAAAATAGCTGAGGAGGAAGATAAACCTTTACTGGCCTTCCTATTTGCATTGAACACCGATGAACTGCTTTGCCAAAGCATCTCTGTGGTGGCTGAAACTGATCTTGATAATAAAGTAACCATCGAGGCGCTCGAAGAAAATATCCAACGCTACCATCCCAACCGCTATTCCGCTGCCACTTTGCGTTCGGCGGCTCAAAACATTGCCAGTAGCTGGAAACAAGCGGGCTTTATCGAAGGAAAAGTGAAAAACATTCGAAAGCAACCCACCATATCAACCTTAGTGGGGTCTTTTGCCTTTTTACTGGCGTTTCTGAAAGGATGCCGGGGGGAACTGATTTTAACGGATAAAGTGACGCAGGCTTTGCTGCTCAGCGAAACCAAACTCCGGGAACTGGCTACCGATGCTGCCCGCAAGGACTTGATTCAATACCAGCATGCCGGCCATGTGACTGCATTCTCATTCTCATCATTCATTCAAAATTCGGGAATTCATGTTATCTAAGATTGATCAATTGATTCAAACCTACGACAAGATTGTAAATGAACCCTGGTCCGCGGCACTCTCGGGACAGGAAAGAGTATGGTTCGTAGTGTACGACCCGGCCGAACAGCGAAAAATCGATTTCAGAATGGGCGATTTCGAAACGGCTACCAAAAAGGCCGGCAAGAAATGGGCTGTGGTATCCATGAAGCAGTGTTTTCCGGAATGGATGAGTAACCATGAATACAAAGAGGAGTATTTCCCGAATCCCGAATTTATTGTCGATCAGCTCGAAGCTGAATTTATACCCTTTGCAATGAATTACCTGAAAGAAAAAATCAAGGCTTTAAATGCCGATAAGGATACAGTGATTGCGATAAGAGATGTAGCTTCCCTGTTTGGTTTTCTGCGCCTGTCGGAATTACTGAAAAGCTGCGACAAGGAATATACCGGTCGATTACTGATTTTCTTTCCGGGTGAATTTGAAAACAACCAGTACCGCTTGCTCGATGCCCGCGACGGTTGGGGTTACTTAGCCCGCCCAATTACAGTTTAACGAACGACTTACCCACTACATAATATGAAGAACAGAGACCTTTTTACGCTTAATCCCAAGGATGTCAACCTGAAAAACGAAGGTGTTGCTAAAATCAGAACCATCAACGAAACCGACGACCTCGAAATTGCCGAGTACGAACTGAAAACCTTTGTTTGCGAAGGGGAATACCACGATGGGTTGAAAAAGATACTGCAGTTTTACCTGCAAAACATCGAATCATCGCAACAAGCTGCGTTTTGGGTGAGTGGTTTCTATGGAAGTGGGAAATCGCATTTGGTAAAAATGGCGGGCTACCTGTGGAGCGACGTGGAACTGCCGGGAGGAAAAACAGCCCGGACGATTAAACAACTGCCCGATGACATCAATGATTTGTTGCAGGAATTATCGCTCAAACAAAAAATACATGGCAAACTTTCGATTGCCGGCACCCTGCGCGATTTTCCGTCGAAAGATATCCGTTATTCCTTTCTTCAATTATTGTTGAATACCCTTGGTCTTCCCACCCAATTGCATCATTTTCAGTTTGTGTATTGGCTGAAACAGGAAGAGGTGTACGATCAGGTAAAAGCATTGGTGGAATTGGCCGGAAAATCGTTCAAAGCTGAAGTGGCGAATCTGTTCGTTTCTTCGACCCTGGCTAAGGCTGTGCTCGAATGCCTGCCCGAAGCTGCTGAAAATGAAATTAAACTCAAAGAATTGTTCAAGGCTCAGTTTGTGAGAAAAGAAGATATTGGCCGTGAAGCTTTTGTAGATACCATCTCCAACCAGATTCTTCCTCTGTTTTTCGGCACGAAAATTCCCTGTACGCTCATTGTGCTCGATGAGGTGCAGCAGTTTATCGGAAAAGACCCCGACCTGGCCGACAATGTTCAGTTTTTAGCCGAAGATTTATCGTCGCGCTTCAACGGGAAATTTCTGTTGGTGGGAACCGGACAGAGTGCCCTGACCGATACGCCCATCCTTCAGAAACTGATGGCGCGTTTTCGCATTCCGGTGCAACTCTCCAATACCGACATTCAAACGGTAATCCGGAAAACGATTTTGGATAAAAAACCGTCCACCATCAATGCCATCGAAAGCAAACTGGAATCGGCATCGGGTGAAATTGCCCGTAACCTGGAAGGGACTAAATACAGCTACACTTCGGAAGATAAAAAAACATTGGTGGCCGATTATCCATTGTTACCTTCGACCCGAAAATTATGGAACGACACACTGAAAGTTATCGACGTAGCGGGTACTTCGGGACAATTGCGTAACCAACTCCGCACCATCGACGACAGTCTGAAACAAATTGCCGATAATGATCTGGGCTCTGTCATCCCGGCCGATTACATTTTCGACCTCAATCAAACGCAATTAATTCAGGCGGGTTTGTTGCTGAACGACACGGCCAATCTTATCCAGGAACGCAAATCGAAAGGTGGCGACGCACTACTCGAAGGCCGTATCCTGAGCGTGGTGTTTCTGCTCGAAAAAATAACTTCCGATATTCAGAATACAGGTCTGAAAGCCAATGAAAGCACCATCGCCGAAATGCTGATGGAGAATTTGAACGAAAACTCAGAAGGTTTCAGAAACAAGGTTAAATCGCTTATCAAGAAATTGGCGGAAGATAAAGTGCTGATGACGGTAAACGACGAGTACCGCCTGCAAACCAAGGTGGGTTCGGAATGGGAACAGGAATTTTCCAAGAACTACATCAAACTGAATAATTCCAGCGAAGATATTATCCAACAGCACCGCAGGGAACGCATCATCGCTTATTTTAAAGACAAGACTAAAAGCATCAGTATCAACCAGGGTTACTCGAAAATAAACCGCGAATTCGATTTGTGGGACAAAGATACCATGCCCAATACCGAACAAAAGCTGAACCTTTGGATTCGCGACGGCTGGTACGAAAACGAAGGCACGGTGATGAACGAAATTCGTGCTGCCGGCAACAATGCTCCCTTAGCCTATGTGTTTGTGAAAAAATTGCGCGACATGGACCTGCGAACGCAGCTGATCAACTTCTTAGCGGCTCGTGCCACGATAGACCTGAAGGGAATTCCTTCGGACCCCGAAGGATTACAGGCCAAGAAAAGCATGGAAACCCGCCAACAGCAAGCGAAGAATGCCATCCAGGAATTAATTGAAAAAATTTGCAGCGAAAGTACGGTGTATCTTGCAGGTGGGAATCAGGTGCAGACCGGTGGCTTGCGCGAAAATATCGATGAAGCGCTCCGCAACATTGCCGACAGGCAGTTCTCCGAGTTTAAAAGCAAAGCCGACGCCATTGGTTGGGATAAGGTGCTTACCAAGGCCCTTGCCGGACAACCCGATGCTTTACAGACCATCAATTACAGCGGCGATATTGACAAACATCCGGTGGCGACTTCCCTCCTGCATTTTATTGGGAACAGCCAGAAATCGGGGAAAGATATTCGCAACTTCTTTATGAAAGCGCCATATGGCTGGAGTCAGGATGCGGTAGATGCCATGCTGGTTTTATTGAAACTGACACAACACATTTCGACCCCTGAAACCGATTTGAAAGTAGCCAAAATAAACCAGGCACTTTTCAAAAAGGAAACCATCGTTATAGGTGCCAAGGATAAAATTGCCATACGCAAACTGATGCAGGATGCCGGCATTTCCTGTCCGCCCAATCAGGAGATTTTTGCCTACTCCAACGATTACCTGTCGAAACTGAAAACCCTGGCTGCCAATGTAAGTGGCGATGCTCCCCGACCCGAACCGGTTAACATTCAGTTTATAAAAGAAATTGAAAACCGCGAAGGCAACGATCGCTTGCAGGAAATGCTCTTGCAAAAGGAGGTGTTAGCTGCGAAGTACAGCGAATGGTCGGCCAGCGAAAAACTGATCATCAAGCGCGAACCTTCCTGGAAATTAGTAGCTCAACTGGAACAATTTGCTCCGGACACCGATGATTTCAGCGACCTGAAAAAAGAAATCGGTGCCATTCGCGACAATCGCCTGTTGTTGCAGGAACCCGACCCGGTACAGCCAATACTGAACAGGATGTGCGAAAAACTGAGTCAGTTACTCGACGCGAAAAAACAAAACTACATAGCGCAGTTTGATGCAAAAATGCAGGAATTGCAGGAGAATGAGTATTTCAACAAACTATTGCCCGACCAAAAGCACAGCATTTTGGTGACCCATCAGATTCTCGAAAAACCCAAAATCAAGGCTTTAGATGCTGTTGCGCTCCTCAATCACCTGCAAAAACTATCGTTTTATGGTTGGGACACGCGCATTGCAGCCCTTCAGGGACAGTTCAACGCAGCCCTCGAAGATGCCATCCGCTTATCGGCACCGCAGGCTAAGTCCTACAGTTTGCCGCGGCGCACCATCAGCAACCAGGCCGATATTGATGCCTACGTGGCAGCACTGAAAGCTGAACTCGAAACCCTACTTCAAAACGCATCTTCAATCATTCTGAAATAATGGCAGTACTCACCACCCAACAACGCAATACGCTCGAAACAGCAGTAAAAGAAGCCCGCCGGGCAGCCGAAAAAGGAGCTTTTCATGCCCTGCACAGTCTGGGTGTCGATAACCCGGTCGTATTCCAGCACCTTACCGCCGACGAACGTTCGCTGCGCAACCTCTTGCGGAGCAAAGGGCGCTTGCTGGGCGACGAACTACCCTCTTCGGGCGAACAGAACATCACCAACCTCTGTTACGAACTGGCCTACGAAACCTGGCACAAAATGCTGTTTGCGCGTTTTCTGGAAGCCAACAACCTGCTGATGCACCCTGATGGCGTGGCTGTTACGCTGGCAGACTGCGAAGAACTGGCCCGCGAAGAAGGATTTGCCGATAAGTGGGAAGCCGCTGCCTCCTATGCTTCCCGCATGTTACCGGCCATTTTCCGTCCCGACGACCCATTGATGCAACTGCAACTGGCCACCAACGACCGCATCCGGCTCGAAGGCATCATCGATGCACTCGACGATAGCATTTTCACGGCCGACGATGCCCTGGGTTGGGTGTATCAGTTTTGGCAAAGCGAAGCAAAGGCAGCGATTAATGCCAGTGGCGATAAAATCGATGGCAAGAAACTTCCTGCCGTGACTCAGCTTTTCACCGAACCTTACATGGTTCATTTCCTCATCGATAACACCCTGGGAGCCTGGTGGGTAAGCCGTAATCGCGGCAGAACGCCACCGGTTCGCTTCGAATACCTGCGCCTGATGGACGATGGCAGTCCTGCTGCCGGCAACTTCGAAGGCTGGCCCGACACCACCGCCGAAGTTACTGCCTTAGACCCCTGCATGGGTTCCGGCCATTTTGTAGCATCGCTGTTCCCTGTTTTTGCTACCCTCCGGATGCACGAAGAAGGACTCAGCAAGGAAGAAGCCACCGACCGCGTGATAGCCGAAAACCTGCACGGGCTGGAGCTGGACGCCCGCTGTACCCAGATTGCCGCATTTAATTTAGCTTTCACCGCCTGGAAATTCTGCGGATACTACCGCGAGCTTCCCGAAATGCATTTAGCCTGCAGCGGCATAGCACCCAAAGGGAAAGAAGACGACTGGGTGAAGCTGGTAGGTAAAGTGGACGATGCCGTAGAAAAAGAACGCATGGAAAACGGCATGCGGGCCCTCTACCACCATTTCCAGCTTGCACCCGAACTGGGCAGTCTGCTCGACCCCACCACCATCAAAGCCGATGCCTTTACCGCCAGCTTCGAACAACTGCAACCGGTTCTGCAAAAAGCCCTGCAGGAAGAAGTGGACAGCGAACAATTGGAGCGGGGCGTGATGGCCGCAGGGATAGCAAAGGCGGGGGAGATTTTGGGGAGGAAATATACCTTGCAGATAACGAATGTGCCGTATTTGGCAAAGGGAAAGCAGGATGCCGTTTTATCTAACTACTGCGAAGCCAATTTCAAAGATGCTAAAAGTGATTTAGCTACAGTATTTCTTGATAAAATGTTTAAATCCAATACCGAAGGTGGCACTTCCTGTACAGTAATTCCTCAAAACTGGCTTTTTCTTACCTCGTACAAAAATTTTAGAGAAAAGCTGCTAAAAAATGAATCCTGGAATTTTGTTGCCCGATTGGGATCAGGCGCTTTTAGTCAAATAACCGGTGAAGTTGTAAAAGCAATTTTAATTTCAATTTCCCATAAAAAACCTACTGAAAATCATCCGATTTTGGGGATAGATGTAAGTGAAGCTGCAAATGCGTTGGAAAAGGATTCAGAACTTAAAATCAATGATGTAAAATTGATTTCACAAAGTAAACAAGTTGAAAATCCTGATTCAAGAGTTATTATTGAAGTTTCAGAAAATGAGCTTCCATTATTATCAAAACATGCCAATGCATATATTGGATTACACGTTGGTGGTTGGGATGCTTATAAGCGAAATTTCTGGGAAATATCTTTAATCAATAACGAATGGGAGTATATTCAAGGCTCTGTAGTTGGAGATCAACTATACTCAGGTTTAGAGAATATTGCCTATTGGCCAGAGAATGGAAAATTCCACGAATTGAATCCAAATGCAAGAGTTCAGGGACGACAGGCGTGGGGTAAAAAGGGATTTATTACAAGTCCTATGAGCAAATTACCATTTGCACTTTACTTAGGAGGATTATTTGACAATAACACCTGTGTTATCATTCCTAATTCTTCATCTGTTTACGAAGCAATCTGGTGTTTCTGCTCATCTCCGGAATATAATATTGAGGTGAGAAAAATAGATCAAAAACTTAATGTCACCAATGCCACCTTAGTCAAAGTCCCCTTCGACCTCGACCACTGGCAAAAAGTAGCCGCCGAAAAATACCCCAACGGTTTACCCCAACCGTACAGCAACGATCCCACCCAATGGCTCTTCCACGGGCATCCTATAAAAGCAGAACATCCCCTGCAGGTAGCCCTGGCCCGTTTGCTGGGTTACCGCTGGCCGGCCGAAAGCGACAAGGACATGGAGCTGGCCGATGAGGCAAGGGAGTTAATCGCTGCTGTAAAAACCTTCGACGCCTTATCCGACGAAGATGGCATTTTCTGCATCCCATCGGTGAATGGCGAAGCTTCGGGAGCCGACCGCCTGCGCGACTTCATCCTACAGGTGTGGGGCGATGACTGGTCGGCAACCACCATTTCGCGCTTGTTGGCCGAAGAAGGTTCGTCGGCCTCCAACCTCGAAGAATGGCTGCGCAAGGAGTTTTTCGCGCAACATTGCAAAGTGTTCCAGAACCGTCCTTTTATCTGGCATATCTGGGATGGTCGTGCGGATGGCTTTTCAGCCTTGGTAAATTACCATCAACTCAACTACGAAAACCTGTCGAAACTCATCTACACCTACCTCGGCGATTGGATTCGCATGTGCGATGCCGGTCGAAAAGAAGGTCTGAGTGGCGCCGACGGTCAACACAGTGCCGCCCTCAAGCTCAAGGAAAAGCTCGAAACCATCCTGGAAGGCGAAGCACCCTACGATATTTTTGTGCGCTGGAAGACCCTACAGGAGCAACCCATCGGCTGGCAACCCGACCTGAACGACGGTGTGCGGCTAAACATCCGTCCCTTTGTGGAAGCAGGCATACTCCGCTCCAAATTCAATGTAAAATGGGGCATCGACCGCGGCAAAAACCCCGCTGGCTCGCCCTGGGGAGAGGTGCGCGACAACGACAGGCATCTGACACTGGAAGAAAAAAGGAAAGCAAGAAATCAAAATTAAACTATATCAAAACCATCCAATATGAAAGAATCCTTATTTAACCACTTCGTTGAACTTTATACTGTTTTTAAAACCACCGACAGTTATGCTGAAAGAGTTGATCAGTTTGCTGTAACAGCCGTTTTCCGGGAAATCATCATCGAAACACTGAAACACACACACCTTACCAATGAGCATTTAACCGGGCTTATTCAGATGTTCAAGTTTGGATGCACGAGAGAAATCTTTGATAAATACCTGAAACAAAATATTCAGGATCCATCCCGTGTGGACGAAATTAGTGCTATGGATGTAGAAATCAACCAAACCGGATATACACGTGCAGGATTAAACTCGATCAATGGGTTGAATTCAACTCAACTTACGACCATCAAAAAAATGTTACAGGATGCTTTTCAGGTAGCAAGCATTGAAGCGGCAACTTCTTTGTGCGAAGATTTTGACAACATGAATATCCCTTATGTAAAATCTGGCATATACTCTCCCTGGCTCTATTACATCAATCCACAAATATTCCCTATACTGAACAATGAACATAAAGAATTCAGAAAATGGATAGAAATGCCTGCCGATTATCCTTCCTGTATTCGTGATTTCAACCAACTTAAAACCCTGGTTGGTGAATCAGAATTAGGCGTTTTAGACGCATTTGCATACCGCTTCACCGAGTATTCAAATCTACCTGAAGGTGTTCGGGTATTAAATCTGAATGGGAAGCGGCTTTTTAAATTATCGCACGGTATTTTTACGAAATCAATTCACAACAGAAACAACGGACTTCCTGAAATCCTTGAAAAGAATAACTGGATTACTATTGGTAAAGAGACGGGTAAGAATCAGGCAAAACATTTTGTTGAAAAAGCACAAGTAGGAGATTATGTATATGTATGTTATGGTGGTGATGAGTTGTATTGTGTTGCCAGAATTAGTTCGGAAGCAATGCCTTTAGATAAGGAAACTGAACAACTTATCGAAGGAGGATACGAATCGATTTACCGGGAAATTGAACCCTTGTATTTCCCCAACACCAAGCCTTTCGTGAATCTCAAAAACGACACCCGGGGATTTATGCCGAGCGGAAACACCACCTTCTACGAAGTCCCTAAAACGGAAATTGAGTCAATAAATCAAAGTATTTTCGTTCCCAACTGTAACTTGCTAATTATCGACAAAATGAACGAAACATCTAATCATACTACCTTGTTGAATTATGACTCCGTAGAGGAAACATCTAACCCATTAAATACCATACTTTATGGTCCTCCGGGTACAGGAAAAACCTACAATAGCATCAGTAAGGCAGTTGCCATTATTGAAAAAGCAAGCATCGACTCTATTCAAAACGAAGAAAGGTCGGAAGTAAAGCAACGGTTTGAAAAATATGTGAAAGACGGCCGAATTGTATTTTGCACTTTTCATCAAAGCATGGGATACGAAGATTTTATCGAAGGTATAAAACCGATCTCACCCACTTCAGAAGATGGAGAATTAACCTACGAAGTAGAAGATGGAATTTTCAAACGACTTTGTACCGAGGCCTCCTTTTCGTATATCAAAAAAGACTCGCAATCCGCGTCTGTGAAAGTTCTGGACTTCTCAGACAACTATGATAATTATGTCGATTGGATCAATGATGAATTATCCCAACATCCAACCGGCATTACGATAAAGACCAAAAATGAAGGTGATGTAATTATTGATAGCATTTCGCCAAAAAACAATATACTATTAAAACACCAAAACAGTGATAGGCTTTACATAGTTTCGAAAAAACGACTCAGCAAGATTTCGCAGGAAGTTCCGAATTTAAGTACTGTATCAAATATCAGCGACACCTTTCGTTCTATTATCGGTGGATGTAATGCTTCGCTGTATTGGGCTGTATTAAATGATCTCAGGCAGAAAATAAATCAAATCACTGTTCAAATCACGGTACAACCCACGTTTAAGGATTATTCATACGAAGATAAAAAAACAACCATCGAATCGCTAACCAACCACGATTACAATCAACCTGCTTCTAAAAAATTCGTACTAATCATTGATGAGATTAACCGCGGAAACGTGTCACAGGTATTTGGTGAACTAATTACATTGATTGAAGATGATAAACGGCTGGGAAATAATGAAGCATTAAAAGCTACATTACCCTATTCCAAAGAAATTTTTGGAGTGCCGAACAATCTCCACATCATAGGCACCATGAATACGGCCGACCGAAGTGTAGAAGCACTTGATTCGGCTTTAAGAAGACGTTTCTGGTTTGAATATATGAAGCCGCAACCACAACGTTTAAATACTACTGAAGACGGGATTGAACTACAAAAAATACTTGAAAACATCAATGCACGATTAACCGTCTTGAAAGATGCTGATCATACCATTGGTCATGCCTGGTTGTGGAGTGTGAAAAATATCGATGATTTAAAAATGGTTTTTGCCAATAAAATCATCCCTTTACTTCAGGAGTATTTTTACAATGATTATGAGAAATTGGGATTGGTGCTGGGAGACCCATTCTTTAAGCAACACGTTCAGGTTAGCAGTACTATGTTTGCTCAATTTTCGGGCAGTAATGGATTGGCCGGGCAATATGATCAATCGTGGCAATACGAACTGAAGCCTGTATCGGAATTAACAATGGCAGATTTCAAATCATTGGAAAATCAATACTCGCAGGTAGTGAGCGATGAAGAATAACAACACCATACAAGTATTTGAGCATAAGCAACTCCTGATAGGTCAGTCTGGTTTTCAGAAGCACCATTGGGAAGCTATGGGCAGATACATCGATCGGTTTGGTGACAAGTATTTCAACCTAACATTAAAAGGCGTAAAATTCAACCAGCATGTAGGCGTAATTCAGGTAGATGGTTTAACTATTGAAGTCTTACCAAAAATCAGCCAGACAGTTGAAAAAGGCGACAAGGCAAAGTGGCAAAAGGTTTTGATTAATATGCTGCGAGAATGTCGCTGGATGAAGGTATCGGCACACGACAAAGCAAATTTGTGTTATAAGTCGAATTCGATCTTAGACGCCTATCTGGAACTTTTCATTTTGGAATGTGAAGAGTTGTTGAGACAAGGATTAATTAAGAAATACAGAACTGAAGAAAAAAATTGCAAAAGTTTGAAAGGCAAATTGCTTTTTCAACAACAGATTCAACAGAATTTGGTGCACAAAGAGAAATTTTTCACGAAGCATCAGGTATATGATAAGGACAATTTATTCAACCAGATTCTTCTAAAAGCACTCAGGCTGATTCCATCAATAAATCAAAGTCCTTTTCTGAAAGATCGGGTGTATAGCCTTATTTTTTCGTTTCCTGAACTTGAAGATGTATCAGTGAGTGAAAGTACATTTCAGAAGTTGGTTTTCGATCGGAAAATGGCAAGTTACAAGGAGGCTATAGAAATTGCTGCGATGTTGTTGCTTAATTACAGACCGGATATCAATGCAGGTCGGAATCATATTCTGGCGATATTGTTCGATATGAACGATTTATGGGAAGAATATATTTTCAGACAATTGTACAAACATAAACCAACCCATTGGGAAGTTAACCCTCAGAATAGACGGGGATTCTGGAAATTACAAAACAGCAATTCAACTAAAACCATTCGTCCTGATATTGTAATTCGCGATGTAAATAGTAACCAGAAACTAATCTTAGATACGAAATGGAAACTTCCGGAGAAAAACATTCCGGACGACAATGACCTGAAGCAAATGTTTGTGTATAATGAATTCTGGAACAGTAGCAATGCTGTTTTGGTATATCCAACTGCACAATACACTGACAAACCATTTTTTATAGGCGGAAACTTTCTGATAAAGGATGACAAAAAACAAAAGCATAGTTGTGGTATGATGAAGATAGCAGTACTTGATGATCAAAACAGAAATTTGGATAATCAAATAGGAAAGCGAATCAATGATTTTTTGAAAACTGAATTATTGCTTTCATAAGTAAATTCATACAATTTAACTTCAAAAATTGTTTTACACTTTCAACTGCTCTGAATCAAAAAAAGTAGTATTTTTGAGATTCAAATTGATTATCTGAACTAATTAGAAACATATTAAATGGCATTACCCGTAAACATATCAGAACTAATCCACGGCCGGGTGGTGGAATGGGAACGGCTCGAGTTCAAGAAAGGCTGGAATCCCGAGGAAATTCTGCACTCGGTATGTGCTTTTGCCAACGACATCAACAACTGGGGCGGAGGCTATTTAGTGATTGGCATAGAGGAGCAGAACGGTATGCCCAAATTTCCACCACTTGGTCTTGATCCTTCATCCATCGACAATATTCAGGGCAAACTGATTGGCATTTGTTACCAGATTCAGCCCAACTACCTGCCGGTGATGCAACCCTACACTATCGACGGAAAGCATATCCTCGTTGTGTGGTGTCCCGCTGGGGATACACGTCCTTTTTCCTGTCCATCAACCCAGGGTAACGATGCCCGGCGTCAGTACTACATCCGTTCGGGAAGTCGAAGTATTGTTGCACATGGCGACAACCTCAACCGACTGATGGAATTAACGGCCAAAATACCTTTCGACGACCGCATCAACCAGGAAGCCGATATTAATAAACTTGAACTGGGATTGATACGTGAATTTTTGCAGGAAGTAGGTAGCGATTTGTTCAGCGAAAGCACCACTATGCCTTTTCCGGAACTATGCAAATCGATGCACATTGCGCGGGGTCCGATTGAGTCGCTTCGTCCGGTGAATGCAGGACTGCTTTTCTTCAACAGCCATCCCCATCGCTTTTTTCAGCGTGCCTGGATCGAACTGGTGATTCATTCCGACGATAGCGGCACCAATTTTATTGAAGAAACGTTTCGTGGCCCCTTGCACAAACAAATCAGGGATTGCCTGGCCTTTCTCAGGCGGGAAGTCATCAAAACCGAAGTGAAAAAAGTAAGTGGTCAGGCCGAAAGCATTACCAGCAGCAATTACCCCTACAATGCACTCGAAGAAGCCATTTGTAATGCTGTTTATCATAAAAATTACGCCGAAGGAAAACCCATCGAGATACAGGTATTGCCATCACAAATAGAGATTTTGAGTTATCCCGGTCCGCTGCCTCCAATCACCAATACCGATTTGCAGCAACGCCGGGTGATTGCCCGCGATTATCGCAACCGCCGCATCGGCGATTTCCTGAAAGAGCTGCAACTCACCGAAGGCAAAGCCACCGGAATTCCGGTGATTCGCGATGCTATGAAGGCGAATGGAAGTCCGGAACCTTCGTTTTATACCGATGAGGAAAAAACACTTTTTTTGGTCACTCTGCCATGCCATGTTGACTGGTCAGTGTCTAAGTCAGTGTCTAAGTCAGTAACTAAGATAGTATCTAAGTCAGTAACTAAGATGAGCTTTGAAACAGTCACTGAAAGATACATCAACTACATTGGTGTTCAAGCAATTGCGCTGCTATCTAACAAAAAATCGGAACGTTTAAAAATGGAAATCAGAAGCACTTCAGTAACTAAGATACTCGGCATTTCAGTGTCTAAGACACTCGATGATTCAGTGTCTAAGATATGGGATGTGATCGATTATCTGACAACTGAAAATACGAGAGAAGCTACGTTAAATCATATAGGTTTAACCAATCACAGTAAAAACTACAAAGCTTACCTAAAACCCCTGATTGTTCATGGGTTGGTGGAGCTTACCATACCCGACAAACCCAACAGCCGGCATCAGCGCTACCGCTTAACCGAAAAAGGCCGTCAACTTTTAAATTAATTTTCGTTATACATGGCAAGCATACATTCCAAACTCACAGAAGCATTACAGCAGGCGGGCAGTTACAACAGCAACCTGATGGTGGCACCGGAAGTAATTTTGTGGCCCGACCCTGAAAAGCAATGGGCCGACGTAATTCCGAAGTTACAAGCCGAATTGCCACAACTGTTGGTGTATGGCGAATACGACCCGGCGAAACGACAGGGACCGGCCATCTGGTTAAAATGCATGGTAGCCCGCATGTTGCCCGAAGCCAATTGGGCAGAACGAACCATCCCTGTTCTTTATTTGCCCGGCATTGCCCGTACCGATTTACGCAATGTGGAGAAAGCAGGCATGGAGCTGCAACCGCTACTGGAATATCAATATACCGGCACCCTGTTTCTACAGGAAAACGGCAAAGAATGGACGGTATTGGCTCTTGTTGAAAATAGTGCAGCCGGACTGGGTGTGAATGTAGCCAAAGACGCTAATAGCAAGGACGCTTTAAAAAAATCGCTGGCTACTCTCTTTTACGATGAAGATGTACTCGCAGGCAAATCGGTGGTTGATGCACAGTACCTGAACAGTCAGCTATTTCCGGATATAATACCGGCCATTCTTAATTGGATGTGTAAAGGAGAAGTGGCATTGAGTAAAATGGATGCAGGCAAGCAGGAAATCTTCAGACAGGTATGCGAATCGGTTTACGATTTCAAACCCGACACTAAAAACATCCGGGCGATAGCCGAGAAATTAGGTTCGCAACGCAACAGCTGGCGACAAGTGTGGCAGTACTATGTAGCAGCACATCGCAACTTTCCGGAGATAAAAGAAGTACTACGATCGGCCAAGCCCGACGATCTGGGGGTGGATATGTTTGCCATTCCCCGCGAAAGTTGGCCGCAGGTTAACGAGCAGGAAGAAAGCGAAGTACGGGAAGCTTTAAAAAAGATAGTAGCGAAAACCCCTGAAAAAGCGCTCGAACAACTACAACACTTGGCTGCAACCCACAGTGAACGATTGAGGTGGATTTGGTGTGATATGGGAGAATCGCCTTTAGCTCTTGCCGTGCAACACCTGTATCGAATGGCTTTGCAAACTCAGGAGAATTTCCCATCGGGCAGTATAGAAGAGCTGAAACAGTATTATGTTGAGAAAGGATTTGCCACCGACATCAGCATGCGTAAAGCATTAGCAGCCGTTAAAACAGATAAAGACAAACAAGTGGTGAAGACAATAATACAGTTGTTTTCTTTGCCCTGGCTTACCAACCTCACCGATAAATTTCAACAACTGGCTGTTCTACAACCTGCCATCTTTGGAACAAGCCCAATCGACATATCCTCTGCTGAGTTCGTTTTGTTTGTGGATGCCTTTCGTTACGAATTAGCGAAAGAATATGTCGAACAGCTTTCCGGCTCCCCAATTAAACTTACCCTGCAAACCGGTTGGTCGGCCATTCCAAGTCTGACACCTACCGCAAAAGCCGCCGTTGCACCCCTGGCTTCTCTGGTATCAACCTCCAGCGAAATCAATGAGTTTCGTCCGCAACTTACATCCGGAAAAGACCTGAATACTTCCAATTTCCGGGATGCACTGGAGGCAAATGGTTACAGCTATATCTCCAAAACAGAAGAAATTGAATCCGGAAAAAAGTATTGGATGGAAATAGGCGACATCGACACGAAGGGGCACGAAGAACAAGCCGATCTGGTGAAACGAACCGGAGAATTATTTGAACTGATAACTGAAGTTACAGAAGCGATTTTTGAAAAAGGCTTTGATAAACTAACGATCGTTACCGATCACGGCTGGTTATTAATGCCCGGTGGTTTACCCAAAACACAGTTGGATTCCGGTCTTACCGAAACACGCTGGGGACGTTGTGCTACACTGAAGGAAGGAGTCAATACCGATTTACTTCACCTACCCTGGCACTGGAACCCGCAAACCTATGTGGCGTATGCTCCCGGTATATCGTTTTTCAAAGCCAACGTGGAATATGCACACGGGGGTATTTCTATCCACGAATGTCTGGTGCCAACGCTAACCCTCGAAAATACAAAACCGGTTTCAAAAGCACGCATTCAACATGTGAAATGGGTAAATCTGAAATGCACCATTGAAACTACCGATGCTCAGGAAGGGTATCGTATCGATATACGAACAAAATTCAATGATGAAAACACTTCCATCCTGGAATATGAATCGAAAGGGATGGTAAAAGAAAACAAAGGCGTTGCAATGGTACAGGAAAGCGCCGAAGCACAGTCGGCAACGATCGTATTGCTCGATGCCGAAGGAATTATACGTGATAAAAAATTAACCACCGTAGGAGGATAACACGATGGAACTTGACAAAATTGACCAATTGGCAGCCACTGCCTTCGAAGGATACGTAGTACGCAAGGATTTGCTCGAATCGTTTCGGAAAACCTACCCGGTACCAACTTATGTAATCGAATTTCTGTTGGGGCGGTATTGTGCCACTACCGACGAAGAAGAAATACGGGAAGGGCTGGAGATAGTGAAGCGACAGTTGCAGGATCGTACGGTGCGCTCCGGCGAAGAAGAATACTTCAAATCGAAAGCCCGTGAGAAAGGAAGTATTAAGCTCATCGACATCATCACCGCTAAGCTGGATACATCGACCGACACCTATGTGGCAACCCTGCCGAGTCTGATGCTGAACAAAGTGAGAATATCGCCCGAATTGGTCAATGCCAACGACCGTATGCTTACAGGAGGCTTTTATGCCGAAATTGAATTGGAGTACGATGCAGCTATTGCCCAGGAGAAAAACGGCAGGCCGTTCGGCATTAGCTTTCTCCGGCCCATTCAGCTATCGCAACGCAATGTATTGGAAACCTTTTTCAACGGTCGAAGCAATTTTACGCTCGAAGAATGGAAAGATTTTCTTATTCGCAGCGTGGGCATGGAACCCTCCTCACTTTCTGAAAAAGCAAAAAATGTATTGTTTGTCCGCATGATACCCTTTGTGGAGCGCAACTATAACCTGATCGAACTGGGACCGCGGGGAACCGGGAAATCGCATTTGTACCAGCAAATCTCCCCTTACTCGCATTTGGTTTCGGGAGGTAAAGCAACTATTGCCAAGATGTTTGTGAATATGGGCAGTGGAGAGCGCGGATTGGTATGTAAATACGATGTGGTATGTTTCGATGAAGTTTCCGGCATTTCGTTCGACTCGAAAGATGGTGTGAACATGATGAAGGGATATATGGAAAGCGGAGAGTTCAGTCGTGGAAAAGAACCCATCCGGGCCGATGGTGGTATCGTGATGGTAGGAAACTTCGATGTGGATGTGGAACATCAACAACGTATTGGTCATTTATTCGGGCCACTTCCGGCAGAAATGCGCGACGATACAGCCTTTATGGATCGCATCCATGCTTATGTTCCCGGTTGGGATTTTCCAAAACTCAATAAAAGTTACTTTACCGATCACTTTGGTCTGGTGAGCGACTATTTGGCAGAGTCCTGGACCCGTTTGCGGGATATCAACAGAACTACCGCAGTACTACATCGCATCGATTACGGAGGAGCCCTCAGCGGCCGCGACACCAGTTCGGTGAATAAAACCCTGAACGGCCTCTTAAAACTTATGCAGCCCGATCCGAATGTGCCCGTCAGCGACGAACTGCTTGAATGGGCATTGAAGATCGCATTGGAATATCGGAGAAGAGTAAAAGAACAACAAAAACGAATCGGTTCGGCCGAATTTCGCAACACCCATTTCAGCTATAAAATAGGAGAATCGGGAGTAGAGACCTTTGTGACCACACCGGAAATACACAGCGAAAATACCATTGGCGAAGATCCATTGCCTCCGGGTCAGATATGGACCTTAAATGCGGGTGGACAGGATGAACCGGTAGGGCTTTACAAAATCGAGGTAAATATGGGTTATGGTTCCGGAGTAAAAATCCTGAATAAACCTGCCCCACCCCAATTTCAGGAATGTGTGCGCTATGCCGAACAAAATCTTTACAGTAAAACCAAGCTGCTGGTAGGCGATCGCGATCCGCGCACTCACGAGTTTGCGTTGCAACTCCGGGCATTCGATGCATCGAAAAGCGGTGATGGCATGGGAATGTCAGTATTAATTGCCCTTTGCAGCGCACTGTTGGAAAAAAGCACAAAAGGAGGATTGATTACTATTGGGCAGCTCAACCTGGGAGGTTCGGTAGATGCTGTTTACAATGCAGTGAACTCGGTAGAGCTGGCAGTTGAAAAAGGAGCCACCACGATACTGATTCCTGTAAATGCCCGCAAACAACTGAACGATTTGTCGGATGACATGATTACAAAAATCAGTATTTTGTATTATACTGATTTGAGAGATTGTTTGATAAAAGCGTTAATAGAGTAATCGTGAACAGTTTCTACCATATGGTCAATCATTGTTACCATCCAGTTACCCGCAAAAAGAAAAACCTTGATAAAAAGCCATTTAGAAGCTTATTATCAGGGTTTTACCTTAATGGTACCCGAAGCGGGACTTGAACCCGCACAGCCGTGAAGCCAAAGGATTTTAAGTC
>CAZLHC010000048.1:0-28349 GCA_964559265.1 uncultured Paludibacter sp. | reverse complement strand
AAGTGTTTATTGAACATTAAAATTTAAAATTCTGTTTAAACCCGTTAATACTAAATTTTTGACTGCAAAGGTGCGATTTTTTAGCATGCTATCAAAGTAAAAACTACTACCTCCCGTTAAAAAAGCAGAAAGTTTAGGATATTTTAGCACTAAAGAATCGATATATCCATCCATCTCGAAAACAGCGCCATAAACCACTCCGTTGTTAATGGCCGAGCGGGTATCATTACCCAGCAACTCAACCGGCAAGGAGAGTTCGACCAGGGGGAGGCGACTTGTAAACTGGTTCAATGCCCGGGCCCTCATCTCCAGACCAGGAGCGATATTCCCCCCCCGATAAACTCCTGAAGCATCTATAAAATCGAAAGTAATGGCTGTTCCGGCATCAATTACCAACACATCGGCACCAGGCAATAAACCCTGAGCACCTGCAATAGCCGCTAACCGGTCTTTTCCGAGCGTTGAAGGTGTTGCATAAGCATTTACAAAGGGCAAGGGAGTAGTGGCCGTTAATTCACGATAGGAAATATTCAGTGTATCAATTTCCTCTTCCAGAAAACCGGGCACCCCCGCTGTGGATGATAAAATGCAATGTCGCAATGCAAACTGCCGGGCTAGTTGAGAAATCCAACCTTTCTCCAGGCTTGCCAACACGAAATCAACAACCAACTCGTCGTGATTAAAAACACCAACTTTAACAGCCGTATTTCCTATATCGATGCACAGATTCACAAGCCACGGGATCTTTTAAAGTATCATTTTTTCGATCGGAACCACCAAAATGCCTTCTGCGCCTAAGGCTTTTAATTTTCCAATTATCACCCAAAATTCTTTTTCGCTGATAACGGCATGAAGCGAACTCCATCCTTCTTTAGCCAGTGGGAGAATGGTCGGACTTTTCATACCCGGCAACACTTCTGTAATTGCCCGGATATTTTCCGTGGGCACATTCATCAACACGTACTTCTTATCTTCGGCCATTTTAACGGCTTCGATCCGGAACAAGAGTTCGTTTAGAATAGCTCTCTTTTCTTCCGATAAACCAGCATGCTCTATCAATACAGCCTCCGACTTCATCACCATCTCCACCTCTTTCAGATGATTGGTAACCAAAGTACTACCCGAACTTACAATATCGAAAATAGCATCGGCTAAACCAATGCCGGGAGCAATTTCCACCGAACCGGTAATTACATGAATATCAGCTTTCACTCCCCTTTCGGTAAGAAAATCGGTGAGGATTTCGGGATACGATGTCGCTATAACTTTTCCATTGAACCAAGCCGGACCTGTATATTCCACTTCCTTGGGCACTGCCAACGAAAGGCGGCATTTACTGAACCCCAGACGCTTCGTAATGGTAGCTTTCTTTTTCTTCTCGGCAAATTCATTCTCCCCCACAATTCCAACATCGGCCACACCATCGGCTACCGACTGTGGTATATCATCGTCGCGCAAAAACAACACTTCGAGCGGAAAGTTGCGGGCCGGAACCAACAACAAGCGCTTTCCCGATTCTAATTTGATGCCTGTTTCGTGTAATAATGCCATTGTTTCTTCAAACAAACGGCCTTTAGCTTGTACTGCAATTCGTAACATTCGATGAATTTTGTTTTATGAGCTGCAAAAATATAAAAAAATACTGGTTTGAAAAGTATATAAAAAAAGAAAAGTCCGTTCTCTCGAACGGACTTAGTCTTTTTTTGTTGCAGTGTTAATTACTGAGCAACTACAGTAGTATCAACTACAGCAGCAGAGTCAACAACAGTTGTGTCAACTACTTCTTCTACAACGATAGCTGAAGAATCTACAGCAGGAGCTTCTTCGTTAGCTTTCTGAGCGCAAGAAGCAAAAATAACGGCAACGGCAAAGAACAAAATTACTTTTTTCATTTTTTAAAACCTTTAAAAATTTGACATATTAGTTTGCAATTCAAAATCGATGCAAAGGTACAGCATTTTTTGAATCTGCAAAAACATTTTCATTTATTTTTTTCGGTTTTTTACAAATATTTTTCACCTTATAGCTATAATCCTGATTTACAGACTACTGCCCATTCGAAAAAGCAGTCTGATAGAGGTATCTTTTTATACTCTTTTTCGGTGTTTTTTCAAATTCGTTGGGATAGAGCTTAATTTTAGCTACCGACTCATACGAAGCAACAATCGAATTTAATGCCACACGGTTCTCTTCCATCACTTTTTCGAGTTGCTGCTGGTCGAGTTTTTCCATATCTACTGCCTCGTAGTCGGGATAAACAAGGGCATACAGGCGGCCCTGATTCTCTATTACCAGACTTTCCATCACAAAAGGCATATTGTTTAGTTTCGCCTCGATTTCTTCGGGATAAATATTTTGTCCGCTGGCTCCTAAAATCATCGACTTACTACGACCCCGGATAAATATATTTCCTTCGGCATCCACCGTGCCGAGGTCTCCGGTATGCAACCAGCCTTCCTGATCGAAAATCTTATCGGTGGCTTCCTGATTTTTATAATAACCGTCCATTGTATTTTCACCCTTAACACAAATCTCGCCTATCCCTGTAATCGGGTCAGGATCATCAATTTTAACTTCCATCACCGGAATCACTTTTCCCGACGATTTAGGTACAAACTGATCGGCAGGAGAAAAGCTTATCAGCGGTGCGCATTCGGTCATACCATATCCAACCGTATACGGGAATTTGATTTTCTGCAAAAACTCCTCAACTTCGGCATTTAGTGGCGCCCCACCACAAACCAACTGAACAAATTCGCCCCCGAAAGCAGTAAACAGTCGCTTACGGATGGTAGTTAATATGGTCTGGTCGAGGAACGGGATACGGAGTACCCAACGAATGGTTGGTTTGGCAATAAGTGGCTGAATTTGTTTCTTATAAATCTTTTCGATAATAAGCGGTACCAGGAAAATAACATGCGGACGCACCTGAGCGAAAGCTCCCAGCAATATTTTCGGCGAGGGAGTTTTACCTATAAAATGAATATGGCATCCCAGGCAGGTGGCCGTCAGAAATTCAAACGCACAGCCATAGGAATGCGCCAGCGGCAGGAAGGAAATCATACGATACCCTTCTTTAATAATTCCGGTACCAATCGCAAACATAATATTTCCGGCCAGCGCGTTACCACTGGTCATTACCCCTTTGCTGAATCCGGTAGTGCCGGAGGTGTAATTATAAGAAACCAATTCTTTGTTGTCTTTATCGAGATAGCGAACATGATCGCGGTAAAATCCGTTTGGATATTTTGCTTTAAACAGGGAATTAATGAAATCATGCTTTAATTGTCCTTCGTCAAACGAAGGAGAAATAACCTTTCCGTCGTCATCGGTACGGTTAATAATGGTCAGGCAATTAAAATTGGTGAGCGAGAAAACAGCTTCCACCGTTGTCAGCTTTTCTTCTTCCAGGTTCTCCCAATTCGTATCGCTGGCAAACAACAATTTTGCCTCAGCGTGGTTGGTTATGTGGTGAACATCGTTGGAATTGAAATCCTGTAGAATTGGGACGATAACAGCACCAAAGGTAACCGTACCGATATAGGTGATGGCCCAGTTGGCGTTGTTACGGCCAATAAGAGCTATCCGATCGCCCGGCCTGATCTGACATTGTTCGAACAACAAATGCATTTTGGCCACTTTACTGGCCACATCGGAATAAGTATATGTCTGATCTTCACCATAATTGCTATAGGCAGGAAGATCCCAGTACTTGCGAAATGCATCTTCGAAAAGACGAATAAAGTTTTGCTGAATCATGATATCCCTTTTAGAGTGTTAAAATTTAAAGCATTGCAAAAATAGAAGATATATTTTATCCAATCAAAAAAAACAGCTTTTTTAACGAAAATGTGTATCTTTGCAGGTCTTATCAAAAAAAACAGTTCTGAACAATGAATATATCTTACAACTGGCTGAAACAGTACATAAATGTCGATCTTCCTGCTGTGGAATTGGGTAAAATACTAACCTCAATTGGCTTAGAGGTTGGGAGTGTTGAAGAAGTACAAACTATAAAAGGAGGACTGGAAGGGATAGTAGTGGGTGAAGTACTCGAATGCATGGCTCACGAAAACTCCGACCATCTTCATGTAACAAAAGTAAATCTGGGTTCGGGCGAACCGGTTCAAATTGTATGTGGGGCTCCTAATGTGGCTGCTGGTCAGAAAGTAGTGGTAGCCACCGTTGGCACTAAATTATATAGTGGTGAAGATAGTTTTACGATTAAACGGTCGAAAATACGCGGAGTAGAATCGATGGGAATGATTTGTGCCGAAGATGAGATTGGGATAGGCACGAGTCACGACGGAATCATCGTTTTACCCTCCAATGCAGTACCGGGAACACCCGCCGGTGAATATTACAATATTAAGAGCGATTATGTAATTGAAGTGGATATTACCCCCAACCGGGTGGATGCCGCTTCGCATTTCGGAGTAGCCCGCGACCTGGCCGCCTATTTTGCATTGGTTAATCCGGCGGTACAACTTATTAAGCCTTCGGTAGACGATTTTACCGTTCAGAACACATCGTTGACGATACCGGTGAGCATCGAAAACCCGGAAGCTTGTCCGCGCTATTCGGCAGTTACCATTTCAAATGTTACGGTTGGCGAATCGCCCGACTGGTTGAAGAATGCACTCAGCACCATCGGATTACGTCCGATAAACAATGTGGTGGACTGTACTAATTTTGTATTACACGAAATGGGTCAGCCGCTGCATGCTTTCGATGCCGACCGAATCGGCGACCGACATGTTCGGGTGCGCACGATGCCCGAGGGTACGCCATTTACGACCCTTGACGAAACCGAACGAAAATTAAATGCTGCCGATCTGATGATTTGCGATGCCGATCATCCAATGTGTATCGGGGGAGTATTTGGAGGATTAACTTCGGGAGTTACCGAAACGACAAAAAATGTATTTTTGGAAAGTGCCTATTTCAACCCGGTAAGCATACGAAAAACCGCCCGCCGGCATGGATTAAACACCGATGCTTCGTTCCGCTTCGAACGCGGCTGCGATCCGTCGAATACCATATATATACTGAAACGTTGCGCTATGCTGATTCAGCAGGTTGCCGGCGGCGAAATTTCGAGCGAAGTAGTGGATGTGTATCCTGAAGAAATCAAACCAAAAGAAGTCAACATTACGGTTCAGAAGATTAATTCGCTGATAGGCAAAGAATTGAGTCGCGAAACGATAGAAACAGTACTAAAAGCACTGGAGATGGAGATTTTATCGCGCGACGACGAAGGTTATACGCTGCGAATTCCGCTTTACCGGGTGGATGTGGAGCGCGATGTGGATGTAATTGAAGACATTCTGCGCATTTACGGATACAACAATATTGAAATAGGCGAAAAGCTGATGTCGACACTGAGCTTTGGTAGTCACCCCGATAGCCACCAGTTACAGCAATTGGTTTCGGAGCAACTCACGGCGCAGGGATTCAATGAGATTTTAAATAATTCGCTTACCAGAGGAGCCTATTACGAAGGGCTGGAAAGTTACCCGGCATCGAAGAGTGTTAGAATAATCAATGCCTTAAGTAATGATTTAAACGTTATGCGTCAGACTTTACTTTTTGGTGGAATGGAAAGCATATCGCACAATATCAATCGCAGGAATGCTGATCTGAAGTTGTACGAATTCGGAAACTGTTATTATTTCAATGCTGAGAATAAAAATGATGCTGATGCATTGGCTCCTTATAGTGAAGATTATCGTCTGGGCATTTGGCTTACGGGCGACAAGCATGCACAATCGTGGGCAGTGCCGGAACAAAGCACCACTGTATACGAATTGAAAGCCTATGTGGAGAATATTTTGCGACGGTTGGGCATTAAAACGGCCAATATCATACAACACGAAACCAGCAACGATCTGTTTTCGCAGGCTATTTCTATCACTACCCGCTCGGGAAAGCAGCTGGCCATTTACGGGATTGTAAATCCACAGTTGGCTAAAAAGTCGGATATTGAGCAAGTTGTGTATTTTGCCGAAATCAGCTGGAGTCAATTGTTGAAGGAATTACGCAAGCACAAGGTAAGTTACAGTGAATTACCTCGTTTCCCGTCGGTGCGACGCGATTTGGCGCTATTACTCGACAAAGCGGTTAGTTTTGCACAGATCGAAAAAATTGCCTTCGACACCGAAAAGAAACTTTTAAAAGAAGTAGCACTTTTCGACGTTTATGAAGGTAAAAACCTCGAAGCCGGCAAGAAATCGTATGCCGTAAGTTTCATTCTTCAGGACGAAACAAAAACATTAACCGACAGTCAGATTGAAACCATCATGAAAAAGCTGCTCACCAACTTTGAAACTCAGTTGGGAGCAAAATTACGATAGTTCACATGAATCAGAACGAATATAATAAAAAAGCATTGCATACACCTTTTGTTGTTGGCGATCCTCACGGGGCCATCAGCATGCCGGTGTACAACAGTGTTGCTTTTGAATATGAATCGGCCGAAGCCATGGAACTGGCATTTACCGGACGAATTGCAGGACATGTGTATTCCCGCATCTCTAACCCTACGGTGGGCTATTTCGAAGAAAAGGTGAAAGCCATCACCGGTGCACACAGCGTTACTGCGTTAAATTCGGGAATGGCTGCAATCAGTAATGCCCTGATGACCGTTGTGAAAAGCGGCACATCGGTTGTTACTACCCGCCACTTGTTTGGCAATACGTATTCGCTATTGGCTTCTACCTTGAACGATTTCGGAGTGGAGACCCGCTTTTGCGACCTCACCAATCTTCAGGAGGTGGAAGCAGCAATCGACTCAACCACATCTGCCTTGTTTCTGGAGATAATTTCCAATCCGCAGATGGAAGTGGCCGATTTACGTGCCTTATCAGAAATGGCTCATCGCAAGGGAGTGCCGGTAATAGCCGACACTACGCTGATCCCATTTTGTGCATTCCGGGCCGGGGAGTGGGGAATTGATATTGAAGTTGTTTCCAGCACCAAATACATTTCGGGAGGTGCCACCAGCATAGGAGGGCTAATTCTTGACTACGGTAAGTTCGACTGGTCGCAATCAGCTCGCTTAGCTACTTTAGCCAGCGAACAGGGCAACAATTCGTTTACGTTCAAACTTAAAAAAGAAATACACCGTAACCTGGGAGCCTATATGCCGGCACAAGCAGCCTATATGCAAACATTAGGATTGGAAACCATGGATTTGCGTTACCGGCGTGCTTCGTCGACAGCCGCTGAGCTTGCCCGCAGGTTGGAGCAAACCAAAGGTGTTGCCTGCGTAACGTACGGAGGACTTCCCACTAATCCTTTTTATGAACTAAGCAAACAACAATTTGGCGAAAATCCGGGTGCCATGCTTACCTTTGATCTAAAATCGCAGCAAGCGTGTTTTCAATGGATGAATCAATTGAAAGTAATTCACCGGGCCACCAATTTATTTGATAACAAAACGCTGGCTATACATCCTTACACAACTATTTACGGCAGTTACAGTACTGAGGCAAAAGCCACGATGCATATCTATGAAACTACCATCCGGTTGTCGGTAGGACTGGAAGAGGCTGATGAACTGATGCGCGACATCCTTCAGGCGCTGCAAGCCTGAAACCAGCCCGGAGGAGTAACGAATGGTTCATTTCATCGTACAATATCATGATAGAACGACTGCAACATATAATTTCCGGAGCGGTGCAGGTGTTACCCCTCTCATCGCTGATAAGGATAACGGGAGTGCGCACTGTGTTGCCCTTCTACCATGCTGTGTCGGATGTCGACCTTCCACATCTGAAACACCTCTACCCAATTATTCCGACATCAGTATTTGAAAAGCAGCTCGACTATTTTTTACGACACTATCAACCAGCATCGTACGATCTGTTGCTACAACCCCCACCTCGCCGGGGAAAGTATTTTATACTGACCATCGACGACGGACTACGACAAGTTCACGACCTGATGGCTCCCATCCTGCTTCGAAAAGGGATTCCGGCAACTTTTTTTCTGAACACCGGATTCCTCGACAACAAAGATATGTTTTACCGGCTGAAAGTAAGTGTGCTGATGGAGCAACTGTTGACCCGGAAGAACACCAACCTGGCGAACGAGGTTAAAGAGGCTTGTAAGCGATATAGTATAAACTATCGGCAACCTGAGGATTTAAAAAAAATCACCTACCTTCAAAAGGGAGTATTGGAAGAGCTGAAGGAAATTGATTTCCGGGATTACCAGGAAAAGGAACAACCGTATTTGACCACCGAACAGGTACAACGATTGCGACAACAAGGATTTACCGTTGGTGCACATTCGGTAACGCATCCTTACTTTCCGTTGTTATCGGAAGAAGAACAAATCAGCGAAACCCTTGAAAGTATCCGAACCGTTAAAGTAGAATTTGCAATGTCGGATGGATTATTTTCCTTCCCATTCACCGATTTTGAAATAAAAAAATCGTTTTTCAAGGCAATACAACAGGAGGTAAGTCTCAGCTTTGGTACCGCAAATCTTAAAAAAGACTGTATCCCCAACAATTACCAGCGAGTTCCAATGGAAGTTCCAGGCAACGAAGCCGCTGAAGTAATATTAAAAACCCAATACTTCTATCACTTTATCAAAAAAGCAAGCGGTAAAAGTAGTATTCAACGAAACGCATGACAATAAAAACATATAACCGCAACGAGTTAAGCGTATTTATCGATTCCGATTTTTACGCTATTTTATCCAAAATACCAATAAGCTACCACAGAGCGGTGTCGCAAATAAATAATCCGGCAGTTTCTGACAACGATATACTTTTGTGGGTTGCTTACGAAAATGCGGCCGTAATTGGATATATTGGTGTTTTACCCGATCAACTAAAAACAGCATCTTTAGACACCGGGATTTGTTGGTTAAGTTGCTTTTGGGTGGATGAAAAATTTCGTAAAAGCAATGTTGCCTCCACCTTAATGATGGGAGTATTGCGGGAACATCAGTATCACCTGATGATATCAAATTTTCTGTTTTCGTTGGAAGACAGTTATTACAAGATGGGCATTTTTCGTCCTGTTGAATACAAACCAGGTTACGAATATTACATCCGGGCCCGGTTTACCAAACTGATAACCAGCAAATTCCCCTGGCTTCAGAAAGCCGAAAAAATAATTTTCAGCACCGAAAAGCTTGTTAACCAGGTGTTTTCTGTATGGCAATTATTACTACCGCGGTTGAAAGTGAGTCCCGATATTAGTGCCGATCTGCGTTTCGACAATGAGCTGGATCAATTTTTAAAAGATTACACCCATACAAACGGACTAAACGAACGAAATGCCTCCTATTTTAAATGGATTTACGAATACCGTTGGGTAAAAGAAGGTAAAAAAGACAAAAACAGCGAACGTTACTTTTTTAGTTCGGTTTCCGATCGGTTTAGCTACATTCCGGTACGAATTTACGACCAGGGAAGGTTGAGCGGATTTGCGTTTCTGAAAATGCGCGATAATGCGCTTACCTTTTCCTACTTATACGCCGACGAACGATACCTGAGCGATTTAGCCTCGTATATTTTCAATTTGGTAAAAGCCGAACAGATAGATGTAATTATTTGTTATGATTCCCGGCTATGCAGGCAGTTTCAAAAGTCGAACAGCCGCTATATAATCAAACGCCGCAGGCGCCAACCGTATTTACTTCCGCTATCAATCGACTGCAGCTCAGGGGTTTTGCAGGAAGGTGAAGGCGACTCAGTATTTACCTGAAACATGAATAAAACAATAGCCCTCCTCAGCAATATCAACATTGCACCCTTACAAAACGCTTTGCAAACCGAAGGTTTCAGCGAAGTGTACGTTGCCGGCTACAACCAGTGGCAGAGTGAGTTATTGAACCCTGGCTCTGGCTTATACACCGCATCGCCCGACTATTTGTTCCTGTATCTGCATCCCGGGGAGTGGTTGAAAGGATCTCAACCGATCGGTGAAATTACAACCAGCATCGGGTTTTTTCTCGAAAATTCGCTCAATACCACCGTGTTGGTGTGCGAAATGGTTAGTTACCCTTTATCAACCTCGACTTATATCGAATCGAAAACAGATACAGATTACACATTTTGCCGGGAATTGATGGAATTTTGCAGTCAATCGAAACGAACCCGACTGGTGCGATTTTCGGAACTGGTGATTCTGCACGGATACAAAACCATTTTCGACGAAAAATACTGGTACCTGGGGCGGATGAAATTCTCGCTGGAAGGCTATCGGCTGATGGCGCAGGAACTCCGACGGTTGATAAACGCGCTGGAAGGAACGTTACGAAAAGTGTTGGTGCTCGATCTCGACAACACCTTATGGGGAGGAGTATTGGGAGAAGACGGGCTGGCTGGAATTCAGCTTTCATCGGAGGGTAAAGGGCTGATTTATAAAGAATTTCAACAAATATGTAAAGACCTTTTGTCCTCTGGCGTTGTTCTTTCTGTTTGTTCGAAAAACAACGAAGAAGAGGTTCGTGCCGCTTTCGCCAACCACCCGGATATGGTACTTCATTGGGACGACTTTGCGGCACATCGCGTAAACTGGCTTCCAAAACACGAGAACCTTCAATCGATAGCCAATGAGCTTAATCTCGGGCTTGATTCATTGGTATTTATCGACGATAGTGCAGCAGAACGCGAATTAGTAAGCCGAAGTCTACCCCTGGTTGCAGTACCTGAATTCCCGGCCGACATCACCCAATTGAAGCACTGGTTATACGACAAGGTTATCTACACGTATTTTGCACGAACCACGATAACTTCGGAGGATAAAGAAAAAGCCGCACAATATAAGCGTAACGCTTTCCGTGAACAGGAACGCAGCCAAATCAGCTTTGAAGCATTTATTCAGGGTCTGAATATCCGGGTAAATGTTGAGCCGGCTACTGAGCATACCCTGGCACGTATTGCGCAACTCACTCAGAAAACCAATCAGTTTAACACGAGCTTAAAGCGCTACAATGAAGCCGAAACCGTAGAGATGTATAAGTCCGACAACTGGAAATTATATACCTGCAGCTATCGTGATAAATTTGGCGACGAAGGTATTGTGGGAGCTTTTTTGGTACGTATAAAAAAACAGGAAGCCTGCATCGATAATTTCGTAGTAAGTTGTCGGGCTTTGGGACGAAAAGCCGAATATACCTTACTTCAGCAGTTGGTGGGCCACTTGCGCGAACTCGATTGTACCCTTATTAGTGCTCAATATACGCCGGGAGATCGTAATACACCTGCAGCAGGAGTGTACAAAACTTACGGATTCGATGAGGTAGCTCCCAACGAATATAAACTTCAGATTTGATACATATGCAAACAGAACAAAAGATAATTGGCATTATTGCCCGTACATTTTCGGTAGAAGCTTCCACCCTGAATTCTCAAACCCGTCAGGAAGAATTGAAAGCCTGGGATAGTCTGGGTCAATTACGATTACTAATGCAACTGGAGGCCGAGTTCGGAGTGTCGTTTACAATGGATGAAATACCTACACTTACCAGCATCTCAAAAATTGCCGAAAGTATTCGATCAAAAGCGAAGTAGGCCTGACTCTTGATTCTTGATTCTTGATTCTTGACTCCTGACTCTTGATTCTTGATTCTACGAACTTAACTCTCCAAACACTCCAGACACCTCTTCAATCCCTCTTCCCAGTGAGTAATCCGGATTCCATATACCAACTTAATTTTCGCTTTATTGAGCACACTGTAGTGCGGACGAGGTGTTTTAGCGGGATATTCGTGGCTTTCGATGGGCAACACCCGGCAACTTACTCCGGCCATTTTATGGATTGAAATCGTAAAATCGTACCAGCTACAAACTCCTTCGTTGGAAAAATGGAATATACCTGCATGAGTTGCACCCTGCCCGGCAATCCGGAGTAATGCATCAGCCAGATCGGCTGCGTAGGTAGGGGTGCCCACCTGATCGAAGACTACCTTCAGCTCCTCACGTTCATGTCCCAGCTTCAGCATTGTCTTTACAAAGTTATTCCCAAACGAAGAATACAGCCACGAAGTGCGCACGATCACAGCTTCGGGATTAACGTTCATAAGCGCCACCTCACCGGCCAGTTTCGATTGGCCGTATACCGAAGCCGGAGCTACCTCCATCTCTTCGGTGTAGGGAAGAAAACTTTTGCCGTTGAACACATAATCGGTTGACACATGAATCATTGCCGCTTTGGAGTGCAGGGCAGCCTTACCCAGAATTTCCACCGCCCGGCTATTGATCCGATAACACAGTTCTTCCTCTTCTTCGGCCTTATCCACAGCAGTGTAGGCGGCACAATTGACTACAACGTCAATCTTATTCTCTTCGAAAAACAGATTTACAGCTACTTCGTTGGTTATATCCAACTCTTGCACATCGGTAAACAGAAAACGGAATTGAGGGAACGAGGCAGCAGCCACCCGGATTTCATTTCCAAGCTGGCCATTACTTCCGGTAATTAAGAGGGTTTTCATTCGGTAACAAATTGATTTTTAATGGAAACAGGAAACCCGTGTACCCTAAAAACCAGAATTAGAGCATACGAATTCCATAGGTTTTTTTTAAAATTTATCGGCAGCAGCAAAAGCAGGATGTACCTGATCTTTAGCCGAAACAATCATCTGGTCGGGAGCAATTTTCCAATCAATATTCAAAGCCGGATCGTTGTAGATTATTCCCCTTTCGAGGGAGGGATTGTAAAAATCGTCGCATTTATACGAAAACACAGCCACCGGGCTAACAACCGAAAAGCCATGAGCAAATCCTTTCGGAATCAAAAACTGAAGTTTGTTCTCTTCCGAAAGTTCTACCCCATACCATTGTCCGAAGGTAGGTGAATTGCTTCGTAGGTCGACAGCCACATCCCAAACAGCGCCAACAACCGCCGAAACCAATTTTGCCTGGCTATGGGGCATAAGCTGGTAATGCAGGCCCCTCACCACTCCGTAGGATGAACGGGAAAGATTATCCTGACAAAACGAAGTTTGAATTCCTGCTTCTTTAAAACGTTGTTTATTGTACGATTCGTAAAAGAAACCACGCGAATCCTCGAACACGCGCGGTTTTACCAGTAAAAGACCCTCTATGGGGGTAGTTATAATTTCCATTTAATCCTAAAAGGTTTTATCGTTGGCAATTTTTATCAGGTATTCGCCATAGTGGTTTTTACGAAGCGGCTCAGCTAATTTCAACAACTGCTCTTTGGTGATGTCTCCGTTTCGATAGGCAATTTCTTCAATACATGCCACTTTCAGTCCCTGACGATTCTCGATAGTGGCTATAAAATTGGAAGCTTCGAGCAAACTATCGTGAGTACCGGTATCGAGCCAGGCCATTCCGCGGCCCATAATTTTCATACTTAAACGCTCTTCTTCGAGGTATAAGCGGTTGAGATCGGTAATTTCCAGCTCACCTCGTTTCGATGGTTTTAAGCCTTTGGCTTTCGCCACCACGTCGTTGCTGTAAAAATACAAACCTGTAACAGCGTAGTTCGATTTTGGGTGTTCGGGTTTTTCTTCCAGACTCAGCACCTTACCATCGGCATCAAAATCGGCAACCCCGTAACGTTCCGGATCGTTTACATAATATCCGAAAACGATGGCACCATCTTCGAGCCTGGCAGCATCGCGCAAGGTGCGCGAAAAGTCAAATCCGTAGAAAATATTATCTCCGAGGATCATACACACCGAATCGTTGCCGATAAACTCTTCGCCGATAATAAAGGCCTGTGCCAGCCCATCAGGCGAAGGTTGAATGGCATAGACCAGTTGAATTCCCAACTCACTTCCATCGCCCAACAATTTTTCGTACAAATGAATATCCTGCGGAGTGGAGATAATAAGAATCTCTTTGATGCCAGCCAGCATCAACACCGACAAGGGATAATAAATCATCGGTTTATCGTATACCGGGATGATTTGCTTGGAAATACTTTTGGTGATGGGATACAACCGGGTTCCCGATCCACCTGCGAGAATAATACCTTTCATACGATTATAATTTTTAAGTCAGTGCCACAAAAATACACTTTTTTATTCTAAATCAAGCTCCCCATTGGAATAAGCATGGTAATTTCTTGCCAGCAACACCATAAATTTCGCAATCTCTTCCTGTGTTTTTGCAGTTTCATGACTGATTTCCTTTTTTTGCAACTTCAGCAGTAAAATGCCATACTGAAAATTAAAACATAGTTCCAGATCCGACAACCCTTCATCCGACTTTTGCCTTAGTTGATTGATAGAAGGGAGCACATGAAAAAATTTCGCAGTATACGCCGGAACAAGTCCCGATTTCAAAATTCGCAAATGTACATCTTCCAGATCAATCAACACATTCTTGTTCAGTTGTATATGTCCCTTTTCGGCAACATGTTCCAAACGCATCATATCGATCAGACTTTCGTACCATCCCACCACCTGAGCACGTTCGGCTGCATCGGCGTAGGTGCGACTGTTGACCAACACCTTTTCAACCTGCACCATATCCAGGTTCAACGCTCTGATGAGGTCTTCAACCTGCCACATATAAAGCAGGTATTCGCATATATTCGTTTTTTTCAGATGGGAAGCTGTGAGCATATTCTATTCTGTTTCTGGTTCGTCAAAATCATGTTCATCAAAAAATACCGGTTCAAAAAAATCATCCAGATCGCGACGTTCCTTTTTGGTAGGCCTGCCGGTACCACGTTCCCGGTTATGTTGGGCAGCAATTTTACCCAGCTCAAACAACTCCAACTGATCGGGAGTGGTAACATTTTCCATAAAGTCGGGCACGAGCTTCGCTCCCATCCGGTTTTCGGCCAGTGCCACTACCTTAAACGAAAACAACACAGGATTGCGTTTCACGCCAACAACATCGCCCACCTTCACCGAACGCGAAGGCTTTATCAGTGCACCGTTGACATACACCCTACCCTTTTTACAGGCCTCTGCTGCCAGACTGCGGGTTTTAAAAAGCCGCACCGCCCAAAGCCATTTATCGATTCGAACTTCAGTCTTCATCACTAATCACTAATTATTCAAAAAACATCCCGATTCACCACTAATCACTTATTATTAAATTGTGTCATAGTAAGTTGCAATCCCGACAGACAAAAACTACGAATCATCTCCACCGCCACATCAGCCCGTTCGGGTAGTGCAGCAACCTCGTCCTTATCCCATTTACCCAACACATAGCGCACTTGTCCGCCCCGCGGGAAATTACTTCCGATACCAAAGCGAATCCGGGCATAGTTGTTATGTCCCAGCACATCCTGAATATTACGCAATCCGTTATGACCGGCATCCGAACCTTTGGGCTTCAGTCGCAGGGTGCCAAACGGCAATGCCAGATCGTCGACCACCACCAACAAATTCGCTTCATCGATCTTCTCCTTGTTCATCCAATAGCGCACCGCATTTCCACTCAGGTTCATAAACGTTGTGGGTTTCAGCAAAATAAGCGAATGCCCCTTCAGCTTCACTTCACAGGTAAAACCGTAGCGGTGATCCTCAAAAAAAACATTGGACGCTCTGGCAAAAGCGTCCAATATTGTGAATCCTATGTTGTGCCGGGTATCCTGGTATTCTGCACCAGGGTTCCCCAGCCCTACTATCAGGTATTTCATTCCAACGTAACTTATTTTTTGGAAGCGGCAGCAGCAGCAGCACCACGGGCAGCACGCGTCAGTTTCACCTGAGCCACAACTGCATTTTTAGCGTTGAGGATTTCCAGGTTATCCAATTTTAAAGCACCTACCTGAATGGTTTTACCCAGACCAAGATCAGTTACATCAATATTGATACGTTCAGGGAAATTGGTGAACAGACCTTTTACGCGCAATTTACGCATTTCAAGAGCCAACTTACCCCCGGCTTTAACCCCTTCGGCCAGACCGTTGAGTTGTACTGGAATTTCAACAACAACCGGTTTGTTTTCCGAAACTTCAAGGAAGTCGATATGCAATACTTTGTCCGATACCGGGTGGAACTGAAGCGCTTTCATAATCGCTTTGCAGCTTTTACCAGCTACTGTCAGATCAACAATAAAAACTTCGGGGGTATAGATGAGCTTGCGCAGATCGGATACCGTAGCATTGAAATGCACATTTTCGGCACCACCATACAATACACAGGGTACATTATCGCCAACACGATCGGCTTTTGTGGCTTTCTTGCCCAGGTCGGTACGCAAGGTACCTTTTAATTCAAATACTTTCATTGGTTTGTTTTTTTGTGTTACTCAAAATTCAAGCGTTTCTGTTTTAAGTGATTAGTCGCTCTATTTCCCATCACACTTTCTTTTTCAAAAAAGCGGTGCAAAGTTACATTAATTTTATGAACCGGGCAACAGTTATTTTTACAATATTACTGTCAATTTGTGGTTAGTTAAAAGAGGGTTTACTTCTTCTTTTCAAAATAATTGGCTAACTTTGCAGGTTCAAAAATCTGGAAAAATTGGAAAAAGAATTGATACCCGAGCATATTGAAACCCGTGAGTCGATAGAAGTTACCGGCGCACGGGTACATAATTTGAAAAACATCGATGTAACCATTCCCCGGAATGCACTCACGGTAATCACCGGGTTAAGCGGAAGCGGCAAATCGTCGCTGGCATTCGATACTATTTTCGCCGAAGGTCAGCGGCGGTATATCGAAACATTTTCGGCCTATGCCCGCAGCTTCCTGGGGAACCTGGAGCGGCCCGATGTGGATAAAATCACCGGTTTGAGTCCGGTAATCTCAATTGAGCAAAAAACCACCAACAAAAATCCCCGATCGACGGTTGGAACAACTACCGAAATTTACGACTTTCTTCGTTTGCTCTATGCCCGCGCGGGTGATGCCTATTCGTATCTTACAGGCGAAAAGATGGTTAAATATTCTGAAGATCAGATCGTTGATTTGATTCTGAACGATTACGAGGGTAAAAAAACCTATTTATTAGCTCCATTGGTTCGGGGACGTAAGGGACATTACCGCGAATTATTTGAGAATGTGCGTAAAAAAGGGTATTTACATGTGCGTATCGACGGCGAATTAAAAGAAATAACACATGGTATGAAGCTCGACCGGTACAAAATTCACGACATTGAATTGGTAATCGACCGGCTTCAGGTATCGGCTAAAGACCGGCAACGGCTCAAGCAATCGCTCGAAAAGGCCATGCAACAAGGCGGTGGAGTTGTAATGTTGCTCAGGAGCGATTCCGATGAAGTGCGCTATTTCAGCAAATCGCTTATGTGTCCTACCACGGGGCTTTCGTACGACGAACCGGCTCCCCATCATTTTTCGTTCAATTCGCCACAGGGAGCCTGCCCTCAATGCAAAGGAATCGGTATAATCAACAAAATTGATATCGAAAAAATTATTCCCGATCCTTCGCTTAGCATACACAATGGCGGTATTATAGCCCTCGGGAAACACAAAAACACAACCATCTTCTGGCAGATTGAGGCCATTCTCGAAAAATACGATTGCACACTGAAAACTCCCATCAGGGACTTACCCGAAGAGGCCATCGACGAGATTATGAACGGCACTGATGAACGTTTGAACATCAAAAATCAATCGCTTGGCAATTCGAACTATTTCCTAAACTACGAAGGTATTATCAAATACATCGAAATGCAGCAGGAAAGTTCGGTTTCGGCAACGGAGCAGAAATGGGCCAATCAGTTTTCGAAAGAAATAAACTGCCCGGAATGTGAAGGAAGGAGATTGCGAAAGGAATCGCTTCATTTTCGGATTCACGATAAAAACATCTCGGAACTGGCGGCTTTTGATATCAGCGAACTGATGAGCTGGCTGAGCACCGTAGAAGAGCACTTGTCGGACAAACAAAAAACAATTGCCTTTGAAATTCTGAAAGAAATACGCACCCGGCTTCAGTTTTTGCTGGATGTAGGGCTTAATTATCTGTCGCTCAACCGGAGTTCTCATTCGCTGTCGGGTGGCGAAAGTCAGCGCATCAGGCTGGCAACACAAATCGGGACTCAGCTGGTAAATGTGCTTTACATTCTCGACGAACCCAGTATCGGGCTACATCAGCGCGACAACGACCGATTGATACAATCGCTCCGAAAACTGCGCGACACCGGTAATTCGGTAATTGTGGTGGAGCACGATAAAGACATGATGCTGTCGGCCGATTATGTAATCGACCTGGGACCTTTCGCGGGCCGGCATGGAGGTGAAGTAGTATTTGCAGGAACACCTGCCGAGATGGTACAATCGGGAACAATGACAGCTTCATTTTTGAACGGCACTCAACAGATTGAGCCGAGGCTGCAACCCCGCGAAGGAAACGGAAAGGTGTTGACGATACGAGGGGCGAGGGGCAATAATCTTAAAAATATTGAGGTGGTATTTCCGTTGGGCAAGATGATTTGCGTTACCGGCGTTTCGGGAAGTGGAAAATCGACCCTCATCAACGAAACCCTTCAGCCGGCATTGAGTCAGCGGTTCTACAATTCGCTGAAAGATCCGCTGCCACACGACAGTATTGAAGGCATCGAAAATATCGACAAGGTAGTAGTAGTGGATCAGGCACCCATCGGCCGAACTCCCCGGTCGAATCCGGCTACCTACACGGGTGTTTTTTCCGACATCCGAAATTTGTTCGTATCGCTGCCTGAAGCAAAAATCAGAGCGTATAAACCCGGGCGCTTTTCGTTTAATACTGCCGGAGGAAGATGTGAAGTATGCGGTGGCAACGGCTATAAAACCATTGAAATGAACTTCTTACCCGACGTGTACGTTCCCTGCGAAAGTTGTGGTGGCAAGCGCTATAATAAAGAAACACTGGAAGTACGGTTCAAAGGCAAATCAATAGCCGATGTGTTGGATATGACCATTAATCAGGCTGTCGAATTTTTCGAGAATCAGCCTAATATTCTGAATAAAATCAAAACTATTCAGGAAGTGGGATTAGGCTATATAAAGCTGGGGCAATCGAGTACCACGCTATCGGGTGGCGAAAGTCAACGGGTTAAACTGGCGACTGAATTATCCAAACGCGATACCGGCAAAACCTTGTATTTACTCGACGAACCGACAACCGGATTACACTTCGAGGACATCCGGATTTTACTCGGGGTACTGAATAAACTTACCGACAGAGGCAACACAGTGATAATAATCGAACATAATATGGATGTTATCAAAGCCTGCGACTACCTCGTCGACATTGGCCCTGAGGGAGGAAGGGCCGGCGGACAGGTTATATGCACCGGCACGCCCCGGGAAGTTGCTCTCAACGAACAGAGTATAACGGGTCGTTTCCTGAAAAAAGAATTAAATCTCTAACAATGCACATGAACGAAATTATTGATTATTTACTTCAGCTGGTATGTGGAGAAGAAAACGGAGAAAGCTGGAAACAAATTGGCTATACCCGTAACCGCGATGAATACTCCAGCTATCGGGTAGTCATTCAACCCTCCTCCTTTTTCGAGGAGGGGATTTATGGCACTGAATCTACTTTGCCTACCCTTCCCTTGCGCCAATGGGAAGACATTCCAATTCTTTTTGGCGAAGATACGACTGAAATGATGGGTAACACACTTGTTATTCATGCCGATATAATCGCTGGAACTTATTTCCTGATATCACGGTATGAAGAAATGGTACGTCCCACTGTTCGCGATGCTCATGGTCGGTTTCCCGGTAGAGAGTCGTTGCCGTACCGGGCCGGGTTTATCGATCGACCCATCATTGAAGAATGGGGAGTATTGCTTCGGAGTGCCATGCGAAGTCAGGGTGTGGAGGTTGCCGAGCCACCCACATCGATGCGAAAGGTTTACCTCACACACGATGTCGACCAACTGGCTCATTTCCGGCGTACCCGCGGCATGCTGGGAGGATTGTTACGGGGCATTAAACGAAAAACCGAACGAAAAATGGCCTTGAAAAGCTATTTTGGAGGTGTCATTTTCGACCCCTGGTATACTTTTCCGTATTTATACAAACTCGATACTGAACTTCAGCAAGGTCTGGGAAGAGAACGTTGCGAAGTTATCACTTTTATCCGGTCGGGAGGCGGCCGAAAAAAAGAAGATAAACCGGCGTCGAATCTTGCCCATCCCGATTATAAACTTCTGTTGAAATATACCAAACGTAAAAAAGTTTCGGTCGGGTTACACACCAGTTACGAGGCGGGTATTCGTCCGTCGTTGATCGAAAGCGAGAAAAAAACGCTGGAGGAATTTACTGAAACTGAAATCCTCTACAACCGGAATCATTTTTTAAACAACCGCGAACCTGCCGACATGAGCGCTCTTATTGATGCCGGCATTACCGATGATTTCAGTATGGGATATGCCGATATTGCCGGATTCCGACTTGGCACCTGCCGGCCGGTGAGATGGATAAATCCGGTGACCCGGCAACTCACCTCACTGTCGCTTCATTCGCTTACTGTGATGGATGTTACGCTCAGCGAAAAAAGGTATATGTTTATGAATGCACACGATGCTCTTCAATATTGCATCAGCCTCATTGAAACTGCCGCACGATTCAACGGTGAAATCAGTCTGCTTTGGCACAATAACACGGTAGAAAAAAATGCCAGTTTATACCACCGGCAGCTCTACAAAGACCTGTTGGAATATTTGCATGGAAAATAAACCCCGAATAATTATAGCTGTCACCAGCGACTTATCAACCGATCAACGGGTATTGAAGGTGGCCGGCACTTTTCATCGCAACGGGTGGGAGGTGCTGGTTATCGGACGCAAATTGCCCGACAGTAAACCATTAACTACCGGGTTCAGGCATTACCGGATGCGATTGATGTTCAGAAGAGGATTTCAGTTTTATGCTGAATACAACCTGAGGCTTTTCTTCTTTTTACTTTTCAAGCCGGTCGATACACTCTATGCAAACGATACCGACACCCTGGCAGGGAGCTATCTGGCGAGTCGCATTCGGAGAAAAAAGTTAATTTTCGACGCTCATGAGCTTTTTCCTGAAGTACCGGAACTTCAACACCGCCCTTTAGTAAAACGTTTTTGGCAGCGTATCGAAGACCGGATCATCCCCCACCTGAAACATTCAATTACCGTCTGTGAATCGATAGCTGAGTATTACAGGCAGCGCTACGGAATCCATATGCAAGTGGTAAGAAATGTGCCTTTTAGCCGAAACGGGATCGACAACATTGCCTTGAAAGCACCTGCCGGAAAAAAAATAATTCTATACCAGGGAGCACTCAATACCGGACGAGGGCTGGAGTGGATTCTGAACGCTATGCCTCTTATCGACGATGCTGTACTTTATATCATTGGCGATGGAGATATCCGACAGAAGCTTCAACAGCAAACCCTTGCATTGGGAATAACCGAAAAAGTTATTTTTCATGGTAAAGTTGCCGCCGAAGAACTACACCGCTATACAGCATCGGCTCATCTGGGCCTGTGCCTGCTCGAAAACCGGGGCTTAAGTTATTATTACGCACTGCCCAACCGCATTTTCGACTACCTGCATGCCGGGGTACCGGTGTTGGCAAGTCCTTTTCCTGAGATTCGTAAAATTGTTGAAACATATAAAACAGGCATTTTAATCGACAAGCATGATCCGGTATCATTGGCCGATAGCATCAACAATTTACTTAAAAACACCTATCCAACCGAACATTTCAAAACAATTGCCAGTGAATTTTGTTGGGAAAAAGAAGAAGCTGTATTATTGAAACTCATTTAATTATTTTATATTTGCATCAGTTTGATGTATTGTTACTTTATGAAACGAACATGGTATTACATAACTTCCGGAGAAGTGCCATTTTAGCATGTGAGTTCCATCCGACCTTTGAAAAAACAAGTATTACCGTATGAAAAAATTAACATTTTATTTTTCTTTCCTGGTATTGTTTACATTACCACACTACATATCCGCGGTACCCGCTACTCCTTACCCGATAGAACGTACCTTACCCGATGGCAGCAAACTTACTGTACTGCTCCGGGGCGACGAGTTTTACAACTACACCCTCAGTGAAGATGGTTATCTTATACAAGAAAACGAACAGGGCTATTACAACTATGTTGAAGTTGACTCGTACGGGCAACAACGGGCAAGCAGTATCCGTGTACAACCGAAAGCAAACCGTTCGATTGAAGAACAAATACTTACGGCCCGACTAAAGTCTTTTCCCGACATGCAGAAACGATACACTATGCAACGGGCGGCAAAGGAAGCACAAATGCAGGAGAAGCCCCGTAACGCTTATCCCAACACCGGCTCTCCAAAATCACTGGTTATTTTAGTCAATTATTTAGATGTAAAATTCACTATCGCCAATCCTAAACAAGCATTTACCGATTTACTGAACAAGGAAGGATATGCTGAAAACGGAGGAACGGGTTCGGCCCGCGATTATTTCAAAACAGCATCGTTTGGTGTATCTTCGCCCGAATTTGTGGTAGTAGGCCCTTTTGAATTACCCAGAACCCGCTCGCAATACGGAGGCAACAACTCTGCAGGAGATGACGAAAATCCCCGGAACATGATTATTGATGCCTGTAAAGCAGCTTCAGCTGCCGGAGTAGACTTTTCGACCTACGATACCGACAACGACGGAATAGTGGATAATGTATTTGTATACTATGCCGGACATAACGAAGCCGAAGGAGGGCCAAAAGAGTCGATATGGCCACACCGTTGGCAGCTGAACACCAACCTGACTCTCAACGGGAAACGGGTGTCGTATTATGCGTGTACCTCCGAATTACGGGGGGCTAGCGGCGAAAACATGTGTGGAATTGGGACCTTTGCTCACGAATTTGGCCATGTTTACGGGCTGGTAGATTACTATGCTACCAACAACGCCACCCATCATACCCTGTCGTATTGGAATATTATGGATGCAGGGGCCTATCTGAACCAGGGACGTACCCCTCCAACTTATTCGGCCTACGACCGGTTTTATCTGGGATGGCTCACTCCTACTCTTCTCAAAAGCCCTCAAAACGTGAGATTGCCCGATCTTAAAACCACCAATAAAGCCTACATTATATCGGCCACTAACGAACATAACCTGAATGGAGCAGATCCCGATCCTGTCGAATTCATTTTGTTGGAGTACCGTTCCCGAAAAGGCTGGGATGCTTTTCTTCCCAGAAGCGGAATGCTGGCTACACGCGTTGTGTACAATGAAAACACCTGGTGGAACAACAGTCCCAATAATGATGAAAATGCGATGGGAGTGGATATACTTGAAGCCGACGGAATTGCATCAAGAAACAACCTTGCCGGCGACAGTTATCCGGGAACCGGGCTGGTAACCACCTTTCGACCCACGCTCCGATCGGGAGTCGACATGGGCAAACCGATAACCTACATCCGCGAAGTGAACGACGAAGTCACTTTCCGGTTTATGGGAGGCGTTAACCCTCCTACTATCACCCTAACCCAAAATCAGCTGGATCAATTCAATACAGTTTTCGGGCAAACTCCTCCTCAGCAGGAAATTGCCGTATCTGCAGTTAATTTAACCGATACGCTTGTACTCAACTTTAAAACTAACCTGCACTTTGAAATGCGGTTAAAAGATGACCTGTCAGGGAAATGGCTTCGGGAAATACGCATCAAACCACTTTTAGGTGTAGTGGATTCCACCCCTATTGTAATTCGATACAATCCACAGGAACCATCACACAGCACCCTCCACTCCGACGAACTTATGGTGCGATCGATGGACACTGAAACCTATCAGACTTCACTCTCCGGTCAGTCGACCCGTCAGGTGTACGTTGTAACTCCTCAGGCAAAACCGGCATCCTACAGCGATCTGAATGGCTTTAAAGCCGGCTGGGACAAGGTATTTGATGCCTCAGGGTATTACCTCACCGTATATAGTACCGGCACTGGCAAATCGGCTTTAACCGAAGGTTTTACTGATGGCTTACAGTTGCCTGACGATTGGGAAAGCTCTGCGCAATCGATAATTAGCACTACCAGATATTCGGGAAATCTTCCTCCGGCTATTGAACTGAAAAACAACGATGAGTTTATTTCCACCGAGACCTACCCAATCGGGGTCGACTCCTTCTTCTTTTATGTACGTTCGATAGGTGAAACGAATGGCAAACTGGAAGTGGAAGGACATGACGGCTCCGCATGGAAAAGTATATCGACCCTACAAGTAGGCAGCTCCCTGCAGGGCAGGCAGGTGTTCCCGATTAACGACGAAGCAATGCGGAAATTCAGAATTCGGTTTACCAAAGGAAGTTCATCGGTTTCAATCGACGATGTAGGGGTTAGTTTTAACAAAATCCTGAGTTATCATTACAAAAACGAGTGGTTTACCGACACGGTTCACGTTGTTAAAGATATAAATCCATCGCAGGTTTATTTTTATAAAGTAAAAGCAAGCGACAGGACTTTATATCCTGACAATAGCATTAAGTATGAAAATATCACCCAATATTCGAATACTATTGCAGTATCGGTTCAAAATGCAACGATTCAGCAATTCACGAAACCAATCGTTGGACTGAGTGTGTATACCGACGATTCGGGTAATTTACAAATTGCAGTCGACGATCTAAAACTAATTGGCAGCTCAATCCGTATATACTCAGCCAACGGTAGGCTAATTAAAAGTGTAGTGGTAAATTCGAACGTTGTTGCTATTCCTGGATTTACTAAAAATCAGATTTATATACTCCAATCTGATAATGGCTCTTTGAAATTCAGGTTATAAGCCGAGAATATCATCAGCGGAAAGGGGACGGTAAGGTCCTTGTTTTACTTCAAAAATTACCGTTCCCTTTTCGAGCACTTCAACTGTATGCCACTGTCCGGCGGGTACATGCGCGCCATAGAACCCCTTCGATGGATTCAACTCCTGCTCCGAAATCAACTCTCCCGATTGTGAGTATACCAGCACGTTGAGGGCACCACGTAGTATCAGGTAAGTTTCAGCAGTGTCGACATGACGGTGAACGGGCAATTCGGTGCCCGGCTCCATTGCGTTGAGAAGCCGCTGCACAGGCGCCTCTAATGAGTCGTGAAGGTTATAATTTATTCGTAAACGTTGGTTTTCAAGCGCTTTTTCACTTAATTCGTTCAGTAGTTCGTCGTTGAGATAGAGCATGGCTTAAGCAGTTTTTTGTTGATGAAGGTAATAATATTTTTGTTTTATAATCAGATATACAACCGACAATAGCAGGACTCCAAATCCGGCAAAAAGATAAGCATTTTCCCTAAATACAATTAATCCGGCAATTAGCAACAATTGTATTAATGCATATACCGACGATATTAATAAATGGGATAATTGTAATTCATTGGCCAATAGCTGGAACACGTGCTTGCGATGAGGCATGGTAAGATTTTCGCCCAACAGAATGCGATGAACGATGGTAAGGATACTATCGACACCAAATACAGCCAACATGGCGACCCATGCCAGATTTTCAGTAGCTATAATTAACTTGCCAATTAAAAACACCATTGCGATTCCTATTGTAAACGAGCCTACATCGCCTGCAAAACAAACTGCCTTTTTTCGAAAATTGAAAAAATTAAAAACCACAACCGACATAAAAAGCAACAACAACAACTGTGTATCGACAAAACGTACGATTAGTTCGTTGATATAAAGCATACAACCCAAAACAACCATACTGGTCATTCCCAGCATACCATTAATTCCATCCATAAAATTGGTGGCATTCATTACTCCGGCCGAAAACACTAGCAGAACAAGTACCATCCAAATCGGGTAACTGTACATATTCAAATCAATAAACATCATCAATACCGAACCAAACTGAAAAAGCAGCCTCAACCGGGGTGTTAACTGTTTCAAATCGTCGATATAACTGACGATTGCCAACATTAATGCCCCTAAAACAAACCAGGGATACATCCATCCGAACACAATTGAATAAAGTAACAGCGAAACAATAAAAATCACACCACCTCCTAACAAAGTAACCTGAACATGCGAACTTCTTTCGTTGGGTTTATCGTTGATAGTAAAATGACGGGCAATTTTAAAATAAATAAGTTCGATTGAAACTAAAAGAACGAACAGTAGTAGTTGAATCATCTTGTAAAACTTTTAATGGTTTTAATAATTCCCTCCTGAGCAGTAACAGGCAATTTTTCAACCTGAAGAGCAGACTTGATCTTAGTGTTGGCAACCATGTAATTTTCGGTTAACTTTTGCAAACGATCATCATTAAAAGGCAAATGCAACCATCCCCCTAAGCGGGCCATAATACCGACCCATCTCTTTGGCAAATGTACAACAACGGCCGATCGGCCCAGGGCTTTTGCTATCAGACGAACTAATTCGTTGGTCGAAAGTTTTTCGTCATCGGCCAGGTGGTAGATGCCCGAATCGATTGAACGTTGAAGCATCTGGTCCACGATATAAATCACATTATCGACGGCACAAAACGAACGCTGATTCCGAAAAGTCCCTAATGGCCAGGGAACTCCTGTTTTAACAAGCCGATACAGCAAATTCAGGTTCCCTTTATTACCCGGTCCGTGAATCATGGCCGGACGGAGCACATACACTTTCTGTAATTGGGGATCGGCAACCGGATTGGCAACTATATATTCTTCAGCAGCCAACTTACTTTCGCCATAAGGACCCACCGGGTGTGGAACGACCTGCTCGGTAAGTGCTGTATCGCCTGCATTATCGGCAGCAGCTTTTACCGAACTGAAAAAATAAAACTGAGTAGCCCCGCTCGTATTCCTATACCAATCGTAAATAATTCGCGTCAGACCGGTATTGATTTTAAAGTACAGATCCCATTTCGATTGATTTTTCAGATCGTGGGCAATTCCCGCCAGGTGAATTACAGAATCGACCGGCGGAAGCTGTGCCAACTCCTCCCAGGTATAAATTTGGTGTACACCCTCCATAGCATCCTGCCGAAGATCTACTCCGTATATCAAATAAGTTGATTTCAGGCTTTTCACCAGGTTTCGGCCTACGAAGCCCTGAATTCCAGTAATCAATATCGATTTGCCTTGTGGGAGTGTGCTCATTTAAAACTTAATTATTAATTCTTAATCAACCGGTTAACCAATTGCAAATAGCGCTTGGTGACACTTTCACGAGTATAACTATTTTCAACCACCGCTCTTCCTTTCGTTCCTTTCTCAATCAATTCATCAACCGTAACCTTCAGCAATAATTCTTTTAAAGTATGAACCTTTCGTTGTTTGTCCGACTCACTTACAATCCAGGCACAACCTTTATCGTGCAAAAAGTTAACTATGGGCGTGTTGGCTCCCGAACAAACCAACATTGGTTTGGCGCAGGCCATCAGAGTGTACACTTTCGAGGGGAAGCCATGTCCTTCGACCTGCGAGGCCATGAATATAAAATGAAGATCGGCATAGGCAATCAGGGCAGGCATCAATTCTCTTCGTTGATAGGGCACTAATGTAACATTGGTAAGTTGCCGTTGTTCTATTTCCCGGTTTAGATGATCGCGATCAACTCCTTCGCCGATAACAAAAAAACGGACCGGCTCATTGCGCATGGCAAGTGCCAACGCAACAAAGGTATCCCAATCCTGTGCATTACCGATATTACCCGCATACATTACTTTCAAATCGTTGGTCGTTGGAAAATAGGTTCTATCGAGGAACTGATCAAAATCAGGCTTTGCCGGAGTATAGAAGTTGGTATCGACAAAATTAGGGATAATCGACAACCGTGATACATCCGAAAAACGGCCGGCAATGGTTTTGTAAAAAACTTCGTCGATAGTAGTTACCGCATGCGAATGCCGGTACACAAAACGCTCCATGCGTTTTAACAGACCAATAACAAGTGGCGATTTAAGTCCACCATCGGCAATCAGCAAATCAGGATATATCTCCTGTACGTTGTATACTACTTTGGCCGATTTCAACTTACCCAATACAATATTCACCAAGCCAAGGGTAAGAGGAGGCGATGGCGATACGATGAGATCGAGTTTGGCAATAAACAAGGCCGAGAGAAACGAAACCACATGCCAGTAAACGAATCCAATCAATCTTAACAAGGTACTTTTAAACTTTTTCTGGGGAATATGGATAACGCGTATACCCTGAAAATCGCTTTCATACCACAGTCCACCCATCCTGGAAATCAACGGCTGACGCTCCAGATTTTCAGGCAGGGCGTTGAAGTGAGGAGTAGTTGTTAGTACAATTACCTGGTGTCCTCCCTGTTGCAAACGAAGTGCTATATCGTTGTAGATATAGGCCGTTGACACACCGTCGGGACTAAATACAATGGTATGTATAAGTATTTTACTCATTCCAAACTACCCGTTTGATATAATCGGTATACGATAGTAGTATTCGCACTACTTTATCGCTCACATTGGGCATGCTGTAATCGGCTACCGGCCGGAAATTGCGGT
>CAZLHC010000047.1:5733-28808 GCA_964559265.1 uncultured Paludibacter sp. | reverse complement strand
GTACTTTTGCACACTGTTTTTGAGAAAAAAGTAAATAATAAAATATACAGCAATGTCAAAGATTTGTCAAATCACCGGTAAGAAGGCAATGATAGGGAACAATGTTTCACATTCGAAACGTCGTACAAAGAGAACATTCGATGTGAATTTGTTTGTAAAGAAGTTCTATTGGGTAGAACAAGATACCTGGATCAGCCTTAAGATTTCAGCAGCCGGATTACGCACCATCAACAAGGTGGGATTGGATGCAGCCATTAAGAAAGCTGCCGAAAAGGGTCATTTATACGCATAATTAAGGAAGGAATTTAATCATGGCAAAGAAATCAAAAGAAGCAAGGGTTCAGGTAATTTTAGAATGCACTGAGCACAAAGAAAGCGGTATGCCGGGCACTTCTCGTTACATCACTATGAAGAACCGTAAGAACACTCCGGGCCGTATGGAGTTGAAAAAATACAATCCGATTTTGAAACGGGTAACAGTTCACAAAGAAATTAAATAAGTTGAATCATGGCAAAGAAAGCGGTTGCGTCGATGCAAAAAGGAGAAGGACGTTCCTTCTCGAAAGTTATTAAGATGGTGAAATCTCCAAAAACCGGAGCTTACATCTTCCAGGAAGAAATTGTACATAACGACAAAGTGAAAGATTTTTTCGCGAAATAAGTCTTTGTCTCAAGATACCGAAGAAATCCTCTCATTCTACCGTGGGAGGATTTTTTTTGTTTTACATTCAAGAATTTTGTTTACTTTTGTAATTCAGATTTTTTAATCCGTAAACGTAATTCGCATGGGAATATTCAATTTCTTCAGTAAAGAAAAAAAGGAAACACTCGATCAGGGCTTATCAAAAACACGTGAAAGCGTATTTTCGAAAATTACCCGGGCTGTTGCCGGAAAGTCGAAAGTCGACGATGAAGTGCTCGATAACCTGGAGGAGGTGCTTATTACGTCGGATGTAGGAGTAGAAACGACGCTGCGAATTATTGAACGGATAGAAAAAAGGGTTTCGAGGGATAAGTACGTTACCACTTCGGAACTAAATTCGATATTAAAAGAGGAGATAGCCGGCCTGTTATCTGAGAATAATTCAGATTCGCCGGTTGATTTTTCCGATCCGTTGCCAACTACTCCCTATGTAATTATGGTAGTGGGAGTTAACGGTGTGGGTAAGACTACCACCATCGGTAAGTTGGCCTATCAGTTTACTAAAGCCGGAAAGAAAGTGTACCTGGGAGCTGCTGATACCTTCAGGGCTGCTGCGGTCGATCAGCTGGTAATCTGGGGCGAGCGCACCGGTGTTCCGGTAATCAAACAGAAAATGGGTGCCGATCCGGCATCGGTTGCTTTCGATACCTTGTCGTCGGCTAAAGTTAATAATGCTGATGTGGTGATTATCGACACAGCAGGCCGTTTGCACAATAAGATCAACCTGATGAACGAGCTTACCAAGATAAAAAATGTGATGCAAAAGGTAGTCCCTGATTCGCCTCACGAAGTATTGCTCGTGCTGGATGGTTCGACAGGACAAAACGCCTTTGAACAGGCAAAGCAATTTACAAAAGCTACCGATGTAACTGCCCTTGCAATTACAAAACTGGATGGTACTGCTAAAGGTGGTGTGGTCATCGGAATTTCTGATCAGTTCAAAATTCCGGTAAAATACATTGGCCTTGGTGAAGGTATGGAGCACTTGCAGGTGTTCGATAAGAATGAGTTTGTGAATACATTATTTGAATAGTGAAAAAAGGAAAAGTAGATATAGTAACGCTGGGTTGTTCCAAAAATTTAGTAGATTCGGAGCAGCTAATGCGGCAGTTCGACGCGTTGGGATATACGGTGAGTCACGATTCGCCCGAACCCGATGGCGAAATTGTGATCATTAATACTTGCGGTTTTATAGGTGATGCTAAGGAGGAAAGTGTGAACACCATACTTCAGTTTGCCGAACGACGCAAGCAATTCAAAATGGATAAACTCTTTGTGATGGGCTGCCTGTCGGAGCGTTATCAGAAGGAGCTGGAACAGGAAATTCCGGAAGTTGATAAGTTTTACGGGAAATTCAATTACACGAATATTCTTACCGATTTAGGGAAGGAGTATCGTGCCGACTTGCGCCTGGAGCGTTCACTCACGACTCCCGGACATTTTGCCTATCTTAAAATATCGGAAGGTTGTAACCGAAGTTGTACGTATTGTGCAATACCGATTATCACCGGACGTCATCGTTCGAGGTCGTTTGAGGATATTGAAGGTGAAGTAAAAGCGCTGGTTGCAAAAGGAGTTAAGGAGTTTCATGTTATTGCTCAGGATCTTTCTTCCTATGGTCTCGATCGGTACAAAGCTCAGAAATTACCCGAATTAATTGAACGGATTTCGGACATTCCGGGAGTGGAGTGGATTCGCTTACATTATGCTTATCCGGCTCATTTCCCATATGATATTTTACGGGTGATGCGCGAACGCGATAATGTATGCCGATACCTCGATATCGCTTTGCAACACATCAGTGATCATATGCTTTCCACTATGCACCGGCATATCACTAAGGAGCAAACTTATGAACTGATTCGTCGAATCAGGGATGAAGTACCGGGCATTCATCTGCGAACTACGATGTTGGTGGGGCATCCGGGCGAAACCGATGCCGATATCGAGGAGCTGAAAGAGTTTCTTCGCTATGCGCGTTTCGAGCGTCTGGGAGCATTTGCTTATTCGCACGAGGAGGGAACGTATGCCTATAAAAATTATAGCGACGATATTCCGGAAGAAGTAAAACAAGCGCGGCTTGATGAAGTGATGCGGGTGCAACAGGGAATTGCTGCCGAAATTAATGCAGCAAAAACAGGCTCTACACTGAAGGTGATTATTGATCGCCGGGAAGGGGAGTACTTTGTGGGACGCACGGAATTCGATTCACCCGAAGTGGATCCTGAAGTGCTGATTCCGGCCGAAACACAGGGTGTTGAAGTAGGAGCTTTTTACGAAGCTTATATTGCCGATGCAACCGATTTTGAATTATTTGGGAGATAAGATAGTATGAAACGAGCATGTAAATACTTTGCATTCAAGGTTTTGGTCATGTTGGCATGCGAGTTCCATACGACCTTTAAAAAAACAATAATTACCGTATGAAGCACAAGGAATTAATTACTGCTATTGCCGTGAAGCTCGATCGTTCGGAGCCGGCTGTTGAAAAACTGCTGAATGGAGCAGTAGAAGTTATTAAATCCCGTCTGGCCGACGGACAGTCGGTTGCTTTGCAGGGTTTGGGCTTGCTCGAAGTGAAACGAAAAGAAGAACGTTTATCGGTACATCCGTTGACAAAAATCCGCACCATCGTTCCTCCTAAACAAGTTGTTGGTTTTAAACAAAGTGCCGCCATTAAGTCGAAACTGAAGGAGATACCGCGCCATGAATAAAGACAGGGTCAATACCGGTGAACTGGCTGCATTGCTGGCTTCACACCTGAAGGTCGGAGTACGGGAAACAGAGCTTTTTTTTGAAGCACTTATCGAGGTGATGGAGGAACAACTTCTTGCCAATGATGTGCTGAAAATAAAAGGCTTAGGTGCGTTTAAACTGCAGTGGAATGAACCCCGGAAAAGTGTGGATGTTAACACATCATTGGAGATTCTTATCGATGGGTATTATAAGATTTCGTTTGCACCCGAGCCTGAATTAAAGGAGTTGGTAAATGCTCCCTATGCCTATCTGCAACCGGTAGTGCTGGGTGGCCCCGAACCCGAAGAGATGGACGAAGAGGACGAAGAAGAGGTAGAAGAAGAAATCATGAAAGAAATGGAAGATCCGCAAAAGCTTGCAGATGCGATGCGGTCGATAACTGAACAGGCAATTGAAATAAAGGATATTTTATCGGAGATGAATATGATGGGTGGTAATCGGCAACGTGCTTCCCGTCCGAAGATGGTGGAAGAAACAAGCGAAAATCCGGTAGTTCCTCCTGTAAGAAGTGTACCTCAACGACCTTCTGAAAGGCAGACGGACAGCAATATGCCAGATAAAGAAGATGTCGATCAGCTTGTTCACAAGAATCGACGTCCTGGTCCTGTGGTGCCGTTAGGTCCCCGACCTGAGTCGCCTCAACGTCAGGTACAACTACCCGATGAGGAAACTGATTACCCGCCCCGTCCGGCCGCTCGTCGCCAGTCGCAGGAGGATACTGATTATCCGCCCCGTCCGACTTCGCGTATGCCCCATAGGGCCTATTTCCCGGAGCGCGACGAAGCTCAATCCGAAGTACACCCACAACAGTCGGCAAAAAGCCGTAAAGGCGGAAATTCGCTGTTGATGTTGCTTGCTGGTTTACTTATTGGAGCCGTGGCCACTTATTTGTTAAATTACTACGGATTTTTACCTTCGTTTAATTGGGCGAATGAAACCACAGTAGAAGAATCAAAAATGCTTGATTTGCCCGCGGGAGAAACTGAGTTTTCGGAAGAGCCATTGCTGTCCGATAGTCTTTCCAATGACACATCGGATACAGCTGCTATTGTACAGCAGGAGCCTGTCGATTCGTTACAGCTCTTGTTTGATACTCCCCGTAATTTTAGCGAATATATTGCCTCCGAGGAGGTTCGGGATGGTAGCCGGATGACCCGTATATCAGAACGACATTATGGTGCAAAAGAATTTTGGGTTTATATCTACGAGGCCAATCGGAATTTACTCCAACATCCCGATGATATTGCAAAAGGTATGGTGCTTAAAATCCCACGTGTAGATCCGCGATTGATCGATAAAAACAACCCCCGTTGTATTGAATATGCGGTGGAATTGCACGATAAATACCTGAAAAAATAATATAATAAAACCACCTGAATCTACATCTATACTTATTATTTAAAAATGACGTTAATTGTTATTAAACCATAGGTTTAACTATCGTTTTTAATAGTACATTTGTTCCACTTTTTTTTTAAAACTGACATTTAAAATTATATGGAGCAAGCTGTTGATATAAGGGAACTTAACGAGAAAATTGAACGACAGAGTTCGTTTGTCGATACCTTGATAATGGGGATGGATAAGGTTATCGTCGGACAGAAACACCTGGTGGAGTCGTTGCTCATTGGTTTGTTGGCCGACGGACATATTCTATTGGAAGGTGTACCGGGTTTAGCAAAAACATTAGCTATAAAAACCCTCTCCGATTTAATAAAAGGTGATTTCAACCGCATCCAGTTCACGCCCGACTTACTTCCGGCCGATGTGATTGGTACAATGATCTACAGCCAGAAAAAAGAAGAATTCAGTATCCGTAAAGGTCCTGTTTTTGCCAATCTTATTCTTGCCGATGAAATTAACCGAGCTCCGGCTAAAGTGCAGAGTGCATTACTCGAAGCAATGCAGGAACGCCAGGTAACCATTGGTGATCACACCTATCCGCTCCCGCAACCTTTCCTGGTTATGGCTACCCAAAACCCAATCGAACAAGAAGGTACGTATCCACTTCCGGAAGCACAGGTCGACCGTTTTATGCTCAAAGTGGTAATCAATTATCCCAAACGCGAGGAGGAAAAACTGATTATCCGTCAGAATCTTAAGAAAGATAAACCGCAGGTTAGCCCTGTACTTACACCCCAGGATATATTAGCAGCCCGCGAGGTGGTTCGTCAGGTTTACATCGACGAAAAAATCGAACGTTATATTATCGACATCGTATTTGCTACCCGTTTTCCGGGCGACTACGGGCTCAAAAATTTAAAGGAAATGATTGCCTTTGGTGCTTCCCCCCGTGCTTCCATCAACCTGGCTCTTGCTGCTCGTGCCTATGCATTTATCAAACGTCGTGGCTATGTTATCCCCGAAGATGTACGTGCAGTATGCTACGATGTGTTGCGCCACCGTATCGGTTTAAGTTACGAGGCAGAAGCTAATAACATGAGCTCCGACGAAATTATTACCGAAATACTCAATTCCGTTGAAGTTCCCTGATTGGCAAAGCTATGGAAACCAGCGAAATCATACAGAAAGTACGCAAGATTGAGATTAAAACCCGCGGTTTGTCCAATCACATTTTTGCGGGTCAATACCACTCTGCCTTTAAGGGTAGAGGTATGACCTTTGCCGAAGTGCGTGAATATCAGTATGGCGACGATGTGCGTTCCATCGATTGGAATGTAACAGCCCGTTTTGGTCATCCTTACGTGAAGATTTTCGAAGAAGAACGGGAACTTACGGTTATGCTGTTGATCGACGTATCGGGTAGTCGGGTTTTCGGAACGGTGTCGCGACTAAAAATGGATGTTGTTACTGAAGTTGCAGCAACGCTGGCATTTTCAACCATTCAAAATAACGATAAAATTGGAGTAATTTTCTTTTCAGATAAAGTTGAGAAGTTTATCCCACCCAAAAAAGGCCGTAAGCACGTACTACATATAATTCGTGAGCTGATTGATTTTAAACCTGAAAGTACACTTACCGATATTTCAGAAGCACTAAGGTATTTTACCAATGCTATTAAAAAACGTTCAACGGCTTTTCTAATTTCCGATTTTATGGATAGCGGATTCGATAAAGAACTGACGATCGCCAATCGTAAGCACGATATCGTTGCTCTTCAGGTATACGATATTCGTGAAACCGAAATCCCGGATGTTGGTTTGGTAAAACTGAAAGATGCCGAAACCGGTGAACGCATTTGGGTAGATACATCGGATGCTCGTTTACGAAAGTCGTATAAAAACGCCTGGGGACAAAGTCAGCTCGAATTACAAAAAAACTTTGCAAAGTCGGGTGTCGATTCGGTATCGGTAAGCACTTCCGACGATTATGTGAAATCGTTGATAAAACTATTCAGAATGAGGGCATGATGAATGGGGTTACTAAACCGGGGAAAATGTAATGAACAGGAAGATGAGGATGAAAATAGTACCGTTTTTTTTGCTCGCAATAGCTTGCTTTGCTTCGTCGGTGTATGCACAGAAAATAACTGTATCTGCATCTATCGATTCAACTCAAATCTGGATTGGGCAACAAACCCGTATCGTATTTGAACTTACTCAACCCGAAGGGAAATGGGTTCAAACTCCGGTTTTTTCGGATCAGATAATCAACGGTATTGAATTAGTCGAAGCCGGTTCGAACGATACTACCACTTCGGCCGATGGACATACGGTGGTACGTCAGTCGTACACAGTTACTTCATTTACCGATTCACTTTACCTTATTCCCGCCTATCCTTTTATTCCTACAGGAACAACCGATACCGTTTGGTCCAATCCGGTGTCGCTCAAGGTAATACAACCCTTTGAAATTGATACGGCAGCGAATGCCATTACCGATATTAAGGAGGTTATGGAACCCCCTTTTAGTTGGAAGTACTTTCTGAAGAAACTTTTCCCCTGGCTGATAGCCTTCCATATTTTACTGGCAATAATTTATTTTGTTCTGACTTTAGTACGCCGTAAACCAGGTCAGCTGACTTTAGTAAGCGAAGTAAAAGTACCACCTTTTGTAAAAGCCATTGAAAAGCTTCAGCAGTTGAAAGAAGAAAAGCTATGGCAACAAAATCTTCAGAAAGAATACTTTACCCGACTTACTGATATTTTGAGAGAGTACCTCGAATTAAGTTATTCGATACCAGCTCCTGAGCTTACTTCTGATGAGATTTTAAGTCAACTCAATACACTGAAAAAGGACAATAAGGAGGCTTTCATTCGTTTGCAACAGCTTTTGCAACTGGCCGATTTAGTTAAATTTGCAAAGTGGTATGCAACTCCGGGCGAAAACGAACGAAGCCTAAATGATGCCATTGCGTTTGTAAACCTTACTAAAACAGAGGAGGCGAAGGAAGATGACATTTCATAATCCCGAATATTTACTTGCCTTACTGGTACTTATTCCCATGGTGTACTGGTACCTGAAGGAGCTGCATCGTTCGGATGCCAGTCTACAGATTTCATCGCATCGTAATCTGGCCGATTTTCCGCGTAGTCTTAAGGTGAGGTTAATAAATTTGCCCTATTATTTGCGGTTTTTTGCAGTTGCATTACTCATTATTGCCATTGCCCGACCACAGTCGTCCAATTCATGGCGAACCGAAAATACGGAGGGTATCGATATTATGATTGCAATGGACATATCGGGTTCGATGCTTGCCGAGGATTTTCTTCCGAATCGGTTGGAAGCATCCAAGACAGTTGCCAACGAATTTATACTATCGCGCCCTAATGATAATATAGGACTGGTATTATTTGCCGGAAAAAGTTTCACCCAATGTCCGTTAACAACCGATCATGCTGTGTTGGTCAATTTGTTCAACAGTATTAATTACGGGATGATTGAAGATGGTACGGCGATAGGCCTTGGACTTGCTAATTCGGTAAACCGGCTTAAGGAAAGTACGGCTAAATCGAAAGTAGTTATTTTATTGACCGATGGCGACAATAACCGCGGCGATATTGCTCCTGTATCGGCAGGGGAACTTGCAAAGGCAATGGAAATCAGAGTGTATACAATAGGAGTAGGATCGCACGGGAAAGTGAATATACCTATCCAGACTCCGCTTGGACAACAATACCAGCAGATTGAATCGGCATTCGACGAAAGACCCTTAAAGGAAATTGCTGAAATGACAGGAGGAAAGTATTTCAGGGCTACCAACAACGAAAAACTCCGAAATATATATGCAGAAATCGATCAGATGGAAAAAACCAAGATAAATGTACGTGAGTTTAATAAAAAATACGAGGAGTACTTCTTTTTTGCATTGGCAGCATTAATTCTGTTGATTGCTGAAGTGTTGTTACGAAATGTTTATCTCCGTAAAATTCCCTGATAGTAAAGCAACCGAAGATATGTTTAAATTTGCAGAACCCGAATATTTAGTTTTACTGATACTCCTCCCTTTGCTGACCGGAGTGTTTATCTTTCGCCGAATCCAACAGCGAAAGAATATTCGTCGGTTTGGTGATGCAGACTTGATGGCAGTTTTAATGCCTCATGTTTCCAGAATACGTCCGATAGTGAAATTTTCGTTACAGATGTTGGCACTTACCCTCGCTGTAGTTGTAGTAGCTCGTCCTCAGTTTGGTACTAAAACGCAGGAAGTAAAACGCCAGGGGATAGAAGTTATGGTGGTTCTCGATATTTCCAATTCGATGATGGCTCAGGATATTCAACCCAACCGGCTCGAAAAGTCGAAACAGGTTTTATCGCGCATGATCGACCAAATGGAAAACGATAGGATAGGGTTGGTGGTATTTGCCGGCGATGCTTTTACCCAACTTCCGATTACAGCCGATTATGTTTCAGCAAAATTGTTTCTGAACACCATCAGCCCTAAATTAATAGCTCGCCAGGGAACAGCAATTGGTTCGGCAGTTGAGCTTGCTGTTAATTCGTTTAATCCGAATAGTGAGGCTTCCAAAGCCATTATTCTTATCACCGATGGCGAAAACCACGAGGACAATGCCGTTGAAGCAGCAAAGCTGGCTCAGAATAAAGGTATCGTAGTACATGTAGTAGGGATGGGACGTCCCGAGGGTTCGCCGATACCAGTCGAAGGGTCGATGAGTTTTCTGAAAGACAATCAGGGGAATGTGGTGGTGTCGAAGCTAAACGAGGCTATGTGTCAGGAGATTGCGGAGGGTGGAAAAGGAGTATATGTGCGAGCCGACAACAGCAATACAGCTTACCGTGCGGTAGTTGACGAATTAGACAAATTGGCCAAATCTGAAATTTCAGCAACTGTATTTTCCGATTTCAATGAGCAGTTTCAATCGTTTGCTATATTGGCTTTATTGTTATTGTTAGTCGATTACTTTGTGTATGAGCGAATTAATAAACGATTGAGCAGATTAAAAATTTTTGATTTAAAAGAAAAAATGGGGAGTGATGCAAATGCGTAAGGAACTACTACTTTCGACGGTACTTTCGCTGCTACTGGTACCGGGTTGGGCACAGGAGGAAAACGCTCCCATCCGGATGGGTAACAACCACTATAAAGCCCAAAAATATACCGAAGCAGAAATTGAATACCGGAAGGGATTGTTGAAGAATAATCAATCCTTTGAGGCGAATTATAATCTGGGGAATGCCTTGTTTCGTCAACAGAAGTACCAGGAGGCTTTACAGCAGTACCAGGCAGCTCTTCCAATGGGGGAAGGTGCTAAGCTGAAAATGGCATCAGCCTTACACAATACAGGGAATGCCCTGTTGATGGAAAAGAAGATTGCGGAGAGTATAGAAGCTTATAAACAGGCGTTGAAACTTAATCCCGACGATAATGATACGCGCTATAACCTGGCTTTTGCACAGTATTTACTGAAGAATCAGCCTCCACAACAGAATAAGAATCAGAACAAAGATCAGAATAAAGATCAAAACCAACCGCAGCCCGAACAACCGCAGCCACAGCCCCGCGACGATAAAATGTCGAAGGAGCAGGCTGAACAAATACTTCAAGCCTTGATGCAGGACGAAAAAGAAACCATGGAGAAGGCAAAAAAACAGCCGAAGTCGTCGCGGAAAGGGACTGAAAAAAACTGGTAATTATTAACTTACACCGAATCCGAAGCTGAACAAATAAAGTGAGTATGACGAAACAATGGATATATGCGTTACTGGTGCTGCTGTCGTTTTCGACAGGAGGAGCTTTTGCTGATGTAAAATTTTCGGCCTCTGCTCCCGGTACGGTGATAATGGGGAAGCCTTTTCAGATTAAATACGAGGTCAACAGTAAAGTTTCCGATTTTCGTGCCCCCGCCATTACCAACTTTGATATTCTGGCAGGGCCCTTCAAATCGGAAAGCTATAGTACTCAAATTGTAAATGGTAATATGACTTCTACTGTAGCTATTACCTTTACATATACCTTACAGCCCCAAAAAACAGGAACTTTCACCATCCCATCGGCTAGTATAACCGTCGATGGCAACCGGATAACTTCCAACGGACTAAGTATAAAAGTGCTTCCGGCCGACGAACAAAGCAATGCTTCTGCGGGTAATTCAACGGCAAATACTGCTGCCATTTCGGCCCAGAATCTGTTTATCAGGCCGATTCTTTCGAAATCGACGGTAGTTGAACAGGAAGCTGTTAAGCTTACCTATAAGCTCTATACCACTCATGATGTGGTACAATATACTGCGAAGAACTTACCCGATTTTAAGGGATTTTTAACCCAGGAAACCGAACGTTCGTCGAATACTCAGCTTGATTACGAAAACTACAACGGAAAAAACTACTTGACAGCTGTGTTGTACGAAATTCTGCTGTATCCTCAATCAAATGGTGAAATTATAATCGACAAGGCTGAATTTGAGGCCATTATACGGGTGCAAAGTCGTCAACCGGTTCGAAGCATTTTCGACGAATTTTTTGAGTCCTATTCGAATGTCGCCCGAAATATTTCGGTACCGGGGGTAAAGTTATCGGTCAAGTCGCTCCCGGCAGGCAAACCGGCCGACTTTAGTGGCGTGGTTGGTCAATTGGCATTAACCTCGAGTATATCGACCGAGCAACTGAAAGTTAACGAGGCGGTTACTTTAAAGCTTAATTTCAACGGAAGTGGTAATCTCAAACTAATTAAAAATCCTGAAATTGAGTTTCCTCAGGCATTTGAAGTATATGACCCGAAAGTGACCAATACATTTAAAGTATCGGGCGCTGGTCTGACCGGTACAAAGGCAGTAGAAATAATGTTTATTCCCCGCCACGCTGGTACGTTTGAAATACCTGCTTATAAGTTAAGTTATTTCGACCTGAGTGAAGGTAAATACAAAACACTAAGTACTCCCGCATACACACTTCAGGTGCTGAAAAGCGATGGCACGGTTGAAGAGTCGGTAGTGGTTGGAAATTACTCCAGAAAGGAAGATGTGAAACAGTTGGGAAGCGATATCCGCTATATTTACACCGGTGATATCAGTTTGGTGAAAAATATTTCGTACCGAATCGACGAACTTCTGGCGTGGATGATGTTTTTGTTGCCTGCATTAATTGCTCTTGTGTTGTTTGTTACGTTCCGCAAACAGGTAAAAGAGAATGCAAACGTAAGCCTGATGAAAAATAAAAGAGCCAACCGGATTGCGCGAAAGCGGCTAAAAGTGGCTCTCAAGTTATTGAAAGAAGGGTTTACCGACCGTTTCTACGAAGAGCTGATGAAAAGTGTATGGACTTACCTGAGCGATAAATTATCGATTCCGGTAGCCGAACTTACAAAAGAAAAGGTGGAGTCGGAATTACACCTTAGAAAGGTCGACACACAGTTGATGCAGCGTTGTATTAGCGTTCTTAATGAATGCGAATTTGCCCGTTTTGCACCTAATGCGGGTCAACAACACCGCGATCAATTGTACGATGAGGCAGCCGAAATTATCAGTGAATTAGAAAATGAAATTAAAAACTAAGGCATGTGCACGATGAAAAAACTGATGATTCTTTCGTTCTATATGTTAACTTTTACGGGAGCAGTGATAGCCGATTCAACTGCTATTTCAAAAGCGAATGATTTATATGCCAGTGGTAATTTTGATGAAGCGGCAACAGAATATGAAACTATTTTGTTGAACGACGGAATTGCGCCTGAGTTGTATTTCAACCTGGGGAATGCTTATTTTAAGTCGAATGAGTTAGGGAAAGCGATTCTTAATTATGAAAGGGCTTTACGAATAAAACCTGATTTTGCCGATGCCCGCCATAACCTTGATTTTGCCAATTTGAAAGTTATTGATAATATCGAAGTGAATGATGAGTTCTTCCTCAAAAAGTGGTTGGATTTGCTGGTGAAGCTTCGTACGTCGAACGGATGGTTTTATTTTGGTGGAGTGGCTTTTATGTTGACCTTACTATCGCTCTTGATTTTTGTGTTTGGCAAAACCATACTGGTGCGGAAATTATTCTTCTACCTGAGTATTACAGGTTTGCTGATAAGTATAAGTTCGGTAGCTTTTTCAGAAATACGAAAGCAACAACTACTACAACACAACCAGGCTATTGTTCTTTCGGGCGTGGTGGTTGTAAAGAGTGCCCCCGATAAAAGTGGTACCGATTTGTATCAGCTTCATGAGGGAGCTAAAGTGGATGTGATCAGTGTGTTAGGCGATTGGTTCGAAGTGAAACCCGGAAATGGAACAGTGGGCTGGGTAGAAGTAAAACATCTTGAAAAAATTTAAATGATGCTTGAATCTCTGTTAGAGTTTGATAGGTACCTTTTTTTGTTGATAAACGGAGCACATTCTCCCTTTCTGGATGAACTGATGTACTTTGTAAGTAAGGTGTGGATTTGGGCACCTTTGTATCTCACGTTTATAATTTATGCTGTAAAAAGGTGGAAGCTGGAGTCGATATGGATAATTATTGCCATGGTGATTTGTGTTGTGGCAACCGATCAACTTACCAATCTAACCAAAGATTTGTTTCAGCGATTACGTCCCTCTCACGAACCCTCACTGGCCGGATTGGTACATCATGTAAATGGCTATGTAGGTGGAAAGTTTGGGTTTGTGTCGGGCCATTCGTCCAACTCATTTGGCTTTGCCATGTTGAGTTCGCTAATTATACGCAACAGGGCCTACACCATTTCGGTGTTTATGTGGGCCGCATTAGTAGCATATTCCAGAATGTACTTAGGTGTTCATTACCCGTTCGACATCATGGGAGGAATGGTGCTGGGTATTTTGGTCGCCTGGTTGGTTTTCACCGTCATGGAGAGTATCCGACGTAAACTCATGGCCGAGATAAAATCCCGCTTTTTTTAAAGCTAAATTGTAAACCGGTTGTTTTTCCCGGAAAAGTGCCGGTATCTCCCCCAATTCTAAGTGCCAATTCTAACGATTTTAGGGTTCGTGAAAGTTCAATCATCCAATTTATATTGGTGGTGATGGGTTCAAGATAAAAATCGTAATGCTTTACATGTGTTCCTAAAATCCGGTAATTCCACTGGTTGGTACGGCCTGAAATTCCGATATGATAAGCCTGTAACCGTAAATATCGGATTCGGTACGATCCATCGGTGTTATACACAGGCGACAAAATCAGAGGGTTTCCAATCGATCGGCGGTAAAAGGCCCAGTCGTTGAGATAAGTGCCGTTGGTAAAGTAACTGTCCTGCCCTCCGTAAATTATTCCATCTTTATCGTGGATATAGCCCGATTGATCCGTAGTGTTTATTCGTTCGACTACCAATTTTTGAAATACAGGTAGCGATGCGTTCCCGATAGATAGTCCCCATAATCCATCTTCGCGATTCATCATTTTCCAGGGTGCCAGCCTGAACGGACTGTCTTCTATTATATTTTGCCAGTAAACGGAGCTGATGAAATTGCCGGTTTCGATTTCCAGTCGAACATGTTCCGACAAAATATGATTGCCCATTGCATTGTTTTGTTCGTATACAGTACTTCCAACTCCTCCCGAACGAGCTAAGAATATTGATTTAAAGTTGGTGAGATTAAATGACTGGGGTTGTTGGTCGGGTAACTTTCCTCCCCATTGCGCCATATGGTCGAGTCCGAGTTGCAGACGAACCGGAAGTTGGTCAGCCAGTCGGATATGAACATATTTATGGTGAAGCCAGATGCCGGGTACATAGGTGTTGTCGCTAAACCAGGCATGCGTTATACCACCCCTGAATTTCACCTGATGGTTGGTAAGCGGAAACGATGTAAACTCCTCAATTCCTGCAGTTATACGTGGCATTGGTCGCGCACTGGGCGAGAACATAAATGCTCCACTCGAAAGATATCGATCGGTGAGTAGTTGCTGATTTTCGCGCGATCCAAGGGTAAGGTCGAAAATCAGCCATCGGGCGTGCAAGTAAAGTTGCTGTATCCACGCTTGTGCGGTACCCTGGTTTGCGGCATTTACCACGGCATCTATACCGTATTGAAATTGTAAACTACTATTTAACTTTGTTTCTCCCAAAACCGATGCCCGCAACAGGGTACTGAAAGCATGTGCCGGAATGGTCCCAAAGTGCTGATTGTGAAACCAAAACGGAGCGATTGTACCATCCGAAGCGGTGGTGGTTTGTTCCAGCTGATAGCTTAGACTGTCGGTAGCAGCGCTTTTTAATGTTGAGTTAGTTCCTGCGAGAAAAAGACAGACCAACAACAGTCGTCGGACAGTATTAAATATTGGAAGGTAAAAATAATCCAGGTTCATAGGATACGTATTGTTTTCGGAATGTTCGTATGCAACATGTTTTCAACTTTGCACCGGGATATGCCGGGAGAAGGAATGCTGCGATTTTTTCATTTTTTTTCAGTACATTTCAGGAGTAAACGACCAAAGATCATTGAAAATGGTGGCATTATCTTCGCCAAATCCAATAAATACCTGGTTGCCGACTACAAAGCTGATAGCATTTTCACGGGGTGAGGCCGTTAGATCACTGTGTTTTTTCCACGAGTCGGTTTCGGGAAGGTATTCCAGTATATCGTTTTTCACATGCCCACCCGTAAGATTCCCATCATAATACCTTCCGGTAGCTACAAAAATGCGGTTGTTTACAACAAACGAAATTGCATTGCAACGACCCGTATCGGGCATGCTTTTTCGTTGCTGCCAGCTGTCGTTCGCAACTATATATTCCCACCATTCGTTGTTGTTAAGTGTGTTGAAGCCGGTACCTGCGAAAACGCGCTGGCCATTACTTACAGCTACCGTACAATACCGATGTCGTTTGGGGAAATCCTTCATTCGACTCCAGGTATCCGATGAAGGACTGTATTTCCATACTTCACGATTACTTCCTTTTTGGGTAAAGCCATGGAATACATACAGCTCTTCGTTAATTGTAACAACAGATGCTTTGTTTGTTCCATAGCCGGGGTAGTCGGCTCTTTTACTCCAACGGTCGGTTGCCGGATGATATTCCCAAAAGTCGCGTAGGTAAGTAGTGTCGGAATAAAGTTCAAGTTCGGTTGTTCCCGAATAGCCCAAGCCGGCAAAAACCCTGTCGGCTACCGTAATACTAATGGCGCCAACCCTGGCTTTGCCCGGAAAATCGTTCTTTTGTTTCCAGGTTGCGGAAGTTAAATCATACTGCCAAAGCTGATTGTAGAGACGCTCATTTCGACCGAATACTACATAGGCTGTATCTCCCATTACAAATGCCGAAGCATTGGCACGAAATAATTCAGCCGGAGTAGGTTGTTGCGTATAAGTGGTTTTACCTGCAATTTCAATTTCGGGTTCACAGCCCGTTAGTAGTATGCCGAATAGAGCAATCGCATAAAGATATTTCATCAAAATGTCGCTAATTGGTTTTCACGGCGAAGTTAATGCAAAGAAATGAATTCCTCAGCAACAAAGTTGAAATTTCTTAAATCAGCTACGTTTTATCGAATTGCTACTCCTGCCGATCGCAAATAGTCTTTTAGTTCGGGAATTCCAATTTCTTTATAATGAAAAATACTGGCTGCCAGTGCTGCATCGGCTTTTCCTGTGTCAAAAACTTCTTTGAAATGTTCCATAGTACCGGCTCCTCCACTGGCAATAACCGGAACATTAACGGCTTCCGACACTCTGCGGGTGATATCAATCCCAAATCCGTTTTTTGTACCATCATGATCCATTGAAGTAAGTAAAATCTCACCTGCTCCCAGTTCTACAGCTTGCCGGGCCCAGTCAATGGTCTTGATATCGGTTGGTACTCGTCCTCCGTTTAAGTAAACGTACCATTCTCCATCCACTTCTTTTGTGTCGATAGCCAGAACTACACACTGACTTCCAAATCGATTGGCCAGTTCGCGAATCAGCTCCGGACGTTTTACTGCAGTCGTGTTGACCGATATTTTATCAGCCCCGCAATTCAGTAATACCGAAACATCCTCTTCGCTTGAAATACCTCCTCCCACGGTAAATGGAATATTAATATGCTTCGAAATGCGTGTGACCAGTTCCGAGAGCGTTTTACGTTTCTCATTGGTAGCCGTGATATCTAAAAAAACCAGTTCGTCGGCACCCATTTGAGCATACAGAGTTCCCAGTTCAACCGGATCGCCTACGTCTTTTATATTAACGAAGTTAATTCCTTTTACAGTTTTTCCGTCTTTAATATCCAGACAGGGGATGATACGTTTTGCGAGCATAGGAGGTATGTTTTATTCAAAAACTAAATTTTCGTTGGTGATGGTAATGTCTTCCAGTGTGTTCACTTTCGACTTGTCCATTGGTGCGCTTACTTTTACGTAGTTGGAACTAAAGCCCATCATTGTTTCGCCATGACTGCGGCTTTCCCACAATACAGGGTAGGTGAGACCGGTTTGTGAACTGTAGAATGCACGGGTTTTCTTGTCCGATAATTGATGTAGTATTTCGCTTCGGCGTTTGCGTTCAGTGATCGAATTCTGATGTTCGATCTCGAGCATTTTTGTGTCGGCACGTTCCGAATAGGTAAATACATGCAGTTGCGAAATATCGAGCGAATCAATAAACCGGCACGACTCTTCGAAAAGTTCCGGTGTTTCGCCATGAACTCCTACAATTACATCCACTCCGATAAAGGCATGTGGCATCAATTCCTTGATTTTCGACACTTTGTGAGCAAATAATTCACGATCGTACTTGCGTTTCATCAACTTCAGCACCTCATTGGTGCCCGATTGTAACGGAATGTGAAAATGAGGCATAACGCGTTGGCTGGTAGCTACATATTCGATAATTTCGTCGCTAAGCAGGTTGGGCTCTATACTTGAAATTCGAAACCGAACGGGCGCATCAATCTGATCTAGTGCTTTTACTAAATCGAAGAAACTTTCTCCGGTACTGCGTCCGAAATCGCCAATATTGACACCGGTTAGTACAATCTCACGAGCTCCGTCGCGAATTGCCTCTTCGGCCATGGCCACCGTTTCGGCTACCGAAGCATTTCGGCTACGGCCCCGGGCCAACGGAATCGTACAGTAGGTGCAAAAATAATCGCAACCATCCTGAACTTTCAGAAAGTAACGGGTACGGTCGTCTTTCGAACAGGAGGGTTTAAACTCACGAACCCGTTTGACCGAATTGCGGTGAATTATTTCCGTGTTATCGTTTATAGTCCGAAGGTAATCGAGTACCGAGAATTTTTCGTTGGCACCCAGTACCAAATCAACTCCTTCAAGTTTAGCGATTTCCTCGGGTTTTAATTGCGCGTAACATCCGGTAACCACCATTATTGCATCCGGATGCTGACGGTTCAACCGGCTAATTGCCTGGCGGCTTTTCCGGTCGGCGATGTCGGTAACCGAGCAAGTATTCACTACACAAACATCGGCCTGTTCACCAGCTTTGGCTTTCACAAAGCCTTCTTCTTTCATCTTTTTCCCAATAGCCGATGTTTCGGCAAAATTGAGCTTGCAACCAAGGGTATGAAAGGCTACTTTTTTATTGTTGAAAACGAAATTATCTGTCATTGATCCGAAATCTCATTAGTAGATGAACTCAAATAGTTCAGTTTTGTTTTTACGAACCTTGGGCAAGGTGGCATTATAGTCGGTAACTTCATCGCGATAACCGATGGCCATCATACATACCGAGCCCAGGTTTTTTTCTTCCAGCCCCAGTAATTCGTCAAGTGCTGCAGGGTTGTATCCTTCGATAGGCACTGAGTCGACCTGCTCAACTGCCGCTGCCGTAAGAGCGAATCCAAGAGCGATGTAGGCCTGGCGGGCTGCCCAGTTGAAATTCTCTTCATCGGCACGGTTGAGCGACTTATCGATCATTTGTCGGTAAGCAGTGACTTTTGCCAGTGGTAAGCTGGGTCGTTGAGTCACAATACGCTCTACATATTCGTCGAGGATTTCAGTAGTTATTTTTTTATAACAGGCAAAAACGAGTAACTCCGACGACTTTGGGATTTGTGGTTGTCCTTGTGCGGCTTTTTCAAATATTTTTTCTTTTAAAGCTTGATCTTCGATTACAATTACCTTAAAGGGTTGTAATCCCATAGAGGTAGGTGCCAGACGAATCGATTCCAGGATAGTTTCCACTTTTTCGGGACTTACTTTCTTCCCGTTCATCTGCTTGCTGGCGTAGCGTTTAGTTAGATTATCAATGAATTGCATAGGGTTTGCTTGATTATGAATCAATAAAAACGCAAAATTACACAATTTGTTTAATATTTATCGGATTCTATTGAATTCTTAGGATTTGATAATTTTTGTGTCGGAATTTCACGTATTTATACTGCTGAATTGCCCGTTTTAAAAAACAGTAACCCCGATGATATGTCGGGTTTTTTTTGTATTTTTGCGCAAAATTTAGCTATCGATATGTTTGAATCATTAAGTGAACGGCTCGAACGGTCGTTTAAAATATTAAAGGGAGAAGGTAAGATTACCGAGATTAACGTGGCTGAAACGCTCAAAGATGTGCGTAAAGCTCTGTTGGATGCCGACGTTAATTACAAGATTGCGAAAAACTTTACCGATACGGTGAAAGATAAAGCCATTGGGCAGAATGTGCTCACTTCGCTGAAGCCTTCGCAGCTCCTGGTAAAGATTGTGCACGACGAACTGGCTGGCCTGATGGGTGGTCAAAGCGTGGATATTAACCTGAAAGGGAATCCTTCGGTTATACTGATGTCGGGTTTGCAGGGCTCGGGTAAAACCACTTTCTCGGGTAAGCTGGCAAATTTGCTGAAATCGAAACGGGGCAAAAATCCGTTGCTGGTGGCTTGCGACGTGTACCGTCCGGCTGCCATCGAACAGCTGAAAGTGCTGGGTGAACAGCTTCAGATTCCGGTATTTGCTGAACCTGAAAATAAAAATCCGGTTTCAATTGCCGAAAATGCAATCAAATATGCCCGCCAGCATCTCCACGATGTAGTGATTGTGGATACTGCCGGTCGTCTGGCGATCGACGAAATGATGATGAAGGAAATTGCAGCCATAAAAAAGGCAATTCAACCTCAGGAAATTTTGTTCGTTGTCGACTCCATGACGGGTCAGGATGCTGTGAATACCGCAAAAGAATTCAACGATCGCCTCGATTTCGATGGCGTAATTCTTACCAAACTCGATGGTGATACCCGTGGTGGTGCGGCCCTGTCGATTCGTTCGGTGGTGAATAAACCGATCAAGTTTGTGGGAACCGGCGAAAAGATGGATGCACTGGATGTGTTCTATCCCGAACGTATGGCCGACCGTATCCTCGGGATGGGGGATATTGTTTCGCTGGTGGAACGTGCCCAGGAACAATACGACGAAGAGGAAGCGCGCCGTCTGCAAAAGAAAATTGCCAAAAACCAGTTCGATTTCGACGATTTTCTTTCCCAGATTCAGCAAATTAAAAAAATGGGGAATATCAAAGACCTGGCAGCTATGATTCCGGGTATGGGTAAAGCCCTTAAAGATGTGGATATCGATGATAATGCATTCAAAGGAATTGAAGCCATCATTCACTCGATGACACCCAAAGAACGGGCAAATCCAACTGTACTCAACGGCAGCCGGAAACAACGAATTGCAAAGGGGAGTGGTACTACCATCGTGGAAGTCAATCGGTTGCTGAAACAGTTTGAGCAAACCAGTAAGATGATGAAGATGGCTACCATGAATCCGAACAAGTTGAAAGCAATGCAACGACGCTAATTACAAGTTTAACATCCGCTGTGTCGCCGGCAAGGCTTCACGGCGGTTTTATTTATACCGATATGTATCAACTTATTGATGGAAAAGCAATTTCCGATCAGATTAAAACAGAAATTGCAGAAGAAGTTCGCCAATTGATGGCTGCTGGTGGCAAACAACCACACCTGGCAGTAATCATCGTGGGACATGATGGAGGTAGCGAAACCTATGTCGCTCATAAAGTGAAATCCTGCGAACAGGTAGGTTTTAGATCGACACGCGTAGCATTTGAAGCAGATGTAACGGAGGAAGCTTTGTTGGCCAAAATTCAGGAAATGAACAATGATGATGATATCGATGGCTTTATTGTTCAGTTGCCCTTGCCCCGTCATATCGACGAACAAAAAATTATTGAAGCAATTGATTACCGCAAGGACGTGGATGGTTTTCATCCGGTGAATGTTGGTCGGATGTCGATTGGTTTGCCTTGTTTTGTATCGGCAACTCCGTCAGGTATTATTGAGTTATTGCGTCGCTACGAAATTCCTACTCAAGGTAAAAACTGTGTGGTAATTGGTCGCTCCAACATCGTGGGGAAACCGGTGGCGACGCTGATGATGCAAAAAGGTTATCCCGGCGACGCTACGGTGACTGTTTGCCATAGTCGTACCAGCAACTTAAAAGAAATTTGCCGTAATGCGGATATTATAATTGCAGCCCTTGGCTCTCCCGAATTTTTAAAAGAAGAGATGGTGAAAGAAGGAGCTGTGGTAATCGATGTAGGCACGACCCGGGTAACCGACGCAACTACAAAATCGGGTTTCCGCCTGAAAGGAGATGTTGATTTTGCCAATGTTGCACCGAAATGTGCGTTTATCACCCCCGTTCCCGGTGGCGTGGGGCCAATGACCATTGTTTCGTTGCTGCGCAATACGCTAAAAGCAGCAACTAATAATTATTAATTATCAATTGTTAGTTCCGGGGACTACACTCTCCCTAATTAATAATTAACAATTAACAATTAATTGTATGCATTTTTTCCACGTTCCAGCTCCTTTCGAACTTGTTCTTCCCGAGGAAGAATCGCTCCATGCGGCAAAGGTTCTCCGGTTACAGTCGGGTGATGAAATTACCCTGCTCGACGGGAAAGGTGGCGTATACACTGCGGAGATAACCCTTCCTCATGCCAAACGTTGTGGATATACGATTTTAAATGAACAATATCTAAGCACCGGGCGTCCCTACCGGCTTCATGTGGCGATAGCGCCTACAAAAAACATGGAGCGGATGGAGTGGTTTGTAGAGAAAGCGGTTGAAATAGGAGTGGATGAAATAACTCCTATAGTTTGTCGCTACTCCGAACGTAAACAAGTGAAATCCGAACGACTCGAAAAGATTTTGCTTTCGGCCTGCAAGCAGTCGGTTCAGGCTGTGTTTCCATTGCTCCATCCGCAAACTTCGTTCGACGAACTGGTATACTCTGCAAAAGCAGAGTACAAAACCATTGCTCACTGTTATCCGGAAGCCAAAGAGGACTTTCGTAACCTAAGTGCTAAATCAAACGATATTCTCATTTTAATTGGCCCGGAAGGAGATTTTAGTCTGGATGAAGTGGAACTGGCAAAAGCACACGGTTTTGCAGCAGTTTCTCTGGGCGATAGCCGGTTGCGTACCGAAACTGCCGGCATCATGGCTTGTGCAGCAGCACTCTATTCGCATTGAATTGTAAATTGTTATTTAGCTTCTTCGCTACACCCCTCAGCAATCAAAAGTTAGAAATCTACTTATTCTAAAATAATCAACGGTTTATCATGCCGATGATTGAAGTCCAAAACTTCAACATCCTTATACGACGTGTATGGTTCAATGATTTTACCATACTAGTCATATAAGGATGTCGTATTTAAGCTGCGAGTGTATTGAAACAAAGGCATCACCACCACCCGGATATTTGCTGCTGCCTGCTTCCTTTACAACTGTTAGACAAATTAATGTTATGCTTTAGCCCGCTTTTCCAGTAATTCTTTAACCAATGCCGGAATTTCTACAGGACGACGAGCTACCGGTACACCAATTGCTTCAAAGGCTGCAATTTTCTCAGCAGCTGTTCCACTGCCACTCGAAATAATGGCCCCGGCATGTCCCATACGTTTGCCCGGAGGAGCCGTTTGGCCGGCAATAAATGCCACTACCGGTTTTGTTATATGATCTTTGATGTACTGAGCTGCACGCTCTTCGGCATCTCCACCGATTTCGCCAATAAGCACTATGGCTTCGGTTTCCGGATCGTCTTCAAACATCTGCAATAATTCCTGATAATATAATCCGGCTACAGGGTCGCCACCAATACCCACGCAGGTGCTTTGCCCGATACCGTGGGTGGTAAGCTGATTCACCATTTCGTAGGTTAAGGTACCACTGCGGCTCATTAATCCCACATTTCCTTTCAGAAAAATAGTGGCAGGAAGAATCCCCACCAATGCTTCTCCGGGAGTAATCAATCCCGGACAATTAGCTCCGATAAGTTTTACTCCTTTTTTCTTCAAATAAGCTGT
>CAZLHC010000047.1:0-5633 GCA_964559265.1 uncultured Paludibacter sp. | reverse complement strand
ACTTACTGACAAGCCGCACACAAACGAATCGCTTCCTGAGCAGCTTCACTCATTGTGTTTACAACCGGAAGATTGGCTTCCTTGATTATTTCCAATCCCTGACGGGCGTTGGTGCCCGATAGTCGTACCACAATTGGAATGTCGACCTTCATCTGATTAAGCGCAGCAACCAGTCCTCGCGCTACATCATCACAACGGGTTATACCTCCGAATATGTTAATCATCACTACTTTTACGTTTTTGTCGGAGAGCAACAGGTTCATGGCATCTATTACCTTTTGAGGACTCGAACTGCCTCCGATATCCAGAAAGTTGGCCGGTTGACCTCCAAAATACTTCACCAGATCCATGGTTGCCATAGCCAACCCTGCTCCGTTTACCATACAACCAATAGTTCCATCCAATCGAATATAGGATAAGCCCTTGTCCTTGGCCTCCAACTCTTTCTTTTCGTCTTCATCGGGTTCATTCAACGCTTCAATAGCCGGCTGACGGAATAAGGCATTGTCGTCGAAATTCATTTTTCCGTCGAGTGCAAGCAATTGTCCGTCGTCGGTCACCACCAACGGATTGATTTCTACCAGCGAGGCATCGGTGTCGACAAAAATCTGATATAATTTTTGGAACATTACCACAGCCTGTTTTACCAGCGAAAAATCAGTAAATAGTTTAAATGCGATTTTTCGGGCCAGAAATGCAGTCATACCTAAGTCCGGATCTATAACAAATTTATGTATCGCATCCGGATTTTCTTTAGCAACTTCTTCAATTTCAACACCTCCCTCGCTACTGGCCATAAATATAACCGACTTTGAATTCCGGTCGATGGTGAGTCCTACATAATATTCGGAATTGAATTTAATACCTTGTGCAACCAGCACCTTTTCTACCGTTAACCCTTTTATATCCATTCCCAGAATCTTTTCTCCCGCAGCTGTAGCCTCTTCCACCGAACGTGCCAGTTTAACACCTCCTGCTTTGCCGCGGCCGCCCACCAGCACCTGTGCCTTTACTACCACCGGCATCTCAAATTCCGAAGCAGCTTGTGTTATTTCGTCGACGGTGAAACATACTTTCTCCTTTGTGATAGGAATGGCATAGCGCGAAAAAATTTCCTTTGCCTGATATTCGTGAATCTTCATGTGTATATTTGTTTTTAATTAAATAACGTTATGTAATTAATACAAGCATTCAAAAGTAAAAATATTTTCCTGCTAAACCAATATATAATAAAAATATTTTTCCAATTTATTTCTTCCGGTAGTCTACACAAGTAATATCAGCAGGATTTTTAGCCGTCTTGTACTTCAGTAAGAATTCCTTTTTAACATCACACCCGGAACAGTCGCCGCACGGACTCGTGTTTTTTTTACGAACCGATCGAACAACTGAAAAAACAGTATAGATCACTGCCCCGGCAACGATGGCAATGACAATTATTTCCTGTAACATACTAACTTACTTTTATGTTCAGCAAAAAGTTATGTGGTTGGTTGGCAGTTAGTTCCTCGACTCGAGCAGCACTACATTTTCAACATGGTGGGTATGAGGGAACATATCGACAGGTTGAACCCTGGTAACCTTATACGCAGTATCCAGTAAGCTGATGTCGCGGGCTTGTGTTGCCGGATTACAACTCACATACACAATTCGCTTGGGTGCGGCAAAAAGGATAGCTTCGATAACGTCGTTGTGCATACCCGCACGCGGTGGGTCGGTTATAATTACATCCGGCCGGCCGTGTTTCAGGATGAATTCTTCGTGAAGAATATCCTTCATGTCGCCTGCGTAAAACAATGTATTGTCGATATTGTTCAGCGACGAATTGATGCGTGCATCGTCGATTGCTTCGGGTACATATTCGATTCCGATTACTTGTTTTGATTGCCTGGCCACAAAATTGGCGATGGTGCCGGTGCCGGTATACAGATCGTAAACCAGCTCATTGCCGCTAAGCCCGGCGAAATCACGGGTTACTTTATACAAGGTATAAGCTTGCTCTGAGTTAGTTTGGTAAAAACTCTTGGGGCCGATCTTAAATTTCAAACCCTCCATTTCTTCCACAATTGCGTCAGCCCCTTTGAAGACAATAACTTCCTGGTCGGTTATTGTATCGTTTGCCTTCGAGTTGATTACATACATCAAAGTAGTTAGTTGCGGAAATTGTTGGGCCAGGTGATCAAGAAGTGCAATACGTGCACTTTCATCCTCGTGAAAAAATACCATTATCAACATCAGTTCTCCGGTAGATGTTGTTCGAACCATCATGGTACGCAAGAAGCCTTCTTGCTTGCGCAAATCAAAAAACGAAAGCCCTTTTTCAAATGCATACCTTCGGATTTCGTTACGCAATTGATTTGAAATATCGTCCTGTAACCAGCATTTGTTTATGTCGAGTACTTTGTCGAACATGCCCGGAATGTGAAATCCTACACCATTCATGTTCCGGTTTTCTTCTGTATTCATTTCCTCGGTAGTCAGCCATTTTTTGTTCGAAAAGGTGAATTCGAGTTTGTTGCGATAAAATTCGGTTTTTTCAGAACCAAGTATTGGTTGAATCGCCGGCAACTCCACTTTCCCAATTCGGGTTAAATTATCGGTTACCTGCTGCTGCTTGTAGGCCAACTGGTCGGAGTAGGGGAGCATCTGCCATTTACATCCACCACAAATGCCAAAATGTTCGCAAACCGGTTCTATACGCTGAGGCGAATAGCTGTGAAAACGGATGGCCCGGGCCTCCAGATAAGCACTTTTCTTTTTCGTTACCTGTAAATCGACTATATCGCCGGGAATTACATGTGGTACAAATACCACCTTTTCGTTGAAGCGGGCCAATGCTTTTCCTTCTGCTGCAATTGCAGTAATGGCGATATGTTCAATTATCGGATGGGGTTTGGTGTTGCGTGCCATAATCGTCGTTTTTATTAAAAGTGAATGTAAGATGTTGAAACCAGTATATATAGATAACCAATAAGATAAATACTATTGCGTAGAAAAAATAATTTGACAGATCGTGAACCTCAATATTATGAGTGTATTTTCCGTTTTTGTATATATGAATCAGAATATAAGCGATACGTGCGGAATTTAATACTACCAGCAAGGCTAAACCACTACTTATGTAGATCAGTTTGTTTAACAGTTTACTTCGTATGAGCCCGATCAGGCTTGCAAACAAAATCATAGTACCTACTCCCAAACAAGGTGAACCAAGATAGACCCATACATTTTCTATCCAGATATAATAACCACTGACGGTAGGTTGAAAATGGGCTAATTGCACCAACCAGTTGGTAATCGCTAATAGCAGGGTGCTGAAATAGTACACAAATTGGCTGTCGGGTGTAATCATTGCTCTGTCGATAATGCTCATCCAGCTCGAAGTGGTAATCAGCATCAAAACAAACACTGGTAGAGATAGTTGAAACCGTTGCCGGAACTGTTGGTCGGCATTTTGCAGCCATTTATTTAACTGTTGGTGATTAATTATTCGATACATAACAGCCATCCAAAGTAAAAGATATCGGGAAATTGAACTTGCCGCGACCACAAAATGAGCACTTTGTTCACTCATCAATGCCAGGCCGGTATACCGCACTGCCGAAACGAGGAAAAGAAGTGCAGATGCGCCAGCTACGAGTAAAATAGCTCTAAATGGCTGTTGGGTAAAAGGGATAAGAATGATAGCAACATAGAAATAATACCGTACAGCTAAACTCGATTGCAGACCGAACTTTTCGTAGCCATCAAGCGTTAACCTATCGTGTGTCGACAAATAGGACGATTCGTAGCCCAGCCAATTGAGAAGGGCTGAAGTCGAATTTCCCAGGAGTTGTGCATATTGTGATAGTACTGAATCGTATATTTCAGAGGAAATAATCCAACTTTTTCCTGCAACTACTATAAATAGAAGCAAGATAACTTTAATCACCAAAACAGTATAGCTGCTAACGTGACTAGTGGTTGAATTATCCCTCAGGTTCATTAATTCGTGTTTGGGCTACAAAGATAACGAAATTAACAGATATTTTTCAGTTGGTTCAAATCAGATCCCTGTTTTAAAGTAGGTTGGCTGTTCTAAAATTGGAAATAATTTGATTTTTTTTTGTAAAATTGCGGTGTAGACAAAACAATTTTGTACTTTTGTGTTTTTAATGGTTCAAATTCACAATTCTAACGAAACTTAAGTAAAATCATTTTTTTTAATTCAAAACGTTATGAAGAAGTTTTTTAGTGTTTTATTACTGGCAGGGACGGTGTTTGCCGTATCTGCTCAAACCACAGCGACAAAGTCGGAGGACGTGTCGAAATGGTCATTAAATGTTAAAGCTGGTCTGGATTACTATCGTGTAGCTCCAGGTGGTACTATGTTAAGCCGTTTTGGCTGGACATTACCGGGTGTGTCGCTCGATTACACTGTAAATCCGTTGTTTGGATTTGGTGGTGATGTCAGTTTTCTCACCTACAACCGTAGCACTGGTCAGGGGCGTACGCTGGATTTCACCGTTTACGAATCCACCAATTTTTCGAACTTGTTCAGCCCAACCCGTACCGGTTTCTGGCAGAAGGTGAATGTATACGGAAATCTTGGAGGAGGTCTCGGATTCTTTGGATACGACCTTGCCAGCGGTGCTGAATACAATGGTATTACTCCATTGATTTACATTGGCTTGAATGCTGAGTATTCGTTGAGCAGAAAATGGGCCCTGAACGTAGAAGGTCAGTATCGTTACTACATAAACGAAGCCATTGGTGGAGCTTCTGTGAATGGTTTAGGAGCTGATGGTGTTATCGGAACAGTGGGTCTTCGTTACAAATTCGGAGCAAACGACGATAAGAAACATGTCCGCGAAATGAGCATGGACGAGTTTTATCCATCGCCGGTAGCTCAGGTTGCTGCCATGATTAAAGATGACAATGCCGCGCTTATGCGTCGTATGGATGCTATCGAAGCCGAAAATAATGCTATTCGTCAGCGTCTTGATAAACTGGAAGGTGAAGTTAGCAAAGTTAAAGCTACTGCCGAACAGAACAGCCTGGTAGCTGCCAAATATGCAGGTGGTACCAGCCTCGATGTTGATTTCCCTGAAGTACTTTTCAAATTCCAGTCGACTAAACTTACTGAAGAATCAGTAGCTGCATTGGATCAGGTATCCAATTTATTGAATCAAAATGTGTTTTCTAAGGTTGTTGTAGCCGGTCATACCGATTCAACCGGTCCCGAAGAATTCAACGAAGAGTTAGGTATGAAACGTGCTAATACCGTAAAAGAGGTTCTTACCTCAAAAGGTGTGGCTTCGTCGAAAATCGAAACAGTTACTTTTGGTGAAACCAAACCAATTGCTCCTAATTCAACCCGCGATGGTCGTCAGAAAAATCGTCGTGTAGATTTTGAACTGAAGAAATAAGCAGTTACAGTTTAACTGTCGCTACTGTAAAAATACGCAAGTTTGGTTTTAACACCAGCTTGCGTATTTTTTTGTCGAATAGTTTAAACTAAAATAATCGGTAATAATTTTTGATAAACCGACATAAATTTGTAATTTTGCAGTCGATTTAGAAACTCAATTTTAAACACTAAATAAAATGATTAAAGTAGGTATCAATGGTTTTGGCCGTATCGGACGTTTAGT
>CAZLHC010000046.1:29859-31044 GCA_964559265.1 uncultured Paludibacter sp. | reverse complement strand
CGCAACGCCCCGTTAGTGGAGCACGAAGTGCGTAACGCCCCGTTAGTGAAGCGAAGCGCAACGCCCCGTTAGTGAAGCACGAAGTGCGCAACGCTCACTTATTCTTTCCCAAACGAGTAACTAATTCCCAAACAATCATGCTAACTCCTCTTCTCTTTTCCCCCCGTTTGAAAGATAAAATCTGGGGTGGTACAAAATTAAAAACGATTTTTGGTAAGGCTGCTACCAGCGATAAACTTGGCGAAAGCTGGGAACTATCCGGCTACGAAGGCGATGAGTCGGTGGTTATGAATGGCCCTTTAGCCGGTAACGATTTACGTGAGCTTATCGAAGTATATATGGGCGATCTGGTGGGCGATAAAGTGTTCGAAGAGCATGGCCACTCGTTTCCGCTTCTGTTTAAACTGATCGATGCCAACGAAAACCTTTCTATCCAGGTTCATCCCGGCGATGAGGTGGCTGCCGACCGTCATCATTCCTATGGTAAAACTGAAATGTGGTACGTGGTGGATGCCGATCCGGGTGCTGAGCTGATTATTGGTTTTAAAGAGGATTGCTCGCGCGATACTTACCTCGATGCCCTCGATAATGATACGGTGGAAGAGTTGCTACAACATGTACCTGTTTCAAAAGGTGATGTGTTTTTTATTCCTGCCGGACTGGTTCATGCTATTGGAAAAGGGGTTGTGGTGGCCGAGATTCAGCAAAGCAGTGATGTTACTTATCGTATTTATGATTTTAAGCGGAAAGACGACCAGGGCAATGAACGCGAATTGCATACCGATGAAGCTCTGGATGTAATCGATTTCTCGGCTTCCCGATCTCCTAAAACTCCTTATAAGGCCGAATTGAACGCGCTTACCCCGTTGATTACCTGCGAGTATTTCAATACCGGTATTCTTCGGTTCAATACCCCACTGGAACGAAATTATAGTACTATCGATTCGTTTGTGGCTTATATGTGCCTCGAAGGGGTAGTTGAAATTCGTTGGAATGAGGAGGTGTTGAAAGTCAAAGCCGGTGATACGGTATTGATTCCTGCGGTTATCGATTCTGTAAAGTTGATTCCTATTGCAGAGACAGTGCTGCTGGAAGTGTTTGTGCCTTAAGCGTCAGCCGGAAAGAACTGGTAGGGCTGGTTGATGGTTTTTTGTTTGAACATCAGCCGGAAAGAACTGGTAGGGC
>CAZLHC010000046.1:0-29759 GCA_964559265.1 uncultured Paludibacter sp. | reverse complement strand
GCTTTTGCCATCCGTGAACGACGATAATCTGTGGCAAATTGCTGAAACAAAACAACATCTTCAAATCCTTCGCGGGTACGAATCCAGTTACGTAACACTACCGAATCGAAATTCTCTTTGGTAAACATTCGTATGCTGGCGGTATTGGTGCTGGCAATATGGCAATACAACTGGTTGATCTTCAGAAAATCGAAAATATAGGCCTCGGTAAGATGTAATGCTGCTGAGGCATACCCTTTTCCTTTGTGACCGGGAGCAACAAATAGTCCCAATGCTATCCTGCTGTGATGCAGGTCGAAATCAAATAAATCGACTGTGCCAACCACTTCGCCGGAAGTTACTTCCACCATCATTAGTCGTAACTGCCTGCTCTCGTAAATGTCCTGATGGCTTTCACCAATGTATTGTTTCAACGCATAACGCGACCAGGGCTGACGGGTGTTGCCTGTCTCCCAGAATTGAGTCAGGTTTTCCCATTCATACAACAGTTCCAGGTCTTCCGGTTCTGGTGCCCGCAACGTTAGTAGTTGATCTGTTAAAAGCATATTTATAGATTTTTTCACTTCTACTTAACCTTTGCACCTAAAGTGCTAATAGCTGATTTGAATTGCACTGGATGCCTGGTCTGTAGATGTAAGTTTGTAAGCCAGTAGTATTCTATACCTTTAACCGAAAATAGATTTCAGTAAACCTTTTTTCTTTTTTTGAGTCCCGGCAATGCTATCCGACGAATAATGAGCCAGTAATGCTTCCTGCGATAAGTGCTTACCTTCGGCAATCATGTGGTACACAACTCCCCAATCGGGCAATCCACCCAGGTTACGGTCGTCGATAAATAAGTCGGCCTTCAGCTTACGAGGCTCCCGACTCGCGGCATTTTCTTCGGGATAATTTGAATTCACGGCATAAAATTCCAATCCGCGTCCTCTGCAGTATTCTACCGCTTCGTTCAGTTCTTTACCTTCGCGCACAGTCCACAAAATTAACCGTAAGTGCAAATCTTCCTGTAATTTCTTTAGCGTTTCGATGGCAAAAGGAATTTCGCGGCCAATACGGGGATATTCGTGGGTCACTATGGTTCCGTCGAAATCAACGGCAATCACCAACATGCTGGCGTTGTAGTTTGGTGCTGTCTTCATGTTTAATTGTCTTGTTCGGGATCTTCTATCTTTAATTCACTAATAATTTTTACTTCGGCAGGTTTGCAGAAGAATAATCCTATGGCGGCAATTCCGGCGCTGAAAATCATCGACTGCGAATTCATCAGGAAGAAAAACAATACTCCCAGCAAAAATCCACTTCCTATTACTAAAATACGAATAGTTGCTCCTTTTTCGTAAAGGGCCAGTTTTTCGTGCAGAGAAGGCATTTCGGCCCATTTTTTCGTTTTCTTGTTGAAAATACTCAGCGCAAGTGGAATCGACCCGATTATGTAAATTATGAGCAGAGAAGTTAATGCAATGCCTGCACTGCTGTTGGGCTCGATGCGGATGCCCGACCGGAAGAGCTGAAAACCACCTGCTGCAGCCAATAAGGCAGCAAGGTAAAACAGGTAATATACCAAATTCAGCCGTTTTACTATTTTTTCTATCATTTTCTATTTTTTGTAGGTATTATGTACTGCTTTATTAGTAAGTAGTTAATCCGGATGTCATCTCTGTAGCCTTACAGCGTAATCCTGATTCTTGACTCTCGACTCTTGACTCTTGTCTCTTGATTCTTGACTCTTGACTCTTGATTCTTGACTCTTGTCTCTCATTTATACGAATTCGAAAATTCCACCCGGTTCAAAATCGACCTGCCCAGCGTAACCTCATCGGCATATTCCAGCTCATCACCTACAGCTACTCCGCGGGCAATCGTGGTTACTCTGACGTCGAAAGGCGCCAGTTTGCGGAAAAGGTAGAAGTTGGTGGTGTCGCCTTCCATGGTGGTGCTCAACGCCAGAATTACTTCTTTTACCTCTCCACCTTGTACACGCTCTACCAAACTTCCGATTTGCAAATCCGAAGGTCCAACTCCGTCCATCGGCGAAATAATTCCACCCAATACATGGTACAAGCCTCTGAACTGCTGCGTGTTTTCGATCGACATCACATCACGGATGTTTTCAACCACACAAACGGTTGAGCCATCGCGCCCCGGATTAGCACAAATCTGACAGATATCTGTATCCGAGATATTGTAGCATACCGAGCAATAATGAATATCTTTCCGTAACTGAATCACCGCGTTCCCAAATTTTTCGGCCTCAGTTTCGGGCTGACGCAACAAATGCAAAGCCAATCGCAACGCTGTTTTTCGGCCTATTCCCGGTAATCGGGTAAATTCGTTTACCGCGTTTTCGAGTAACGAAGATGGATACTGTTGATAACTCATTTACTTGCAAAAAATTCAGTCGCAAAATTACGAAAAATTTCCCGATCAAGCTATTTTGGAACCGATTATGCGTTTTTTGGGTATTTTTCACTAATTTTGAAGGCGTTTTTGTGATGATCCTGCACACTTATCGGAATTTATAAGTGTGCCACTGCCGATACTAATTAGATATAAATGAACAGTTCCCTTATTTTACTGGTGCTTTTCGGCTATTTTGCCGTACTGATGCTGGTTTCGTATGTTACCGGCCGCAAAGCAACCGACAACGAATCGTTTTTTACGGCCCGCCATAGTTCGCCCTGGTGGGTAGTGGCCATTGGCATGGTCGGTGCTTCCATCTCAGGTGTTAGCTTTGTTTCGGTGCCCGGGATGGTAGGCAATATTCAGTTTTCGTACCTTCAAACGGTTTTCGGATTCTTCGTTGGTTATCTCATCATTGCCAGGGTACTGTTGCCACTCTACTATCGCTTGCAACTTACCAGCATCTATACCTACCTCGGTCAGCGGTTTGGAGCACGGAGTTATACCACAGGAGCCTCTTTTTTTCTATTGTCGAAAACCCTCGGAGCCGCTGCACGCTTGTATGTGGTTGCGCTCATCTTACAAACAATGGTTTTTGATGCCTGGAAAGTTCCTTTTTGGATTACTATAAGTGTCATTTTACTGATGATTTGGCTGTACACCTTTCGAAGCGGTATAAAAAGTATTGTGTGGACCGATACGCTTCAAACCATAGTGATGCTGACGGCCCTGGTGTTTATGGTGGATAAGATGCTGGAATTAAACGGTTTGTCGGTTAATGCATTTATGAGTCAGATTCACGGAGATGCTAAAAGTCAGATTTTTGTATTCGACAACTGGATCAGTAAACAGCATTTCGTAAAACAGTTTTTCAGTGGGATTTTTATTGCAGTGGTGATGACCGGACTCGATCAGGATATGATGCAGAAAAATCTTACCTGCCGTAATCTGAAAGATGCTCAAAAAAATATGTATTGGTATGGGATTGCATTTATTCCTTTCAACCTGTTGTTTCTGATACTGGGTTGGCTGATGCTTACGTATGCACAAACCCATGGAATTTCACTACCTGTCGCCGGCGATCAGCTATTGCCCTTTTTTGCACAAAACTTCTTTGGTACGGCCGTCATGCTGATGTTCGTTACAGGAATTATAGCGGCAGCTTTCTCAAGCGCCGATTCAGCACTGGCAGCCTTAACGACGTCGTTCATGGTCGATATTCTGAAAATAAACCCTTCGGATGAACGTAAAACCACCCGAATCAGAGTACATGCAGCCCTGTCGGTGTTGTTTGTGATTATTGTTCTGATAATACAGCAGATGAACGACCGAAGTATTATCGATACTATTTATGTGCTGGTATCGTACACTTACGGACCGTTGTTGGGGATGTTTGCCTTCGGATTATTTACCCGCCTGCAACCGTCCGACCGCCGGGTACCGGCAATTGCGGTTGCTTCACCCGTGCTTTGTTTTGCAATTAATGAACTCTCGATTCGTTATGCAGGGTATGCCTTTGGATACGAATTGTTGTTAATGAATGGATTATTAATGTTTACCGGATTATATATATCGTCAAAAAAATGGAAATAAAGAATGCTGAATTTGTAATTAGTAACACCGATGTGAAATTGTGTCCCACCAATGGATTGCCCGAATATGCCTTTATCGGACGGTCGAATGTAGGGAAATCGTCGCTGATCAATATGTTGACCAACCGCAAAGGATTGGCAAAGACTTCGCAAAAACCCGGAAAAACCCTGTTGATAAATCATTTTATAATCAATGATGAGTGGTATCTGGTCGATCTGCCCGGCTACGGTTATGCTACTGCAGGTAAATCGACACGCGACAAATTGAAGAAGATAATCGAAGGGTATATTCTTTTTCGGGAGGAACTTACCTGTTTGTTCGTGCTGCTCGATTGCCGTCACGAACCACAAACGATCGATCTTGAGTTTATGGAATGGCTGGGCCTGAGTGGAATCCCATTTTCTATTGTGTTTACAAAATCCGACAAACTATCGAAAAGCAAGTTGAACGACAATATGTCTGCCTATCGTCAGAAACTGGAAGAAAGCTGGGAGGAGTTACCTCCAATCTTTATTACCTCGGCCGAAAAAGCAGAAGGAAGAGAGGAGTTGTTGGAGTATATTGAAGGAATCAATCGATCGTTAAAAAAATAACGCAAACGTTTGATGTTTCATTCTTGCTGGTGGTATTGAATGTAAAGTCGGAAATTGAAGATAAATTACTAAACTTGCAAACCAAAACTAACCACTCACCACTAATCACTACAATTCAGCATGTTGAACATTCAGAAAAAAATGTCGAATGCGTTTTTCGCATTATTAAGTCTTCCGGCAACAGCCATGGGATTTGCGCTATCGGTTCAGATTTCGGCTCTCAGTTGGATTTTGTCGACTCGTTACGGTCTCGATATTCACGAAATCGGTATAGTATGGGCAGCCGGCCCCATAGCTGGTATTATTGCACAGCCGCTGGTAGGAGCACTATCGGATAAGATGTGGTTCATGGGCGGCCGTCGTCGACCGTGGATTATTATAGGCGGTATTCTGGCCGCCATTATGATGCTGGCATTACCCAACCTGGAGATTTTACAGAAGGTGTTTGTAGGAGGCGACGATCCGCAGGCCGGACTGATGGCCATTGCTGTTATTGTGGCATTAACCCTCGATTTGTCGATTAACGTAAGTTTTAACCCTACCCGGTCGCTGGTAGCCGATTGTACTCCGCATCGCGATCGTAGTAAGGGGTATACCTGGATGCAGACTGTTTCGGGAACCTTTGGTGTGTTAGCCTATTTAATTGGGGGCACTTTAGGAAATATTTTTCTGATATACTTCGGTGTTGTGGTGGCTCTGTTGGCATCGGTTATACCGGCACTGCTAATCGAAGAGCCACGTGAGTTGGCCGAAATTGCACCAGAGCCCGGTGCAAAACTGACAGGAGACGAAAAAAAATCAGTAAACGAAAGTCATTCTCAGAAACAAAAAGCATCAACCCGCGATTTATTGGAGTCACTTCTTCCACTTTCGGGTTTTTTATTGTACGGATTTTATGTAATTTTGTCGAAACTTTTTGGAGTCCATATCGATGCTACTGTGCTTGTTGCAGGATATCCGCTTGGTATTGTAGAATTTGTATCGCTCGTATTGGTGGCGCTGAGCGCAGTGCTAATTCTTCCTAACGTTTTGAAAAGTAATTCGCGGAGTAACGAATTTCAGAAGGTACTGTTGGCGCATTCCTTCACCTGGATTGGGGTGCAGACGATGTTTATTTACGCTTTTTTCTACCTTACCAACGAGTTAGGATTAGGCGATGAGGCCGGGAAAGTTAATTCGATAGCTTTTTTTATTTTGAGTTTGGTGAGTGCCGTGTTGCCGGTGTTGGTACTTAATGGATTTTCGAAGCGTATAGGGATGGTACGAACTCACCTGCTATGTGTTTTTATTATGGCAATTGGATATGCCGGAGTATTGCTAATGGGGAGTACAATTATAACTTACTACCTGGCACTGGCAGTGGTGGGTATTGGATGGGCCTCGGTGGTATCGCTTCCCTTTGCTATAATGAGCGAAAAGGTCGATCAGAAAAAGATGGGCTTGTATATGGGGATTTTCAACTTGTCGGTAGTGTTGCCGCAGTTGGTTGCCAGTTTCAAAGTGGGCGAGGTAGTGAATGCAGCTGCCGATAAATCGATTGTTTTTGTTATCGCCGCTGTTACCCTGGCCATCTCCGGAGTGTTGTGGTTATTTGTAAAAAACGATAAATAGAAATGTCTTTTAAAAATCTGATTCTGATAGCGCTTCCGATGCTGATGATGGTAGCCTGTAAAGGTAAGCCTGCAGCAACGGAAGCAGTTTTTGTGAACGAGCGGGTCGAATTGTCGTATGCTACGGGTTTTTCGATCGAACGATCGGCCGATTATCGCCGGGTAGTAATCCACAATCCCTGGCAACCCGATGTGGATCTTGCGGTGTATTACCTGGTTGATAACGATTCGGTAGCGACTCCGGCCGACGGTTTGAAAATCAAGGTTCCGGTACAATCACTGGCAGTTAGTTCGGTTACACAAGTAGCTTTTCTCGATGCCCTGGGCGAGGCTGATATGATAAGCGGGAGTTGTTCGCCGGAGTTGATATATAATCCGTTTATACAGAGAAAAATCGAAAATGGCTTAGTGGCAAATTTGGGGGATGCTTTCAGCATAAATGTCGAACGGACGATGTTGCCACAGCCATCGGTGTTGGTGATGAGCGGTTATAAGCAGGACGATCCGTATGCCGTGCGGGTGCAGAATGCCGGTATTCCGGTGATATATAACAACGAATGGATGGAAGAAACGGCATTGGGCAGGGCCGAGTGGCTGAAGTTTATGGCTCTGTTGGTGGGGCGTGAAGAGCGTGCCGATAGCCTTTATGCGGTGATTTCGGGAGAATATACTGCCCTGGTGGAACAGGTACAGAATCAAACCAGCTGGCCCACGGTGCTCACGGGTTCGAACTTCAGAGGTACCTGGTATATGCCGGGCGGGAAAAGTTATATGGCCCGCATGCTGGCCGATGCAGGAGGGCAGTACTTTTATGCCAACGATAGCACCAGGGGTAGTTTGCCTCTGAATGTAGAATCGGTGTTAGCCAATTTTTCGGCAGCTGAAGTGTGGCTGAATTGTAATTTTAATTCGCTGGACGAATTAATTTCAACCGATGGAAAACATAAACTATTTCAGTCTGTGAAGTTGGAAAATGTATACAATTACAATAAATTGTTACTTCCTTCTGGTGCCAACGATTTTTGGGAGAGTGCCGTAGTACGTCCCGATTGGCTTTTAAAGGATTTAATTCACATACTTCATCCCGGACTTCTTCCCGAACACGAATTAAAATACTATCAGAAGTTGAATTAAGTAGCTATGCAACTTGTTGTTTCAGGAACCAACGATCCGGCGTATAATCTGGCCACTGAGGAATTTTTATTCAGTAAGTGTGCCGGCGAATTTGCTTTTTTTTACAGCAATAATCCCAGTGTCATAATTGGGTGCAACCAGGTATGGCGCAATGAGGTTGATGTAGTATTTTGCGATGAAAACCAAATACCGGTGCTACGGCGTTTGTCGGGTGGTGGTGCGGTGTATCACGACCGTGGAAATCTGAATTATTCATTTATCACCAATAAAACTGCATTGAATTCGGGGACTACAGCCGATTTCTTACATCCCCTGGTTGAAGCCCTGGCACGATTAGGGATTATGACTATAGTTGGCCAGCGAAAAGATTTATGGTTGCCGGGAGGCTACAAAATTTCGGGAACAGCATCGCATGTTACCATGGACAGGGTGATGCAACACGGTACCCTTTTATACGACATCAACCTGGAAATGCTTCAGGGAGCACTTAATCCGCCCCGCAACCTTTTGCCCGCAAAGGGAATTGCTTCGGTTCCCAGCCCGGTGAAAAATATTGTTCGTTACGTTATGGAAAAATCGGCCAGTCAATATATAGGTGCCGAAGGGGCTACTTCCTTTTTCAAATCACTGATCAATGAGCTTTCGCAGCTATTATTGCTTGAAAGTGAAAGATTGTTGACTTCTGAGGATCATAAAAAAATCGTAGCGATCAAAAATGAACGCTACGATACCCGTGAGTGGAATCAGAAGAAATGATTTCTTAACGACTCATTTTTAGTACTTTCCTGTTGTTGGTTATAGCTCCGAAAATTCCGATTCCGTTGGTTATATTGCTGAAAATCTGAACAGGTTCGCTAAAAAATTCATTTACAATTTCTTTCGATGCTTCTTTCGTTTTAAGAAATAAGTAGGTATCCCGGTTCAAACTTTGTAAATTAACAATGTAACTGATTTGTGCAGGTGGGTTTGGATCGGTGTACCCGGGAGCTCTTTCTAATACATATTCTTTTACTTTAAACCGAATAACAATATCTTTTCCATCGAATAAATCGTCGGGAAACAGGTGAAATTCCTTTTGCTGTTCTCCTCCGATTAATCCCAGCAAATTGTCGCCCGAATTTTCGTTGCTTACTCCCTGCAAGGTGAAGTAGACGTAATAATAATTTCGATAATCCCAATCGGCATATTCTTCGTTGTAAAGAATGGATAGCCGATAATAATTTTTTTGAATTGCAGGATCTTTTATCCGGAGCCCCATTTCCAGTTCGTAATCTATCATCCATGCCCGAATCGTATCGTTGCGCACCTCAGCCGGATAGCGCGATATTTGTCGTCGGGATAAAGTGTCGATGGAAATAACTGTAGAGGGTGGAGGTACCACTGCCGAACTTACAATTTCGTCTTCACCCGGAACTTTTATGCTTAGGGCAACCGAATCGCCGGGTTGCGGCAGGTAAGAACCAATGTAATTTCCGTATTGGGTATGACGGAGGGCTTCGCTAAAATTGTTGTTTACCACTATGGTAACTGTCGCGTCGTCAATCCGGTCGTAATCGACTTTAGAGTCCAGAAAAAAGCGGCTTTTCGAAAGCTGTACCCGTACGGTGGAGTCGGGAAGGAGATAACTGTTTACTACCACCAATGGCTGGGTAATGTCGCCGTTAAATTCGATTTCTTTTTCGCAGGATGCCAACAGAAGCACTGAAAGCATAAGCAGAGATGAATATAGTTTCTTCATTTTAGTAGGTGTTACCATTTATAACTGTAGGTTAGTGAAGGGATAATCGGGAAAATGGAAATTTGTTTAAAAACTTTCCGCGTGGTGTATTGAGTATACTGATTAGGATCGTCAGAAGGCAATGATGATGCAGGCTCCCAAACCTCACTTGGGTATACCATAAACGGATTGTTGTTGTTGTACAAATTGTAAACGCTTATATTCCACGTTCGCACGCCATTTTTCTTTTTCTTGTGGAAATTCATACCAATATCCATGCGGTGATACGGATTAAACCGGTAATTGTTACGGCTACTGATGTGATTCAGATCGGGTCGCCATCCCCACATGTCGCCGGGAACCGGAGTTCCTTCATACTGCTGCAAAGCCAGCGTCCCGGTGTTCCCCGACGATATTACCCAGGTTCCGGCCAAATCGAATCTGTCGCTGAATTTGTGCGACACCACCAGACTGAAATCGTGACGGCGATCGTATTTTGCCGGAAAAATTTTACCATTATTAATTTCCTGTCCTGTTCGGTCGAATTTACGCTCTGCTTTGGCCCAGGTATATCCAATCCATCCCGTAGTTTTACCAACTGATTTCTGTGCCAGCAACTCCAATCCGTAGGCCCATCCTTCGCCCATGGCAACTTTATCTTCCCAGCCCGAAGTTGAACCCAGGAACGAAGCCCCATCGCGGTATTCAATCAGGTTGTGCATGCTTTTGTAATATCCTTCGACCGAAAAATCAATCAAATCGCGGAAGTTGTAAAACACACCGGCCGAATACTGATGCGATCGCATGGGTTTGATACGCCTGGTTACCGGTACCCATAGGTCGGTCGGCAAACTTACATTGGAGTTCGATAATAAATGAACATACTGACTCATAGCTGCATATCCAGCTTTTACCGACACTCTGTCGCTAAGCAACCAGCGCATACTTGCCCGGGGTTGTAGTGAGTTGTAGGTTTCCTTTTGTACGTGAAACATCGAATAATGAAGACCCAGGTTAATTTTCAACGCTTGTCCCAGGGTGATATTATCTTCGATATAGGCCATGGTTTCGTGCGAATATACATTTTTATCCCCGAATACTGTATCGTTTTTGATGGTCTCGTTGTTATACTTAATTTCATTTTGTGAAACTGAAACACCGGGTCTGAAGGTATGGTACGTGTAGTTGGCACCAAACTTAACATCGTGATCGGGATGAGGTGCAAAGTCGAAATCAACTTTGGCAGTGTAGTCTTCAATTCCCGACTTATAACCAACCATATAATCGACATAGGCATAGGAGGGAGGGTTTCGTTGGGTTTCTTCAAATCGGGTTCCCAGGTACAAATCGAATCGATAACGGGTATATGCAATGGTTGAATTCATGAACAAACGGTTGTTTACCACCCTGTTCCAGCGTGCCGAACTAACAATATTGCCCCAGTCCCAGTCCAACTTCATATGCTCCGACATTTTGTTGTTGTCGGTATCCCGGTAGCGCGACCTGAATTTGGCATAGATGGCATCGTCGCCCATGTATAAACTCAGGTATAAGCGATCTTTTTCTGAAAGTTTATGGCTGATTTTCCCGTTTAAGTCATAAAAATAATATCCTGCCGATAAACTTCCATCATAATTTTCATCCTGTTCCGACTTGACAGCTATCGCTATAAGAGGTTGGGCCAGAAGGTCGAAATAGGTGCGACGGGCCGAAAAGTTAAAAGTGGTATTTTCGCTGAATATCGGTCCTTCAATGTTAAGTTTTGAGGAGATTAACCCAACGCTTAAGTTCCCGCGAATCTCCTTGTTGTTGCCATCGTTCATTCGTACGTCGATCACCGATGATAATCGTCCTCCAAATCGTGCCGGGAAATTTCCTTTGTACAGCGTTACATTCTTCACTGCATCGGGATTAAATACCGAGAAAAATCCGGCCATATGGTTGATGTTGTATACCGGAATTCCATCGAGCAAAAACAGGTTTTCGTCGGGTCCTCCTCCACGGACATACATCCCGGTGGATCCTTCGGAACCGGCCTGTACGCCGGGAAGCAATTGCAGAGCCTTAATTAAATCGGCTTCTCCAAAAAGGGTCGGTACGGTTTTAATCTGAGCAATCGGTACTTCCATCGCACTCATCTGGGTGGATTGTACTCCTGTGATTTTTTGGTGTCCGGTAACGGTAATTTCCTGTAAGGTAATTGATTCGTTAAACCCAATACTGATGCTTGTGTCGCGTCGCAGGTTGAAACTTCGCTTCTCGGTTTGATATCCTACATAGGTAAACTGAAGGTCGACTTCGCCCACCGGCAGGGTAATGGAATAAAATCCATATTCATTACTCACGGTTCCTTTTCGCGACCGATGATCGAAAACCGATGCATTAATCATCGATTCGCCGCTTTTACCGTCGGTAAGGTAGCCGCTGATGGTGTAAAACTGAGCGGATAGTCCGGCACTTACTGCCAGTAAAAGCAATAGAACGGTTTTTCTCATTGGATAAATCTTTTTCAGGTTCTTTTTTACAGGAATTCAGAAAAGGGTTAGTTCTCTGTTCTACCTGCTTGTTTATTTGAATAAATTCAGCGAAATACTATTTCGGAAATCACCTCAACTCCTACATGCCGGTTGAGCGATTCAATGATCTGTGGCTTCGACAGAAAAAGATCATGGCGAAGTACCGATGATGAAATGCTGACATACAAAACCTTGTTTTTGATGTACAACGAACTGGTATAAGCCTGGATATTAGGCCCGAGAACCTCCGGCCATGCATTCAGCAGCCGTTGCTCGTTAATTGGGCCATCGAGCTTCCGTTGCTTCAGAAACTCCTGAATTACTTCGCCAATCAGTTCGGTTTTTTTTCGTCGCATTGGGTTATCGTAGTTTTAAAACCTGACCAATGGTTGCTCCCTGATCAAAACTGAGATTATTCAGCTTGTACAGACTGATGAGCTGTATGCCGTAATTCTGCGAAATTCCATACAAGGTTTCGCCTTCCTGTACCACATGCACCGGATAAGCCCTTGCACCCTTTTTCTTCTTTTTAGCCAGGAAGACGATAGTTCCGGGGCGTAACGTTGCATGCTCAGGCGTATCGTTGTAATAGCGGAGCTTATCTTCACGAATTCCGGTTGCCGACGAAAGCGATGAGAAGCTATCGCCCGGACGAGCTACAATCATCTTTACTCCATTGCTTTTGTACACAGCGTGTCCACCTGTAATAGCCACAGCCGCAGGAGGTAACACTTCCTGTACCGGTATGTGTTTGTCGAACCGGTACAATTCGTACCGTTCAATAATTTCGATCAGCTTGTTGGCGTAATTCGGATCGGTGGCATAGCCGGCAGCTTTCAATCCGCGGGCCCAGCCTTTATAGTCGTCGGTTTCCAGTAAAAAAAGCGACTGATACCGCGATCGGGAAGTCAGGAAAATGGAATGATCCTCGAACGACTCTCGGGCATGACTGTACTTGCGGAAACATTCGTTTCGTTCGTCATCATCGTGGTAAATCTTTTTTCCCTGCCAGTCGTGACATTTGATTCCAAAGTGATTGTTGCCTTCGGTGGCCAGACGGCTACGGCCTGCCCCCGATTCGAGAAGCCCCTGGGCTAAAATGATACTTGCCGGTATCCCGTGCGAACGTTGCTGGGCTGTGGCAATAGTGTGAAACTGATCGATATAGGCATTATACAATTGATCCCGGGTCTGACCGAGCAGCCCGGGAACAATAAGGGTGATTAGTGTGAAGAGTGTAAGAAGTCTCATCGGGATTTATTATTCCAAATTTGCAGTCGCAAAGATAGTCTTTTTCCCGAAGCTCCGAAACTATTCAAACATATTTCTGAAGCGTGAGAAGAAATCACGTGAAGCCGATGCATTGGGCTTTACATTGTCCGATTTACTTAATTTTTCCATCAGATTCTTCTCGTCTTTATTCAGATTCTCGGGTATATACACCCCGATGTTGATAAGTAAATCGCCGGTGCCATAGCGGTTGACACTGGGCAGGCCCTTCCCACGCAACCGAAGAACCTTGCCGGGCTGTGTTCCCGGTGCAATGGTTACTTTCACTTTTCCATCTACCGTAGGTACTTCGATTGAACCTCCGAGTGTGGCCATAGGTACAGTGATAAGCAAATTGTAAATTAAATCGTTTTCGTCGCGGATGAGTTCCGGGTGTTTCTCTTCTTCCACCAATACCAGCAAGTCGCCGTTTACTCCACCTCTGCGGGCAGCATTTCCTTTGCCACTCATCGAAAGCTGCATACCTTCCATTACACCGGCCGGAATGTTGATGTTGATTACCTCATCCTCCCGTACAATCCCTTCGCCGGCACAATGTTTACACTTGTCTTTTATGATTTTGCCTTCTCCCTGACAGGTAGGGCATTCCGACTGTGTTTGCATTTGCCCGAGAATCGTATTCTGAACCCGGGTTACCCGACCGCTCCCATGGCAGGTGGTACAAGTGGTCATATCCGAAGCATGTTCGGCGCCCGATCCGTTACAATGCTGACACGAAACGTATTTCTTTACTTTTATTTTTTTTTCAACTCCCGAAGCTATTTCCTGTAGGTTCAGTTTAACCTTCACCCGCAGATCGGAGCCTTTACGAACGCGGGTGCCACCACGACTTCCACCTCCTCCAAATCCTCCGAATCCAAAATGACCACCGAAAATATCTCCAAAATGAGAGAAGATATCGTCCATGCTCATGCCTCCACCGTTAAATCCACCACCAGCTGAACCGTTAACTCCGGCATGACCAAACTGGTCGTAACGCTGGCGCTTCTGCTGGTCGCTGAGTACTTCGTAGGCTTCGGCTGCTTCCTTAAATTTTTCTTCGGAAGCTTTGTCACCCGGATTTTTATCAGGATGGTATTCAATCGCTTTTTTACGGTAAGCCTTTTTGATTTCATCGGCTGTGGCCGACTTGCTCACACCCAGTATTTCGTAATAATCTCTTTTCGACACTGTATATACGTTTTTGTTATTCTCCTACTACTACTTTTGAGAAACGAATTACCTTCTCGCGAAGGGTGTAGCCTTTCGATACACAATCCATAATCTTTCCTTTTAACTCTTCCGAGGGGGCCGGAAAGGTAGTGATGGCTTCGTGAAGATCGGTATTGAATACTTCATTCTCGGTGGGAATGGCCCGTACGCCGTTTTCATTCAGATAACTGATTAATTTGGCATATATTAAGTCCAGACCTTCTTTCAAAGCTTGTGCATCGGTACTGGTTTCCATGGCTTTCAATGCCCGTTCGAAATCATCAACCAATGGTAAAAGCTTTTTTAATACGTCCTCACCTCCATTGAGTATTAATTCGCTTTTTTCTTTCAAGGTGCGTTTGCGGAAGTTGTCGAACTCAGCCATCAAACGAAGATTTTTATCTTTTAAATCGGCAATTTCTTGTTTTAGTTCGTTAATAGTACCATCCGTCGACTCTACTGATGTTGCTTCAGTGGTTTCGTCTGAGCTAGTGTTCTCGGTTGCTGCAGCTGTATCGTTATCCACACCAACCGTTACCGGCTCCTGCTTTTCGTTTTTTTCTTCTGTTTTCTTCTTCATATGTTTGTTTTTTAAGAGTCAAGAATCAAGAGTCAAGAATCAAGAATCAAGAGTCAAGAGTCAAGATGTACGAGAAAATGTTTCTCAACCAGAAATCTTGGTTCTTGCTTCTAACAATTACACTGCCAAAACCCTTAAGTCAGGATTTTGGCAGTGCACGACTGTAATATTGTCAGTTTTATTGATTTTTACGTTCCAGCCAGTTGATAAAGTTGTCCGGATTTTCGTCGAAACTGAACGAATTGTTGAGTGGCATGCCGGCATTATCGAGCATTACGTAGAAGGGCTGAGCGTTAGCTCCAAATTTCACCCGTTGCAGGTAACTCCATTTGTCGCCCACCGTGCGGATTTTTCGGGTCTTCCCGTTTTCCTCTATTTCATACGGCTGAGTCAGCGGTGTTTTATCGTCGACAAACAAGGTGATTAAAACATAATCTTCTTCCAGCAATTCTTTTACCCGCGGATGTGTCCAAACCGAAGCTTCCATTTTCCGACAGTTTACACAACCATACCCCGAAAAATCGACTACTACCGGCATTCCTTTTTCGGCCGCATACTTCATTCCCAACTCGTAATCGTCGAATTTCGCATGTACTTCGTCATCATACAGATTAAAATCCTGGGTAGTAAGCGGCGGTGCAAAGGCACTGATGGCTTTTAAGGGTGCTCCCCACAATCCGGGTACCATGTATACGGCAAAGGCAAGCGAAATGATGGCCATAAAGGTGCCCAATACCGATGTGTGCTTGCTTTCGCTATCGTGCGGGAAACGAATCTTTCCAAGTAGATAAAAGCCTAATAAAGTGAAAATTACAATCCAGAGCGCGATAAATACTTCGCGGTCGAGTATTCTCCAGCCATAGGCCAGGTCGGCCACCGACAAAAATTTAAGTGCCAGTGCCAGTTCGAGGAAGGCCAGTACCACCTTTACCGTATTGAGCCATCCGCCCGATTTTGGCATCGATTTGAGCAGCGATGGGAAGAAGGCGAAAAAGGTAAACGGGATGGCCAGTGCGGTGGCAAAACCCAGCATGCCAATGGCGGGTGCCAACAGGGAGCCGGTGCTCGAAACTTCCACCAACAAGGTGCCAATGATTGGACCTGTGCACGAGAACGAAACCAGTACCAGCGTGAAAGCCATAAACAGGATGCTCAGAAAACCGGCTGTGGTTTCGGCTTTAGCGTCGAGTTTGCTCGACCACGACGAGGGCAGGGTGATTTCGAAGGCTCCGAAGAAGGAAATGGCAAATACGACCAGTAAGGCAAAGAATATCAGATTGAATACCGCGTTGGTAGCCATACTGTTGAGTGCGCTGGCTCCGAATATTATAGTAATGAGTAATCCTAATAAAACGTAGATTACAATAATGGAGAATCCGTAGAGTACTGCATCTCTGCGACCTTTACTTTTATTTTCCGAACGCTTCAGAAAGAAACTTACCGTCATCGGTATTATGGGCCATACGCAGGGAGTGAACAGGGCTAAAAAACCGCCCACCAAACCGGCGATAAATATAAGCCAGAGCGAAATATTACCTGCAGAACCCATCTGGTTGCCAAACGAGCGTAACTCGTCGATTACCGGAGTCCAGTAATCGGTGACTGCTGAAGTACCGGCTGGTGTTGCCGCTGCCACCAGTGTCGAATCGGATGCGGTAATCTGTAATTCGTTGGTAGCTACTGCCGTCGTTTTTTCCGGAGTAGTCGTTGCGGTAGATTGGTTTGCTGGTTGAGTCGGGTTTTCGGTCACCGCTTTTGCATTCCCCAATGTGAATTCGTCCTGTGCCGGAGGCAGACAGCGTTCGTCGTCGCAGGCCATGTATTCCACATAGCCTTCCACTTTTACTTTTGCGGCATCCTGAAAAGTTATTTTCTGTACAAAAATTGCTTCGTTGGCATACCAACTCAGGTTCATCTGGAAACTTTGATCGTATACGTCGATTAATTTTGATTTAGCCTGAATTCCTCCTGATTTCTGGGCATTTACCAGCTTTTCGTATACGATTTGCGTCGGGCGTGGACCGTCGGGTGGAATGTTCATTCCATACAAATGCCAGCTTTTCTCGATGGTGGCTTTATGAATTATTTCTCCGGTGGTTTTTCCGGTGATCTTTAGTTCGTGCGACCACTTCACCGGTTCAAAAATCTGCCCGAACGTGAGCTGACTCACGAGGGCTAGTACGGCAATTAAAAGGTATTTTCGTTGCATAGTAAATGTATTTTGCGGCAAATGTACATATTTGGATGAATATATGAATAAGCGTTCATATGACTTTCACATTCTTTATAGCTTTTTTAATACTAATGAGTTAGCGGGTAAGCATAAATTTAAAACTTACCCCGAAATTGGTAGCCGAAACGGGAAAGCTCGACGAGATGAGCGGGGTGCTGATTTGCCGGTCGTAAAAGGCCTGTATGTTGACTTTTGAACTGAAAACATAATCGGCAATAATCTTGAGGGTCAGCATTTTATTTCCACTGGAAGCCTGCGTTAGGTTCTCGTCGATCTTACGCAGCAAGGCTTTAATGTCCTTGTACGATAAGTCGGCGTTTATTTTCAGGTCGTTTTTGATGCGCGACTGGGTGTCGTTTTTCAATTTCAGGATGACATCGAAATCTTTTACCACATAGCCAACTCCTACTACAAATTCGTCGGAAGTAGCATCGATAAGCTGGGTGCTCGACAAATTGAGGGTGAGGTTACGGCTTTTTTTGTATTCCAGGTTGGTGGTCATACTGTTTTTAAGCGTGGTTTTAATCCCGATGAGAGGCGAAAATTGTTCGTTGAGCGATACCGACGATATGTCGTAAGGTGCCGAAGGAATCGGGTTGTTGTTTTGCACATCACGCACAAATCCGAGCGAGTTGTTACCGTCGAGTGCCACCCAGGTGGAGTAGGAGGTGTAGGAACTGATGCTGTAACGGCTGGTATAGGCATGCGAAATGCTTACCGACCGGAAATTGTCCTTCACCCAGGTAATGCGCGAAAGTCCGTCGTAGGTTAATCGCCAGTTGGGCAGGATGTTTTTGAGCGACAGGAAGGGATTGTTTTCTACCTGGTTGACATCTTTTCCGGAATAGGCAGCCAGAAAAGAGGGGATGAGCACTTCGGTTGAATTGAGGCCGAATTGACCTAATGCAGGGTCAAACTCTTTGTCTCTCATTGGATTCTCCTTCATGAATCCGGTAGAAGGATAGCGACTGCCGGTATAGCTTCGATTCAGCTTGTCGGCCACCACCTGTCGGTTGCTGAGGAACTGGTCGAATACTTCGGAGGCATAATTGGTTTCGGCGGTCCCGGTAGGTTTAAATGCCGTGGCCAGCGTGATGAGGGTCATGTTGAAACTTCCGGTAAAGGTAGTTGGCATACCCTCGAACATGTACTGGATGGTGGTATTGGAAGCCTCGTAGCGTTTTGCATTCAGCTCAATTTTTAATCCGGGAAGTGGTTCGAGACTCGCTTTGATATCAAAATCGGAGGTTCGTGCCGTAGTTGCCGGATTAATAATGGAGTCGCTCATATACAACCATTCATTCCGAATGGCATTGGGGATGGTTTGATCATCGTGCATTCCGAAGGCAAATCCCAGTCCGGGAGCCATCATTCCATCGGCATCGGTATGCTGACCCAGGAACCGGGGCACAGGCAATAAGCCCGGCAATACCATGCTGCTGGTTTCGCGGTAAGTAATGGAAGCCCGGCGGAGCATCATCAGCATGCGGGTGGTGAGGTCGCCGATTTGCTGGGGTACGGTGCGCACATTGGGATCGAAGGTGGAGAAGGTAACCGATACCGAATCGGACTGTTCCAGACCGGTAAGTATTGCTGTTGTGGCGTTTAGTTTTTTCATCTTCACATCCACCGGTCTGCCATTTTTACTGATGGCTACCATCTTGAATGTCTGCACATTCAGATTGTGCTTTATGGTATCGCGTTTTCCTTTTTCGGTGGTGATAACCGTAGTGAAAATCCGGGGCTTGAAATTCGGATTGGGCATACGTCGCTGCGTACCCGAAAAACGATTGTTGATATCTTTCAGGTAAGCCGATTTATTATACAGCGTTTCCAGGTTGAAACTTCCGTCGATTTGCATCGAGCGGGTGCTGGTGGCTATATTTCCGGGATCGTCGATGGCATCTTTCATGCGTGCCGTCCGGTTCCAGTTGTAATTAGCATTGTAGGAGCTGTTTACCGAACTAATCCAGTCGAGCAGCGGGATTTTATTGATTGGCAGCGCCCAGCTGGCAGTGAATACCTGTTGGTAGGTATACGGAGTTCCCAGTTTGCGGATGCTTTTCATTACCGAGTCGCGCCACATATCGTAGTATTCGCGGTTGAGCTCGGGAGTGTAATCGGGTTCTTCGATTACCGAATTAGTACCCGATTGGAAGCTGAATTTCAGAGCCCTGGTAAGATCCCACTTAAAATCGAATTGCCGGTTCCACATAAAGTCCTTGCTGAAAGTTACATCCAGCGGACTTTCGCCCGAAGCCCCGGTTTCGAAATTGAAATCGCGCAATTTAACCTGCGAATATTGCCGGTTCAGGTTCGTGTTGAAACTGATCGCGCTGGGCAGGTAGTTGAAATTCAGTTCCTTAATGAGTTTAAAAGCAGGCTTGTCGAGCGACTTTGTTTCTTTAAACGGTTCAACTGGTTTGCTGGTAAAGGAGTGGCTATAGTTCACCGAACCCCGTTCCTGCTTGGTGTAGTTTTGTTCTACTTCCGGACTATGCTGGTTGGTTTCGTTGAACGAATACGAAACTGTAACATTGGCCGGGTCGTAAAATTTAGGTGTTTTACTTTTAATATTGATTTTAGCCGAGGAAATAGTAAAACTCCGGGTCGATTGTACAGTTTGCGAAATCGATAGTAGCGAGTCTTTCTGAATCTGAGTATCGAGCGACGAAAGTGCATCCTTCAGCTCCATATCCTGATCGAGGGGATTGTATTTCGGACTCAAGGTTTCGTTGGTGTACGAGAAATAGGCCGGTAATTGTATTTTTGCGGCTTTGGGAAGAAAGCGACCCAATTCGAGGTTGGTCGAGAAATTCATCTGGTACAAATCTTCCATCCTCCGGTTAGAAATATTGCTCTCGAGGCTACCATATCCGGCTGTCTCCATCCGCCCTGCGAAATTTATATTCCCCAGGTCCGACAGCCCTATCGCTACATTGGCCATAGCAGCCCAGCCGCTTTCTTCGTTGTATTCCGACATGCGAAGTTCGTTGACCCAGATTTCGCCCGATTTTACATCATTACTTCGGTTACGGACCCCGATCATTATATTTTCAACTTCCGCAATCGAAGGATTTCCAATTACGGAGATCCGGTTTTTAGGCCTGGACGGATCGAAAACGTAATAAGGTGTGAGGTTGGTTACGTTTTGGCCGGTACCTTTTGCCCTGTTTCGTTTTAGTTTCGCATCGGTGAGGGTTTCGAAACTAAAATCAATCATGTTTTCGGGATACCATACAGTGGCGCGGTCGCCCGGATTCTTCGAACTATAAGTGCCATGAGGAGTAAGCCGCAGCGGTACTTCGTATTCGTAATAGTTATTCACCATATCGCTACCGATACGGATAAATATACTTAAGTCGTTGTCGCGCAGGTTCTGAACATCGTCGATAAACTGCTCGGCATGCACAAACATCTGCAGGCGTTTGTACTGGCGCATATCGTAGGTGGTAGTGCGGTATACCGCTTTGGCATCACCGGGCGAGAGGTCGTAGACCCGCATCAGCATCGATTGTTCGTTTTGTTGCAACAATTGCGGCTGCCCGGGGTCGGTTGTGCGGGTAATTCCCGGAGGCAATACATAATTTACCGGTGTTTTGTCCGAATTTTCTTCAATATTTATTGCCTGTACATCGAGTGCTGCGTTGGTTGTTGGTGTTTTATCGGGCAGATTAAGTGCTTTGGTATAGCCGCGCCATTCTCCCCGTACCAAATCCATAGTGGCAAAACGCAGGTGGGTTTCTTTTTCGAAATCGGTAAGAAACATCCGTATGAACCGTATCGATTTGAAATTGCGTATATTTCCCACTTTGTCGGTATGCTCACGCAACGGAATTTTAAACTGATACCAGGTTACCGGTTCAATTTTATCGTTTTCGAGCTTTACATTCGAGGTTATTTTGTCGGTGATGTAATTGCTTCCCACCACCATCTTTTCTGGTTTCAGTTCTACTTTGTACTGAAAATACCGCTCGTATTCGTTCAGGGTATTGTCGTTGTTAATGTCTTCAATATCAGGTACAGATGTAGCAGTTGTAGTATAGCTTGTACTGCTGTTCAACGCGTCGGGCGAATTACCCTCTGTGCCATTATAACGTTTGTACCGCGTAAGTATATCGGCTTCTTCTTTGTCGTATTCCGGATTTCGGTAAAAACGATAGGTATCGCCGGCCGGATCGTTGATAGGCGAGAAGGGGTCGGCCTGCATTTGCTGACGGGTCACCTGATTTACTTTTGCAATAACGGCCTCCGAGTAGGTTTTATAACTGCCGAATGTTTTTTCCTGTTCCGACGATAAACCGTTTAACCCCACATCTTGTTTTTCGCGCGATCCGGCCGTATTGTCGAAAGCTGTAACAGTCGATTGTGAACGGGGTACCCTTCCCCAAACCGTAGTTTCATACTTGGCAGGATCATCGTCGATGGGCAGTCCATGCTCGAAAAATTTCTTGCCATCTTTCAGAATATCTTCGCTGATATCGCCCAGGTTGAAGTACAAATCGCCTCCGCGGTCGCTTCCGTCGCTGTAAATAAACGGATCCATCATCCAAAACTCGATGTATTCGATGTTCGAATTTTCAAAATCGGTCATGTCGAGTTTACGCATGATTCCTCCCCAGCGTTTGTGGGGTTGTGTCAATTTCCCGAATTCGTCCATCCCTTCGGCATCCAGGTTGTACGGCCCGCGTTCGTTGGGGTAAAACGAGAGGTTGAGCACCGTCATACGGGTGGTTTGAGTCGACAGCGTTTCGCGGTTGGGGAATAATTCGGGAATCAACACCGTACGCGTATAGTGATTCGACTGCGATTCCCGGTTGTTGCGAAGATTGGGCGGTGTGGCCGATAAATTCTGATTCAGCAGTGGATCGACATGGTACCAGGCCAATAAAGCCCTGTTTTTTCCGTATTCGATGGAATTGCTATAGGCCGCTTCGGGGAATAGGGCTTTGTTGGGCTCGGGGTGATAGGGCGTGCTGGCAAGGTACCAATTGAACGGATAATGTATGTCGATTGTGGTTTTAGTTGCTTCAAAATCATCGAGATAGGCAAATCCTTCTTTTCCTACCACCTTGTGATGGCCAGGTAGTAACTGGGCAAATTCGGCGTTAACGGCGATGTTGGATGGGGCAGTAGCATCTACAAAAGGAAGTTTATCGAGCATATTGGTAAGCCATTGCGTCTGTTTACGCCAGGCGGTATTCAATCCCCAGATGGTATTGGCAATGGGCTCGTTGCCGGTATTTACCTTGGTGGTCAGTGGCATTTCCGAAAGTCGCATGATGGTACCTCCCAGGGTAAAGTCTTTGCTGAATTCGTATTCGAGATGCGTTCCCAGCATGGTTTTTCGTTGCAGACTGAAAAGCGACTGGTTTTCGAGTTTCACGTTTACCTGAGTGCCCGATTCAATAATCGACTGATTAAGAATAGTTACCGTTCCCATCATATAATCGACCATGTAATCGACATTTTCCTGCAGGGTAGCTCCTCCGGCAGTAACGGTTACCGAACCCCGGGGCACGTTCATGGCGTTGAGCCGAATTTCCGAACCGCTACTGGCTTTGTATTCGCCCTCGATAATAAATTTGTTTTTCTCGCTGAGTTCCTGTGCTACCACCAGGGTGGAGTCGTACAATTCGGGAAATACATAGCGGGAGGCAATAGTCGGATCGCCAATCATGTTGGCCAGGTGTTCGCCAAAGGGCTCGAGCACCGGAAACATAATGCGCCCCGACGACGAAAAAGCCGTATAGCCTTCCACATAATCGAACAATCCGTCGGGGTTGGGATCTTGTTTGCTGTCGAGTTTGTCGAGGTTCATAACCCGCAGCAGAAGCTGGTTTTGCACCTTGCCTTCGGTGAGGTAACGCAGGTTGGTGCCTACCGAATCGTTGCGATACAGAATGTTAAGTTCAAATTTTTCTTTTTGTATCTGCATCGCGCCCAGGTAGTACACGTTTTTCATCATCAGGTCCCAGATGGGTAACAAGGGCGATTGCGATGCACCTTTCAATAGCTTTACTATCAATGCATTAGGCGGCTGTACCGGGTCGGTCGAGAATTCACCCACCTGATATACGTTTCCGCCCATGGTATATTCATAGGCTACTCCGAGCACTTCGTCGGGGTTGAGGGTGTTGCGGAGCGAAAGCGTTCCCAGGGTGCTGTTGAAGGTGTATTCGGAAGGATCGAGCCGGCGGGCACTTTCAATTTTTTCGTAATCTTCGCCTCCGTTAATTCCAAATCCTGCCAGATTGGTGGCCAGCACCGAGTTGGTTTGCTTGATATCGCGAATGCCCTCCATGCCTTTTACTTCCTGGTACAAGGTGTTGGCATCGTTGAAAGGCAGCCGGTTGCCGGCTTGCACCTGCCAGTGATTGTTGTCGACGCGGTCGGGCTCCCCCAAATCCATAAAGGCTACAATATTGCGGGCTTCGTTGTAGTTCCCCCGCTTGTTGGTTACCCACACTTCAATACGGTTCACCGTTACCCCCGACGATATAAAAGGAAGGCGGCGCATGGCTGGTTCGAAATTGCTGCGAAAGAAATGGCCGATAAAAAAATGACGGTTTTCGTCGTAATTGTCGATCCCAATTTCAAATTTGGTGGTTTGGGCACCGCCGCGGGAGCTAACGGTTTGCGTTTCCGATTCCTGTTGCGAGGCGATGGCCGAGATATTGAGTTTGCCGAACCGAAGGTCGGTGCGTACACCAAACAGCGCTGTACTACCACTTATCAACGACGAGTTGAGCTGCATACTCACATTACCGGCCTGAATGCTTTGTACGATATCGTCTTCGTTGCCTTTGTAATTGAGCTTGAGCATCTTCTGGTCGAAGTCGAAAGTCGATTCGGTGTTGTAGTTCATGTTGAAGTTCACCTTATCGCCCACCGAGCCGTTTACATTGAGCTGAATTTTTTCGTCGAAGTCGAAGATGGTGGTTTTACGCATCCGTTCGGTAAGAGCCGGATTATCGAGCTTGTTCGATTTAATTCCGAAAATGAGTTCGGCCGATCCCTGGGTTTTTATCTGCACACCACCGGGGCCGAAAACTTTATCGGCCGGACCAAGACTGAATTTCATGTCGGTAATCGAAAATTTGTCTTCGTTGTTGGTATCGTTCTTTTTGTTTAGCTCTTTCCAATAGTCCGACATCTCGTTGCGCGCCGAATATGCATAATATTCCTGGTCGCTCATGCTGAAGGGGGTGGCGATTTCGGTATCGCCCACTTTGGTACGCATTACATAACTACCCGTTCGCAGATCATACTCCACCGTGGTTTTTACATTTTCGGGGAGGGGAGCGTCGAGCGGAAGTTTAGTTTGCACCTCTTCGGCAGTGGCATGTGTGGTTTTTTTTATCGGAAACGATTTGGGTGTCGATTCTTCCTGTTGTGGATCCTGCAGATATAGCTCACCTACCGACGTGGTGGATAGCACGCCGAAAGCCGATCCGAGCATCAACAGCAGGGACAGGGTGAGCCAGGTAACTTTGGATCGGGAACGCATAGGCTAACGAATATTCTTCAGAGCAGTTTTGATAAGCACTTCTACCTTCATGTCGGGCTGAACTTTCAGGATAGCATCGACCGCTTTTTGCGAAACATTGGCGGCAAAACCGAGCATCACCAGGGCAGCGAGCGCTTCTTCGCGGTTTGCACCTCCCATTACAGCCGGCTGAAGGGCACTTCCGGAGGCATCTACCTGAATTTTAAGAATCTTATCTTTTAAGTCGACAATTACCCGCTGAGCCGTTTTGCTGCCAATACCTTTGATGGCGCTCATTCCGGCCACATTTTCGGTACTGATAAGGTGTTGCAACTCGGCAACCGAATAAGTCGACATAATCATACGGGCAGTATTGGGTCCGATACCGGAAACTGAAATCAGCAGTAGAAATACCTGTCGTTCGATCGGTTGCAGGAAGCCGTAAAGAAGTTGTGCATCTTCGCGTATGGCCTCGTACACATACAACTTTGCGGTAAGTGCCGACGAAAGTGCCGAATAGGTTTGCAGGGTGATGTTAATAAAATAGCCTACACCGGCTGTTTCGAGCACGGCATAGGTAGGATTCAACTCCGTAATTTCTCCTTTAATATAATCGATCATTGTTCGTAGCGTTTTGAATGCAAAAATACGAAAAAAAAAGATGCTTTCAGGATGAATAACGGAGGAAAAGGATAAAAAGTACATCGGGCAATTTGTTTTAGGGTGAATTTAAGGCTGAATTTTGAAGAGTCGACTGCTTTTTGGGTGTTCGGTTACAGTTGCAATGAACATTCTCAATCTTCAAATATTGTTAAAACCATGCGTGTCCCGCGAACATGTGTGCGAAACGCTTGTTTCTGTATCAGTTTTAAATCTTTAAAAGTAAAAGGCAGATATGAAGAAAACACTTTTTTTAGTTAGTTGCGTGCTGATTAGTCTTTCAGCGGTAGCACAATATCAGTTACCCAAACTGAATTATTCGTATTCGGCACTTGAGCCATCCATCGACAGTGCCACTATGCACATTCACTACAACAACCATCACGGTGCGTATACCAAAAATCTGAACGATGCATTGGCGAAATATCCCGAATTACAGAAAAAGCCCCTGACCGAATTGTTTGCGAATATGGATCAGGTTCCGGCCGATATAAAAGTTTCGGTACGCAATAACGGAGGTGGTTTTTACAACCATGTGTTATTCTGGGAATTACTGACTCCCGCTTCGAAAAGCAAAATGTCGGGCTATATAGAACAGGAGCTGGTAAAGGCGTTTGGTACCGTCGATAAATTTAAAGAAGCCTTCGAAAAAGCAGCGGCCACCCGCTTTGGATCCGGTTGGGCCTGGCTTATTAAGGACAGCACCGGCAAATACCGCATTATTTCAACTCCTAACCAGGACAATCCGCTGATGTCGGTAATTGATGTAAAAGGAGAACCCATTCTGGCACTGGATGTTTGGGAACATGCCTACTATTTGAAGTACCAGTCGAAACGGGCAGAGTATGTGAAAAACTTCTGGAATATAGTGAATTGGGCAGAAGTGGAGAAGAGGATGAAGAAGTAATTTTAATAAAAGAAGCCGATCGATAAGATACGGCTTCTTTTATTTTTTTTCGATCTAAATCTTTGGTCATATTACAGCGCCCCTACTTGCCACTTATCACTTATCACGAATCACTCTCTTCCGTTGTTTCGCTCAAAATGCAACCTTCAGTCGGCGCCCGCCCTCCAACTCGCCCTACTGCTTCAAACAGTCTTGGCTCTTGACTCATGGCTCTTGACTCTATTTGGCTCATCGCCTAAGGTTTGAAAAGGGGGAGAGAGGGAAGCGGGCGAGTAAAATCAAGCTATTCATTCCGGCAAAGTGAGCCATTTGTTAACATCGCAAATTTTCAACTACTAAGGACTTGCTTTAGAATTATTTGTTTATTATTTCCGGATTTTGGGCGATATATTTATTTTTTTTAGCTTGCAAGGTTTATAAGTGTTGAAGAACATAAATTAAATTTATTAGTAGTGGAAATAAAATTGATACTTTTGTTGAGAAATTATAAGCAATACAATGCGCTTAAATTGCGTTGTTTTCCTACCTTTGTTGAAGTTACAGGTATTTGACTGTAACTTCAGTTGTAAGAATATATGTATTGTTTTAGGCAACCTTAGTAAGACGACCACTCTGCCAGGTAAAATCCTGACAAAAAAATGAATGAATAAGGATTACTTAATAGTTGCTCAGTAATCAGCAAACTTCCGGGTTTTCCCCGGTAGTTCAAAAATAACAAGAGGTGAATTGGAACAAAACTGAACTCATCGGAAATTTCGAACAGTTCGTGCAAAAGACAGTTCTGATACTTATAACTGCATTTTGTTGATTTTTATAAAATATGTAATGGAAAAACAAATTGAAATTTTTAAAAGCAAGGACAATCAAATTGAATTAAATGTTCAGTTTGATGAAGATACGGTTTGGCTTACTCAAGAACAAATGGAACTTTTATTTCAAACAACTAAGCAAAACGTTAGTTTGCATATCAAAAACATATTTGAAGAAGGTGAACTGACCGATGTTTCAACTGTCAAGGAATCCTTGACTGTTCGGACAGAAGGAAATCGGAAAGTACAAAGAAAAATACAATTTTACAACCTGGATGTTATAATTTCGGTTGGCTACCGCGTTAAATCACAAAGAGGAACACAATTTCGCCAATGGGCAACGCAACGTTTAAAAGATTATTTGGTGCAAGGTTACACTATCAACGAAAAACGGCTGGCACAAAAACAACAGGAAGTTGAATACCTCAAAACTGGCATTCGGATACTCAACAGAGCCTTTGAGCAACAAGCCACCGAAGAAGACAGTCAGATGCTTCGTGTTTTTGCACGTGGCTTAGCGTTACTCGACGATTATGACCACCAAACACTCGAAACAAAAGGAAAAACCGTGAAGGAAACCGTTTTCCCAACTTTTGACGAATACATGGAATTGATACACACCATGTATTCCGACTTTGCTTCGGATGTGTTTGCGCAACCAAAAGACGAGAGTTTTCATAGCTCAATCAATCAAATTGCACAAAGTTTTGGAGGCGTTGACCTATATCCCACCATCGAGGAGAAAGGAGCAAATCTGTTGTATTATATTACCAAAAACCATTCGTTTGTGGATGGTAATAAACGTATTGCAGCAGCATGTTTTCTGTATTTTATGGAGAAAAACAAGGCTCTTTACAAAACAGATGGAACTCCAATTATCAGCAACGAAGCACTGGCAGCACTTACCCTTTTTATAGCTACCAGCAAAACGGAAGAAGTTGATACGGTTAAGAATTTAATAATTAGCATATTGAATGCAGACAAAGAATGAAATCTACAAATGAAATTCCAATAAATCGTAAGCCCCCGATAAACTACACGTTTTAAAATTTGATAATTATCGTGACCTTTGCAGCAAAATTACTATTATGATTCAAATCTCAAAAGAAGAATTCATGGCGATTTTAGATCGCCAGCATGTATTCTGAATAGTTTGATTGGTAGTAGCTCTCCAAACTTCCCGGATATTACCCAAATGGTCTTTACGATAATACTGATAATTTGGACCATAGTATCCTTGTATGTTGTTTGCATATCCTTCGGTGTTATATACTTTGTGTATCATATACACTCCCTGGTCGCACCCATTAAAGCTATAGTTTCGCGATAATTATATTCATTGGTCAATTCTCCCATGGGAATAATTGCTTTAATTGTTCGACCAAATTTATCGTAAGTTAGAGTTTTTGCCCATCTCTTATTGCTTGCTTCTGTTTCAAAGAAAGGTTCTGATGTTCGAAATACCATCCCTTTTCTTTAGATGTTCCCTTCGGAACTACTTATTTTGCTTCAGGAGCAACATTTACTATATCTTTGTTTTATTTGCCAAGTTAAAATGAAAAAACAGTTTGCACGGATAGCTGTTATAAAATTCGTGTTGCCATAAAATCCAAAGGTAAAGGGAAGTCAGGCGGCGCAAGGGTTATTACCCATGTTCAGGTTATACTGAATGTAGTCTTTTCTTTTTTAATCTTCCATTTTCGTCGTAAGTGTATATTGTTCACAAAAAATGAATACTGAAAACTTTTTTCAACTAAAAGCTGCATAAAACACAAAGAAAGAGGATGACCTTGTGGGACACCCTCCTGTTTTGACTGTTCCTTGTGAACAATCGAAATGCGATTTAAACGAATGGTAAAAAAACGATGAAAGTAATTGATAGGCTCAACAAATAAATTAATACAGACATAAGAGTTATTTCATCTGATTTTTTCACTAAAACAACTTTCGATTTTATTACATTATCTCCTATCCGATTGTCATAATACAATAATAATACAAATTCAATAGGAGCTAAAAAGACAAACAAATTTCTTGCAGTCAATTTTATTATATTTAAACTTTTACCGTTATAATCTACTACTTTTAAATTAAATATCCTTTTACCAATACTTTGTCCTGCTATGTTATCTTTGCATAAAAACAAAGAAAGCATCAATGATAGTCCTATATTATAATTATATTCTATAAATTTTTCCAATAAAAGAACGTGTATAAAAGAGAGTACAAGCCATATTATACATATAGAGATAATATCCACAATTAATACTTTTAATCTTAATTTATTCTGTTTCTTCATTCTTTATTCATGTATGAGTTTCTTTAATGCTTCTTCTACTTTTTTCATATCTACTTTTAATTCTCCACCCACGATAAACCCTGCTTTTACTCCAATATCAGATGCTTTCAAGTTACTTTGTGTTTCTGTGCTTATAACTTTATTTGTTTTTTTGTCAACTTCGGTAGTTTTTTCATGTGCGCCCTCTATAACAGAAATACCTGCTGAGCTTGTTTCTGTCTTTACAGTTGAAGTGCCAGTATCTGTAATTGTTGTTTTTGCAGATAGTGTTACAATACCAATAGAAATTTCTCCCCCACTTTGTGTTGTAGGGGTATTTTTATTAGGTGTAAATGTGCCATCTCTAACTCCAATTAAATCGAAAGAGCCAGCATTGCTTTCCACTCCTACTGCAACAGAACCAACATTCGCCTTTGCACTACCTTGAAATCCGACTGTTATTACTGCTGTTGTTGCTTTATAAACAGATTTTCCAAATGCAATCCAATCATGTAGCTTTTTAGGGTCTCTTCCATCAGGATCAATATTTCTTATAGGATTATTCCCACACCAGGCATACGGACTCATCTCATAATACTTCTCTGCCAGCGGATCCATCGTCGTAGTTCTCATCATCGCCGGATGATACCACCGTGCTTCGGAGTCGTATTCGTCCAACCCATGCATCTCCACAAACTCTTTACCGTTGTATTTTCGGGTATTTGCATTAATTGGCAGTTCTATATCATCTCCGCTATT
>CAZLHC010000045.1:0-31170 GCA_964559265.1 uncultured Paludibacter sp. | reverse complement strand
CGCGCTCGGGATTCAATCCCACCATCATCACCGAGGCTTCTTCCATGGCTTCGGGGCGCTCGTGGGCTTCTCGAATATTCAATGCCCTGAAATTCAGGATCGACGATTCTTCGCTGATGGTTCCACTGTCGGAAAGTACCGCTTTGGAATTCATTTGCAGGGCGATGTAATCGCTCAATCCTATGGGCTTCATTAGTTTTACTAAAGGGCTTATAGAATTGTTAATTGTAAATTGTAAATTGTTATCCGAAGGGATGATACCTTTGCGTTCCATCATTTTGCGCGTGCGAGGATGGGTGGAAACAATCACCGGCAGCTGGTACTGTTCGGCAACGGCATTCAGAATTTCAATCAGGTTCAAGAAATTCTTCTCCGAAGCGATGTTTTCTTCGCGGTGGGCCGAAACTACAAAATATTCGCCGGGCTGTAGTTGCAACTCGGTAAGAATGGTAGATGCTTCAATTTCTGGACGATAATTGGTGAGCACCTCGTACATCGGACTACCGGTTTTAATCACCCGGTCGGGCCGCAGCCCTTCGGCCAACAGATACTCCCGGGCTATATCGCTGTAAGTCATATTAATATCCGAGATATGATCCACAATTTTGCGGTTCGACTCCTCCGGAACCCGCTGGTCGAAGCAACGATTGCCCGCTTCCATATGGAAAATAGGGATATGGCGTTTTTTAGCCGCAATAGCGCACAGACAGGAATTGGTATCGCCCAGCACCATAAAGGCGTCGGGTTTCACTTCTTCGAGCACCGGGTCGATAGCCACCAGAATCATTCCGGCGGTGGCAGTAGCAGTAGCTCCGGCAGCATTCAGGAAATAATCGGGTTTGCGCAAACCGAGGTCTTCAAAAAACACCTCGTTGAGTTCGTAATCGTAATTTTGCCCGGTATGCACCAGGATATGTTCGATCGCCTCGCTGGTATCGAGTTTTTGCAACACGCACGAGAGGCGGATAATTTCGGGGCGGGTGCCCACCACAGTCATTACTTTTAGTTTCTTCATCTTGTCTGCTTATTTACACCTTCAGAAAATGCGTATCCGGACGTTCGGGATCAAAAATTTCATTCACCCACATCACCGTCACCATCTCACTATCTCCCAGGTTTTCGATATTATGGGTATAGCCCACCGGGATATCCACTACTTCAAGCTTATCGCCCGACACAAAATATTCGTGAATTTCCTCCGTGTCAATTTTACGAAAACGAATTACCCCTTTCCCACTCACTACTAAGAATTTCTCGTTTTTAGTATGGTGCCAATGGTTGCCTTTGGTAATTCCCGGTTTGGAGATATTTACCGATACCTGTCCGCGATCGGGTGATTTTAGAAATTCGGTAAACGAACCTCTTTCGTCGACGTTCATTTTTAGTGGATAACTGAAAGCATCGGTAGGCAGGTAACTCAAATAGGTTGAATAGAGCTTTTTTGTAAATCCGTCCGACAAATCGGGCAATTGCAGGGTCGACCTGCTTTCCTTAAACGAATTCAGTAATTCTACGATGCCTCCAAGCGTAATGGTGTGAACTGTACTCACTTCCTCCAACTCACCACTACCCGTTAACCACTCACCACTCACCACTAACCGTTGTATAAACGCTTCCACCACATCGTCGATATACACCAGCGACATCACCACCGAGGGGTCGTTGATCTGGATAGGCAGACCGTTGGCAATATTATGGCAGAAGGTAGCAACAGCGCTGTTGTAATTGGGGCGGCACCATTTTCCAAACACATTCGGTAGCCGGAAGATAAATACCCGCGCTCCGGTCTCGTTGGAGTAGGCACGCATAAGCTCCTCTCCCGCACGTTTACTTTGACCGTAGGGATTATCGAGCGCAGCCTGTGTGGATGAAGTAATCAACACAGGCGCCAGGTTGTTATGACGGCGCAGTGCATCGAGCAGCGTAGAAGTAAACCCAAAGTTTCCTTCCATAAACTCTTTCGGATCCTGCGGACGATTAACTCCGGCCAGGTGAAACACAAAGTCGCAGCTGCCCGCATATTCATCGAGCAGGGCAGGATCGGTAGTTACATCGTACAGAAAAAGATCCTTAAATCCCCTGTTGTTCAATTCGGCCGTCAGGTTACGACCCACAAAACCATAGGCACCGGTAATTAATATTCTCATAGGCTAATTTCTTTTCGCACCAGTTCTAATTTCAACAATAATGATTTCATTCCGTCCACATCCAGGCGAGCAGTATTATGCGAATGATAATCGTCGATTTGGGAGATTTCTTCCTGCCCCTCAACGAAATACTTATCGTAGTTTAAATCACGATTATCTAGTGGGATACGGTAATAATCACCCATATCCTGCGATTTCGACATTTCCTCGCGGGTAACCAGGGTTTCGTATAATTTTTCGCCATGGCGTGTACCAATCGATCGAACCGGTGTTTCGGCGCCAAAAAGCTCTTTTAAAGCCCGGGCCAGGACACTTAAGGTGGCTGCCGGTGCTTTTTGCACAAATAAATCGCCACTGCGCCCATGTTCAAAGGCATAGATCACCAGGTCAACTGCATCGTCGAGCGTCATCATAAACCGCGACATAGAAGGATCGGTAATTGTAATTTCTTTCCCTGCTTTTAGCTGGTCGATCCAAAGTGGTATTACCGAACCGCGACTGGCCATCACATTACCATAGCGGGTACAACAAATCGTCGTTGATGAATTTTCGCCAATAGCACGGGCCTTTGCAAAGGCTACCTTTTCCATCATTGCCTTACTAATTCCCATGGCATTAATCGGATAAGCAGCCTTATCGGTACTTAATACGATCACCCGCTTTACTTCGTGATGTACCGCTGAATCGAGCACATTCTGAGTCCCTAACACATTGGTATTAACCGCTTCGATGGGAAAAAATTCGCAGGAAGGAACTTGTTTCAACGCCGCTGCATGAAAAATATAATCGACACCATGCATGGCATTATCAATACTACGCTTATCGCGAACATCACCGATATAAAATTTTATTTTGGGGTTAGAATACTGATGTCGCATATCATCCTGCTTTTTTTCGTCGCGCGAAAAAATACGAATTTCAGCCACATCGGTCGACAAAAAGCGGTTAAGCACCGCATTTCCAAACGAACCGGTACCACCGGTAATCAGCAACACCTTATCTTTAAACATGGTTATACAGTTGTTTGAAATACAAGCGTATAGTCAGAAGCCCTACTATCAGAAATCCAGCCAGCAATCCTCCAAGCGCTATTCCCTTTATCTTTCCCAGTTTTTCTTTTTTCAGCGGATAACGCGGAGTATCGATAAGTTGAACCAACGGAGTTTCACGAGCAAGATCTAATTTTAAAGTCTCCAGGTTTTTCAACACTTCACCATACACCGCAGCATACATTTGTGCCTCATTTTCGTATTTCATGCGGGGTACCGCGGCTATCGACAAAGCCTGGTTGATGTTAACATGCGACATTCCGGCACTTCGTTGGAGCGCCGTTTCGTACAAATTGCGGATAGAATCAGCAGTATGTTGCATGATATCAATATTTACTCTGCTCTGAGAAGTCCTTGTATCTTTGTAAAACTCATAAGTGCGGTCCATCAGCTTTTCCACAAACAACTTTGAAAATTGTTCGTTCTTGCTCTTGAAATCTACTGTCACTATACTTATTTTTTTATCCCGTCGGGTAACTTTAAGCAAATTGGATTTTACAAATAAAGTATATACCTCATTCAGAACACTATCCTGGGCTCTTGTAAAAGATTCTCTGGGCTGCCCAATCGGATACGACAAGGCTTGAACCTGAGGATTCTTGCTTTTCTTCCACCCTTTGGGCAAATCCATAAACTGAGCATACGCCTCCATCATCGTTACCTGCTTCCCTTCAAATTCGACCGGCGACAGTAAGGTACTTTCAACTGCATTGCGCGATTGTAAAATCTGAAGTAAGTTATCGCCGCTAAAGGCGCTTCCACCTCCTCCGGTGAGACCTCCGAAGCCAAAACTGGCAGCCAACGAGGCCAATCCACTCCCTCCGGCTGATTTCTCAATCAATGCAAACGACAGGTGAGCTGTATACTTTGGCTTTATCAAAAACGATGCGCCCAGTCCAAGCGCTCCCCCCGATAGTCCAACAACTACGATGACTACCCAGTTACTAAGCATTGCCTTCCACCAGATTTTAAGCAATTCCAGTATCTCAGTAAGGCTTAATCCTTTATAAGCCGTCTGTTTTGAATCTTGCGCCATAACTTACTTCGAGTTTTGAATAATTGAATACACCAGTGCCATTGCCGAAGTAATCGACGAACTGATTGAAACTAACTCCCCGGCACTTATTCGTCCCGACAAATCGATGGTTTTCTTTGGTACCACAATGATGGAACCTGCCACAACTTTCGGATAAATTTTAAAACCAAGAAAAGTTCGGGTACCAATTACCTTTCCGTTGGGATGCAGCACAAAACTGTTTTTTCGTAAGGCATTATCAGAAAAGCCTCCCGATGCTGTAATTAAATCCTTAAACCGGTTCGAAGTCGAATATACCACATACGACGGATACATTACTTCGCCAATTACCTTCACTGTTTGCGATTTCTTAGGGATCACTAAAATATCACCATCTTCGATAAGGATGTTCTTATAACTATCGGGATCTCGTAAAATATCCTTCAGATTAAGCGACACAATTCCTTCAGAATACAACAATGCTTCAATCTCTTTATAGTTTGCTGCACTGGCCACGGTATCGATCGCCGTCAGTTCATCGATATTTTTTACCTGCATTTTCTCAAGCACTTTCGCATCTATATCACTACTATTCGTTTGCAAAATCTTTCTAAGGTTTCGACTCAAAATAGTACTCATCGAGGTTTGATTTCTCTTTATTTTATCGGTACGAATCAGGTAAGCTCCATCAACAAAGCCATATTGAGTGAATCCTCCTGTCAGTTGTAATAAATCAGAAACCCGGGTTTTTTTGGTTTCGATATTGTAATAACCGGGGTTTTTCACTTCCCCCTGAACCGATGCAATACGAATTGGCTCAACTCCTTCTATTGGTCGTACAATAACCAGGTCGCCGTTTTCGAGTACCATGTCACCACTTCCTTCAACAATGTTCAACGATTTATCCAGTTCAAAACTGATATTGAACGATTTTTTCACCCCTCCTTCCATCTTTTCGGGATCTTTTATTATTCGGACCAATTGAATATTATTGGTTGAAGCCATTTCGGTAAAACCTTTCGATATATAAATCAGGTCCTTAACCATCATTCGCCTTTTTAACGGATAATCGCCCGGTTCGAGTACCTCTCCGGCAATCCGAACCTGGTGTTTCTCCAGGAAATTACTCACCGAATCAATTTTCAACGAATCGTTACGATGCAACAAAATATCGGCATGCTCGCCACTTAACACCTTTGCCAGATTAAAACTGATCGCCTCAGGGATCTGATTTTTCCGTTTACGGATTAGTTGGGCCATATTCACAAATGCTTCATCACTTACTCCTCCCGCCTTCTCGATAAGCGATTTCACAGATGCTTCGTCGTCAACCGAATAGGCACCCGGGCGATGAACGGCACCTGTCAGGTATACAATATTGTCGAAATAATCAATTATTGGAGCAATGTACACCGAGTCGCCCGATTTTACCATACTGGTTGATAGCAAACTGGCCGGGACGTCGAGTGCTTTGCGGACCGACTCTTCAAAACGGTAAATATTTACCAGAGTACGATTGGCATCTTCCCTAAAACCGCCCCCGAATCGAATTAAATCTGCCAGCGATTCACCAGGCTTGATTTCGTAAATTGCCGGTCGTTTAATGGCGCCATCAACAATCACCTTCGAGTTATTGGAGGCTATTAAAATTACATCATTATCCTGCAACACCACATTATTGCTAAGATTTCCGGTCATCAAAAACTCGTAAAAATCGAGAACTGCCAGTTGTTTTCCTCCGCGAATCACCCGTATATCACGCATTGATCCAATTTCGCCCGGACCTCCACAGGCATACAGTGCGTTGAATGCTGTAGCCAGAGAAGGCAAGGTATAGGTGCCCGGAAAAGCGGCTTCACCAGCTACTGAAACCCGTATACCTCGGATATTTCCAACTGCTACATCAACACGGGTCTGACCGTTATAAATCCCACTGTAATACTTCGATAGTTCCGATTTTACTTCCCGAATGGCTTTCTCTACCGTAAGTCCGCCGACCTGTATAAGCCCTGCGTTAGGGATCCGAATTTTTCCCTCGGGAGTAACCTTCGATTTAAAGTTTACATCATACAACCCTGAAACATCAATCAACAACTCATCGCCGCCTCCCAAAATGTAGTTCATAGGTGTAGGCAAATTAATGTTCGGCTCGAACGTAATTTTTGAATTTCGGAACATACGCGCTCCAAACACTTTCAGCTTTTTATCATCCTTCTCTTCTTCCAAATCCTCCAGCAGTAAAGAGTCAGGAAAATAGCTGCGTTCAGACGACTGAAAATCAGAACCATCCGATTTCAAATCTAAATTCATCCCTCCTGCCAGCTTTCTATACTGTGCCAGTTGCTGTGGCGTCAGCTTCGACAAGTCCTGTGCCGACACCCATACGATTGAAAAAACGAAAAGTAATAAGGTAATTTTTCTCATGTTGTACCAACTCTAGTAATCATTTGTGCAATTACTTGCATTTGTTATTTTTGTGTAACGAGATTTTTCTGATTTTAGTATCCTTCAACAGGCATTTAAAATTAAGTCTGCAAAGATAATTGTTATATCTTTGCAGACAAAAAAATGAAGACTGAAATTTTCCCGATTGTCGACATCAACGGCCATGTTTTATCGAAAGCGACCCGTGGCGAGTGCCATTCGGGCTCTTTCCTGCTGCATCCTGTCGTACATCTTCACCTGCTCGACTCCAATGGCAGATTGTACCTTCAAAAAAGGTCCGAAACTAAAGACATTCAACCCAACAAATGGGACACCTCGGTAGGAGGCCACGTGGATTACGGAGAAACCATCGAAGAAGCACTCCGGCGCGAAGCTAAAGAAGAGTTAGGGCTCACCGGTTTTGAGCCCGTATTTATGCATCGCTACGTGTTCCGCTCCGACGTCGAAGCCGAATTGGTCAATAGTTATTATGTACTTGGCGACTTCACCCCCTTCCCCGACCCCGTTGAGATTTCGGAAGGACGATACTGGACCGCCGACGAAATCGAAAACGCAATGGGCAAAGGTCTGTTTACACCTAATTTCGAAGATGAATTCCGGCAGTTGGTCACAGCTGGTTTATTACCTGTACGCTAACACCGGTTTAACCAATAGTTTCGTAGCGTATCCCGTTTTCGGCCAACTCATTACGTTCGTAGATATTCCTACCATCGAGCACCAGTGGATTGCGCATGCTCCTTCGGATTACTTTCCAGCTGGGCAAGCGAAATTCTTTCCATTCGGTTACCAGGAATAAAGCTTCGGCATCGAGCACCGTATCGTAAATATCGGTTGCATAATAAATCCTGTCAACCGGAAGGTCGGCATACATCCTGCTTATGGTTCGTTGTGCTTCGTGCATGGCTATAGGATCGAACACCCGAACGTATGCTCCTGCTTCCAACAACCGGCGTATGAGCACAAGCGATGGAGCTTCACGCATATCGTCGGTATTTGGTTTAAACGACAACCCCCAAATGGCAAATACTTTATCTTTCAGATCGTTTTCGTTGAAGTATTTTAATAATTTGGCATACAAAATTTCCTTCTGCGATTCATTCACATCTTCTACTGCACTGAGAACCCGAAGTGTGTAGCCATGGTGTTTAGCTGTATGAAGCAAAGCTTTAACATCTTTAGGAAAACACGAACCTCCATATCCACAGCCAGGATACAAAAACTTACTTCCAATTCGTGAATCGGTACCTATGCCCTGACGCACCATTCCTACGTCGGCTCCCAGCAATTCGCACAGGTTAGCAATATCGTTCATAAAACTGATACGCGTGGCCAGCATAGCATTGGCTGCATATTTGGTAAGCTCGGCCGAAGGAATATCCATAAAAATCACCCGAAAGTTGTTCAATAAAAACGGACGATACAACCGCGTCATTAATTCGCGTGCACGTTCACTCTCCACTCCTACCACAACGCGGTCGGGGCTCATAAAATCCTTGATAGCATCGCCCTCTTTCAGAAACTCCGGGTTGGAAGCTACATCAAACGGAATGTCCACTCCCCGTTTGTCCAATTCTTCCTGCATGGCCTGACGTACCAACAACGATGTTCCCACCGGCACTGTACTTTTTGTAACCAGTAAAACATAGTCGTTGATATGGCGCCCCACAGTACGGGCTACATCCAACACATACTTCAGGTCGGCACTACCATCTTCGTCGGGAGGAGTACCTACTGCCGAAAAAATCACTTGCACATCCTGCAAAACATCAGTCAGCTTTGTTGTAAAATGCAGTCGATTCGAATTGACATTGTGTGTTACCAATCCTTCAAGCCCCGGCTCATAAATAGGTATGATCCCATTTTTCAGATTCTCAATTTTTGTTTCGTCAATATCCACACAGGTCACTTCCAAACCCATCTCAGCGAAACATGTCCCTGTTACCAAACCGACATATCCGGTTCCTACAATTGCAATCTTCATTTTTTAATTATTAAATTTTATACGGTTATACTAATATTTTTTACTGTCGTACCGGAACTCACATCCCCCCAACTTTCATCACCCCGGATGTCAAATAGCTATACGTTTGTTTCATTTTCAGCATACTACTGAAGTGATGTGAAGTATTTATATAGTTGTGTCATTTTCAGTATAATATTGAAAATACGATGTTTTAACTTTTTTGTTTTCGCCATAAAACGGATAGCCATATCCATAGCCATATCCATAACCAGCTTCGTTGTCGCAGCCGGTAGAACGCCTGAGGCGGTAAGCGTATTTTCGCGAATAATATTGCGAATAGCGCACCGACCGGAGGTCTACGTCGTTAAGTATTGAGTAAAACCGATGCGCATTATCGGCTCTCAGTTGAGACGAAAGCATGCGTAGAAATTGTTTATGGGTTTTATTACTCCTTACAATAAACAAATTCAGATCCGACAATCCGGCAAACGCATAGGCATCGGCCACTACGCCTATGGGGCTGGTATCGACTATTATAAATTCATACCTGCTTTTCAACAATTCAAAAAGCTCCTTCAACTTCGTTGAACGGATCAGTTCGCCCGCATTCGGAGGGATGGTACCTGCTGGTATGAAGTCGAAACCAGCTCCTTCGGGGCGAATCTGAATCTCCTCCAGACTGCATTGTCCTTCCAGATAATTGGTGATACCTATCGCCGGGTCGCATCCCAGGCGGTTGTGAATACTCGGTTTACGTATATCTAAATCGACCAGCAAGGTTCGTGAACTGGACAGGGCATACACACAGGCCAGGTTCAAACTAAAGTAGGTTTTACCATCGCCCGACTCTGATGATGTAACCATAATAGTCAGATTTGATTTTCGACGGGCTATAAACTCTAATCGGGTTCTGATTACACGAAACATTTCGGCGAACGACGATCCGGGATGGGCCGAAACCAGATACGGAGAATCGGAGCGAGTATGCCTTACACTACCAATCAACGGAAATGTGGAATATTTTTCAACATCACGGGTGGTAATTACCCGTGTACGCAACGATTCTTTCACAACTACAAAAGTAGCAGGAACAATCAATCCAAGCAACAAAAACAGCAATGTTGTTTTTGGCTTTTCGCCTTTATTAACAATATCAAGTACCCGGGCCCGATCGAGAATGTTCGTATCGGGTGTATTGGATGCTTTTAATATCTCTGCTTCAGCCCTTTTTTGTAAAAACAACGTATAATAACTGTTGTTCATTTTATAGCGGCGCTCAATACTAATCATTTCCAATTCTTTTGCCGGTAATTGATTAATCTCATATTGCACTTCTGCCTGCCTGCGATTTAGATCTTTTTTTTGGATATCCACTGATACCTGAAGGTTGGTAACCATCTCGTTTATTGCTCGTTTCACCGTCTCCAACTCTCGGGTATATTTGGTATAAAACATACTTTTTTCCGACAATTCGGAACGCTTTATGATCAATTCGTTCATCTGTTGAACCAAAGCCATAAGCATTGGCTCGTTAAGCCCCAAACTGGTGGGAGCAACCACCGAACCATCCTGCAAATTGGTTTTGATGTAATCAATCAGGTAATCAAGGTAACTTTCCTTCAGCTTCAACTGATTGATTTCAGAATCATAAGTCGTTGATTTATTGAACAATTCGCCCGATAAGCCCGACACGTCGATAATCTGGTTTTTCTGTCGGAACGAACTTAGATCGTCCTCGGAAACAGAAAGCAGTTTGGATACCGACGCCAATTGCTCGTCGATAAAACGAATGGTTTTTGAGGCTGCATCGTTCTTACGTTCCAGGTTCGAAATCAAATATACTTCACACAATTTATTTATAAAGTCGACGTCTCTAGCCGGAGTGGAACTGGTGAGCGAAATTTCAAGTACCGACGAACCATCCATCACATAGTTAATATTCAGTCGCGACGAGAAATCGGCAATAAGTGATTCCCGGGTGCGAAATTTGAAATATAGTTCTTTTTTTCCGTACATCGTTTCGTTTAAATCGACCCGGATAAAAAACGTATTGTGCCGAATAGTTTCACCTACCTTAGCTTTTAATTCAAATTTCTCGTGCAATACATCATCTTCGCTGGTAATCACAAGCTGCCGGCTCTCATCAACCGAAAGTTTGAACAGCACATCGTAAGCCTCAGCGGCTATGTATTCGGCGTGTATGCTTACCGGCGACTGCCCGTACAAATTACGAACCTTAAATCGACCTTTCGAGAAATAATCAATTGCCAGATCGGGTAAACTATCAACAACACGTCCAAGTAAATCGTAGGAACCAACCATAATTACCTGATTATTGATATTCCGGTAGGCATCCTGAATACCAAAGCCCTGCAACATCACCTGCGAACTGTTCATTACAGTGCGACTATCGTCGATTATAACCGATCCGGTCGACTTATACTCGGCCAACCATTTCCGGTTTTGCATATACGATAATCCAACAGCGGTAATCAATCCGAAAACAAACCAATACCAATTGTTTGCAAAATGGCCAAGCCATTCGATTGGATCAAAACCCGACTCCTCCTCGTCAGGAATTTTTCGTTCGTGTAATTTCACATTTTCTTCCATAGCAGTTAAAGGAGTGGGGTACTAAAATTAAAGACAGCTAACATCAGCGTAAGCGATGAAGTAATTAAACCTACAAACGAGCTATAACTATCTGTCTTCCAAAAACCTGAACTTGATTTCTGAATATAAATGATATCGTTGGGGTAAATATAGTAATAGGCTGAGTGGAGCACACTTCGTGTTCGGATATCAAATTCAAGAATCCGGATCCCCTGGTCCGACGGCCGTAAAATTCGTACCTTTTTTAAATCGGCCGAGGGTTTAAATTTTCCCGACATCGAAAGGGCTTCAAAAATGGTGAGCTTATCATTATACATCGGAAAAACACCCGATCCTATCTCACCTAGTATTGTAAACTGTTTGTTGGCAAGAGCTAATCGGACTGAAGCATCGGGCAACAGTTCACGAAATCGCTCCTCTACCACTTGTGTGGCTTCAGCCATCGTAAGTCCCGCAACCCGGATACTCTTCATATACGGCAAATCGAGCGTGCCATCGGAATACACCCGGTACGTTAACTGATTTCCGGTCAGCGAATACTGGTCTCCCTGCACCATTTTCGAAATAGTGGTTTCGGCACTTAGCAGTCGGAATACAACTTCATCATCGACCCGCAATCGATATTCGAGGTACTCAGTCGGCTCGTAATGAGGCAAATTCGCATCGTTTCCCTGCAACAAACCAAGCTCCTTGTTACTATAACAGGAAGAAAACAGAAGTACTGCCCAAACGAGCATCACCGTTTTATATATATATTGCAATTTGTCCGATCCCATCTGCAGTTAGTTGGCCATTGGTTTAACGAAAAACATTGAATACAGAAATGCTCCGAACGAAAGAGTTGAGAAAGTAGTGGAGAGCAAGGTTGGAAAATCGGTAATGTTAAAAAAACGCTCCTCCATCGATTGAACATAAATAACATCGTTCGGTTTGATGTAGAAATACTCTGAAAACAGTACCGCTTCGCTCCTCAGATCCAGGGTACTTATTCCGGGTCCATCGAGGGTCGTCCGCACGATACGTATCGTACTTCGATCGGCCGTTAGATTAAGATTTCCTGCCATTGCCAGTGCTTCAAACAAGGTTATTTTATCTTTCGTCATGGCAAAATATCCCGTAGTCGACACATCACCCAGCACACTAAAGAAACGTCCTGCAACACGTACATCTACACTCCCGAAATCTCTCTCCAATGTATTTTCAGAACCAATAAAAGGGGCAATAGCTTCTTCCAGCTTCCGGCTTGCCTCGCGATTCGTCAATCCCCCGACAAGTACATTCCCCACCATAGGAAACGAGATAGTTCCATCCTCTTTCACCAAATAGGTATTGAGTTCGGAAAAGGCTCTCCGTCCGGGAATAATGTTATCCGACACCGGCATAAAACCATCGTTCAACAATTCATTTGTTTCTTTATGTGTTGTGTACACCCTAACCGATAATTTATCGCCCACTCGTAACCGGTATTCCTGAAAACTGCTACTATTCGTAGCCACTTCACTATGCTTGTCGGATTTTTGCAAATAATTCAACTGCTTTGAAGTAATGCAGGATGTAAATTGTACTACAATAAATAAAGAAAACAGATTACGGTGGTGTTGTTTTATCATGGCTTCAGGCTTTTATAGGTTGCACAAAGATACTTAAATAAATTAAAGATAAAAATCAAATCGTAATTTTCGCAAAAAACTTCAATACTTAAATCGATGACATTAAAATGCTGTAATTAACCATCATCTTTAGCCATTTTCGATAAAAAAAATGTACATTTGCACCAACAGCCCATCGTAATAAACTACCGATGGCAATCAGATTATCTTACTAAAAATGAATAGAATACTCGAAAATTTACAATCGTACAACCTTATTCTGGGATCTGCGTCGCCCCGCCGCAACGAATTATTGGCCGGTTTGGGAATTGAATTTAAAGTTCAGACCATTGATGTCGAAGAAACGTACCCTTCACACCTGCGTGGATGTGAGATTCCAATGTATCTGGCCGAAAAAAAAGCGGATGCATTTCTCCCCCGGCTAACCGACAACAGCCTGCTCATAACTGCCGACACCATTGTATTGCTGGACGAAAAAGTACTGGGAAAACCCGAAAACAAAGAACAGGCCCGTGAGATGCTGAAACTTCTGTCGGGAAAAAGCCACTCGGTAATTACCGGGGTCAGTCTCACCGGCTCCACCCGCCGCCGGACCTTTCATTCGGTTTCGGAAGTACATTTTGCTGTGCTCAGCGATCCGGAAATCGAATATTACCTCGATACATTTAAACCCTACGACAAAGCAGGTTCGTATGGTATTCAGGAATGGATAGGCTATGTAGGAGTTGAACAAATTAATGGTTCGTTTTATAATGTGATGGGACTTCCTGTTCAGCACCTGTACAGCGAATTAAAAAAATGGCAGTAAAAACCAATTACTAAAACAGCCGAAGCATTGCAATTGCTTCGGCTGTTTTGATGATAAGCTATTCCGGAAGTTAAACTGTCAGTTCAGCTCTTCGAACCGATGCTTTTACACTATCACCGGCCTCATTCAGCACCATTAGTATAGTATCGCCTTCGCGTAATTCGCCCGAAAGAACGATATCGGCCAGTTCATCTTCGAGATACCGCTGAATGGCACGTTTTAAAGGTCGCGCTCCAAACTGTACATCGTAACCCCGTTCGGCTATAAAATCTTTGGCTTCAGGGCTCAATTCAAGATGGAATCCCATAGCTGTTACCCTTCCAAACAATCCCTTTAACTCAAGGTCGATAATTTTCTTTATCGAATCTTTGCTCAATTGATCGAAGGTAATAATTTCGTCGACACGATTTAAAAACTCTGGCGAAAACGTCCGGTTTAATGCTTTTTGAATCACGCCCCGCGAATATTCCGAACCTATCTCGACGTCAGTCGTCAGATTAAATCCTACTCCTTTACCAAAATCCTTCAACTGGCGGGTACCTACGTTGGAGGTCATAATTATTATGGTGTTTTTAAAATCGATTCGTCGTCCCAGGCTATCGGTAATGCGGCCTTCGTCCATCACCTGCAACAGGATATTAAACACATCGGGATGCGCCTTTTCAATTTCATCAAGCAATACAATTGAATAAGGTTTGCGTCGCACCCGCTCGGTAAGCTGTCCGCCTTCTTCGTATCCGACATATCCCGGAGGAGCTCCTATCAGCCGCGACACCGAAAACTTCTCCATGTATTCGCTCATATCCACCCGGATAAGCGCATCCTGGCTATCGAACATAAACTCCGATAAAATTTTAGCCAGGTGAGTCTTACCAACCCCGGTAGGACCGAGGAAAATAAACGACCCAATCGGCTTACCCGGATCTTTCAACCCAATCCGGTTTCGCTGAATAGCCTTTACAATCTTGTTTACAGCATCATCCTGGCCTATCACCTTTCCGTTCAGCACTTCATTCATCTGGCGAAGCTTAAAACCTTCGGCCTGAGCAATCCGCTGCACCGGAACCCCCGACATCATGGCTACCACTTCGGCCACCTTCTCTTCGTCGACAGTCTCGGGATGCAACTGTGATTCCTTTTCCCACCGGCGAATCGCATCCTCCAACTGGTACTGTGCCTGCTTCTCCTGATCGCGGATAGGACCAGCCAACTCGTATTTTTGCTCACCAAGCACCTTCATTTTTTCTTTCTTGAGCTCTTCAATTCTCTTTTCCAGCTCTTCAATTTCCCGGGGCACCGACACCGAACCAATATGAACCCGCGAACCGGCCTCGTCCAGTGCATCAATTGCCTTGTCGGGGAAAGCCCGGTCGGTGATGTAGCGATCGGTGAGCCGAACGCACGCTTTAATAGCCTCAGGTGTGTAACGCACATTGTGGTGATACTCGTACCGATCACGGATATTTTCGAGAATCTGCAGGGTCTCCTCGGCCGTAGTCGGGTCTACCATAATTTTCTGAAAACGACGTTCGAGCGCTCCATCTTTTTCGATGCTCTGTCTGTACTCGTCCATCGTTGTAGCACCCACACACTGAATTTCGCCACGTGCCAACGCAGGTTTCAACATATTTGCCGCATCGAGCGAACCGGGAGCTCCACCAGCACCTACGATCGTGTGGATTTCGTCGATAAACAAAATCACATTCGGATTTTTCTGAAGCTCGTTCAAAATAGCCTTAATTCGTTCCTCAAACTGCCCACGGTACTTCGTTCCCGCAACAATCGACGCCATATCGAGTGCCACCACCCGCTTATCAAATAAGATACGGGACACCCGCCGTTGTACAATACGCAGCGCAAGTCCTTCGACAATAGCCGATTTCCCCACCCCCGGATCGCCAATAAGCACCGGATTATTCTTTTTGCGACGACTAAGTATCTGTGCCAGGCGTTCAATTTCTTTTTCACGACCGACAATCGGATCGAGACGATTTTCAATGGCTGCCTTTGTAATATCGGTACCAAAAGTATCCAGAGCGGGTGTTTCCGACTGCTTGGCAGCACCTCCGGCAGGTTGTTGTCCTTTCATGTGGGGTTCATCTTCATCGTCGTCGTCGTGAAAACCGGAATCCTTTACCGGGTGATCAGGGACAGGATTTTCAAGAAACGCCTTCACCAGACCATAGGTAATATTTTCATCGTTCAGCACTTCTACTGCCAGATTACTCTGTTCCTTCAGAAGGGCCAGCAACAAATGCTCGGTTTCCACCATCGGCGTTCCAAATATGCGCGACTCCAGCTCCATCAGCTTTTTGATTCGCTGCGTGCTTTTCAAGACTACCAATTCACCCTGATCAGGCTCTACATCGGTACGTATCTGACTCTCTATCACTTGTTTCACACGATCAAGATCGACGGCTTGAGAATGAAGGGCTTCTATTGCTTTACCTTCTCCGTTACGTAACAGGCCCAACAACAGGTGCTCAGGTCCTACGTAGTTATTTCCTAATCGCTCAGCTTCCTGTGTACTGTACATTAACACATTGTGCAGTTGCTCCGAATAATTTACTGTCATAGTTTTTTCCTTTTTATCTACAGGCAAATGTAGCGTTTTTTTTGTAACTCTCTTAAAAGAGTTTCTCCAAAATAACAAAATTAATACCCATATGTTTTTTTTAAATATTTCGGCAAATTTGTCAGACCAACCGCCTTTTTTTTGTATTTTTGCTTCCTCAAACAACATTCATAAAGAAAACAAATTTATCAACAATATGGAAAACGAAACATTGTTAAAAGAAGTACAATCAAAAGCTCAATTGTGGCTGGATGGTAACTACGACGAAGCTACGAAGGCCGATGTATCCCGAATGCTGACAGCCAACGACAGCACCGAACTGATAGAGTCGTTTTACCGCGACCTTGAATTTGGAACCGGAGGGTTACGGGGCATCATGGGAGCGGGCACCAACCGGATGAACATCTACACAGTAGGCGCTGCCACACAAGGACTTAGCAACTACCTGAAAGCAAGCTTTACCGACGTACCACAAATTTCGGTGGTTATTGGTCACGACTGTCGTAACAACAGCCGCAAGTTTGCCGAGATTTCGGCTGCTATTTTTTCGGCCAATGGCATTAAGGTTTATCTTTTCGAAGACCTGCGTCCAACTCCCGAAATTTCGTTTGCCATCAGGCATTTGGGCTGCCAGAGCGGAATCATACTGACGGCATCGCACAATCCGAAAGAGTACAACGGCTACAAGGCTTATTGGAACGATGGTGCTCAGCTGATAGCACCCCACGATGTGAATGTAATTACTGAAGTAAACAAAATAACCGATGTCAATCAGATCAAATTTGAAGGAAATCCCGGTTTAATTGAAATAATCGGCGACGAAATCGATACCATTTATATTGAGGCTGTTAAAACCATTTCGTTGTCGCCCGAAGCGATTGAGCGGCACAAGGATATGAAAATCGTGTATACTCCCATCCATGGAACGGGTGTGATGATGGTACCCCGGGCACTGAAGGCTTATGGGTTCACCAACATTATCGATGTGCCTGAGCAATACGTGGTTAGTGGCGATTTCCCAACGGTGTATTCGCCAAATCCGGAAGAACCGGCTGCACTCGACATGGCTATTCAACGGGCAAAAGCCACTGATGCCGAGCTGGTGATGGCTACCGACCCCGATTCGGACCGAATGGGAATTGCCATTAAAAACGACAAAGGAGAGTGGATTTTGGTCAATGGTAATCAAACTGCTTTATTATTTGTGTATTATCTCATTCGCCGCTGGAAAGAAACCGGAAAAATTACCGGTAACGAATATGTGGTAAAAACAATTGTAACTACCGAGATTATTAAAGAAATTGCCGAGAAAAATGGTGTTGAGTGCTACGATTGCTACACAGGATTTAAATGGATAGCTGCTGTAATGCGCGAAAATGAAGGTATAAAAACGTACATTGGAGGAGGAGAAGAAAGTTATGGTTTCCTTCCCGAAACCTTTGTTCGTGACAAGGATGCCGTATCGTCGTGTACATTGATGGCCGAAATTGCTGCCTGGGCGAAGGATAACGGAATGTCGCTTTACGAATTACTGCAGGAGATTTACCTGGAATACGGTTACGGAAAAGAAAAAGGAATTTCGGTGGTACGCAAGGGAAAATCGGGTGCCGAAGAAATTGCACAGATAATGACGGATTTCCGGACGAATCCTCCGAAAGAGCTGGCCGGATCGGCAATTCGTCTTATTAAGGATTATAAGACCCTGAAGCAGACCAATGTAGCTACGGGTGTTGTTTCCGATTTGGAAATGCCTGCAACCTCCAATGTATTGCAATATTTTACTGAAGATGGAACAAAAATTTCGGTACGACCTTCGGGAACCGAACCAAAAATCAAATTCTACATCGAGGTTCGTGGTGAAATGAATTCGCGCTCCGACTTCGAAGCCGCCGAAGCTGCAGCCGATAAAAAGGTGGAAGCTGCAAGAGCATCGCTGAATGTCTGATTTTTAATTGTTAATTATTAATTGTTAATTGTTAATTGTTAGGGGCACCTTACAATTAACAATTAATAATTAACAATTACTCCTGATAATAGATTCTTTTTACCCTGCGTGATATTCCGGTGAGGATTTCGTAGGGAATAGTACCAATTTTCAGGGCTATTTCCGAAATAGTTATATCTTCGCCAAACACTTCCACCGAATCGCCTTCGCCAGCATCAACGTCCGATATATCAACGGTAATTAAATCCATTGATACATTGCCAATTACCGGAACTCGCCTTCCGTTAATAAGCACCTCACCCACCCCGTTGCTCAACTTACGATCAAATCCATCGGCATAGCCAACAGGCAGAATGGCGATACGGGTTGGCTTTGTAACTTTTCCATTTCGGTTGTATCCTACCGTTTCGCCTGTCGGAATATCTTTTATCTGGAGAATAATGGTTTTCAAACTGCATACCTGAGGCAGTGTCACCTCCGGCAAGGCCGATATGCCATAATGTCCGATTCCAAGTCGCACCATCTCCATCTGGTATTGACCAAACCGTTCGATACCGGCCGAATTCAACAAATGTCGCATCACCGGGTAGGAAAAAGCACTTGCAATTTGGTGAGCACTCTGCATAAAAACCTGCGCCTGTTGGTGGGTAAACGCGTCGAGAGAAGGCGAATCGGCGCCTGCCAGGTGCGAGAAGACCGATTTCACCGACACTTCGGGATGATGCTGCAACAAGCTCACAAGAGCTGGAACCTCGGCAGGATCGAAACCTAACCGATGCATCCCGCTATCGAGTTTTATATGAATAGGAAAGGACTGTATTCCCCTTCGGGCAGCAGCAGCTATAAATTCCTTCAACAGGTTGAAACTGTAAATTTCGGGCTCCAGCTGGTGTTCGAATAGCAAATCAAAAACACTTTTCTCGGGATTCATCACCGCAATGGGAATATGAATTCCGGCATGGCGCAACTCAGCCCCTTCGTCGGCCACAGCTACAGCCAGGTAATCGACCCGATGGTGCTGCAAGGCCCGGGCTACCTCCACCGAACCACTACCGTATGCAAAGGCTTTCACCATACACATCATACGGGTACCCGGAGCCAACTTCGACCGAAAATAATTCAGGTTTTGTATCAGATTATCCAAATTAACTTCCAGGGTGGTTTCGTGTGCAATTTTCTCAATTCGCGACGAAATAGCCTCAAAATGAAACGATCGTGCTCCTTTCAGCAAAATAGCTTCCCGGTGAAAACTATCCGTGAGTTCGGAATGAATCAACTCTTCGGTATGTTGAAAAAAACGGGTTTCAAAATCTTTAAAAAGCTGTTGATGCTGAAACAAACCTGTACCAACGGCAATAATTTTTTTCACTTCGTGTGCACGGGCAAGTTCTACCACTTTCCGGTACAATTCGTCCTGCGGAAAACCACTCTGAAGAATATCCGATAAAATAATAGTCTTCGAAAGTTGTTTCGAAGAAGCTTGTTGTGCTAAAAAATCAAGCGCTATGCGCAGTGAATCAACATCCGAATTATAACTATCGTTGATAACCATACATTCGTTAATACCCTCTTTTACTTCCAATCGCATTGCCACCGACTCCAACATTGCCAGTCGGGAATTAATAAGCTGCCCGCTGTACCCGTTTATAAGCATATACGTCACACAGTGCAGGGCATTTTCGACAGAAGCAGGATCCGAAAAAGGAATAAGCAGTGAAAAATCAGTCGAATTGTAGCAGAGTTTTATCCGGGTTTGAAGCCCCTGTGTTTGTTCCAGAATCCGAACAGTAGCATTCTCGCTTCTTCCCCAATCTACCAACCGGGCTTTCCACTTTTTCGCTTTAACGGCTGTATTTACCTTCTCCTGATCAGAACAATAAATTACCAGCGAACAATTACTGAATAATCGTAATTTTTCGTTTAGCTTCTCGTCGAGCGTCGAAAAATTCTCTTGATGGGCATCACTCAGGGTCGTAAAAATGCCCACATCGGGCATTAACATTCGCTCCAACAACTCCATTTCTCCGGGCATCGAAATTCCGGCTTCAAAAATGGCCAGTTCGGTCGACGATTGAAGTTGCCAAACCGATAAGGGTACACCGATTTGCGAATTATAACTCCGGGGCGATCGCACAATGCGAAAATCGGGACTCAGCAATTGGTACAACCATTCTTTAACAATCGTTTTTCCGTTGCTCCCGGTAATTGCGACGACCGGCTTCCTGTACCCCGCACGACGAACCGCCGCAAGCTTTTGTAAAGCAACCAACGCATCGGGCACTTCCATAAAAACGGCATCGGGGTATTGCAAAGCATCCCGGGTATCGCTAACTACAAACGCACGCACACCCTTGTTGTAAAGGTCGGCAATATAGCGATGACCATCGTTGCGCGCACTTTTTAACGCAAAAAACAAACTCGATTCGGGAAACACCAGCGAACGGCTGTCCGTGAGTAACCACGCTATGTCGCGACCGGCCATGTCGGAATTTACGGGCACTCCCACTACTGCTGCAAGTTGAGCTAGTAACACAGGCTTACGTAGTTATGAATTTCGGGACTTAAATGCCAGAGCATACAATTTAATTTGTTTGATCATCGACACCAGCCCATTCGACCGAGTTGGCGAAAGATGTTCTTTCAAACCGATTTTGTCGACAAAATACAATTCGGTATTCAAAATTTCGTCGGGTGTACGACCCGAATACACCTCCAGCAACAAAGCTACAATTCCCTTTACCAAAATGGCATCACTTTCGCCAACGAAGCGTATCACCCCATCGGCCATGTCGGCATGCAACCACACCCGGCTTTGACAGCCCTCGATAATATTCTGTGGAACTTTATACTGTTCGTCAATTGGTTCCATTCCATTACCCAAATCGATGAGTAATGCGTATTTATCCATCCAGTCGTCGAACTGGTTGAAATCTTCTACAATTCTGTCCTGAACTTCGTTTATATTCATACGGTTATTATTTTTTTTCAACGGTCGTATGGAACTCGCATGACAACATTACCATAACCCTGTATGTGAAGTAGTTATATGCTCGTTTCATCACGTTATTTCTGTTTTATGACAACATGGGCACAATGCGGTGCAGTGCCCGAATAAATACATCTACTTCTTCGCGGGTATTGTAAAAGGCAAACGAAGCCCGTACAGTGCCCGGAATATTCAGCGAATCGATGAGCGGCTGTGCACAATGATGGCCTGTACGAACTGCGATCCCCATCTTATCGAGCAACATTCCCAGGTCGTAGGGATGAATATTGCCTATTAAAAAGGAAATAACAGCACTTTTGGTGGCCGATGTACCGATAATTCGCATTCCATCTATTTTCAACAGCTGCTCCGTGGCATACACGGTTAAGTCGTGCTCGTAGGCTGCAATATTTTCAATCCCTATGGCACTTACATACCGAAGGGCCTCTGCCAGGGCAGTTGATCCGATATAATCGGGCGTACCTGCTTCGAACTTAAACGGCAAAACATTGTAGGTAGTTTTTTCAAAACTTACCTTATCAATCATTTCGCCCCCACCCTGACAAGGCGGCATGGTATTCAACAGGTCCTGTTTTCCATATAGAATACCAATGCCGGTGGGTCCGTAAATTTTATGGGCCGAAAATACATAAAAATCGGCATCGAGTTGCTGAACATTTACCGGAATATGAGGGACGGCCTGCGCACCGTCGATCAACACTTTAATTCCGCGGGCATGAGCCATTTTAATGATCTCGCCTACCGGATTTACTGTACCTAACACATTCGACACATGCGCAACCGATACCAGGCGGGTACGTTCGTTGAGAAGTGAGGCGTATACTTCAAGGTCCAATTCCCCTTTTTCGTTGATAGGAACAACCTTCAATTGGAGTTTTTTACGTTCGCACAGCATTTGCCAGGGAACAATATTCGAGTGATGCTCCAGAACCGATACTACAATTTCATCTCCTTCGTGGCAAAAAGCTTCGCCAAACGAAAATGCCACCAGATTAATGGCTTCGGTGGTACCACGGGTGAAAATTATTTCTTCCCGGTTGGTAGCACCCAGAAACTCAGCTACTGTGGTGCGCGCATCCTCGTGGGCTTCGGTGGCCTTTTGGCTCAGGTAATGCACTCCCCGGTGGATGTTGGCGTTCAGGTGGTTATACGCGTACTCAATTTTTGCCAGAACCTGTCGCGGTTTTTGGGTCGTGGCTCCATTATCGAAATACACCAGCGGTTTTCCGTATATCTTTTCTTCCAAAATCGGAAAATCGGCCCGCAAGTGTAGAATATTATCGTTGGTCAACATATCGTTTACTTTTAGAATTGCAAAAGTAAGCATATTTTTTAAAACTGATGTACTCTTGCTTTTTTTGATATTTAACCTTTTAGCTCAAGGTTTTTGCCGAAAATAGCTGTATTTTTGTGCGATTTTTCCCGAATTCTGCTCAAAACAGTTGTACACATGGATAAAAACTTTTTTCAACGTAATCTGCCCCATCTGGCTGCCATCGCGATCTTTCTTATAGTAGCGTTTTTTTACATGAAGCCTGTGCTCGAAGGCAAGCAGTTGCTGGGTCACGACACCGAAAGCTGGATGGCTGCTGCTAAAGAGACACTGGATTACAACGAAAAAAACGACGATGTAGCCTTGTGGTCGAATTCAATGTTCGGAGGAATGCCGGTGTACCAGATATCGATGGTGCAACCCAACAACCTGCTGCAATACGTCGAAAAAGCAATAGCAACCATCCCGGGTCCTGTATTTTTCGTGGTACTATACCTCATCGGATTTTATATCCTGTTGCTTAATTTCAAAGTCAATCCATGGCTGGCACTGGTTGGCTCCATCGCATTTACCTTTGCTTCCTACAATTTTATAATTATTGCCGCCGGCCATAATTCGAAAGCCATAACCATCGCGTACATGGCTCCGCTTATCGGAAGCGTGTTTCAAACGTTCCGATCGAATAAAATTTCAGGAGGAATTCTTACCGCCTTCTTTCTGAGTTTAGCCATTCGGGCTAATCACATTCAAATTCTGTATTACACGCTCTACATCCTGTTGGTATTTGGAATTGTTGAGCTGGTGTATTCCATTCGCGATAAGAAATTTACAGCCTTCCTCCAATCGGTGGGAGTAATGGTTGTTGCGCTGGTTATTGCGTTGGGAATGAATGCCACGTCGCTTCTTACCACCAACGAATACAGCAAATATACCATGCGCGGCGCCTCCAACGGTCTTACTGCTACTGCCGAAGCCGATCAACACGGGCTGAGTCCGGAATACATCACACAATGGAGCTACGGTATTGATGAAACATTAACGGTACTAATTCCCAATTTCAAGGGAGGTGCCAGTGGTTTGAAACTCGACGACGAAAGTGAAACCGGTCAGCGAATGATTGAAAATTTTGGAAAAGCTAATGCTCAGAAAGTACTGGAATCGTTGAAATTCGGCCTCTACTGGGGCACTCAACCCGGAACTTCCGGACCTGTATATTTTGGTGCCGTGGTTATGCTGCTGTTTGTTCTTGGCTTTTTTGTGCTCGACAAACGTACACTCTGGTGGCTCGTACCCGTCATTCTGCTTACCCTGATGCTTTCGTGGGGACATAATTTCATGGGATTAACCGACTTCTTCATCAACAACGTGCCTCTTTACAATAAGTTCCGCACTGTGTCGATGACTCTGGTAGCTACGGGCTTTGCTGTTACGCTCATGGCAATTCTAACACTAAAAGAAGTGCTTTTTTCAAACGGCGACAAGAAAAAACTGAAAAAACCACTCGTTTACAGCACCTCCATAGTAGGTGGTATTGCGTTGATATTCGCTCTGATCCCCTCACTGGCCGGTAATTTCACGGCCGCGCAAACCGACCAGTATTTTATTCAGCAACTTTCGCAGGCTTACCAGGCCGACATGTCGTTTCTGGCCGAAACTCTACCACTCGACCGGGAAGCAATGCTTCGCTCCGATGCTTTCCGTTCGCTGGCTTTCGTACTGATTTCAGCTGGTTTACTTTGGCTGTTTATTCACTCCAAACTTAAAATTAACCTGGCACTTGCGGCATTCGGATTGTTGTTTTTGCTCGACTTGATGCCCGTTGCCAAACGTTATCTCAACGACGATAATTTCGAACGCAAACGTACTACTAAAAACCTGATTCAACCTACCGAAGCCGACAAATACATTCTGGAAGATAAATCGGAGTTCCGCGTTCTGAATATGAGTGCCAATGTATTCAACGATGCTTCGACCTCCTATTTTCATGATCATATCGGAGGCTACCACGCGGCTAAACTGCGTCGCTACCAGGAACTTATCGAACGTCAGATTTCGGGTGAACTGCAACAGTTCTATACCATCCGCACCTACGAGCAACTCGACTCCACCTTACGTACGTTGGGAGTATTGAACATGCTCAACACCAAATACATCATCATGGATCCGAATACCATGCCGGCTCAAAACCCTTATGCCAACGGAAATGTATGGTTGCCCGAAACCATCCGGATTGCGGCCAATGCCGACGAAGAAATGAAGTTAACCGGCGAAATCAACACCCTGAAAGAAGTGGTGGTCGATACACGATTTAAGGAATTACTTCCCACAGAGCTGAAAGCCGATACATCGTCGACCATTCAACTTACACACAAAAGTCCGAACAAACTGACTTACGAGGCCGATATCAAAACCGGGCGAATCGCTGTATTCTCCGAAGTGTTTTACGACAAAGGCTGGCATGTGTTTGTCAACAACGAAGAAGTTCCCTATTACCGCGTAAATTATCTGCTCAGAGCAATGACCCTGAAGCCCGGCAAACAAACGATTGAGTTCCGTTTTGAACCAGCTTCGTACCACATGGGTAACACCATAGCACTCATCTCTTCCATCGTACTTTTACTGCTGATTGCCGGATACCTGGCAGCCGGCTCTAAAAAACTGTTGAAAAAAGAAAATTAATATGACCGAGGAAAAAAGAAAGAAACAATTTGGAGTCGGAAACATCCATATAACCTCCACTCTGAGCATGTCGATGGTGCTCTTTATGATTGGGATGGTGATACTGTTGATTTTTGTGGCCCGCGAAATGAGCACCCGACTGCGCGAAAACATAAGCATGTCGCTCATTCTGCGCGACGAGATTTCGTCGACCGACCTCACCCGGATCCAACAATACCTCGACAATTCGCCTTTTGCCCGCGAAAACAAATACATCTCGAAAGAAGATGCATTAAAGGAACATATCACTTCGCTGGGCGAAGATCCTTCAAAATTTCTGGGCTTCAACCCGCTTATGGCTTCTATTGAAGTGAAATTGTATGCCGACTATGCAACTGTCGATAGTGTGGAAAATATTGAAACGAAGCTTAGGAAATTCAACAGTATCGAACGAATCGCCTATCAAAAAGATATTGTGGCCATGGTTAACGACAACATAGCCCGCATCAGTTTTGTATTGCTCGGCTTTGCCATCGTATTACTACTTATCTCGGTGGCCCTGATTAACAACACCATAAAAGTGTCGATCTACGCCAACCGATTCCTTATCAACACGATGAAGTTGGTTGGTGCTACCCCCTGGTTTATTCGAAAACCCTATATTATACGCGGCATGATTAACGGATTTTTAGCATCGCTCATTTCGCTTGCCATGCTCGGAGGACTAATGTATTACATTGCCGGCGAAACCGACATCAATCTGTTTTCGCTTTCGGCCGGAACCCTGGCGGCTGTTGCAGCCATCGTAATTATACTGGGACAAGTGCTTACCGCCAGCTCCTCGTACTTTGCCGTAGGTAGATACCTGCGAATGAAAACCAACGACATGTACTTTGTTTAAAAAAAAACTATACAACCCAATGGAAAAGAACACCCAATTTACGCTTGGTAAAATCAACCTTTACCTTATAGCAGTCGGATTTATCGTATTGGTTATCGGCTTTATACTGATGACCGGTTCAACAACCGAAGTAGAATTTAACCCTGATATTTTCAGCCAGCGTCGTATTACGGTTGGACCGATGGTCTCATTTTTCGGATTTTTATTCATCATCTTCGCCATTTTAGCTAAGCCACGGAAGAAATGAGTTTGTTCGAAACCATTATTATTGCAATCGTTGAAGGCTTAACCGAGTTTCTTCCTGTATCGTCGACCGGGCATATGATCATTGCTCAGAACCTGCTGGGCATGGAAAGTACCGAATTTGTAAAAGCATTCACCGTGAATATCCAGTTTGGAGCTATCCTGTCGGTAGTTGTATTGTACTGGAAACGTTTTTTTCAGAGTCTGAATTTCTACCGTAACCTGCTCATTGCCTTTGTGCCCGCAGCTGTTATCGGTTTTCTGGCAGGCGATTTTATCGACAGCATGCTCGAAAATGTATGGGTGGTAGCCAGTATGCTGGTTATCGGAGGTATTGTGATGCTGTTTGTCGACAAGTGGTTTGCCAACGAAGATAAAGACCAGGAAATGAACTGGAAACGTTCGTTGAAAGTTGGCTTTTTTCAAACCATAGCCATGATCCCGGGTGTATCGCGTTCGATGGCCACCATTGTCGGCGGAATGTCGACGGGTTTATCGCGCAAGAATGCAGCCGAGTTTTCATTTTTTCTGGCAGTACCCACTATGGCCGCAGCCTCGGGCTATAAACTGCTGAAGTTATTTTTGGAACCCGAAGGTGCTGCCATGTTGGGCGAAAACCTCACGACACTGCTCATCGGCAACCTGGTTGCCTTTGTAGTAGCCATGGCAGCCATCAGGTTTTTCATCAGCTTCCTTACTAAATACGGATTCAAAGCCTTTGGGTATTACCGGATTATAGTAGGAGTACTGATTTTAGTATTATTGCTTACAGGAAACGACCTGAGCGTTATTTAAAAAAATGAACATAAAAGAGGGAGAAGTATTTCTGGTGGACAAACCCCTTCACTGGACATCGTTCAATGTAGTGAACAAAATACGTTGGAAGATACACAAAACGATGCGGGTAAAAAACATTAAAGTTGGACATGCAGGGACGTTGGATCCGCTGGCAACCGGTGTTATGATAATTTGCACCGGGAAGGCCACCAAGCGAATTGAAGAATTTCAGTACCAAACCAAGGAATATGTAGCAACACTGGAACTGGGAGCAACTACTCCCTGTTTCGACAAGGAATTGCCGGTGGATGCCACTTACCCTGTTGAACATATTACACTGGAAATGGTTAATAAGGTAATACCCACATTTACAGGTGAGATATGGCAGGTTCCGCCGGTGTATTCGGCGGTTAAGGTAGAGGGTAAACGTGCCTACGACTATGCCCGCGAAGGGAAAGAGGTTGAATTGAAACCAAAATTACTGGTAATCGACGAAATTGAAGTAGTAAGCTTCGAGCCTCCACTGCTCACCATTCGGGTGGTATGCAGCAAAGGCACCTACATCCGTGCGTTGGCGCGCGATATTGGCCTGGCGCTCAACAGCGGAGCTCACCTGGCGGCCCTGCGGCGCACCCGCATCGGCGAGGTAAAGGTGGAGCAATGCCACGATGTGGAAAGCTTGATCGACCATATTGAAAAAGAATTAGTGAAGCAACAAGAAACCACCGCGGAATCGGTGAACTAAAATACGGAAATGAAGTATGAAGTTATCTAAATTTAAATTTAAACTGCCGGAAGAATTGATTGCGCAATATCCGGCACGCCATCGCGATGAATCGCGTCTGATGGTTCTCGATCGTAAAACCGGCACAATTGAACACTTGCTTTTCAAGGATCTGCTCGGTTATTTCAACGAAAACGACTTATTTATCTTCAACGACACCAAAGTTTTTCCTGCACGCATGTATGGCAATAAGGAAAAAACAGGTGCGCAAATTGAAGTTTTTTTGCTCCGCGAACTGAACCAGGAAAACCGGCTGTGGGACGTATTGGTAGAGCCTGCCCGAAAAATCAGGATTGGGAATAAACTGTATTTTGGCGACGACGATTCGATGGTTGCTGAGGTTATCGACAACACTACTTCGAGGGGTCGTACACTGCGCTTTTTGTTCGATGGAACACACGAGGAGTTTAAAAGCGCTTTGTATAAACTGGGTGAAACGCCGCTGCCCCGCACTATTAACCGTGCTGTAGAAGCCGATGATGAAGATCGTTTTCAAACTATTTTTGCTAAAAACGAAGGTGCTGTTGCAGCTCCGGCGGCAGGGATGCATTTTAGCCGCGAATTGCTGAAACGGATGGAAATTAAAGGCATTCAGTCGACCTATATTACTTCGCATATGAGCCTCGGTAACTTCCGCGAAATAGATGTGGAAGACCTTACCAAACACAAAATGGATTCGGAGCAAATGTCTATTCTTCAGGAAACGGTCGAGACCGTTAACCGGGCTCACGACGAAAACCGGAATATCTGCGCTGTGGGTGTTACTGTTCTGCGTGCTCTTGAAACGGTGGTAGGAACCGAAGGTAAAATTAAAGCCTTCGAAGGATGGACCAATAAATTCATTTTTCCTCCTTACGAATTTACAACGGCCAATAGCCTGATTACCAATTTTCACCTGCCCTACTCCACCCTGCTTATGGTGGCTGCTGCCTTTGGCGATTACGACCATGTAATGAATGCCTATGAAGTGGCAATGGCCGAAAAATACCGGTTTGGGGTATATGGCGATGCAATGCTGATTCGATAAAAAAAAACGGGAACCTGTTGAGTTCCCGTTTTTTTTTTACACTGTCATGATCTCTTTTTCCTTTTCGGCAAGCATTTCATCTATCTTTTTGATGTACTTGTCGTGGATTTTCTGAACATCATTTTCGGCATCTTTTTCCATATCCTCGGGTAAACCTTCCTTAATCATTTTTTTCAACTTCTCGATGGCATCGCGACGCGCATTGCGAACCGAAATCTTGGCCTCTTCGCCTTCGTGTTTGGCTTGCTTGGCCAGTTGCCTGCGACGTTCTTCGGTGAGTGGCGGAATACCCAGGCGGATTACTTCTCCGTTGTTCATCGGAGTAATCCCTACATCCGAATTCAAAATCGCTTTTTCTATCACTCCTATCATCGCCCGCTCCCAGGGCTGAATGGTAATGGTTTTAGCATCGGGAGTGGTCACAGTGGCCACGTTCGACAGAGGCACATGAGAACCGTAGTAATCTACTTTTACTCCATCCAGAATGCGGGGATTGGCTTTCCCGGCACGAATATGTGCGAGTGTTTCGTCCAAAAACATGATAGAACCTTCCATGCTCTCTTCCGCATGTTTTAAAATTGGTTTTACGTCCTGCATAGTGTTGTGTATTGTTGTGTTGTTTATTTTTTAACTAAAGTTCCTATTTTCTCTCCCTGCATCACTTTTATCAGATTACCCGGAGTATCCATATCAAATACATAGATGGGCATATTATTTTCGCGACACATAGTGGTTGCTGTCAAATCCATTACCTTTAAATTGCGATGGTAGATTTCGTCGTAGGTAATCTCTTCGAACTTAACCGCCGAAGGGTCTTTCTCGGGATCGGCCGTATAAATTCCATCGACCCGGGTGCCCTTCAGCATCACATCGGCTTCGACTTCGATGGCCCGCAACGACGAACCGGTATCGGTGGTGAAAAACGGATTGCCGGTGCCTGCCGACAGAATAACCACTTCACCGGCTTCGAGCGAAGCAATCGCTTTTTGTTTGCTGTAAAACTCGCCGATAGGCTCCATCCGGATAGCCGTGAGCACCCGCGCAGGTACACCGGCCGCACTGAGCGCCGAATTAAGCGCCAAACTGTTGATCACCGTGGCCAGCATCCCCATCTGATCGCCCAACACCCGGTCGAAACCTTTGGTGGCACCACTCAAGCCACGAAATATATTACCACCACCAATCACAATTGCTACCTGAACACCCAGATGCGCTATTTCGGCAATTTGTGTGGCATATTCCGACAAGCGCTGCTGGTCGATACCATAATTCTGCTGCCCCATCAGCGACTCACCGCTCAGTTTCAATAAAATCCGTTTGTAAACCATGGTTTTTCATTTTTTAGCAAAAGTAAAAAAATTACCCTATATCTGCAAATGTATTTTTTATCACCCAAACAGTTGCATTCTTTAAAATTTTTACTTACTTTTGCACATAAATAAAAAGTATGTGCAGTTTTTAACTCCACTAATCACTAATCACTAACCACCAATCACTAAAAATGAGTGCTATTGTAATAAACAGTCATGCCGAATTTGAGCAATATCTTGGAAAAGAGATTGGAGTTTCGGACTATTTAACGATTACCCAGGAACAAATTAATTTATTTGCCGATGCTACCCTCGACCATCAGTGGATTCACGTGGACGAAGAACGGTGCAAAAACGAAAGTCCGTTTCAATCGACCATAGCCCACGGATACCTTAATCTGTCGGTATTGCCCCACCTGTGGGAACAAATAGTGGAAGTTCGCAACTCGAAACTTACTGTAAATTACGGCATTAAAGATCTTCGTTTCGGACAGGCCGTAAAGGTAAACACCGACGTACGGGTGCGTTGCAAGCTCACTTCGCTGGTGAACCTGCGCGGAGTATCGAAAGCCGAGATTCATGCTAAATTAGAAATTAAAGACAGTAAAAAGCCTGCATTTGAGGGAACTATTATTTTCTTATATCATTTTGCAGAGCAATAATCGCACTTTTCATCCTTCTTATACAGAGCCCTGTGTAGTAGTTCCAACTGCGCACAGGGTTTTTTGCTTCACATACAATTCTCCGGTAAGCGGTCAAGCCCCGGAAACCAACTCCGCACAGGGCTTTTTGCTTCACATTTAACCGTGCTACGACTTTTTTTCAGGATAAATTTCCGTTGCACCGGCTGCCTCTGTCAGCTTTTCTGAAATTTTGTCAGCTTTTCAGGCGGTATTCCCGGTGGCACATGCTTTGTCAATCCCCCAACGTCTTTAGAAAAAAATGTAAAACATATATATCAAACTAAAATGGGAAAAATTATTGGAATTGACTTAGGAACCACCAACTCGTGTGTTTCGG
>CAZLHC010000044.1:21051-32007 GCA_964559265.1 uncultured Paludibacter sp. | reverse complement strand
AAGAATCAAGAGTCAAGAGTCAAGACGAGGCTTACCCGATGTTACCGTATCCTGGCTCTTGATTCTTGACTCTTGGTTCATTTTTCTAAAGTAATTCATCTACAAGAGCGTTGAATTCTTTCTTAAATTCTTCGTGAAACAATCCCGTTGCTGGCCCGTTGAATCCCGTGTGAATTTTACGAATTTTTCCTTCTTTGTCGATGAAAATAGTAGTGGGGTAACCATTTACCTTTTCGAGCTCGGGTAAGGCTTTGGCGGTGGCTTCAGCTCCCACTTTTCCGCCAAAAAGAATTTCGTACTCCGTTTCATACCGGTCGCGCAGGCGTTTCAGCGCTCCCTGTGCATACGTAAAATCATCTTTCCGCTCAAAGGCCAGCCCAATCACTTCTACTCCACGGTGGCGGTTGGCTTTGTACCAGGGCGACAGGAACTCCATCTCGTCGAGGCAGTTGGGACACCAGCTTCCGAGGATGGAAATAATTACCACCTTGCCCCGGTAGCGTTCGTCGTTAATCGAAATGGTTTTTCCATCGAGGTTAGGCAAACTGAAGCTTAGCGTTTCCTGCCCGGGTTTCAGTTTGGTGAGGCTGTATGGATCGGCCAGACCGGCCTGATCGTTGCGGGTGCCCACCAATCGGGTTTTGCCGCGGGTGGTATAAAAGATGCCTGTAAATGCATCTTCTCCTTCAAACGTAAATTCAACCAGATACGGACTTAATCCGGCAAATGCCGAAAGTTGTACGCCGTTGTCGGTATAGGTGCCTTCCAGAAAACGCAGGTCGCCATAACTGGTAAGAATAGAGCCGGTTACAATAAGCTTGTTGGTGGGGGCGAGTAAAGCTTTCTTATTTCCCTTGTTGATGCCAAAACCGGCACCGCGCAATTCGACGGCCTCTACCGTCTCAAAGATGCCCACATTCCTGGTGGTATCTCCTTCTTCGTTGATAAACACTACATTCCATTTGCCATCGATGCGCTTGGTGGTCGGTTGTTTAACCGGCTCAAACCGGTTTCTGTTGCCATACACTGCCATAAAAGGCACACCCGAATCATTCTCGATATAGTTTTTTATAAACCGGCCTTCCAGTCCATCGTGACCAATCACTGCCTTTATATAAGCGTCGTAAGCTTCAATAGGGATGGTGATGGAGTCGCCCGAAACCGAAATGCCGGTTAGTTCAACCCGTTCGGTACCATTAAGTAAGGTTACTGTGGCCGAGTCGGTTTCAGCATTCGTTAGTTCAAACAGAAATGGAGCCGATTTCTCGATCAACGAAAGTTCGCCACGCCATACACCATCCTGTAGATGAGAGTGTTGATGACAGCTTGTGAGAATTGTGGCAAGTACTGTGAAAATAAAAAGGTTACGCATAGAATGTATATAAGAAATTTGAGTAGCAAAAATAGATATAAACCATCAAAGATACAAATCGGCAGGGATAGTTGTGGGTTTAAAAAACCATCCGGCGTTTGAAGATACACAAACGCCGGAGTTGGTTTTTTTATCTGAAAATCCAGAGTTTTGTTTCCAGTACATCGTTGCCCTGTGCCGCAATGGCTCCCTGATAACTGCTTTTGTTTACGGTCTGCTCTTTTACCGGATAGTACAACCGGGCCGGAACTCCGCCATCACCAAACAGAGGGTTGAAAGTATAGCTAACCGGATTTCCTTCAATAATTCCCGAAAATACCACCTCTCCTTTTTTTATCAGGAAGTCGGGGTAGCCGGTTCGCCGGTATTCGCTCCACACTTCCAGAAACTGTGTAAACAAAGCAATGTATTTTTGATTCAGCACATTACGCTCGTTGGCAGGAGGCAATGCTGCCAGGTAAGCATCGGCTGACGGTGCACTTACTCCCCACTTTTCGAGTGATGCCCGAACTCCTTTTTCGTAGTCGGCCTGACTCCAGTTGTTGTGTTCCGAAATCAGAAAAGCGACTTCGCTGTATTCCATCAGTACTTCTCCGAAATTGGCTGCGTTGTAAACTGCGCCGGGCAAACTCACCTGAGTGGCCGAAAATTTTCCGGCTTCTCCTTCGGTCAGTCCGTAGGGTAATCCTGCATATTCACCTGAATTATTTTTCAGGGCATACAGTCCCAACCGTGGATCGGCCAACGGGAGTTGCGTGTTTTCTCCTTTCAGCAGCTTGATAAAGGGTTGCGACAAGGCAAAATCTTTACGATTGGCCGTAACGGTTGCCCGGTACAGCGGAGCTTCGTTGGGCGAACTGCTCGAGTATTTGTAAATGGCATTGTCGGAATTGCCCGAAAATACACCTTTGGCCAGTGCATCAGCAACATGCTGCTGATACAGTGTCGGGTTTTTCGCTTTCAACCGGGTGGCAAAACGCAGGCGGAGCGAATTGGCAAATCGGGCCCATTTTGCATTATCGCCGGCATAAATAATATCGGCAGCTCCGAAAGTTTTCTCCGATGCATAGTTCAACAGGGTATCACCGGCTTCTTTCAGTTCTTTTAGCAGGTCGGCATAAATTTTTTCCTGAGGGGCATAGGCCGGGGTTATATTATCCGGGTTTTGTTGTAAGGCCTGAAATGCCGGGTCGTTATTGCCGTACGAATGATACGGAATATCACCGAACACATCGGTAAGAGCGTAAAACGCATAGGATTTTAAAATCCGGCTGATGGCAATCTGGGAGGCGTTTCGTCCGGCTCCGTTGGCTGTAACTATGTCGCGGGTTGTCGGATTGCTGTTTAACTCAATGATTTCCTGTAGGTTGTTGAGCGTGAGGTAGAGTCCTCGCCAATAATCGGCCGAATAGCTGAAGGGGATGTCGTAGCGCGACTGGCTGGTGTAGGTGTTCTGACTCAGCTGTTGCACAAAAAGCGCGGAACCACGTAGCGAAACCTGTTCGCTCCTCAGGTTGTCGACCAGTCGTTTCTGGGCGGTGACCAGGAGCGATGGGGTGGGAACTGCGGCTGGCCGGTTGGGGTCGGTGTTAATGTCTTCGTCGATGCAGGAAGTCAGTACCAGTGCTCCGATTAGCAGGCTATAGATTAGTTTGAAGTTCATATGCTTAACGTATTTTTTTTAAAATTTGAAATTGATGTTGAGGCCATAACTAATGGGAGTGGGCAGGTTACCACCTTCAATTCCCTGAACATTTCCACCGCTGTTGGTCAATTCCGGATCGATGGTTTTGCTGCTCCGGTAGAGGTAAAATAAATTCCGGGCATACAGTGACGTGTTTATGTTGCTGATAGCGCTACCTTCCGGTAGATTAAACGTGTAACCCAGGGTGATTTCGCGTAGTTTTATAAAGCTGGCATCAAAAATATCGAAGGTGGTGGGGCCGTTGTAATGATTGCGGGCCCAGGCCTGTGCCGAAACATTTTTGGTATTGGGAGCCGTATTGGTAACGGTGTACGAACCATCGGGCTGAAAGGCGACATTACCGGTAACCCCATCAATCACTATTCCTGTTTCGCGAATTCCATTGGCGGCTGTTTCGGGCAAAATTCCTGAATACATGGCTACTTTATAGGTTTGTGAGAAGAATTTTCCACCAACCCGTGAGTCAATGAGAAAACCTAACCTGAGGTTTTTGTAGCGGAACTGGTTTTGGAAACTCCAAAGGAAATCGGGGAGTACACTGCCCAGGGAGCGAAGCTGTTGGGTGCGCATGTATAAACCGTCGGCGCCAATTACCTTTTGTCCGTCGGGTGCATACACAAAGTCGTAGCCCTGCAACTGTCCGTAGGTTTTTCCTTCTTCTGCCACCAGACTTACCAACGTGGTACTAAGGTCGAGCTTCGATACTGCATCCGATAATTCGACAATGGTATTTACGTTGCGCGAGAAATTAACCGAACTGTTCCATTCGATGTCGCGGGTTTGAACCGGATTGGCCGTTAAGGTTATTTCGATACCCCGGTTGTTGATTTCACCCGCATTAATGAGCTTCGAGCTATACCCAAAGGCATCGGAAGTGGGTAATGAAATAATTTGATTCCGGCTGCTGTTATTATAATAGGTGAGGTCGATACCAATCAGGTTTTTAAAGAGTTGCACCTGAAGTCCGGTTTCTACCGAAGAAGTAATTTCAGGCTTCAGATTCAGGTTGTTGAGTTGCGAAGGTAAAGAATAAGCAATGTTTCCATTAATTGACGAAAGCGATTCGTACACTTTAAAGAGCTGATAAGGGTCGGTATCGTTACCTACCTGTGCCCAGCCCAGGCGGAATTTGGCAAACGATAACCAGGAACTGCTTTTAAGGGCGGGCAATTCGCTCAGGATTACCGACGAACTAAGCGAAGGATACAAGTACGAATTGTGCTCTTCGGGTAAGGTCGACGACCAGTCGTTGCGCAGGGTGCCATCTACATACAAAGTACTTTTCCAGCCGTACGAAAAACTTCCGTATACCGACGATAATGCTTTGTTGTACACGCCGGTCGACGAACCGATAACCACCGAGGTCGCATTTTTCAGACTATAGTATCCGGGAATTATGAGTCCGCCGGAAGTAACAAAGTCGCTGATTCGGCGGGAGCGTTGCAGGTAATTGCTACCCAGGTTGGCTACAAAGGAATGCTGACCGAAATTTTTTGTGGCTGTTGCCAGCAATTCGTAATTAAATTCGTTGTAGAGCTGCGTGTATTCCGAATACTGCGATTGCGAGCGCGAGTATACTGCGATGCGATCCTGAGCATTGTACTGGTAAATATCGCCATTCACCCTGCCGGTTAGTGTTAACCAGTTGGCCGGAGTCAGTTTAATTCCTACATGTCCGTACAGACGATCGCGATCTTCTTCCAGGTAACTTTCGTAAGCCGACCAGTACGGATTGTCGATGTATTTGGTGCGCTCATCGGCCACGGTGTTGGTATAGCCGGTCCGGTTCCAGGCACGGGGAGTTCCGTCGGGACGTTTGTATTCAGCCAGTTTCTTATAATCCACCTGCACCGCACCCCACTGAAATGCTTCCAGTATGATGTTGCGGTTCGATGCTCCGGTCCACGGGCGGCCGGTTGAAGAGTTTTTGAGGTAATTGGCGCTACCAAAAAAGGAAATTAATTTTCCATTGCTTGCCCCTGAAATATTTACCGAATTCCTGTTCAGTGAGGAGTTGGGAACTGTTCCCGAAACGTTTTTGTTGGTTACCGACAGTCGGAAATTGGCTTTGTCGGTCGATTGTGACAACGAAACGGAGTTAGTGTTGGCAATACCTGTGCGGAAAAAATAACTGACATCCTGTTCGGGATAAAGCCAGGGCTCCGGATTCAGGTAGTCGGCCGGATATTCCGGATCGAGATTGTACCAGTGCAGTACCGGTGTTCCATCGAGTTTAGGACCCCAGCTTTCATCCGAAGCATAGTCAACAATCTTAAAATTTTTGCCGTTGATAGTGGCTGTCGAAAAAGCAGTGCTGTATCCGCCTCCGTAGAGTTTCTGTCGTTCGGGCAGACGGGCAATTTGTTCAAATTCGATACCGGTATTCACTTCTACCGAGAGTTTCCCTTTTTCTTTTGATCCTTTTTTTGTGGTAATCAGAATTACCCCATTGGCAGCGCGCGAGCCGTAAAGAGCAGCAGCCGACGGACCTTTCAGTACGCTGATGTCTTCAATGTCATCGGGGTTAATATCCTGAACCGTGCTTCCTACATCTTTTCCCGCACTCCCGTTAATGGTGGAGGAGGTGTTGAGGTCGGTATTATCGAGCGGCACGCCATCGATTACAAACAGCGGCTGATTATTACCGGTTATCGAATTGATTCCCCGGAGGGTGATGCGTGAAGATCCACCCAGATTGCCACCGCTGTTGATGATTTGTAAGCCCGAAATTTTACCTGAAAGGGCGCTCAGTGCATTGGTTGGACGGGTTTGAAATGCATCGCCCGATACATTTTGAACCGAATAGCCCAGTGCCTTTTTTTCGCGGGGAATATTAAGCGATGTAATTACTACCTCGCTCAGTGCCGTTGCACTTTCAGTGAGTCGGATGGTTACCGGCTGACCCGAAGTTGCTTGGTAGTACTGACTTTCGTAGCCTATGTACGAAAAAATGAGTGTTTCACCTTTCGGAACATCGATAGAGAATTTCCCCTGGAAATCGGTGATGGTGCCATTCGTCGAATGTTGTACCAATACCGTTACTCCGGTAAGCTCAGTTCCTTTGCTGTCGGTGACTTTTCCTGAAACAGAAATACTGCTCTGATTTTGAGCAACCAAACCAATGTTTACTGCCAGAAGCAGTAGTAACAAAACCTTCATTTTTAACCTTATTTGTTGCATAGTTGTGAAAATCTTAAATTGTTATGCAAAGGTAGGCCGTGCAGTTAAGCCAAAAAATACCCTGCTTGGGGCAAATCATATACCCCAACTAAGGTATATTTTTTTGTTTTTTCAGTATTTATGCAGATATTTGCACGAAATACAGTGTATGACTGATTCAAGAAGAACGATTGCTATACTTCCTGTTATTGCCCTGACCTCGTTTATGGGCACATTTCTTATTTCCTCCGTAAATATCGCGTTGCCGGCCATTGGTCGCGATTTTGAACTAAGCCCCGTCATGCTGAGCTGGGTAGTCACTTCTTTCCTGCTGTCCACCGCCCTTTTTCTGCTTCCCGTTGGGTTGTGGGCCGATCGCACGGGAGTAAAAAAGGTATATCAGTATGGATTGTTGATATTTACAATAACCACTTTTCTGATACCCCTGTCGGCCACCGGTACCTGGCTGGTAGTGTTGCGGTTTGTTCAGGGAATTGGAGCTGCTTTTATGAATACAACCGGTCAGGCCATTTTGGTAGCCGCCTATCCGCCTCAACGGCGTGGAAGGGTATTAGGAATTTCAGTTTCGGCAACGTATATGGGCCTGGCAATGGGACCTTTTGTGGGTGGTTATCTTACCCAATATGCAGGGTGGACGACAATCTTCTGGGTGTCGGGAGTGTTGGGTGTGGCGGCCAACTTGTTTTCGTTTCGCTATTTAGGGGCCGACCCCAAAGAAGTGCATACCTCAGCACCCGTTTTTGATGTCCGGATGTTTACCCACAACCGACTGTTTGCTTATTCCAATCTAGCTGCTTTAATTAATTATTCAGCTACCACAGCCATTGTGTTTTACCTGAGTTTCTACCTGCAACAGGTCCAGGGCTTTGTTCCGCGGGTTGCCGGCTTAATTCTGGTGGCTCAACCGTTGATGATGTCGTTGTTTTCGCCGCTGGTAGGGCGCTTGTCCGACAAGGTACAACCCCGCTACCTCGCTACAGCCGGTATGGCCATGTGTAGCCTGGGACTGGTGGCCTTTTCTTTTCTATCCGAATCGACACCCATTGCGCTCGTTGTAGCCATTTTAATCTGGGAAGGAATCGGATTCGCACTTTTTTCGTCACCCAATATGAATACCATTATGAGTTCGGTGGATAAGCGCAACCTTGCTATTGCGTCGGGTACGGCAGCTTCGATGCGGGTGGTGGGGCAAATTGTGAGTATGTCGGTGGTAACGGTACTGTTTTCGGTTATTTTTGGAGAAAAACTGATGCACGAAGTCACAAATCTGCAATTTTTGAAGGCTATGAAATGGGGATTTAGTATCTTTGCCGCGCTGGGTGTGCCCGGGATTTATTTCTCCATCCGCCGCAACCACTCACCACTAATTACTCACCACTAATCACTACTCTTTCATGTTTTTTACCGACTTTTCTACCAATCTCACCCGCACGTTGCTTCAGAATGCAACCAACGAACGTATGTTGGCCGGTCAACTCCTTACCACCGCCGATTTTGATGATAAATGGAACCAGATAGCCCCCGAATACATGGCCGATGCCGTGCAGGAAATTGCCGGCTATCCTGCTGTAGCCATTGCCTGGGCGGCCTATGTGGGGATGGGGGTGGCTATGTTGTGGGATACACAATGGGAAAAACATGCCACTACGCCCGATACTTACCAGCTTTTTAAAAATCCGCGCGGATTCGACGAGATGGATGAATACATTATGGAGGAGATGATGGGAATTACGGCCGGGTCGGCTCGTTTTCTGAAAGTGGAGAAGTTTTTAAGAGCATCGGCCGAAATTGCTCTTACCCTTATTCGTAAGGAAGATATTCCGCCTCAAAGTATTGAAGCCTATCAGCTTTTTACCGATTGCGTTACCATTTTTTACCGCCTGGGTGCTTCGCTTTGCCTCTATGGAAGGGGCTATTCGTACCATCCGGCCGGAAATTAAAAAATAGGCCTGTTGGTGGAAGGTGCTGGTTGCAGGTCTGAAGTGTTATATGAGTTTATCCTTGTAGTTTGAACCAGAAAACAGGAGAGTTCTTTTTGCAGATCAGTTAAACTATCAGAGAACCCGATTATAAAACAGTTTATTAGAAATGAAACAATTTTTTGCGCCTCTGATTCTCGGTTTGCTGCTGAGCTCATGCGTGTACGAACCCGATGGCTGGTACGAATCTCCTGTACAGCCAGCCTCCGAACCTCCCGCAGTGCAGGTGGTGGAACTCGATCTGGAAGCCGATACTGTGTTTGTTTATGGAACGCGCACCATCCATTTTACCTTCGATGCCGGCCGATCGGACGTGCTCATGGTAAAACTGCTGGTCGATGGGCAGGTGGTGGATTCGGTGGATGAAGGTTCGGGAGAACTGGAGTATACTGTGTATGGTAACAGACCTACACCATCGCTGCACGAGTTGGAACTACAACTGGCGGTATCTTCGGGTACCGGGAGTATTGCCGATAAATTGCAGGCTGAAGGTTTTCTCCTTTCACAGAAATGGGTGATGGTGTACGATAAATACATGGCAGCCAACCTGAAAAGTACCATCGAAACCGGCAATCTGTTGCTCAGTTGGGATTCCTACCGTGCAGCCGATTTTAAGGCCTACGAAGTGGTGCGTGGTTCGTATGAGTATTTTACAGTGGCCGAAACGATAAATACCGATTATGTTGACCCAACTTATATAGGTGAAGGTGGTACCTACAGAGTGAATGTGGTTACCCGCGATGGGAAACGAAGAAGCTGGGGAGAGCTTACCTTACCGAGAATTATTAAGGCCCCCCGGTTGAAAGCCGTTGGCGAAAACTCTTATGTCATTTGCTGGTCGCCTACTCCTTTTTATAAGGCATTTAAGGCTTATCATCTTACAATTGATTACAATGAAAAACTTACATTTAGTTCGTTGAACGATACGTTGATTGCTTCTACCGCAAAATTTGGTAAACGGCTTAGCTTGTCGTTGCTGATGCAACCGGTGGATGGAAATGTAATGTACAATGCCTCTAATCCTTATTCGTTTACGGTAAATGGCGATAGCTATGCCGGAACCGAGGTGAATCTGGGTCATCCGGCTCATGAGTTTAAACAAATTAATCCCGGCGAACTGGCCTTGCAGGATGGGCGGTTTATGCGGGTCTACAGTCCAACCGCAGGGGGCTTTATTCGGGAAGTAGCATTGCGCTCCGACGATCAAAATGCCTACGGACAACTTTCGTCCCGTGGGAAGTACTTTTTGGGATATACGAATAATGAAGCTCCGTTTAATCCGCAGTACTTTTCAACCAATCTGGAAACCGGAGTTACAATGGCTCAACCGGCCTACAAGAGCTTGATGGATAATCAGGGACATCAGGCGGCTATCGCGGATAACGGAATGGGCCTGGTAATTGGAACCAACTTCGAGGCCGGCTTCAATTTTAATACGGCTACCCGCACCTTTTATCAATACAGAGGGAATTATTTGCAATCGCTGCGCATGTCGTCCGACGGGAAATATGCATTGGCTCTCTACGATTCGATGTACCTGAAACGAATGGAACCTCAGCGTAGCGTACGAATCGCATCGATGAGTACCTTTAGTATTTCGGCCCGCGAGTGGGAGTTTAATCCGCTGAATTCCAATGAGCTGGTGATGAATTCGGACCGTAAGTTAGTGGTTTATCAATGCGAGCCTTTTACTACGGTTAAGCAATTTGACCTGCAGACCAACGAAAATGTGTTGTTTGTCGATTTTTTCAGAAGAGAGGTGTTAACGGGAATGTCCCGGAAATTGACCATTCGAAAATTGGACGACTGGACGCTGTTGAAAGAAATTGAAACCGAAGATAATCCCTCGTATAGTTCAAATATTGTATTGTGCGACCGGTATGTCATTCTTCGAAATTCATTGATGAGTCGTTTTGAATACTGATCGATGATTTGTCAGATTGCTTGTTTGTAAAATTAGTTGATTAGATTTACCTCCAACTATACAGGATGACATGAGAAACGTACTAATAATTCTTTTGCTTTTGCTATCTATCTCCGTTTTTTCGCAACGATTTGTAGTTGAATTCGAAACCGGACTTGGTAGTTATTCCATGTCCGAACTCTCCGAAATTATGCATCAATCGGCACAGCAAAGTGTGCTGAATCCGAAAGTAGTGAGCGATTTTCCGGCTTATATTTTCTACCGGCCGGGGATTGGCATTAAAAGCGAAAAGCATCACCTGGGTTTCAGTCTGGACATCTATTCTACCGGAGCCCGATCGGCAATACGCGATTATTCGGGTTCGTACCGTACCGATATGCTGCTACGAAGCACCGCTCCCATGCTTTTCGAAGAAATGCGGTTATGGGGAGACAAAAAGATGGCCATTGCTTTACGGGTTAATCTCGGAATGATTTATTCGACAATTGGGATGAGCGAAAATCTGATGGTGGCCGGCGAAGTGCTGTACGATGAATCGGTCGACTATGTTAGTTTGCAGGCCTTTGTGTTGCCGGAGCTGAAGTGTAATTATCGCCTGACGAAGAAACTTGAAGCTACTTTCGGGTTGGGCTACCACCTGGGTCTCACTGCAGCTCCTGTTTCGGTAAAACCCGATTCGTGGGGCGATTACCTGAAGTATGCCGACCGGCAATATACCGAGACCTCCTGGAATGGGTTGCGTGTATCGATAGGGATTCAATACGGAATATGAATTGATAATTATTAATTATTAATT
>CAZLHC010000044.1:16920-20951 GCA_964559265.1 uncultured Paludibacter sp. | reverse complement strand
AACGGCTGGGGTTGAGGTACGTATTTAAAAATTGTTAATTGTTAATTATTAATGGTTTTGGCGATAGTGTACCCTCCCTAACAATTAACAATTAATAATTAACAATTAAAACACATGGTTTCCCGAATTGAATTTCTTCGCAACCAGTCCGTGAATGCCCTCAATTGCATTTCGGCCGAAAGGGCGCTTCTGATGACCGAATTTTACCGCGATCACCTGGCTTTTGGCGATTCGGTGCCGGTGCAGCGGGCTAAGTCGCTCGACTATGTGCTATCGCATAAATCGATATGTATCAACGATCTGGAGCTGATTGTGGGTGAGCGTGGACCTGCCCCGAAGGCAACTCCTACTTATCCCGAAATTACCGTGCACTCGCTGCAGGACCTGGAAATTCTGAATAGTCGAGAAAAAGTGTGGTTCCGGGTGGATGACGCAACCAAAAAGACCTACGAAGATTTGATTATCCCTTTCTGGCAGGGGCGTTCCAACCGCGACCGGATGATGGAAGCTATGACCGAAGAATGGAAAAAAGCCTATGCAGCCGGTATTTTTACCGAGTTCATGGAGCAACGGGCACCGGGGCATACGGTGGCCGGATATAAAATATTCCGGTCGGGAATGCTGGATCTGATTTGCGAAGCCGATGAGAGCATTGCCCGTCTCGATTTTGTGAACGACCCGGAGGCTTATTCGAAAAAGGAAGAATTAAAAGCAATGATAATTGCAGCCCGTGCCATCATCAGCTTTGCTAAACGCCATGCCGATAAACTGGAACAGCTGGCAGCTGAAGAAAAAGATTCGCAACGGCTTACCGAACTCCTCGAAATGGCCCGCATTTGCCGCCGGGTGCCTGCTTATGCTCCATCGACTTTTCATGAAGTGCTTCAGCATTATTGGTTTATACACCTGGGAGTAGTTACCGAGCTCAATCCCTGGGATTCGTTCAATCCCGGAAGGCTCGACCAGCATCTTTTCCCGTTCTATCAGCAGGAAGTTGAAGCCGGAACGCTTACCCGCGAATGGGCCATCGAGTTGCTGGAATCGTTCTGGGTGAAATTTAATAATCATCCATCGCCTCCAAAAATCGGAGTTACAGCGCAGGAAAGCAGTACTTACACCGATTTTTGCCTTATCAATCTGGGAGGTGTAAAGGCCGATGGCACCGACGCCGTGAACGAAATGTCGTATATCCTGCTCGATGTAATTGAGGAAATGCGGCTATTGCAGCCCAGTTCCATGGTACAACTCAGTCGGATGAATCCCGATAGCTTTATCGACCGGGCAGTAAAGATTACCAAAACCGGATTTGGTCAGCCATCGATTTTCAATACCGATGCGATTGTGCAGGAACTGGTGAATCAGGGAAAAACACTGGAAGATGCCCGCAATGGTGGCGCGTCGGGCTGCGTGGAAGCGGGTGCGTTTGGTACCGAAAGTTATATACTCTGTGGTTATTTCAATCTGCCCAAAATTCTGGAACTAACCCTCCACAATGGTTACGATACGCGTACCGGGGAACAATTAGGACCGAAAACCGGTGAGCTTGCCAGTTTCGACGAGCTGATGAGCGCTTTTAAAACCCAGGTTGAATATTTTGTGAAGATGAAAATTGCAGGTAACAATGCCATCGAAAAAATATTCATGACCCATATACCCACTCCTTTCCTGTCGTTGATTATCGAAGATTGCATTGTAAACGGCAAGGATTATATCGAAGGCGGCTCACGGTACAATACCAATTATATTCAGGGAGTAGGAATGGGAACCATGACCGATGCCCTTACCGCTATCCGTAAGCATGTTTTCGAAGATAAGTTGTTGTCGATGAGTGAATTGAAAGATGCATTGATGGCCGATTTCAACGGGAATGATATGCTTTTGCATACCCTGCTTCACAAAACACCCAAGTATGGCAACGACGATGAGTATGCCGATGAACAACTCGTAAAGGTTTTTGATATCTACTACGATGCAGTAAAAGGACATCGCAGCCCGCGGGGAGCCGATTATCGCATCAATCTGTTGCCAACTACCTGTCATGTATATTTTGGCAGTGTGATGCATGCGAGTGCCGATGGTCGCCGGTCGGGAATGCCGGTTTCCGAAGGCATATCGCCGGTTCAGGGTGCCGATGTGAAGGGACCAACATCGGTGGTGAAATCGGCCGCAAAAATCGATCACCTGCATACGGGAGGTACCTTGTTGAATCAAAAATTCACTCCTGCCTTTTTTGCCGACGAAACCGCCATTCGGAAAGTCTCGTCGCTGGTACGAAGTTATTTCCGGATGAACGGACATCATATTCAGTTTAATGTGGTGGATGCCGCCACCTTGCGGGAGGCGCAGCAACATCCCGAACGTCACCGGAATCTGATTGTACGAGTGGCAGGTTACAGCGATTATTTTAATGATCTGGGACCGGAGTTGCAGAATGAGATTATTGAACGAACGGAGCATGAGATGATGTGAGATTCGTTTTTAATTCGAGATGTTAAATTGCTAAAATTAAACCCTATGTTTTCAACATCAACCTATATACAACGCCGCCGCGAACTGGCCTCAAAAGTCGGTTCGGGAATGATTCTCTTGTTGGGAAACGACGAAAGTCCGATGAATTATGCTGATAATGCCTATCATTTCCGGCAGGATAGTACATTTTTGTACTATTTTGGTGTTAACTTTCCCGGATTGGTAGCCCTCATTAATATTGATTCAGGACAGGAAATACTTTTTGGAGATGAATATACCATCGACGATATTGTGTGGATGGGGCCACAGCCTACCCTTGCCGAACGCGCATCGGCAGCGGGGGTAACGCATGTATTATCATCGGCCGAATTGCACAAATTATTGACGATGGCCATTCAGCGTTCCATTCCGATTCATTTTTTACCACCCTATCGCCCCGAACATCTTCTCAAACTGCAAAGTTTATTGCGCCTTCATACCGATGTTATTTCCTCTAAAGTATCGGTGGAATTGATTCGTGTTGTAGTGAGTATGCGCGAAATTAAGACAGATGAAGAGCTGGCCGAAATCGATCGTGCAGTGGATCTGACGGTGGATATGCATGTGGCGGCTATGCAGATGGCCCGTCCCGGTATGACTGAAGCACAAGTAGCGGCAAAGGTGTACGAAATTGCCCGGGCCGCCAACAGTGAGGTGTCGTTCCCGATTATTGCTACGATTAACGGGCAAACCCTTCATAATCATTACCATGGTAATGTGCTGAAAAAGGGAGATTTATTTTTGCTGGATGCCGGAGCTGAACTGGCGAGTGGTTATGCGGGCGATTTGTCGAGTACGTTTCCGGTGGATACCGAATTTACAGCTCAGCAGCAGCTTATTTACGAAATGAGTTTACAGGCTCACCAGGCAGCTGTCGATACCTTGGCACCCGGAGTCCCTTTTCGGGAAGTTCACCTGGCAGCCTGTCGGTCGATTGCCGAAAATATGAAGTCGCTCGGTTTGCTGAAAGGCCCGACTGAGGAGCTGATTGCGGCTGGCGCACACGCCTTGTTTTTACCCTGCGGTACCGGACACATGATGGGGCTCGACGTACACGACATGGAGAATCTGGGAGAAGTGTGGGTTGGATACGACGGTGAGCCCAAAAGCACACAGTTTGGGCTGAAGTCGCTTCGTTTCGCCAAGCCCCTGCGTGCAGGGCACGTATTCACCATCGAACCGGGCATTTATTTCATTCCGGAGCTTATCGATAAATGGCGTGCCGAAAAGCTGCATCAGGAATTTATCAATTGGGAAGAAGTGAATAAATTCAGGAATTTCGGCGGAATACGCAACGAAGAAGATTATTGCATGACAGAGTTTGGAGCCCGCAGGATGGGCACGAAAGTGAAGCCGATGACGGTAGGGGAGGTTGTTTCGCTTCGCTGCACTAAGTAGCGCTACGTGCTTCGCACTTCACTAGTTGGCGCTGCACTTCGTTTCGCTAATGAGCGTTACGCGCTTCGCGCTTCACTAGTTGGCGCTGCACTTCGTTTCGCTAATGAGCGTTACGCGCTTCGCGC
>CAZLHC010000044.1:0-16820 GCA_964559265.1 uncultured Paludibacter sp. | reverse complement strand
CTTCACTAGTTGGCGCTGCACTTCGTTTCGCTAATGAGCGTTACGCGCTTCGCGCTTTACTAGTTTGTGCTACGTACTTCGTACTTCGCACTTCGCTTTTGAGCGCATTGATTTTTATTTTTTGCTTTGAAAAATTATTAAAATTCAATTTTTACAGGTTTTTTTGGGTTGATTTTCGACGAAATTTCGTATATTTACGCAACTGTTTGTAATTTCCGTTTCGGAATAACACTCCGAAACCCATTAAAAAAAACAAGTATGAACGAAATTTATTACACTCCAAGACAGTATTCAGCGATTGAACTTTGGAGGAATGTGACGGACGAAGAATGGCAGGATCCACAGTGGCAATTGAAAAATGCCGTTCGAACCGTCGATCAGTTGAAGAAGATTATCAAGCTGAACGCGCATCAGATCGCGGAAATTGAACGTACCATTTCAACATTGAAACTGGAAGGAAAAGAGCCTTTCCGAATGACGCCTTATTATGCATCCCTGATGCAGGAAGATCCTTTTCATCCGAAAATGCTTCCGGGTGAAAAAGAAGAGCAACGGCTCGATCCCATATTCTGGCAATCGGTTCCTACCCCGGCTCATTTATTATTTCCCGATACCGGGATTGAAGGGGCCATGTCGGAAGGTTCGCGTAGTTATGGTGCTGCCTATCAGCGATATCCTAATCGCGTGGCGTTGTTTGTTGCCGAAAATACCAGTTGTGCAGCCTACTGTCAGCATTGCCAGCGCTCCAAATCGCTGGATAGTTCGGTGGATGTGAACGCAGGGAAAATTGACCGCGGACTCTTTTATATCGGCTGGAATAAAAACATTAATGAAGTATTGGTAACGGGAGGCGATGCGCTGATGATCAGTAAGCAGCGCCTTCGGTATATTTTGGAAGAGCTGAGCCGGATTCCGCACGTACGGGTGATTCGCATTGCTACCCGGGTACCGGTGGTGATGCCGATGGGCGTAACGGATGAACTGTTGGAATTAATAAGAACTTCGGCCAATAAGTATAGCGAAGAAATGCCTAAGTATGTTTATTTTATGACGCATGTAAATCATTATCAGGAAATAACACGTGATATGCATGCCGCGGTACAACGAATCAACGCCCATGGATTTACCATTCGGAATCAAACGGTTTTTCTTAATCATGTCAACGATTATTACAAAACCCTGCCAGAAACGTTCCGTCGGATGTTCTGGATTGGTATTCATCCGTATTATTTATTACAATGCCATAAAGAAAAAGGAATTGTGCATTTTATTGCGCCGATTCAAATCGGGAAGATATACATGAAACACCTGCAAGGCTGGATGTCGGGGATCACGATGCCCCGGTATGCGGTGAATGTAGAAGGAGGTGGTGGGAAAATCGTATTGATGCCTTCGGGACACGATACTCTTAATACAGGTATTCAGATCGACGAGCGAATATCGGAAAGTTCGGCAACGGTTCATACCTGGGATGGTCGCGATATTGAGTATTACGAAGCCCTGGGCCGTGCCACTTATGAGGAATTTGCCGAAGGAGTTAGTAGTATGGATGCATTTATTGGACGCAAAGGGGTATTTTTTCCCAAATTAATTGTGGTAAATGAAGAAGGAAAGCATATTGAGACAACCAACCGGACGAAGTTGCCGGTCATCGATAATGAGAAGAAAGCTGAATTACTGGAATATGAATTGAATGGTGGGGGAGTGCCGGTTACAAATCCTGCGTTGATTGAGGAGGAACTGGAGAGGCTCTTTACCTCTCCCCATTGACCCCCATCCCAAATAAGGAAAAATCGTATTTGCCGGGGTCGTTAGGGTCGAATACCCGTAGCTTTTCGGTGATTTCTACCACCGCTTTCCAATCGTGTTGCCGACGGGTGAGCAATCCCAACATACGGCTAACCATCCCAACGTGCACATCGAGAGGAATCATGAGAGCCGACATGGGAATTTGATTCCAGATCCCAAAATCGACCCCTATTGAATCGCGTCGTACCAGCCAGCGGAGCATCATGTTGAGTCGCTTGGCTGCCGATCCGGCCATAACCGACGAAAGGTGCTTCTCGCTGCGCGGTTCATGCCCGCTACTTAAAAAAACTTCTCTGAAATAGGCCAGCGCTGAGAATATGGTCTCGTCGCGCCGGTATCCTTTTACGAATACTTCTTCAAGTCCTCCATGCTGTTGGTAAATGTGTTGAAGCGATTCGATGAAAAACCGACAGTCGGTGCCATTGAAGGTGCGGTGTACAAAACGGTCGAACAGTTCCAGATCGTTGCGGCCTGCCGACCGGATAAATTCATAGGGCTGATAATCCATTAGCTTCATCAACTCCCGGGCGTTTTTTACGATCGTTTTTCGCTGACCCCAGGCAATTGAGGCACTGAGAAATGCTGCAACTTCAATGTCTTCTTTTTGAGTGAAAAGATGAGGAACCTGAATGGGATCCTCGTCGATATACGAGAGTACATTGTAGCGATGATACCTGTCTTCCAACAGTTCAAATACTATTTTGTCTGTTTCACCCATACTTCACCACTAAAACCTGATTCCAAGTCGAACATCAGCATAATGGTATTTTATTCGTTCCGGCTCATTTAATTGCGGATACGATGTGTAGCTGTACTGTACTTTTGCAAAGTACTGAATTCTTGTGCTTGTCTTTAAATTGTATCCGAATTCAAATTGGGTTTGATGTCCGAAAATACTACCTTCTGTCCCGTCGAATCGTAAGGTGTTCAGCAACAGTCCATACCCGACGAATGGCATCCAACGGGCTTCTCTTTTTAATTCGTGCCTCACCGTCCAGCCGTAGTTCAACATGCTTGTTCGTACCTGTGCCGGATTGTCGGGCATCAACACGGTATAACCCATGGGTACCGATATAAATGATGCCGGCTTCGATCCGTCAAACCCGCTTAGTTGCCAGGCATAATCGAACAGTACTCCATAACCATTGGATGCCCTGTTGGTAATCCTGGTTTGATGGAACACATGCCGGTAACCTGCTTCCAGACTGTATTCTTTGGGGACTTTGCTTAGTGGAGTGTTGGCAAATAAAGAGGTAACTGTAAAAATGGTTGCCAGAGTAAGAAAATATTTCATACGGTAATTATTTTTTTTCAACGGTCGTATGGAACTCGCATGCCAACATTACCATAACCTTGGATGTGATGTATTTACATGCTCGTTTCATTTTTTAATTGTATGTGTTAAAACAACATTGTTGGAGTAGTGGATACTTTTTTCCAACTGTCACATAACAATGCTACGCCTGTTTTTGTTGATTCACAGCTCAATGTATTTTTTTGTCAAACTCCCGGTGTCAAATTCACTTGTCAGGATGCTGTTTGTAATGGTATAGTTATTAAAATGTTAACTCCATTGCCCGGCGACGAAGTGATCTCGAATGTGCCATTTACCGATTCGATTCGCGATTTCATATTGTTGAGACCAATACCGTTTTTAATATTGTCTTTTTCCAGATGCATCCCTTGTCCGTTGTCTTCGATGGTTACAATAAGTTGATCGGGATAGCCGAAAAACTGTATAGTGGCTTCAGTGGCTTCAGAATGCGCGGCAATATTTTTAAGTGCTTCCTGTAATACCCGATAAAGTTGTAAAGTTATAGTTGTCGATAATTCAGGTAAGCTAAAAAAGTTAAGTGTAATCGGTAAAGTTGTTCGGTAATCGTTGACAAGTTTTGTTACAGCAGCCTCAAATCCCAGGAGTGGTAAGGTGGCCGGCGAAAGTTGATGCGATAACTGTCGTACATCTTTGATGATGTCAATTATTTCGGAGTTTATCGAACTGTCTGTTAGTTTGTTCTTTAATATAACCAGCTGAGCCCCAATGTTATCGTGTAATTCCTGCGAGAGGTGTCTTCGTTCCTCGTCTATTCCTCTTACGTAGGCCTGCATCATTTTTCCTTTGTGGTCGTTCACTTCGCGCATCAACTGAAACCGATGATCGTAAACCTCCTTGATTTTGAAAACCAGAAATATGCTAAGCAGAAAGATTTCAATTACAGCTCCGTACATTACTAACGGAACCGGAAGTTGGTGCTGTTGAATAAGTCCGTATTCAATCAGTATGGTTAACAGTACAGCTATTACCACAAATCCGACCGAAAAGGCATAACTTAAATTGTTAAAGGGTTGTTGGCGAAGGGTGGAGAGTAAGAAATAGCCCAGTAAAATTCCCTGAATTAAAAAGCTGAGGTAATTAATGTTTAGAATTATAACTATGTTGTGTGGAATATAATTCGATAGCAGGAGGATTACTAACGATATAAGTACTTCGGCAATAAGGGTTCCATACAACAGGCGGGGTATCGATGGTTTCAGTTCTTTCATATTCAGATAGTTAATTGAAAATGAAATCACGAACACGTTAAACGTTTTGTAGAGTAAAGTCCTTACATAATTGGTTATTTCCGGGAAGTCGGGATATATAAACTGAAAACCATAGCCGCGGTTTACAAAAATGTAAGCTGTTATAAATAATACATACAGACCGTAGGAAAGAAAAATCTTTTGCCATAGAATTCGGCCGATAAACAAGCTGAAAAAGGATATGAAAAGAAGCATTCCAATCGAAATTCCATTAATAAGATTCGACCGTTGATCGTACCTCAGAAAGTTATCGCGATCGCGCAAGGTTAACGGAAAACTAACCGAAGCGTTTCGTTTATCGATAAGCATCAAGAATTCGATGGTTTCGTTGGCTTTAAAAGGAAGCAGAAAAACCATGTTCCGATTGTAAATGGTTCGTTCGAAAAAGGGAAGTTGATCGCCCGATTTTCCGAGTGTTAAATAGGTATTGTCGGATTGTTTTCGATAAATCAAGGCGCTATCGATGTGTGGATTTTCGATGATAAGAAAAAGGTTTTCGTTCGTAATACGATTGTTATGGATTGAAAAGTGAATCCAATAATATTTTTCTGAAAAACCGTGTGAGCATTTCTGTTTGCATTTAACCATCGAATTCTTACGTATTCGTTCCTCCACCTGAAAAGGAGTTAGTTCTTCGGATGCTTCATAAACTTCAACCATCGAATTCAGAACGATTGGTTGGGAGGAATTCCCGACTACAATGGTCTGTTGTGCATTTGTAATTGCAATAGTACTACCAATAGATGCCAGCCAACTAATTAATATGATGTGCCACTGCATATTTAACTAATTCAGAAATTTTGTTCAGACCCAGTTTTTTCTGGATATTTTTTCGATGTGTATCGACGGTAGTAGAACTTATAAACAGCAGTTCGCCAATTTCTTTCGACGATTTGCCCCGGGCAATTTGCCGCAGGATATCTGTTTCGCGGGCAGTGAGCATCGTGTCGGCTTCAAACGAATCGCTAAAAGGAATGGTTGCTGTTTCGAGCGATTTTGCCGACAGTTGCACAGAGCTAATAAACTGATTATTACGTAAATGAAGAATGGCGTTAACCAGCTCTTCGGGTTCCGTTTCTTTTAGAAAAAAAGCGTTGGCCCCAAGCTGTTTAGCTTTAAGAATTATCGCCGGATCGTCGTACATGGTAACAAATACAACTTTGGGCTGTTTGCCTGTATGTTTTCTTATTTCTTTCAAGATGTCGAACCCGTTAATATTTTTGAAATTTAAGTCAAGCAAGAGGATGTCGGGTTGAAGTAGTTTTACCTGTTCGGCAACCTCAAATCCATTGCTAATGGAGGCCAGCAAATCGATCTGCGGTATCGATTGAAAAAATTCTTCCATCCCCCTGAGAAATAATAAGTGGTCGTCGGCGATAATAATGCTTTGTTTCATATGTACGCAGGTCTGATTTTTTGACTATTTAACAGTCAATCACATACTTTTGTTTTATGCCGGACTTAAAAATTCTCAGTAATATTTCATATGTTTCTAATTTCTAATTTTTATGGTTAGTTGGAAATCGAATTTGAACATCTCCTTGAGTTTTGCTTCATTTGTTCTGTTCGAATCTTCTGTTGATTTTTTTTATACGTTCGTTGGCAAAGGTAGTTTTGATGGTATCCTATTAAAATACTCCAAATGGTGTATTTTTCAGCTTCTATTACAAATAATCTTCCATCCGGTAGGTGTTGATTGTTAAAAACAAGATAGTAAGCTCTCAACCGGTATCCGAACTATCTAAAATAAATGAGAAAAGAACCCCGGAATCCCGAAATAAAATTTTAACTTTGCACGTTTGCATTTTTGCTTTCAGGCTGAATGCTTTCATTAGTTCGAACCACCAAATGTGTTCAATATTATGAGAAAAAATCTTCTATTAATCAGTTGTTTTATTGTTGCAATGACAGAAATGAACGGTCAGGTTAACCTGACATACCAGGTGCCACCCAAGTCGATACTTGAGCTGGCCGATTACGAGCGTGCGCCGGCTGTGGCGATAGATAATCGTAAAGAGTATATGCTGTTGAGCTATCGTCCCACCTATAAATCGCTCGACGATCTCAACCAAACCGAAATAAGTCTGGCGGGTCTCAGGGTAAATCCGGTGACTAATATCAGCTCGTCGATGAGCTATATCAATAACCTGAAGGTTCAGAAGGTAATGGAGGAAGATGCAGTGCAGGTTTCCGGTTTGCCGGCTAATCCTAAAATAGCCAACCTGACATGGTCGCCCGACGAAACCAAAGTGGCCTTTACCCATACTACCGCTACCGGTGTCGAATTGTGGGTGATGGAGTTTGCAACGGCTACTGCCCGCCGCCTTACCGATGCTACACTCAATGCCAATCTGGGAAATCCCATCGATTGGTACCGCGATAATAATTCGTTGTTGGTAAAGATGTTGCCGCAGAATCGGGCGGCGTTAATTGATGCTAAGAATGCCATTCCGGCCGGACCGATTATTTCGGTGAGCGATGGTACTGTTTCTCAAAATCGTACCTATCAGGATATGCTCAAGAATCCGGGCGATGAGGCGAATTTTGTTACCCTCACTACTTCCGAATTGTACCAGGTGAAGCTCGATGGTTCAAAATCGCTGTACAAACCGGCCGATATGTATGCCGGTACTGCTTTTTCTCCTGATGGTACACTGCTGATGATCACCACCTTTCACAAACCTTTTTCGTACATCGTGCCGCTGAATCGTTTTCCTCAGCTTACCGTGGTGTTCGATCTTCAGGGTAAAGAAGTGAAAAAAACAGCTGATTTGCCTTTGGCTGAAGTAATGCCCAAAGGTTTTATGGCGGTGGCGAAAGGAATGCGTGCGATCAACTGGCGTGCCGACGAACCGGCTACCCTGGTGTATGCAGAGGCACTCGACGAGGGCGATCCTCAAAAGAAGGTGGATTTTCGCGATGCAATTTACACCTGGAAAGCGCCGTTTACGGCTAAGCCTGCTTTGCTGGTAAAAACCAAACTTCGCTATGCTGGAATCACCTGGGGCAATGCCACTACAGCTATCCTCGAGGAACAATGGTACGACACCCGCATCGAACGCACCCTGCTCCTGAATCCTTCGAAGCCAGCTGCTGAACCCCGCCTTATCGGGGAACGCAATTTCCAGGATGTGTATTCCGATCCGGGTCGGTTCGAAACCAATAAAAATGAATACGGAAAGTATGTGCTGACGCAGGATGGCAGTAAGTTATTTCTTATTGGCGACGGTCATACCCGCGAGGGACAGTTTCCCTTTATCGACGAATTTGATATCAAAACTCTGAAAACCAAGCGTCTTTATCAGTCGAATTACAGCGACAAGATGGAAGAGATTTTCGATTTTACCGATGTGAAAACCGGAGAGGTGTTGGTACGCCTGCAATCGAAAAACGAATATCCGAATTACTATATCCGCAATCTGAAACGCCGCATAGCTCCGTTGCGACTCACCAACTTCCCGAATCCTTTTGCCAGCATCGAACAGGTGTACAAAGAAGTAATTAAATACAAGCGCGAAGATGGTGTGGAGCTTTCGGGTACTTTATATTTACCGGCAGGATACGATCGTCAGGCAAAAACCGAAAAACTTCCGCTGCTTATCTGGGCCTATCCGGCTGAATACAAGGATAAAAACAGTGCCGGACAAAGCACCGCTAATCCCAATGAATTTACCTTCCCCTATTATGGTTCGTTTGTGTACTGGGTTACCCGCGGTTATGCAGTACTCGACGATGCTGCCTTCCCGATTGTGGGTGAAGGCGATGAAGAACCCAACGATAGCTTTGTAGAACAACTGAATGCCAATGCCAAAGCGGCCATCGATGCCGTGGATCAGCTGGGTTATATCAACCGGAAGAAAGTGGGAGTGGGTGGTCACTCGTATGGTGCCTTTATGACTGCCAACCTTCTTACTCACAGTGATTTATTTGCCTGTGGTATTGCCCGTAGCGGAGCCTACAACCGTACCCTCACTCCTTTTGGCTTCCAGCGCGAACAGCGTAACTACTGGGAAGTTCCGGAGGTTTACAACCGCATGTCACCCTTTATGAATGCCGAAAAGATGAAAACCCCGATGCTGCTGGTGCATGGTGAGGCCGATAATAATCCCGGAACCTTTACGTTGCAAACCGAGCGTTATTTCCAGGCATTGAAAGGCCTCGGAGCTCCGACGCGTATGGTAATTCTGCCCAAAGAAATGCACGGCTATGTGGCCCGTGAAAATATTTTGCACCTCTTGTGGGAGCAGGATCAGTTTCTTGAAAAATACCTGAAATAATTACCATCGCTGCTAACATAGTTGGCAGCGATGGCGAACTATAAACTTTAAAGTCTAATCTCTAATGAAACAAAAATCGATTTTAGTAGCCGTTGTAGTTATGGCTGCAAGTTTACTGCAGGCGCAGAGTGCAAAACAACTGGCGCGCGAAGTATATCAGAATTCAGGAATGAATTCAATAGTAAAAGTACTGGATCAGCAGTTTGCAACCCAGATGAACATGAATCCTGCGTTTGCCGCTGAGCCGGAAACTGCACCCTTTAAAAAAGCGATGTTAGGGGTGTTGAATGCTAAGAATATCGAGAAAAACCTGTTGAACTTTCTGGAAGAAGAAGTTCCGCTGGAGGAGCTCGAGAGCATGGCCCGGATCTATAAGGATCCGTTCGTAAACGAATTCACTGCCCTGGAAATGTCGGTGCTTCAGCCCGAAAAACAACAGGAGATGGCAGTTTATAAAACGGAGTTGCTGACAAATCCACCTTCGGCCGAACGTTTGAAGCTGATTGATCAATTGATTGAAGGTCAGAATATTGCCGAATCGACTAAAGAGATGAATGTAGGGATGGTAATGGCTATGATGCGTGGTGGAAATGCACTTCAACCAGAAGATAAGAGGTTAACTGAAGATGAGATGATGGAACGAATGAACAAGGCGTTTCCTCCCAATTTTGACACGATGATCAATCAGGCGATTCAATCGAACAGTTTGTTTATTTACAAAGATGTTCCGGATGAAAAATTAGCAAAATATGTTGCCATCTGGAATTCGGAAGCCGGAAAAACGACGATGGTTAATTTTATGAATGCCATTAAGTACACTTTCGAGCAAATTGGGGAACAGATGGGAAAGTCGTTGGCATCGGTAAAGAAGTAAATACTTCTGACGCCGGTGCGGCTTCATCGATAAATCCATTTTCTCTAACACACCTACAACTAAATAATTCGCCGGAGGTTACCGGCGGCAGCTTGCAGGCACTGTCGTCTGATTTTTCGCCGGAGGTTGCCGGCGGCAGCTTGCAGGCACTGTCGTCTGATTTTTCGCCGGAGGTTGCCGGCGGCAGCTTGCAGGATCCTCCTGCCTGGGCTTCGTCGGTGGTGTGGTATCAGCTTTTCGTGGAGCGTTTCCGCAACGGCGACCCGACCAACGATCCTACAGCCGCTACCATGCGCGATGACCAGATGGGGACCATTGCTCCTGTAGGATGGAGCGTAACTCCCTGGACGCAAGCATGGGAGCGGCCCGATTCGTGGATGGAGGGTGCAGGTGATTTTCAACCTTTGTTGCAGTACCGCCGCTACGGGGGCGATTTGCAGGGGGTGCTGGATCAGCTCGATTATCTTCAGGAGTTGGGAATTACTGCGGTGTATTTTAATCCGCTGAACGATGCGCCTTCACTTCATAAGTTTGATGCGCGGCATTATCACCATATCGATATTCATTTTGGGCCCGATCCCGAAGGCGATTTAAAAATTATTGCTTCCGAAGATCCGGGCGATCCTTCGACCTGGAAATGGACTTCGGCCGACCGGATGTTTTTAAAGGTAGTGGAAGAAATGCATCGCCGGGGAATGAAGGTGATCGTCGATTTTTCGTGGAATCATACCGGTACGCTGTTCTGGGCCTGGCAGGATATTCTGAAAAATCAGTCGCAATCGCGCTTCCGCGACTGGTATAATATTGCCCGTTTTGATGATCCGTCTACACCTGAGAATGAATTTGAGTATGAGGGTTGGATGGGGGTGAAGTACATGCCGGAGTTAAAAAAAACCGACATAACTACCTACCGGCAACCCGGAAGGCCGTACGAGGGCGATATTCATCCCGGACCGAAGCAGCATATTTTTGATGTAACGCAGCGCTGGCTGGCGCCCGATGGCGATATCGCGAAGGGAATCGATGGTTTCCGGCTCGATGTGGCCGATCATATCGGCTTGAAATTTTGGCGCGACTGGCGTCGGCAGGTGAGAAGTATCAAGGCTGATGCTTACCTGGTTGGGGAAATTTGGTGGGAACAATGGCCCGATCGGTTGATGGATCCGAAGCCCTATGTGGAAGGTGATATTTTTGATGCGGTGATGTTTTACCAGGTGTACCGACCGGCACGTTATTTCTTTGCCGATACCGACCACCCAATGGATGCCCGGGAGTTGAAGGATAGCCTGGAATATCACTGGAACCGGCTGCGGCCCGAAACAGTGGGAGCGATGATGAATGTTTCGTCGTCGCACGATGCGCCACGACTTCTTACCGATTTCTTTAATACCAACCGGTATAAGTATCATGCGAATACCCACGAAAATCCGGCATATCGTACCGGTAAACCCGATGCAAAAGCCTATAAACGTTTACAGTTGTATCTGATGCATCTGTTTACTATTCCTGGTGCTCCTCAGGTATGGAACGGCGAAGAAATGGGTATGTGGGGCGCCGACGATCCCCATTGCCGCAAGCCACTGATTTGGCCCGATTTGAAGTTTGAAGCTGAAAAACGGTATACTGCCCCCGGCGATCCGGTGAAGCGGCGCAACGATAAAGTGAGCTTCGATCATTCGCAATTTGACCTGTACAAGCAACTGATAGCCCTGCGTAAGCAGCATCCGGCACTAAGCCGCGGGCAACTCGAATTTGTGGTGGCCGAAGGGAAAGTGCTGGGCTACAAACGTTTCATCCAGGATGACGAAGTTTGGGTCTTCTTCAACCTGGATGAAAATGGGTTTGAGTTTCAGCTGCCTGAAGGAGCTTACGTCAATCTTCTTACCGGAAAAATGCAGCAATCGATGTTGCGATTGAAACCGGAAAGTGGAGTGATACTAACCATCAAAATTTAAAAGTTGCCACTTCGCCCGGTCGGAAAGTGTATTCGAAGGTGCGTTTGCCATCGGTAATTTTAAACGGCCGATCGGAAGTTCCGTAAAACACCGCCAGGTAAACCAGCGATCCATCGGGATTTTTAAATGCAACACCACTCAAGCCATCGGCTTTCGATTCCAGCCGTTTTGCGCCGGGTTGAACTGCTTTGCCATAATGTCCAAGTGCATAGTACTCTCCGTTGTGGTCGATTGTACCATCGCTGCGTACGGTAACTACACCGTAACAATCCTGGCAACCAAAGTTCTTAGGGCCATGATTTTCGTCCAGCGCTAAATTCCAGAGCAATACATTCCGGCTCCAGCAATTCATGGCGCCGGCAATCAGATGACCGGCATACCAGCGCACATTCTGATCGAAATCGGGTGCCCAGCCACCTCCCGATTGTTCGGTGAAGTATAAATCCTTATCGGGATGAGCTGTTTTAACTTCACACAAAGCTTTGATATCGCCTTTATACAGGTGGAATCCCGAACCGGCAGCATACCGGCGTGCCACGCTGTCGTTTAATATATGAATTGGATAGCCGGGATTGTCGCAGTTATGGTCGAATAAAACGATTTTTGTTGCGATACCAGCCGTTTGCATTTTCGGTCCCAGGTGATCGCGTATAAATACCTTTTGCTCTTCGGCGGTCATGTCCATGCACGGATAGGCAGCTGTGGAATATTCAGGCTCGTTTTGCACCGTCATCGAATGAATGGTGATGCCTTCGGCGGCATAAGCCTGAATATATTTAATCAGGTAATCGGCATACACATCGTAGCAATCGGGGCGCAACTTGCCGCCTATCATGCTGCCGTTGGTTTTCATCCATGCCGGCGGACTCCAGGGCGAAGCCATAATCTGAAGACCGGGATTGATGGCCAGCATTTCCTTAAGCATAGGAATTACATCTTCGTGATCTTTGGCAATTGAAAAATTCGACAAGGTGAAGTCTTCGCTTTCGCTGTAACTGAAAATTTCGGAGGCGAAATCGGAAGCTCCCACACACAGACGGGTGTAGTTCATTCCAATGCCTTCGGGGGTGAACAGAACGCGAAAGAGAGAGTCGCGGCGTTCGGCCGTCAGGTGGCGATTGAATACGTAGGCTGAAGCGTGGGTAAGTGCTGCACCCACACCATCTACCGTCTGCCGCTCTTCATCGGGGAAGAGGGTGACTGTTTCGGTCAACGTGCTTTCGGTGATGAACGATACGCTGCCCTGAATTAACAACTGCTCCTTGTCGGAGGGGATTGACGACCAAACGGTTACGTCGGTTGCTGTTTGCTTGCATCCTGCAAGGCTAAGCACTAAAAGGGGGATGAGAAGTTTGTTCATGTATCAGAATTTAAAAGTAACTACCGCTTCGTTGTATTGTTCATACATAAATTTACGGTTACCACATCGTACATTATACTTGATTTTTTTGCCGCTGCGGTTTAGTACCACTACTGCTTTGCTTCCATCAGTGTTCACAAACGAGCTGATGGTTACGCCATTGGGTATCAGGGTAGTCGTCGTATTTGCAACGCGTTGTGCTCCCAGTCTGACAAATTTCGAGAAATGCCCGATCAGGTAGTATTCTTCATTGCGCAAATAAGTGCCGTCGGGACGAATAGTAATCACCCCGCGACAGTTTTGACAACCACCACTGGTAGTCGTGGGACCATGATCGGGATTCAAAGCGAGATTCCACATCAGGAAATTTTTAGAACCACGGTTTACCGAAGCCATTAAAAATTCGCGCATGTAGTAAAACATATTTCCCATTCGGGTATCGGTGTTCCAGCCACCGCCCGACTGTTCGGTGAAATACACGTTCTTGTCGGGATGAGCAGACTGTACCTGATCAATTGCTGCAGCCGTGCCTCCATAGCCATGCCAGCCGGTCCCGTCTACATAGGTTCGGGTCACAGGATCGTTCAATATTCCCATTGGATAATAAGCCATGTCGAAATTATGATCCCAAATAATAATTTTTGTAGTCAGCTTATTGGCTTTGAATTCAGGACCCAGGTGATCGCGGATAATTTCATTTTGTTCCTGCCACAGCATCTTCATGGTAGGATAGCCGGTGGTTTCATGCATCGGCTCGTTTTGCAAGGTAATGGCATCGATATGAATACCCTCCGCGGCAAAAGCTTTTACATAGCGTACAAAATATTCGGCAAAATCGTCGTACACCTCCGGTCCGCGCAGACTGCCACCCATCATCGAATTATTTTTTTTCATCCAGGCGGGTGCACTCCACGGACTCGCCATGATTTTTATAGTCGGATTGATTTTCAGAATTTCTTTTAATACCGGAATCAAATCGAGACGATCGCGTTCGGGAATGGCAAAACTTTCGATGTTTCCTCCATCGGCATAACTATACACACCAATGTTGAAGTCCGACGAGCCAATACTCAGACGAAGGTAATTAATGCCGATTCCTTTATGCGGGTCGAATAAATCCTTTAGTATTGAATCACGACGGGCAGCCGGAAGGTTTTTAAGCAAAAATGCGGATGATCCCGTCAGCGCAGCCCCAAATCCATCGATAGTCTGATAAGTTTGTGTGGTGTCGATCTGGAGGGTAAAGTCGCCAAAATCCCTCGAAAATTCAATCGAATTTCGTTGCTCCAGCAAATGGGCCTCATTGCCGGTTGTGAGCCAAACCTTTACACTCTTAGTGGTGTCGATCGTAATTGGTTCAATGTCGGGTGGGGTTACGGGATCCTTGCACGATGCAATTGAAATGATAGCAAGTAAAAATAAAAAATAACGCTTCATGGGCAGTAGTTGAATGGAAGTAAAGATAGCGGATTTATCTGAAAAAACACTCCTGAGCCAGCATTATACCAGCTCAGGAGTGAATGATTTAATTAATTTAGTTTTACAAAATTAATCTTTTTAGTAATCGTGTTAATAGTAACGCGGTACACACCACCTTGTCCTTCAAATTCAGGAGTTCCTACAAAGTTACCCTTATCCGACTCGGTGGGGGCAAACAAATTAGGTGTCGAAATCGTGTAGGTACGTGCATCTTCTTCGCCTTCCCAGCCACGACGGTGGAAGAACTTCATGCTGAACCGTTCGCGCCAGGGCTCGTCGATTACTGCTGCTTCTATATGGTTGGCATAGAAAGTTGCCTGGAATACTCCCTCCGAAATCTTCCGGCAGAAAATATATTCTTCCGGCGAGTTCCAGTTCCACGATGTGGTTTTTACAAACGGTGCTACCGGGCGTCCGGCACCAACCCCATCGAGCCACAAGGCATTCGGATAGGTGGCAGTAGGTTGTTCTACGTACAGGTAATTGGCTTCCGGCAGGAAATAGAATTTGTAAATGCCGGTTTCACCCAGGAATTTCGCTTTGTTGGCACCGGTAACTTCAAAGAAGTCGGGGGTAAGCGAAGTGGCCAGATTTCCAAATCCTGTTAAGGTGATTTCTACATCTTTACCCATGTAAATCTCAAATGTTTTCCAATCTTTCAGACGCGAAACATTCAAATGGTCGATCGACGTAAGTTTCTCGCTTACAAAATTACTCAGGTTGAGTTCGGTAGCCGGTTCAAGTTTACGGCCTTCGCCGGTTACTGTGAAATTCAATAAATCGACAGTTATTTTTGTGAAACCATAAATTGTTGGATCTTTCAGCACAAATTGCGAGTCGTTAATATCGTCGATCAATCCGAACTCACCGTTGGGCATTCCAAAGGCCATCCCCGACCAATCGATGCGGTTACCCGAACGTACCTTGGTAGCCAGCCTGAACGTGATCGTGTTGCCAAGCGTTAAATTGGAGGCCTGGTAAATATGCTTAGCCGGGTCCACCAGTGTTAACTTAATACCGATTGAAGCCGGGAAAGTCATCCATAAATCAGGTATTGGGATGCGTTTGGCAATCGTGTTGTGCAAAATAGTATCGGTGGTAAAACCTTCTACATTGATCGATTTCAGGTGAATTTCTACTTCAGCATTATCGGGCATCCGCGCTACAAAAGGAATGCTGTATTTGTTGGCATAAGTAGCGCTGTTTCCTTTGGTACGTATTTCTTCGGAGGCCAATAATACATCATTCACCACTACTTTAATTTGCAGAGTCGACAGGGGCGTCTTAGCGTCGGCAACTTCTACTTCCAGCGAAACCGAATCTCCATAGGTAATCTGACTTTCGGCAACTATGGCTTTTGTGAATACCGGGTGCGATTCGTCGTATCGAACGCGGAGTTCTTCTTCCTGACACGAAATGGTCAGAAACGCCAACAATCCAATGAGAACGAGTTTTATAGTGTTGTTCATACGTTTTATTTTATAATAAGATTAATAACCTAAATTCTGAACCAGATTGGTGTTCAGGTCGATAGCTGTTTGCGGAATGGGTAACAGGTACGAGTTGGCATCGAATACCCGACGTTGAGACAGGCGACCCGGATCGCGACTATTCAGCGTGTTCATAACAGACTCCACTTTTCCATAACGAACCAGGTCAAACCAACGTTGTCCTTCAAATGCCAGTTCTAACCGGCGTTCGTGAAGAATGGCATCGAGCAGCGCTTCGCTGGTAGCAGTTTGAGCAGCAGTCAGGTTGCCCAGTTTTACCCGGTTGCGAATCTGGTTGACAATATTGGCAGCTTCCTGAAGGTTGGCTGCTCCGCCCAGATTAGCCAGGGCCTCGGCCTTCAGCAACAGAATATCTGCCAGACGAATCTTAATAATGCTGTTTACTTCCGAACGAAGTTTGAACATAAATGCATACTTGTTCGAAGGGTAATAGTTGCTCCAGGTGGTTGCATAATACACTACCGATTGATTGAGTCGTTCCAGATCATTCTCAGTTTCGTATGCCTTCACCAGGTCGCGCGAAGGAGTTACCCATTTTGCCCAGGTGAACATTTCTTCCGGATCGAGCAGATCTTTTCCGAACATCCAGCTAACCCAGTTGCCTCCACCTGTAAAGTATTGAATTTCAAGGATGGATTCCGACGAGTTGCGAATTTTTAAATCGGTGCCGGCAGCATTCAGGCTAAACAAATCGCCATAGGTTGGCAATAGTGTAAAGCCATCGGCAATCACCTCGTTGGCATATTGAACTACTTTGGTGTAATCGCGCAGTGGTTTCTCGGCGTAGGCTTTAGCGAGCAGGGCGCGGGCAACCGATTTCGATAACATGGTTTTGTTGGTAGCCTGGTTGGCCGGTGCATCGGGCAAGGCTTCGGTGAGGTCTTTTATGATCTGTGTATACACTTCTTCAGGAGTGTTTTGCAACGGATAATACAATGGATATACCTCTTCGATATTCTCGGCAGTAATATC
>CAZLHC010000043.1:5301-32059 GCA_964559265.1 uncultured Paludibacter sp. | reverse complement strand
ATTATGGCTGTGGCGAATAATTTTTAAAATTTGTTGAGGGGTGCTGAGTAGTTACAGAATTTTAGATTAAAGATAAAACACGCAAATATATTAAAAATTAATCAAATAAAAATAATATTGTGATATTATTATAAAAATACACTATTTGCAACACTATTTAGTAGTTTAATTCTCTATTAAATATTTTATAATTACTCCCTCATTTCCTAAAATATCATTACTTTTGCACTCTGAAATTAAAATATTTAATTTTCTGTCCGGATCAGTAGTTTTCTTCTTATGCAGCAAAAAATTTTTAAACGTACAATTGAAGCGCATTACCACCTGCGCGATTTGGTAACCGCAACACCCACGGTGCGCGATGCATATATTTCGGAGGTGTACCAGGCTTCTGTTTTTTTGAAACGGGAAGATTTGCAGGTGGTGCGATCCTATAAATTGCGGGGGGCGTTTAATAAAATGAGGAAGCTGCCTCATCCTAAAGACAAGCTGGTATTTTGTGCCAGTGCCGGCAATCATGCGCAGGGTGTGGCCTATTCCTGTGCGGTGCTCAATGTGAAAGGGAAGATTTTTATGCCGGTAACCACTCCCAACCAAAAGATTAAACGGGTAAAGTATTTTGGTAAGAACTGGGTGGAGGTGGTGCTGGTGGGCGATACCTACGACGATGCCAGCAAAATTGCACATGCCGAATGTGCGGCAGCACAGGGGGTGTTTATTCATCCGTTCGACGATCCGGATGTAATTGCCGGTCAGGGTACGGTGGGATTGGAGATTCTGAATTCGCTCAGCTCGGTGTCTATCGACTATATTTTTGTGCCGGTGGGCGGTGGTGGATTGCTGAGTGGTATCGTTACGGTGTTCAAACAGCTTAGCCCGAACACCCGGATTATCGGAGTGGAACCTGCCGGGGCTGCATCGCTCAAAGCGTCGATGGATAAGGGCGAAGTGGTGGAATTGCCTTCGGTCGATGGTTTTATCGATGGTGCTGCCGTGAAAAGAGTGGGAGAGCTTCCTTATCAGATTGTCAGAGATCAGCTCTACGATTTGGTGGCTATTCCCGAAGGGAAAGTGTGCACCACTTTGCTTACGCTCTACAACGAGGCTGCCATTGTGGTGGAACCCGCAGGTGCGTTGAGTGTGGCGGCACTGCGGTTTTATGCCGACGAAATCATGGGTAAAAACGTGGTGTGCATAATCAGTGGCGGCAACAACGATATTGTGCGCATGGAGGAAATCAAGGAACGCTCGTTGCTCTACGAAGGACTGAAACATTACTTCATCGTACAGCTACCGCAACGACCCGGGGCACTGCGTTTTTTCATCTCCGAAATAATAGGTCCCGACGATGATATCTCCTATTTTCAGTATTCAAAGAAAAATAGTCGCGAGCGCGGACCGGTGGTCATCGGGATTGAAGTGAAACAGAAATCGGACTATCAGGTGCTGGTTGATAAAATGACGCAGCATAATATTGCGTTCACCTACCTGAATAACACCCCCGATTTGTTTACCCATCTTATCGGGTAATTATTGAATTCACTGTATCAATGATTTGGCCATTGTGAAGTTACTTAATACACCGTACCGAATACCCGTACGAGCGGGCACTGCTGTGACCAAAAGCATTCAGGGGCTCAATGACCAGGAGTTTTGCATAGCTTGAATAACCCGTCGACGACCAGTAATATCCGGCTTTGCCTACATGGTAAAACTGAGCAGAAAGCCCGAATCGATAGCCGGGCAGGGTGAGTTTCAGGGGAGAGTTAAACCCTGCGGTACTGTTTTTTTGCGGCCAGCTATCCCGCTCAGCCATAAATTCGGCCATAGTTGGTACGCGATACCCTTCGGGACAAGGATTATTGATGCCATTCACTCCCTGCCAGAGCTCATTGTTTGGCGTGCTTCGCCAGTCGGCTGGTACGGCACTTACCCCGATATACATCCCATGACCGGGCGTGTCGCTGTTGCTCAGGGTAGAGGTGGCCGCGGAGCTACGTTTTTCGTGTCCGTCGGAGCCCCGTCCCCACTGGTATAAATCGCCATAAGCTTCGGCATCGGTAACAGAGGTAGCCACCCGCGAAGCACCCAGGTTTTTATTCTTCCATACTTTACCAGTTGCCGCACTGTATACATCATCGCCCTGAGGGGTAAAAAATGTGAATTCATTGCCATAGGTGGTACCTACAATATTGGTGGCATAGGCGCGTACAAAATAGTGGGTACCCGGCTGCAAACCGCTAATTGAGCTGGTAAAATGGCCACTTCCACTCCCGTCGCTTGTTTTGCTGTTGGCGGTGGTGGGTACCGGTAAGGTGTTCCAGCACACTCCCCGTTCGGTAATGCCGGCACCGCCATCATGATTGATGGTTCCTCCCGATATCGCTGTTGTGGTGGTTAATGCGCTGGTGATATCAGTAGTTAATTCGGGCAATCCCTGTGCGGTGACAAACGAAACTTCGTTGCCGCAGCCGGTTCCCAACTCATTGTAAGCGTAGGCCCTGAGATAGTACACCGTCCCCGATTTCAATCCGGTAAGCTGGCTGGTAAAGGGTCCGTCTCCGTTGCCGTCCACCGTTTTGGCATCGTTCACCGTCGGAAGGTGGGAAATGCTCCAGCACACTCCGCGGGCAATCACATAATTGCCACCGTTGTGGAGCACCGTGCCGCCCGAAGAGGCAGAAAAATGAGTAATCGCACCGACCGGTGCTGTGGTGAGTTCGGGAACCGTGGTGAGCGTAGTAAACTCAACCGAATTTCCGTACCACGTACCCTTCGCGTTGGTAGCATAGGCTCTTACAAAATAACGGGTGCCGCTTTTCAATCCCGCAAGCCGGCTGGTAAAGGTACCCGTGCCGGTGCCATCCACCGTACAACTATCGCTGAGGGTAGGACTCACCCATTCGCCCCAGCACACTCCCCGGGCCGTAATGGCCGAACCACCGTCGTTTGCAATAGTGCCGCCACTCAGAGCCGTAAAAGAGCTAAGTTCGGTAGCCTCGCTCGTAGTTACCACCGGCGGGAGTTTTGGTAGTTGTTCGCAGCCCATAACCATCAGAAAGATGCAAAGAGTAGGAAGCAGGTGAAAAAAGGAGGATTTCATGGCGTTAGAAATTAAAGGATGTGTATTTTGTATAACAAAATGCAAATCAATTAGTTGTTGGGTTACAATGAATTAAACCAATTGAAACTCCATAGCCGATTGCAATACCTTGCAGGCTTAGGTTGGTTAGCCTTTTTTATTGAAAGCTTTCCATTGTATTGCTCGAACGGATAAAAAAAAGAGAAGGCAACTATTTCCAAAAAAGAAAGATTGAACTCGTCGGAAATCCCGAATAGTTCAAAAAAAAATGCTTGAAAATTCAGTTGTCGCAAAATTTGCGACAACCACTCAAAAACAGCAAGATATGGAAAATAAAATTGAAATTTTTATAAGCAAAGACAATAATATTGAGGTGCAGGTAGCACTTAATAAAAAAACATGTCAGATTCAGCAATTATATCGAAAATATGGAATCGCACCAAGGTTGATTAGTGTTGTGGTGACGGGGAAGGCGAAACTAACGGAAAAAAACTGACTATCAGAAATTGAGGTAATCAGGCATATTGATTTGAATGAGAATAAATTTGTATTTTTGCATTACAAAAACAACTAATAATGGAAATAATTAACATTATAGATACGCTTAATGCAATTGAAGCAAGTATCGTTTCGCATCAGTTCAGGGATAAAGAAAATTCGCAAATCGAATTAAAAAGTTTATCCAACGCTGGTGAATGGAAATCGTTCCATGAAACTGTTTGTGCATACCTCAATACCGATGGTGGATATATTATTTGTGGTATAAAAGAAAAAAATGATAAAAGCGGCTATCAGTTTACTTCCTTCGACCGGAACAACGAAAGCAACCTGATAGCATTGCATAGTGGTTTGTTTCAGGATGATTTAGCGTTATTCCCAAATCTGACTGATAATATCTCGTTCGAATACATCGACTTTATGGAAGGCTGTGTAGCTGTGGTAAAAGTCCTCCCTTTGCGTAGCGATTTAAAGTACTTGCGCTACAAGGGCAAGTATTACGAACGTAAATTAACCGCCGATGTGGAAATAGCTGTTCCTCGTATCAATCAGCAAAAAGAATACAAAGCCGAATTAGAATATGCCAAAGAAATAACCATCGTTCAAAATGCTACCCTCAAAGATTTGAGCTTAGATAAAATAAATGGATATATTGGATTGATTAACAGCGGAAAACGCAATGAAACGCTGAAAGCCAACCTCAAACAAGCAAAATCGTTTCTGGAACGTAAGCACTTTATAAAAGACGAAACAATAACCACACTTGGTATGCTGGTATGTGGCGATGATCCGTTTCATTTTCTGGAATACAGGTGCGAAGTCGATTGTTATTGCGACCGGGGTAACGATGTATCAAGCGATAAGCAATATTTCAAAGACGATGTTTTGACGTTGATGGATGAAGCATTCCGTTTTGTATGGGGACATATTAAAATTGGTCGCACCTACGAAGGTGGAGGAAAATCGGTACCTGAATATTCGGAAGAACTCGTACGCGAGATTGTGAATAACGCCTTAGCACACCGCGATTATACCATCAATAAATTCATCACTGTCAATATTGAACCTTCACAGTACATTGAAATAAAAAATCCCGGTTCTTTCAAAGAAAGGATAAAAATTACTGATACACACGCTAAAATACCTGTAAGACGATTAATTCCGGGAATACCCGAAAGTAAAAATCCTAAATTAGCCGATGTGTTAAAGGTGTTTGAAAAAATTGAAAGTCAGGGTAGAGGTATGTCGGCACTTGTAAATGCTGCGCTCGACAATAAAATCGACATGCCCTATTACGATTTAAAAGATTCGCAACATGTTTCGCTGATAGTGCCATCGGGCAAACTGGTTGACGAAAGTATTAAATATTGGCTAAAGAGCTTCAATAATTACATTTACCGTCACCTTAGAACAACACTCACCGATGAACATATACAAGTATTAGCTTATTTTCGAAAATCGGAAATGCTTAACAGGCAGCGTAAATATACGATATTACTCAGCGAAAGCAACAATCATTTTAATGTGATTGTACAATTGCGTGAAGCGGGATTAATAACAGAACACGAAACAGCAAGTACGGATGAAAATCCTGTATACATCCTTAATCGGGAATTAATGAAAGAAGATTTCATCGATGAACTGATCGGAATTTATGGAGAACAACTACTTGCATGGCCTGAAACAACTAAAACCGTATTAAATATCGTATATCGATACACCGTATATAATGAAACAGCAATAAGGCCTGTTGAATTAACACCTGAAGTATATTTAAAGGAGAATGGAAGATACATCGATCCGAAGAAATATGAATCGTTAGGTCGAAAAGTGCGTAAAATAATGAACGATTTGAGAGAAAGCAAAATTTTAGTTAACCATGAAAAAGGGTTTCTCCTCAATAAGGATTACCATCCTGAAAATACCATGTTTTAATGATAGCCACCGAACTTACATTTAAAACTATAAATTCCCTGATTTTCTATATTAATAGTAAATCAGGGAATTTTTCAATAATTGGTGTAATCTGCAAATAGTTATTTTACCTCTTTCGCCTCTTCCACTTCCACTTTCTTAGTCTCTGCTCCCTTTAAATAACTCGGCAGATTCAATCCGGCCATGTTGAATAAATCGTTGAGCGGCGGTACGGTTTTCATCATGCCCGAAACAAAATTGGCAGTAGTGGAATTTCCGCTATCAGTGGTGCCGTTGCCCGAGTCCCAAACGGTGATTTTGTCGATTTTGATGTTCTTAACGGCTTCCACCTGGGTGCGTACCAGTTCCGGCAATTTTTCGATAAGCAAGAGCTGGAAGGCCTTGGTAGGATCGCCTCCGGCAGCTGCTACCACTTCTTTGTAACCTTCGGCCTGCTTGGTAAGAATTTCGAACAAACCGTTGGCCTCGGCAGCCATTTTTGCAAAAATTGCGTCGGCTTCTCCCTTCGCGTTTTCACGAATGGTTTCGGCTACGGCCTGTGCTTCAATAATTGCGCGTTGTTTGTCGATTTCGGCGGGTACTACAATATTGGCAATCTGGGTCGATCGTTCGCGTTCCGAACGGGCCAACTCGGCTTTTTGCTCGGCTACGTACGATTCTTCCAGGGCTTTGGCCTGCTGTACTTTTTCCGATGCCAGGGCTATGCGCAGTGCTTCTGCTTCCTTTTCCCTGCGGTTGGCTTCCGACTGAGCAATCGCGATTTTAGCCTCGTTCTCTCCCTTGATGGCAATGGCGTTGGCTTCCGAAGTTTTAATACGGGTATCGCGCTCGGCTTCTGCCTTTCCAATGGTTTCGTCTTTTACCGCAGTGGCAATGCTGATTTCTTTATCTTTCTGGGTAATCGCAATTTTTACATCCCTGTCGCGGTGGGTTTCGGCAATCTGCGTATCTTTTTCGCGATCGGCAAGTGCTTTACCGGTTTCCCCTATTTTTTCCTGCTCGGCTACACTTACTTTGGCTTCGTTAATGGCCTTGGCAGCAGCTTCTTTTCCCAGTGCTTCAATATAACCCGACTCGTCCTTTATGTCGGTCACGTTTACGTTGATCAGCTTCAACCCTATTTTTTTTAGTTCACTGTCCACATTCTTCGAAATATTATCGAGAAATTTATCGCGGTCGGAGTTGATTTCTTCAATAGTCATGGTCGCAATAACCAAACGAAGCTGTCCGAAAAGTATATCTTTCGCCAGTTCCTGAATTTGTTCCGACGACAGACCGAGCAAACGTTCGGCAGCGGTGTGCATGCTTTCGGTTTCGGTAGAGATAGCGATGGTAAACCGGCAGGGTACGTCTACCCGGATGTTCTGACGGCTCAGGGCGTTGGTCAGGTTGGCTTCGATCGAAAGTGGTTTCAGGTCGAGAAATGCATAGTCCTGAATTACCGGCCAGATAAAGGCACCGCCACCGTGAACGCACTTGGCCGAGGTTCCGCCGGTGCGACCGTAAATAACCAGAATTTTGTCGGACGGGCAGCGTTTGTAACGCGATACTAATGCTGCGATAGATACGAATACGACGACAGCCGCAACTACGATAATAATAATAGGTTCCATTTTTGGGTTTTTAAATTGTTTCTACAATGAGTATGTTGTTATTTTCTAGTTTTACCACTTTCACCACAGCTCCGGTGGGTATGCGGTCGTTTTCGGTCATCGCATCGAGTTCGTGTACCGAACCATTTACGCTGATCAGAATTTTACCTTTCCCGGTTTTATGTTCGGGAATGGCGAGGTATACGTCGGCCGTTTTATTCAGGGTGCTGGTGATTTTAAACGAATTATCTTCGGCGAGTCTCTGTACCTGGCGTATGATTACAAAGAACATCAGCACAAATACAATTCCGACTCCCACAGCCGCAAGAATTAACAGCGGCGTGCTGTTGATAAACCCGTAAAACGAGATACCTGCCCAGCTGAAACCGAGCAGAAAATTGATGAGGTTGCGCAGCGAAAAGAGCTGAAACGGAGCGTCGGCTCCATCAAAGTCGCCGTTAAAATCGGCTTCAATACCATCGGTGGCATCGGCGCCGATAAAGGTCATGATGGTTTGTACCACAAAAATCAAACTTGCCGGGATGGCAATGTACCAAAATGTTTTCAACAAAGGATCGAGATTTTCCAGAATTTCCATAGGATATAAATTTAATAATAATGGGGAAGCTCAAAAGTACAATTAATTTTTGAGATTGTTAATGAGATGATGAGCGAGTTTTTCAGCTTCGGGGTTTTTAACAGCTTTTACCTGTTGTTCCTGAATCAACACCCTTATCGAAGCCATTCGCTCTTCGTTGTAGGGGTGGGTACTCAGAAATTCGGGAACGGTGAGCGATGCATCTTCGTCGGACAGGCGGGAAAAGAGTTGAAGCATCCCTTCGGGGTCCACCTGGTTTCGGATCAGCAGCAAGGTGCCGGTTCGGTCGGCTTCGTACTCAAACCGTCGCGAGTAGGTAAGCGTTTGCAGGCTGTGGATATTCTCGGAGATGAGGGTCATGATGCCGTTTACATCGCTCAGAATTACGGAGATAAACAGCGCTCCGGCCAGGTTGCGGGTAAGCATCTTCATCGAATGCCGGTGGTTGATGTGCGCCACTTCATGCCCGATGAGTCCGGCCAGCTCCTCGTAGTTTTCCATCTTATCGAGTAGCCCCGAGTAAATTACAATCCGGCCGTTGGGAAGTGCATACGCATTTACCTGATTCGACTCCACCACCAACAGTTCGAGCGGGGTGGTGTTATCCCACCGGAACAGGGCTGCAAATCGGTTCAGCTGTTCGCTTCGTGCCGAATCGATTTTCGCGTTGATCAGATAAGTGTCGGCAAAGGTATCGCCGATATACCGGTCGTATTCCGCAGGCAATAAGTCAACGGCTTTTTCGGCCACCCACGGAATTCCCCTGAAATACCCCGCCGCAATAAGACCGATAATCAGGAGGGTAAAGAATACCATCATCCCCGGGCCTCCGTTCAGCAGGCGCTGATACACCGATAACTGCCCCGAATGGCGCAACATGGAGATAAAATATTGCCTGAATTGCTTGTCGAATACCTTCAGAAATTCGTCACTTCCCCGCTTGTTGCGTATTTCAAGGTAATCGCCCGCCAGTTCGTAAGTTACATCCGAAATCCGCCAGAAAATGGCCGGACTGTCGGTGTCGGAAATTGCTCCCGATGGTGTGGTCGAAAATGCTTCAGCCCCGAGTCCCGAGTCTGCGTTTCCGGCCTGCATTGCCCTAAACGTGAGCTCTCCGCTCCGTTCGTGGGCAGTAAGGGTTACCCGGTGTGGTCTCGACGAGCGACCATCAAAGTATTCACATTCAACGGTAATCATTCATCAAAATGTAAGATCAATATCGAAGAAGTCGGTCATGTCGTCGCCCAACGCGTTGGTGTAATTTTCCTGCGTTTGGTTCAGTATATTCACATCCAGATCGCCATCAATCTGCAGGTTATCGGTTACGAATTTCATATTGCGGATAACTACCCAGGCATAACCAAAACCAAGGGTAAAAATAAGTATCAGTAAATTAACAATACTGAGTTTGAAAAACCCACCTCCGGTAGCTTTCGATTTAAACTGAAGACTGCCCGATTCGCGGTTTACACTCAGGTTGTCGTACAGGTAGTTGAAAATATCTTTTTGCCACCAGAAGGAGTAAATACCGAGCGTAATCACCGTGAGTAAGTAGCCTTTTAAATTCAACAGGAAGAAATCCAGGCCGTTACCTTCGTAGTGAAAGGAGGTATCGCCGGCTTTAATATTTCCGATCACATACCTGCGGTAGTTTATTTCCATCCAGGCAGCGTAAAAACCCAGGGTAATCAGGGTGAAAAAGGTCCATTTCAGGTACTTGCCGAAAAACTCCCGCTTGTTGCCCCGGTACCCAAAGCGGATACCCCGCCAGCTGGTACGCGACATACGGTAGCGAAACGAGCCGTGAATAATGAGCGGAAAAAGCATGAAAAGCAGTAGATACAGCACGATTACTCCCGCTATAGGATTAATCAATACTATGGTAAGGCCATAAATAACTCCCAATACAATCATGATCAGGAGGGTTTTAATAAAACCAATAAACATCTCATTTCCGGTACCCGAAAACTGAAACCGATCGTTGTTGAAGGAAGTGGCGCTGTACAGGTACTTGAGTTGTTTCGCTTTGGCCCAGGGATAATAAAAGCCCAGGGTGATAACGGTGAGCAGCCAGTTGACGATGATAATGCCAAAAAATTCACTTCCTTTTCCGTGAAAATCGAGCTTAAACGGTTGTTGGTACGACGAGCTTGTTTCCATATGTATAAATTTTAAAAATAGTTGCTGCAAATGTAGTGTTTTTTTGCAACTCCAGGATATGCTTGTTAAAAAAAGAATATTATTCATTGATATAGCCCGTATTGTAACTAATTATACCTTTAAGGAGATGCCCCGTGGAAAATACGATCGGTTCAATCCACAGGAAGGTGATGAATTTGCCGAACAAAAAGAGTTCAGGGTTAATCTTAACGCCAACAATTTTATCGCTTATTGATTTAGTTGAAGTGTAGAAGGAGCCCGGATATAAATGTGCTGTCAGGGTGCTTTTTTAATTTGGATAAGAGCCTGATTCAGAATAGTTAATAAGTTGCTCAAATTCGATTTTCTATTTATTTCATCGAAAAAAGTGTTAAAATTAAAAAATGTTGGTATAATAGAAAGAATTCTATTAAATTTGTGGTTAGATAATCGATGACCAATGCCCTGAAAAAAGAGGATATGGAAAGTAACGACAAATTTATTATAACTCAATTGCCCAAACACGGTTATATGACCGAGTTGGCACAATTATGTAACTGCAACCGCAAAACGGTACGTAGGGCCTTGTTTCAGGGTCACGATGGACCAAAGTCGCGGTTGGTTCGGGAAACGTTTAAGAAACTGTATTCCACACCTCCCGCCAATGAGCAGGTGGTAGGCAAGGCTGTAGAATAAACGTTCTGAATCAAGGATTTAACGTTGGTTGAATTCAATAGCTTTACGTTATTGAGTTCGGCATCGTTGTAGTGTGAACTGGAGATTGAAGGGTAAGCCGGATTTTCATTTGTACATTTTTTCACTAAAGTGTTGCTTCATGTTTGGAAAAGCAATTGAATTTTAGCGTATATTTGCGGGGTGTTATTCCATAGTTTTAATTTTACGATACACCCATGAAAACATTCACATTCCTGGTATTTATTTTACTATTTCCACTTACGGTGGCTGCAGCCATCACACTACCTTCGTTTTTCACCAGCCATATGGTACTTCAGCAACGCACTCAGGCTCCCATCTGGGGAAAGGCGAGTCCGGGTAAGAAAGTGACGGTGGTTGGTTCGTGGGATGAGAAGGTATATTCAGTTCGGGCCGATGTAGCCGGAAACTGGAGGGTGGAGCTGGAGACTCCGGCTGCTGGTTTTACGCCCTATACGATTACCATTTCGGATGGTAAGAAGCTGGTGTTGAGTGATGTGCTTATTGGTGAAGTGTGGTTGGCATCGGGTCAGTCGAACATGGAGATGCCGCTTTCGGGTTGGGGTAAAGTGTTGAATTATGAGCAGGAAATAGCATCGGCCAATTATCCCTATCTTCGATTACTTCAGGTAGAAAAACAAACAGCCCCGGAGCCGCAAACCGACCTGCGGGTAGCAAAGGGGGGTTGGGTGGCCTGCTCTCCGGCAACTATTGACGATTTTTCGTCGACCGCTTACTTTTTTGCCCGCGAATTAGTAACTATCTTAAAGATTCCGGTTGGAGTAATTCACAGTTCGTGGGGAGGTACTATTGCCGAAGCCTGGACCAGTGGGAAGTCGTTGAAACTGATGCCCGATTTTGCTCCGGCAGTTAAAGATATGGAGGCTCGCGCCAGGGTGAAGTCCCCGCAGTTGGCCGACTATTCCACCCTGCTGAAGCAGTGGCGGGATAAAGTAGAAGCAGCCGATCCCGGTCTGGTGGATGGTAAAGCAGCATGGGCTGCTTACACAGCACAGGGATGGAGCCCGATGGAATTGCCCGGAACCTGGGAGATGCGTGGTCTGGAAGGGCTCGATGGAATTTTGTGGTTCCAAAAGCCGGTGCAGGTATCTTCGGCCTGGGTAGGTCAGGAGCTAAAGCTGGAGTTGGATGTTATCGACGACGACGATATTACATTTTTCAATGGGGTTGAAGTAGGTCGCACTACCGGCTGGAACCTGGAGCGGAGTTACACGATTCCTGCTCATCTTGTAAAAGCCGGTCAGAATTTAATTACTATCAGGGTGTACGATGGAAGTGGCGGTGGTGGACTTTACGGAGCTGTCGATAAATTGAAGTTAGTTCATCCTTCGGGTACATCTGTTTCGCTGGCAGGCGAATGGCGGTACCGGATTGGTGTTGATTTAAAGAAAATGCCGGCTATGCCCGAAAATCCTGAATCGCCCAATCGCCCCACCGTACTTTACAATGCAATGATACATCCTTTGGTACCTTTTGCTATACAGGGTGCAATTTGGTATCAGGGTGAGTCGAATGCCGATAGGGCTTCGCAATACGGAGAGTTGTTTCCCCTGATGATTCAGGATTGGAGAGCACAGTGGAAGCGTGAATTTCCGTTTTATTTTGTACAATTAGCCAATTACATGGCCCGGGAGACTCAGCCTACTGATCCGGCCTGGGCCTATCTGCGCGACGCGCAACGGGCGACTACCCGACTGGCACAAACCGGTATGGCCGTTTGTATTGATAGTGGTGATGCAGTAGATATTCACCCGAAAAACAAGCAGGTAGTAGGTCGCCGACTGGCTTTGCAGGCTTTGGCAAAAACGTATCAGCAACCGGTGGTGTGCGATGGTCCGGTGTACGAATCTTCGGTAATAAGTGGTTCGGAAATTCGAATTAAATTTGCAAGTGCAGCAGGCGGACTAAAGAGTTCGGAGGGTATGCCATTGACCGGATTTACCATTGCGGGTCCCGATAGGGTTTTTTATCCGGCTGTCGCTGAAGTTCGCGGACAAGAAGTGCATGTTTCCTCGCCAAAAGTAGCGTATCCTATGGCCGTTCGGTATGCCTGGGCCAATAATCCAGCCTGTAATCTTACCGATGCATCCGAATTGCCGGCTTCTCCTTTTCGCACCGATACCTGGTAACTTCGTATAATACGGACATCCTATGACTTATTTTACCCGGTTGATTTTTGTCGGAATGTGGATGGTTGCCACATTTCAGCACTTACAAGCCGCTCGACCGGTGGCTGCGGTGCCGTTTGAATTGTCGGGAAGTTATGTGGTAATCCGGGCACGAATCAACGATTCCAAACCGTTGTCGTTTATTATTGATACAGGAGTTCGTAACACCATTCTTACTCATCTCGACAGTACCGATCAGGTATCGTTAACTTCGGGAAGAAATATTCCGGTAATTGGATTAGGGTCGGGGTTGGAGGTGATGGGGATAGTTAGTGAACAGAATACACTTTCGGTTGGGAAAATTAAGTTCGACAACCGGGTGGTGATGGTATTGGAAGAAGACGTGTTGCGATTGTCGGAATTGAACGGGCGGGTGATTAACGGGTTGATAGGAGCCGATTTGTTGCAGGGCTATGTGGTGGAAGTAAACTACAGTCGCCGGAAAATTCTGTTTTACGATACCGCTACCTACCAGCGTCCGGCTAAGTTTCATACCCGCGAGCTTATAGTAGAAAATAATAAACTTTATTTACCGATGACGCTGTTCGATTCGTCGATGAAAATTCGGCGGATTAAAATGTTTATCGATACAGGTGCCCTGCTGAATGCCTGGTTTCTTACCGTTAATAATAACTCAAACGATATTCAGGGGCCCAAAATTTACGCCCGTATCGGTTCGGGATTTAATGGAGATGTAAATGGTTATCTGGCACATATACCCCGGATTTGTCTGGATGAATTTTGTTTCGACCGACCTATTGTTGCTTTTCCCGATTCGGCAGTAGTGTCGGAAGTGATTCGCAGGTCGGATCGTGACGGGACAATTGGTAGCGAACTGCTTTCGAGGTTCAATTTAGTATTCGATTTGCATCGTAAGCAATTGCATTTCAGGCCAAATTCATTTTTCAAAGCACCTTTTGTATATAATATTGCCGGCATTGAACTCGTTCAATCGCAACCCCCGCTACCCGGCTTCGAAGTCACCGCGGTATGGCACGATTCGCCGGCCGAACGGGCAGGTGTAAAAGTGGGCGACGAGTTGATAGGAATTAACAACGAAATTGTTTTTGCCCTTACACTAAGCAATATCCGTGGAATTTTTCAGAAGCCATCGCGTCAACCTATGCAGTTGGTGTTGATGCGCGACGGTCAGCGGCTGGAAGTGGAAGTGGATATGAAGGATCGTTTGTAGAAAGTGAGCTGAACTTGCAGTTGGAAATGGATATGAAGCATGAATTGTAGAAACTGAAGTTTGCATAGGTGAGTATGTAATTACTTCCTGCCTGAATTTTAAAAAATAACCCTTCAAATATTTTGGAGTTTAGATTAAAAAATACTACATTTGCAGCCCGAAAGGAAAGTTGCCAGAGTGGTCGATCGGGTCGGTCTCGAAAACCGATGTACTCGTGAGGGTACCCAGGGTTCGAATCCCTGACTTTCCGCAAAAACCGCCGTTGAGAAGAAACTCTCAACGGCGGTTTTCGTTAGTGAAGCACGAAGTGCGTAGCGCCAACTAGCGTAGCGCTAACTAGTGCGGCGAAGCGAAACGCTAATTCACCTTCTCAATCCTCCCGCTCCCGTTTACCTTTATCTCGCCAACCGGATTTCCGGAGTAACGGATGTTGCCGCTTCCATTCACCTTTGCTTTCAACGAATCAACTGCTTTAATCTCGATGTCGCCGCTACCCATGATGGTGCAATTGGCTACCTTTGTGCTCAAATGCAATAAGTAAATATTGCCGCTACCCGCAATCGATGCATCAACTTCGACAGCACTACCTTTAAACTCTACATTACCACTGCCCAGAATTTTTACTTCCAGCTTGTTCAACTGTTGAGCAACCTCCGAATTTACATCCCCGCTCCCGGCTATAACCACCGACGATAGATCCCTGAACGGCGAATCGATATAAAAATTACCGCTGCCCTTAATATTAATACTGTACAACGGATCGGGCATTGTAATCGTTACTTTTGTCTTACTGTTGATAATCTTAGTGTTCTTTTTTACCCCTATTTCCAGTGTGGTTCCCGATTTTTCCAGAGTCAGGTAGGGCAGCAAGTTTTCGTAATCGCTTACTTCTACCTTAAAACTGCTTCCTTTTTTAATTTCTACATTGGCATGCGAACGAAGTTCAATAGCCTCAAAATCGGCTACCTGACGTATTTCGGTTACCACTTTTCCGGAGCCAATTACGGCCGATGCATCGTTACAGGAGGTGGAAACGCACAAAATGCTTACAACAAGCATCAAGCGGGTGATCTGAATGGTTTTCATACGATATTCTTTTTAGTAGTTGATAATTAGTTGTAAGATAAGTGTTTGCCGTGCTTGTCAACCGATTCTTGTACTGTCCGGATGCCAGTCAACTTTCATTAGACGTAGTATGACGACCCGCCGGATGTTTTTCTAACAAAATATTTTCACTTTTTTTTGGTGGTTTGAAAATAATATTGTTCCTTTGTGGCATAGAAGTATAGACCACTAAAACAATACGACATGATTAATGTAAAAGACCTTTCGTTTTACTACCGCCGGCAGCGACCTTTGTTTGAGTCGCTGAGTCTGGAAATGCATTCCGGGCGAATTATCGGATTGCTGGGCCGCAATGGTGCCGGCAAGACAACGTTGTTGCAACTCATAGCCGGGTTGCTGGCTCCTAAAGGAGGCGAAATACGGGTGGAGGGTTATGTTCCCTTCGACCGTCGTCCGGATTTTCTGGCCGATGTGTACATGGTACCCGAGGAATTTTCGTTCCCGAATGCTACCATCGGTGTTTACACCCGTGCGTTCAGTCCGTTTTACCCGCGCTTCGACCGCGAAAAACTGAACCGGATTCTACAGGAATTTCAACTCACTGCCGACGAGCAACTCAACAAGCTGTCGCACGGACAACGCAAGAAATTTCTGATTGCCTTTTCCCTGGCCAGTAATTGCAAGCTGATGATACTCGACGAACCCACCAACGGTCTGGATATTCCGTCGAAGAGTCAGTTCCGGAAAATTCTGGTAAGCTCGGTGAGCGACGATCAGCTGGTGATTATTTCCACCCACCAGGTAAAGGATATCGATACCATTATCGATACCGTGATGGTGGTGGACGAAGGCCGGTTGATTTTTAACCAGACGACCGACGAAATTACCGGCAACTATTATTTCGACCGGGTGGATAGCCTGGAAGAGGAGGCCTTTTTGTACCAGGAAGCCGGAATCGGAGGCTACCGGGTGATCCGGAATGCCGATGGAGTGCACGAATCGCCCATCGATTTGGAACTGCTTTTCAATGCAATAATTACTAACGCTTTAAATCAGAAACGAGGATGAACGCAACATTCAACATAAAACGATTTGGATTGCTGGCCAAAAGCGACTGGCAATTGTACTGGAAGCTAAACCTCTTAGGATTTTTAGCATTTGCAGCAGGGATATTTATTTTTATGATGTCGACGATTAATAAGCCCTGGCTGGTAACCAATTTGGGTAATGAATATTGGTACACCCACAACGAAAATAACTGGTTTTCGTATGTGATGCTGGTGGTGGCAGCCTATTTAATAGTTGTTTTGTTAGCATCGTTCAGAGAATTTACCAGTAAAACTACCCGGGCGCGTTATTTATTGTTGCCTGCAAGCCAGTTCGAAAAATACCTGTATCAGGTACTCACTGTGTTTAGTGTAGGGGCAGTACTTTACCTTATTTTATGGGTCGATGCTCAGTTGGTGCGGGCGTATATCATCAGTCATTATAACCTGAGTGATGAAGTCGCTCTGCTTTTTGAGCCTTTCCGTCTAGTAACTCCATTCAAGGATTCAGATTCTGTTTGGGAAACCATCAGTATGGGTTTAATTGTGATTAGTCTGGCGGCTTATGCGCTGAATGCCAATCTGTGGTTCCGCAAATTCGGCTGGTTGAAAATGATCATCCTGTTGATGATTCTATTCTTCGGATTTGGCTCCATCATGGTTGGTTTCTCGCATATTTTTTATCCGGAGATTACCACTGGATTTGATATCAATACACCCATGTCTCTTATACCGGGTACCGAAATTCCTGTTTTTCAGGCCTATGCTTTTATTTTGATGGATGTAGCCTGGTTGATATTATTGGTGATAGGTTATTATAAATTTAAAGATTCCGAATTATGAGCATCGATTTTAAATCGACAAAGGGCATATTTCAGCAGCTAGCCGATATCCTTTGTCACCGCATACTCGAAAACAAACTACCGCCGGGCGAACGGGTTCCGTCGGTGCGCGACCTGGCCGCGGAGTTTGAAGTGAACCGTAATACGCTGTTGCGTACCTATTCGATACTCGAAGAAGCCGGAATTATTGTGAACAAGCGCGGGATTGGTTTTTTTGTAGCCGACGAGGCTATAGAGCTCATCCGCAGGCGCGAGCGTCAGGATTTCTTCGCCAACGATTTTCCCGAATTTCTGAAAAAGGTAAAATTGCTGGGATTAACTTCCGGAGAATTGAGTGAATTAATGCTACTGTTGGAACAGAATTCAATAAAATAACAGATGAAACGAGCATGATTGAAGGCAATCACCAAAGTGAATGAAAATCTGACATGCGAGTTCCATGTGACTATTAAAAAACAATTATTTACACATGAAAAAAAGTAATATTGCACTACTAGCAGCAGCCGTATTTATTGTGTTGGCCACGCTGGTATTTTTTATCCTCAACACAAAATGGCAGCAGACTGAAAAGTCGGAAGTGCAGGTACTGTACTCCCAAAACGTAGAGAAGTTTTCGACCGTTGTAGCGCTCGAGGGAGCCGACGTACATATTGAGCAGGCACCTGCTTATACGGTTGCTGTTGAAAAAACGGAAGACAGTATTCCGCCGGAGAAGGTTTTCAGGTTAGAAAACGATACCTTGTTTGTAAGCAAAGGGGCCCGGGTGTATGTTAACTGTATCGAGCTGAACAATATTGTATCCGAAAATTCGTACTGGATGGGCGTTCACCGCCTTTCGGCCAGCCGGTTGAACATTACGATGAACGGCGGAAAACTGTATTATTCGGTTGGCAACATGCCTTCCGATTCGATAGCTACTCAAACGTCGGTTATCGATACGCTGAATGTGCGGCTGACAGGAAAAGCGTTCTTTAATATTAAAAGGGCACAGGTGGGAATAATGAACCTGAGAATTGCCGGACAAAGCAATGCCGAATTGCATACGGAAATTCAAAAGCTGGATGCCATGGTACTGGAAGACTCGAAATTGTGGTTGCCCCGGCAATCGACTACCAACGAGTTAAATCTGAAGAAGGATTCTTCAGTTAGATTGGAGATATTTAACAATTAATGGAAAGTCCGGCCTGTGATTTTTAACTAACTTGCAGCCCGAAAGTTAAAACCTTATTTTTACCATAATTTTGTTAGCAATCAACCTGAAAAATTTGATATATAGTAGCCTTCTTCTGCTGATTTCCTGTCAGCAGAACGAAGGCGAATTTCATTCGCTTTACACAGTAACAAGCACTGATTTTGAAGATGCGCTGGTGGCCGATGGCACTGTGGAGTCGGTTAACTCGCTCACAGTGAATTGTCCGCAGGGAATTGGTGGTACCATCGTGTATATTGTAGAAGATGGAACATTTGTGAATGAAGGAGATGTGGTGTGTCGGATTGAAGATCCGGGACTGGCTACAGAGCTGCAGGATGCACAGACCAACCTGGAAATAAACCGTGCAAATCTCGAAAAAACCTATGCCGACCAGGCCATGGAAAAAGCGATATTGGAAGCACAGATTCAAAACAACGAAGCTGAAAAAGCCATTACCAGTCTGAGCGAAAAGCAATTGGAATTTTCGCCGGAGAACCAGCGTCGGATTCGGGAGCTGGAGTTACAGCAATCGGCCATTCAGAATTCGCGCTTCGATAAGAAATTACGCACTATGAAAATTATTCAGCAGACAGAAGTTCGTCGACAGTTGATGGGTTTGCAGCGGGTAGAAGCCCGGGTGAAACAGATTGAGGAGCGTATTGCTTCGCTCACACTCACGGCACCCCGTTCGGGGCTGGCACTCAGGGGCATGAATCCTATCAGCGATCGCAAGTTTTTGGTGGGCGATAATGCCTGGGAAGGGATACCTATGGTGCTGTTGCCCGATATGAAGCAGATGAAGGTGCGGATTCTGGCTCCCGAAGGAGTATACAAACGCATGAAGATTGGCGATAAGGTAGAATATAGTTTTGATGCCCAGCCCGAAAATAAGGCCTGGGGTACAATTACCATGAAAGCACCGGTAGGCCGGCCCATCGAGCGTAATTCGAAGGTGAAGGTGTTTGAGGTGGAAGCATCGGTGGATAGTTCGCTGATGGTGCCCACCCCGGGTCTGAGTGCGCAGTGCAAAGTGGTGTTGCAGCAGGTCAACGATACCCTGGTTGTTCCGCAAATAGCTGTGTTCGATCGCGATTCGGCCAAAGTGGTGTATGTGAAAAGCAAAAAGGGGTATGAGATACGCAAGGTAACTACGGCGCAATCATCACCCCGTGAAATAATAATAACAAATGGTTTGAAGGTAGGCGAATCCATCAGCCTGTCGCTTCCTGATGAAAAGACGATAGTAAAAAACAAATTATGATACGAATTCCTCATTTTCTGGTTGTAAGCCTTATCTTGTTTACTTTCTTTTCGTGTAATAAAGAAGAAGAAAAAGCGGGCGAAGTTGCTATTGGCGAAATTAAACGCGGCACCTTGTACCTGGAGTTGTACGAAGAAGGCGAAATTGAAGCCATCAATTCCACCAATATTTTATCGCCCAATATATCGTGGCGTTTCGGGAACCTGAAAATTACCCAAATGGTAAAAGATGGCGCCGAAGTGCAGGCGGGTGATACCTTGATAGTATTCGACCCTTCGGAAGTTAACCGAGAGGTGCTCGATGCCGAATCGCGGTTGGAGATGAACATGGCCGAGCTCGAAAAGATGGAAGCACAGCACCAGTCGGACCTGGAAGAATTGCGGGCCGATTACGAAGTGACGCGGCTTTCGCACGAGATTTCGAAAATCCGGTTCGAATCGGCAGTGCACGAAGCCGACATCAAACGAAAAGAAATTCAGTTGAACCTCGAAAAGGCCAGTATTGCCTTAGCGCGTGCCAAAGAGCAGATCGATAACCGGATAAAGATTCAAAAAGAAGAGCTGAAGCAGCGTCAGTTATCCATTTCACAGGATCAGGTGCGTTTGCAGGAAGCACAGGAAACCCTTCAGAAATTATTTTTGATTTCGCCAACACCGGGAATTGCCATCATCAACCGCAACTGGAGTACCGGAAATAAATTTCAGATTGGCGATCAGACCTGGTCGGGATTTCCGATCATTCAGCTTCCCGACCTCACGGCACTGCGCACCGTGGTACGAATCAACGAGGTGGATATAGCTAAAATTTCGAAAGGCTTGCAGGTTGAAATTAAGCCCGATGCTTTTTCGGATAGTATTTACAGTGGGGTGGTTACTTCGGTGGCCAACCTGGCCGTCAATAAAGATGGATCATCCAAAATTAAAGTATTTCCGGTGGAGATCGATATAAACGAAACCAGTGAAAAACTGCTTCCCGGTCTTACGGTTAGTAGTCGGATTATTATTGGAAAAGTGGAGAGTGCGTTGCTTTTGCCGGTTGATGCACTGCAGGAAGAAGCCGGGCAATCGTTTGTATACCGCAAAACAACTTCGGGATTCGAAAAAATAATCATTGAGACTGCCGAGCGCAACAAGGATTATATTGTAGTAGTAAGCGGATTGGAAGAAGGCGATAAGATTGCGTTATCGGATCCGTTCCTGAAGGAAGAAGAGAAGAAAAAAGAAGGCGAAGAACCGGCAGTGACGGAGAAGGAGGAGGTGCAATGAGACGCGTAGTATACCCGGTTAAACGTTGGTTGACGGCAGCTGCGGGGATTCACCACCGGAAAACTGTAGGGTTTAACCTTAGTTTTTATTTCATAGTACTGCTTGTCCCGGTTTTGATGGCGTCGTGTTCGGGCGCCGGATCCGACGAAGAAGCAGCCGCAGAAGGCAACCGGAAACGCATTGTGGAAACCGGAGAGCTGGCAGCCGTCAATTCGGAGAGTTTTACCATTCAACGTTACGGCCGTCGGTGGAACAGTTTTAAGATTATCGGAATTTTGAAACACGGTACGAAAGTGGAAGCCGGCGATTCGGTGATTCAGCTCGATCCGACCGAAATACAGAAATACATCATCGACCGCCGGGGCGATCTGGAAAGTCAGATGGCCAGCCTGGAGCGCCTTCAGGTGGATCAGAGTAACCGGCGCAATGATTTGGATTCGCGCATGAAAAATGAAATCGCGACTTTCGAATTGCGGAAACTGGAGATGGAAGCCGCCCGTTTTGAATCGGAGCGTATCCGTAAGGTAAAAGAACTGGAGTTTGCCCAGGCCAAAATTGCTTTTGAACGAGCAAAGCGACAAGTCGAATTAAATAAAATCCGTGAAAAGAGTGATTTGAAAATTCAGCAAATCAGGGTAGAACGGTTGAAGAGTGATATCGAAAGTGCTTACGAAATACTACCTCAATTAACCATTCGCACTCCCAATTCAGGAATCTTCCAGATTGCCCGCAACCGCCGCACCCGCGAATTTATAAAGGTGGGCGATGAGTTGTACCAGAACAATCCGATCGGGAGTGTGCCCGACCTTACCTGGATGAAGGTGGTGACCACTGTGAGTGAGCTCGATTTTATGAAACTGGCCATAGGGCAGGAGGTGAATGTACGATTGGATGCCATGCCCGAAATCGTATTTAAAGGAGAAGTTTCGTATATCGGTAAACTCTGCCGGTTGAAAGATGAAAAATCGAAACAAAAGGTTTTTGATGTGGAAGTGAAGTTAATCAAATCCGACGAAAGACTAAAGCCGGGTATGACAGTGAGTTGCGAATTTCTTATCGACTAAACGAATATGCAGTACGAAGAAAACATACGGGTAGCGCTACGGGCGCTCATCGATCATAAGTTCCGGTCGTTCCTCACCATGTTGGGGATTATTTTCGGGGTGGCTTCGGTAATTACAATGCTTTCGATTGGTGAAGGTGCCAAGCGGGAAGCCATTGCGAAGTACCAGGATTTGGGGGTTAACAATATTATTATCCGCGAAAAAAGCATGACCGATGAGGAATTGGAAGAAGTGCGGGCGAAGTTTTCGCCGGGCTTGTCGATCGAAGATGCTTCGGTAATCAAGGAAATTGTTCCGGGTGTGGTGCATACCGCCTCACAGTCGGAGATAAGTGTGGATGTGAAATTCAGCGACCGCTCGTCGAAGTCGACGGTAATTGGCATTACTCCCGAATTCACGAAGGTGTTGAATTACAAAACCGGCAAGGGCGATTTTATTACCGACGACCATTACCAGCGGCGGCTAAAAGTGTGCGTGCTGGGAGCCGGGGTGGCTACGGCCCTGTTTCAGCGCGAAGATCCAATGGGTAAGATGGTGAAGATTGATGATCAGTGGTTCGAGGTGGTGGGTGTGTTGCAATCGAAAGCTTTGTTTACCGAAACGGTAGGTGAGTTGGCTGCACGCGACCTGAATACCGACATTTACATTCCGCTGAGTACCTTCCTGAACCGGTTTACGCATACCAATTTGCTGGCAAGCGAAATTCAGCAAATTACCGTGCAGGTGGAAAGTTCGGATAAGTTGGTGGAAGCTTCGAAACTGATCAATGGAATTTTACAACGTCATCATTTCAATAACGAAGATTACAGCATCGTGATTCCCTATGAATTGCTCCGTCAGGAAGAAAAAGAACGACAGATTTACAATTTCCTGTTGGGAGCAATTGCCGCCATTTCGCTGGTGGTAGGTGGCATCGGGATTATGAATATTATGTTGGCAACGGTGATGGAGCGTACCCGGGAAATCGGGATCAGGCGGGCCATCGGTGCGCGCAAGGCCGATATTATGAGTCAGTTTGTTACCGAGGCGGTGGCCATTAGTATTACCGGTGGGATTATCGGGGTAATATTAGGAGTTAGTTTATCGCTTACGGTATCGTTGTTTACCGATGTAAAGACGGTTATTCCGTTGTATTCGGTAGTGGTGGCTTTTGCTTTTTCGGTAATTGTAGGGATCAGTTTTGGCTATTTGCCCGCCAAGAATGCGGCGAATTTGAAACCCATTGAATCCATTCGCTATGAATAATTTTATACCAACGAGAGTATGCTGATCGAAATACGGGATCTTTATAAAAATTACGTCATGGGCGAGCTGGAAGTACCTGCCCTGATGGATATAAACTTGAAAATTAAGAAAAACGAATACGTGGCCATCATGGGTCCATCGGGTTCGGGGAAATCGACGCTGATGAATATTCTGGGTTGTCTGGATACTCCCACGAGCGGACATTATTTGTTTAATAATGTAGATGTGAGCGAGTTGAACGATGATGAATTGTCGGCCATGCGCAACAAGGAGATCGGATTTGTGTTTCAGAATTTCAATCTTCTGCCCAAGCTTTCGTCGCTTCAAAATGTGGAGTTACCGCTGGTGTATGCCGGGCTTACAAAGCAGGAACGGCAGGAGCGGGCGATACAGGCGCTGGAGCGGGTGAAGCTGGCCGAGCGGATGGAGCACAAGCCTACCGAGTTGAGTGGAGGACAGCGGCAGCGCGTGGCCATTGCACGTGCGTTGGTGTCGCGACCGGGAATTTTGCTGGCCGATGAGCCTACCGGGGCATTGGACTCGAAAACCGGAGTTGAAATTATGGGATTGTTTGAGGAGCTTCACAGCGAAGGCAATACCATTATTCTGATTACGCACGAGCAGGAGATTGCCGATTATGCCCATCGTACCATCCACATCCGCGATGGTCGGATTCATTCGGATGAAGTAAATCATCGCCGGAAATAGTCATTTTGTAAATTTTAAATTCGACATGAAGAAAATTCTTTTTGTAAGTTTGTTGTTGGTGAGTCAGTTTACTTTTGCTGAAACCTATGTGCTCGATCTGGAAAAAAGTATAGCAGTTGCCAAGGAAAAGAGTTACAGTATGATGCGCCTGGTGCAGGATTTTAAAATCGCGGAATACAACCTCAAATCGGCCACCAGCCGGTTTAAGACGCATATCGACCTGAACCTGACGACACCTGAGTATACCGAAACCATTCGTACGTTTGAAGATAGTACCGGCCTTTCGTTTTACCCGGTGAAGCGATTGAATTACGAAACCGGGTTGGTGATCAATCAGCCCCTGCCTACCGATGGTAATATTTACATTCGTAACGGGCTGTATAATTTCGACGATTTTTTCAGCAACAACCGTTCGACGCAGATGAATATGCGGATAGGATTGACACAGCCGCTCCATTCGTTTTACGGCTATAATTCGATTCGTTCAGCTTTTCGTCAGGCTAAGCTGGCGCATGAGCGTTCGAGTAAACAATTGAAACGCGAGGAGTTGAATTTGATTTACGATGTGAGTAATGCATTTTACAATTTGCTTTCGGTGCAGAAAAGTGAAGAAATTGCCCGTTTGGATTTGGACCGACAGAAAGAAGCGTTTGATATTGCCAAAAATAAATTTGAGGCAGGGTTGATTCGGGAGGTAGATGCGTTGCAGATGGAAGTAGACCTGGCAGAAGCGCAGAATAGTTACGATTTGGCAAAGGTAAACCAGGCTGCTGCCGAAAATTATTTCAAGGAGTTGATTGGTATCGAGTTGAACGATAGTGTCGAGTTAAGTTCGCAGTTTAACTACGAGGTGGTGATCGTAAATCCCGACAAGGCAGTGGAGCTGGCGCTGAAGAACCGGTTGGAAATCAGGGAGCAGGAAATTCAGGTAGAGTTGGGCACCATGAGTGTGAAGCAACAGAAGGCCGATGGAATGATAAAGGCCAACCTGAACGCATATTACGAAAAAGCGGGAGTAAGTACGCAGGATATCAACACCAAAATAAGGACCTCGATTAATAATGCCTACAACGATTTTCTTTCGCGTCCACAAAACTATGGAGTGGGATTGAGTATTTCCATTCCGTTGCTCGATTGGGGTGAAAATAAGGCTCAGGTGCGGGCAGCAGAAGCGCGGTTGAAACAAAATATTTTACGTAAGGCTGAAGTTCAGCGAAGTATTGAGCGGGAAGTGCGCAATTTAGTGGACGACCTCAACAGTAGTTTGAACCGGTTGCAGTTGCTTGAAAAGAACTTGAAGGTGGCCGAAAAGAGTTTCGAGATTACCCGTCAGCGTTTTTCCGACGGTGACATTGACTCACAGGCTTTGGCGCTGGAGCGCAACCGATTGAACAACGCATATAATTCGCATTTGCGGGCCTATATAAATTACCAGTTGAAGCTGGCCGATATTATGCGCCGCACGTTTTACGATTTTCAGAAAGATGTAGCTATTGAGTAGTCGGTGCGAAAGTTGAAATTCAAACTTTCGGCCCTTCGCTCAAAAAACGATGCTTCGCAAGCTAAAATCCGCCCAACTCGACCTTCGGTCTCAGACAGGGCGGATTTTTTTACGCTTGCTTCAGCTTGTTTTTTGGCTCACTGCCTGAGGTTTGAATTTCAACTTTCGCACCTCAGGGAGTGCAGGGTTTAAGCTTCCATGCCCACGAGGTACACCGTATAGCCGATGTAAATCGACAGCAACAGAATGGCTTCCCAGCGGTCGAGCTTATGCTTTTTGCCGGTAAACATAGCAAAAAACAGCAGTAAGGTACCAAAAGTGAGTAATGCTATGTCGACATTAAATACCGGATTAAAGCTCACCGGATTAATTACCGAACTTACCCCCAGTATCAGGAAGATGTTGAAGATATTGGAACCTACTATATTACCTACAGCAATATCGTTATTCTTTTTGATAGCAGCCACCACCGAAGTTGCCAGCTCGGGCAATGAAGTGCCTGCGGCAACTATGGTAAGTCCGATGAGCTTCTCGCTCATTCCCAGCACGCGTGCAATATCCACCGCACTGGTCACCACCAACCGACCTCCCACAATTAAACCGGCAAGTCCACCCACAATGAATACCGCCATTTTCCAAACCGGGTATTTCTTCGTAACAATCTCAGCTTCTGAAGGGTCGTTTTTTAGCTGTTTGGCCACATACCACAAAAAGGCCACAAAAAGTACCAACAAAATAATCCCATCCATCCGGCTTAATACCCCGGCTCCCTCCGAAAAAATATCGTTGGCAAAAATAAACAATACCGCAACTGCCAGCAACGAAAATGGAATTTCTTTCCACACCGTACTGTGTTGAACTGCAAGAGGCGTAATGATACCTGCGATGCCCAGAATTACCAATAAATTGAAGTTGTTGCTTCCGATAATATTACCAAGTACAATGTCGTGACTCCCCTGAGCTGCGGCAAAAACATTTACCACCAGCTCCGGAGCCGAAGTGCCGAAAGCCACTATGGTTAACCCGATAGCCAGGTCGGATACATTGTATTTTTTAGCCAGGGCCGATGCTCCATTTACCAGCCAGTCGGCTCCGAATACCAGCAATACAAAGCCGGCCACTAAAATAATAATTTCTAATCCCATGATTATTGAAGTTTTTGATGTTGTTCGGCAGCGTTAAACAGCCCCATCTGCGCCCGCATCAGGTTGGCCGATTTTAACACAATTGTTTTTGTTTCATTTAAAAGATTGAGATACAATATGCTGTTTCGGGTACCACTTTCTTTTTCTTTGGTACGTTTAATCTGACGTTTTACCAGTGAAGCATACAGGTCGAGTATCGCGGCACGTCGTTCTTTGATCTGGCTAATTCCCGAATAATCTCCGGTATCCATCATCCGGTTGAAATCATTGAAAATACCAATCAATTCATCACCCAACAAACGCAAATCTTCAATCTGTTCCTTCGTAAATCCTTCGTGGTTGTTGTCGATAAACCGGTAGGCCGACTCGGTCATATAGCGCAAGGCAATCGATATTTCGTAGAAATAGTCGACCAGCTGAACATAGAATTGGCCGGTATCCAGTGCATCATGCTCCAGTTTTTGCAAAGTAGGCAATACTTCGTA
>CAZLHC010000043.1:0-5201 GCA_964559265.1 uncultured Paludibacter sp. | reverse complement strand
ACGGCACTTTCGCGACCCCAGGCACGGTCGGCAAGCGACGAGCCCATTGCTACCATAAATGTAACATAAGTGGTTGAAAGCGGAAGTTTGAGCGACGTGCCGACAGAAATTAACATGGCCGAAACGGTTAGGTTGACCGCCGCACGAATTAAATCGAAGGATTCTTCTCCTTTATCCACGCCGTTCAGCGGTGAAAAACGCTTATCGATAAATTCGCTGATTTTTGCAGGCATCAGTTTTTCTATCTTCTTGTTGAACTGAATGGCCCGTCGCACAATAGTGCGGGAGGCTACCGTCGAGTTAAACCGTTCCATACCATCGCCCTGTCGCGATAAATTTACTTCTGTTTTCGTAACTGTACGTGCTTTTTTGGAGAACCAGAGCGCCAGCACCATAATAATCCCGGCTCCGAATAAGTAGCGCCAATCCACGTTTACCGGTTCCGATAATCCCTGCATCATCAGCGATTCCACATTGCCGCCCGATGCAGCCACACCCTGAGCAATCTCAAAGGAACTAAGACCGGCCATAAATACCCCGATAAAATTAACCAGGTCGTTACCGGCAAAGGCCAGTGCCAGCGCCGAAGTTCCCACCAGAATTATGATTTTCAGGATGTTGACCCTGAAGGCGTGTTGCAAAATGGTAAGCACTACCGACCAGGCAACAAAAGTAATCAACATTACCATTCCAATATGGTCGTGAAGGTAGGTCATGGATTCTTCTGAAATCAGGGTAGAGCTTTTGAGTCCTTTGAAAATGGCAAAATAAGAAATGGCTGTAAGCGCCAATCCTGACCAGATGCCTCCAAAGTATAACAAGGATTTTTGGTATCTGAATGAGAATAACAGGCGCGAAAGCCACATGATAAGCGAACCAAACGTAAATGCAATGACAACAGAAACCAGAATTCCGGATATGATACCCATCGCTTTTCCGGCATTAATGTAGTCGATAACTGCACCTGCATCGGTTTGCCAGATGTTGAAGAGGGCTACGGCAACCGCAGCCCCGAGTAACTCGAAGATGAGCGACACAGTAGTGGAGGTAGGCAGGCCAAAGGTATTGAACACATCGAGCAGAATCACATCAGTGACCATCACTGCCAAAAACAGCATCATGATTTGCGGGAAAGTGAACATGCCCGGATGAAATACACCGCTTCGGGCAATTTCCATCATTCCGCTCGAAAAAAGCGAACCTATTAGTATACCTATTGAAGCTACAGTAAGAATAACCCATCGGGGCGCAACTTTCGAACCAATTCCGGAATTGAGAAAGTTTACTGCATCATTAGCTACACCTACAACCAGGTCGAGTGAAGCCAGCGCCAGCAAAACCAGAACAATAACAATGTAGATTGGATCCATAAAATTATAATAAGGGGATTGCCTGTAAAAAACAATCCCCTGTAAATTATAGTTTAAATGTGTTGAAAATTACTGCAGTCTGTTCCTTGCTCAGTTCTTTGGGTTCCGACTGAACTTCGTACTCGAAAGGTACGTATTTGAGTAGCTGAACCACGCAGATGGAGCGGTTCGGAGTGAACGCAATCCGGAGTTTGATTCCTTTATCGACGGTTTGCGGAATTTTTGCCAGCTCAACATACGAGTCGGTTTCCAGTATCCGGCTCACTTTGAGGAAGTTTTCGCTTTCGAAAAAGAATTCCTTCAGGATGATTTTCGAAGAACCCGGAACATGGTAATAGTATTTCCTGCGAATAAAGGTGGCTAAGAGCCCCCAAACGATGAAGCCTATGGCGAGAACGATGAGCAGTGCGCCCCCGGCACCTCCTTCGGTATTGAACAGAGGTACTGCTGCTACCGATACCACACCGGCAACAAGTGCCAGTATACCTACCAGTGGCGAGTTTTTCTTAGCGGTGATTTGTGAATGATCGGTGGTGTCGAACTTTTGTTCGATAGTTGAATATTTTATTTCCATATTGTTGTAAATTGATTGATTGTTACTACGAGCTAATGGGCTGAGAGTTAGCTCTCTGCCTGAAAAGTTGGTTTCCTGAAATCGATTCAGGGTATCAAATCAATAATTTACAAAGTTCATAGATGTAAAATCCAACTTGTTCGCGCTGCGAGAGCTGACAGCGGTAGGTGAAATTGTTTTGAGCCAATTGCCGGTGCGTAAGCGTACAGGCATGTGCTACCCTGAAATCGTCGGTATCGGTGAGGATACGCGTGTTGGTGTTGGTGGGGGGCTCCACCTGACGTACACCAGAGCTCAGGTTGTTGACAAAAGGCGGAAGCAATTGCTCGAAAGCGGCTACCAGGGGCTCGTCGTGGGTAGTGCTTTGTTGCTGTTGCGTGCCAGGTTCTCCTGAATAATTCGATAGCTGTGTCAGTACCAGCAGGGTAGCTGTTACTGTCAGTAAAGTCATGAAATATTTCAGGGATTTCAGCATGAATGTTATAAAAATTGCACTCCGTTTAATTCAAACGGAGTGCAAAGTAAATGAATATTTATGGAATCAGCAAATTACCATTCCGGGTTCTGTTTGATTTCCGGATTTAAAACAATTTCGTTGGTAGGAACCTGATAGAGGTAGTATTTATCTAACCATCCCTTGCCTTCGGTTTTTACAGGGTCGGAAAACAAGAATGCGTATCCGGCATTTAAAGTAGGATCAGCCAGCCCGGTTGTTTCATTTAAAATCCCACGTTTCGATACTGCGTCTTTAGTAATCCACATTCCTTTGTGTTGTTTGTTTATGAAATAGGGAGCAAGTTTCCATCTACGCACATCATAAAATCCAAAACCTTCGCCTAACAATTCAACTATACGTTCTCTGCGAATTTCCCAAAGCACCGGATCAATCCCATCAGGCTTGTTTTGTTCGAAGTTATTATCAATTTCACTTACAGTCATTCTTCCAACCTGAACTCTGTCTCTCAGTTTGTTGATTGTTTCATCAGCTACAAGTTGATTGAATTGTCCCATTTCCCACATTGCCTCAGCATAGTTTAGAAGAATTTCTTCAATTTTGAAAATGGGTTTGTCGGCTGTATTGAGTTGTGCAGTTCCGCTTTGCTCCCAGCTATTATAGTTTTTCCATAGAAAATAGCCTGAATAACTTACAATATATGGTTTTACGTTTTTGTCGATGATTTGAGGTGAGAATGGCAGCAGAGAAGCTCCCCAGTTTTGAGCAGGCAATCGTTTCATTCCAACTCCCGGATTGCTGGTTGTTACATTTGTGCCCATCAGGTCAATAAATTCCCTATCAGCTGGATTAGAAGTGTATCCCCAGGTTGCATTCGGATTGCCTGCCGGTTTATTGGCTCCGTTTTCAACTACCTTGTAGGGAGGCATTACAGTCATCCACATCCGGTGATCGCGGTTTCTGAAAGTTGAGTAGGCATCCTTATCGCCGTTGTAGAGAGGGGAATTGCTGATGCTTTTACCATCTTTGCATAGATACAGGTCGACAGTAGCCTGATGTAAGCCATAATTGGAATTGGCAATGCGCTCCTGATACGAGAAGTTATGGGGTACCAGCGGAGTGTATTCTTTGTAAAGAATAATACCCGGCACTTTGCTCAAATCGTCGGTAGTCCACATTTCACCATAACCAGTGCCGGGAGTAGTTTCAGTAGCTGTACCTTTGTATAATTCAGGATATACTGTCATTAAGGATTTTGAGACTCTGATACATTCGTTGAGGTATTTTTCATGATCACCCAAGCCGTGGTATTTTCTCCAGGTTCCTTCGCGCAGGGTGAAGCGCGATAAGGCTGCACGAACGGCATTTTGCTGAATGGTATTCGGACCATCTTTGCTTGTAAAACTGCCAATGTTGGCTTCTGCCCATTGCAGACGGGAAAGTAGCGAGTCGGCGACAATTTTACGATCTATTCGTTTGCCATAAGCTTCAGGAGAGGCATCGTTGAGTACAGTGTTAATCCAGGGGACATCCCCAAAGCGGTCGATTAACTCCATGTACCAATACGAGTGAAAGAAGTATCCAACGCTCCGCCAATGGTTTTTCTCGGCCTGACTCATCGATTCGCATCCCTGGATATGCGAAAGCATAATATTACAGCGACGGATGTAACTGAAATTCCATCCATTGCCCGATGATGAACTGCCAATTGTTTGAAAGGCATAAGGATTATAGGTGGTTTTAGTTGTAATATAACCAGCATAAAAATCACCGTTGTAATTCGAATTCTGTGCGAAACCGTTTACAGATGTAGCGATGGTGGTGTTTGTAAACATTTCGTAAAGAGGGAATGCAAATGCTTTAAAGTTATCGTAGGTGCCGAAAGCCGTTTCTTCGGATAAATCCGTAATAGGGTATTTTTCGAGAAATTCGTCGTTACACGCAAACAGGGTAAAGCAACTTAGTGCTATTATTATTAATTTATTCATTTGTTCTTAATTTAAAGATGGACAGTAGTTAAAAGGTAATGCTGGCACCCAACGATGTTGTGCGATAGAAGGGATACGTCCAGCCCAGTGTTTCCGGATCAATTCCGCCTGGTAACGAACTGACTGTTGCTGGATTTTCGATACTTACATACATTTTTACCTGATTCAACGTAAGTTTAGATACCACTTCTTTTGGTAAAACATACGATAAAGTGATGTTTTTTACCCTGAGGTAAGCTCCGTTGGAAAGGTATTTGTCGCTAACCCGTGTATTGGAACCAACATTCTGCATTTGATTGTAGAGCCGGTAATATTTTGCATTCGGATTGGAAGCTTTCATATAATCAACGCTGGCCGGATCGGTGCTGATGGGTTTCCAGTAATCCTCAAGTCCTTTGTACAAAGGAATGAACACAGCATCGGTCGAACTATTAGCAAAGGGAAACGTAAGCGCATTGTTGATCCATATATCTCTTTTTCCGGTGCCCTGCAGCAACACACTCAAGTCGAAACCAGCAAAGTTGACACCCATGTTAGCTCCAAATTGGTAGCGCGATGTGCTGTTGCCGATTACTTTACGGTCGCCCGGATTTTCGGTAGTGTTATTTCCGGTATTGATTTGGTTGGTGGTATTGGTGTCGTCCATCAGGTTTTTGAATTTTACATCACCCGGACGTACATTGACGCCTTGAATGGAAGTGATACCCTCTTTCAATTGCCAGGAATTCACATCCTTAAAATCATCCACCGAATAGTATCCGTCTGATACATACCCCCAGATTTCGTTTAATTTTCCACCTACATAATAATCGGAC
>CAZLHC010000042.1:0-32405 GCA_964559265.1 uncultured Paludibacter sp. | reverse complement strand
ATTCTTCACCTCACACTCCCAAATCACAATCACCTTATATCCTGCGTCCCTTAGTAGTGCATGTTTCTTCACATCGTTTTTAATATTTCCCTCTATCTTCTCCTTCCACCATTCCGTTCGGGTTGCTAGTATCTTAAAGCATTTACAATTCTCATGTCCATGCCAAAAACAGCCGTTAACAAAAATGACTGTTTTGTATTTTGGCAGCACAATATCCGGCTTGCCTGGCAGTTTTTTATCGTTCAACCGATAACGTAATCCATTGGCAAACAAAAACTTCCGCACCAGCATTTCGGGTTTGGTATCCCTATTCCTGACACGGCTCATATTGTAACTCCGCGTGGCTTTATCGTGTACGTCAGCCATTACGCATTATTTATTGAAATATTCGCAAATATACTAATAAATCGGAATAATTGATCAGGTTGATCTGATGAAATCCCGAAAATCAGTATCCGGATGAAAGTTCAAGTCTGCCCCGTTTACAAGCTGTGTTGTAAACAGGACAATAACTTCTGTAGTGTCAATTTCGTATATCACACTTGTATTTTTAGTGTTCATATACAGGCCTTCTTGTATCATTCCAGATGTATTCTAATGACATATCGCCAATAATTTCCCTAACAGCCAGTTGATCTGTGAAAGCAACAGCCTCATCTAAATTATCAAAGCAGGAAGCAAAATCAAAATTATCAGTCCAGCGCAACCTTGTAAAGGTAACGGACAAAAATTTATCTCTTGTTGAATTTGCAATTATTACCGTACGTCTCCTTCTGGTAACATTTTCGTTTAATTGTGGTTCCATAGAGTATGTATGTTTAAAATTATCTTACATAGTAAAAAGAAGAGGCAATGTCAAAAATTGCATCAGTAGTTGCTTCAAAGCGGAATTGTTTTCGCTACTCCGGTAAAGGCCGTCAACAGGAAATGAATCCCATTCTGACGAAAATTTCGTTACAGAATCAATTCTGACTGCCATGTTTTTTCGGTTTACACCCAATACTGTTTCATGAGGGTAAAGGTCTCATTCCTGTCGAAATTCAACCATGGTGGTGTAAAGAAATTCGTAAAATGCGTTGGGTGTGATATGATCATCTGATTGCTTCATAATAATTTAATAGTCAAAGGTTTATAATTGATTCAACATGCTTTTCCGATAGCAGTAAAAGCCTTGAAATTGTTTTCAAAGATATATAATTTATATGAGAAAAGAATCGATCTCTATGTTAAATTTCAGATTTTTTCTATGATTATTTTTGATTGTTTCGAACGCTCATGGCTAATGGTTTCACCAGTCTTTTCTTCCACCTGCAGTTTGTCTGATTGGGGAACATTACACTCTTTTTTCCTCCCCAATTTCAAACTAACACCTTCAAATTGTTGTTTCTAAAGAGCAATTTACACCTAAAATTATTGTTTCTAAAGAGCATTTTACTTCCAAAACTGTTGTTTCCAAAGAGCAATTTCCACCCAAAATTGTTTTCTGTAAAAAACAATTTCCAAACTGTACCAGGCTGATTATTCTACCTCTCCCTCCTAAATCTCACCTCCGGTAATATCACCAGTATCTACTACCCTATCTCTTCCTTATACCAATACACCAAAAAATTTACTTTTGCCTTCGTCAGTTTATAATCCGACAACCAGAGCTTTTCGGTTTCTTTCCAAAGCAACTGCGAAAATTTTAGTATCGGCCGGCCTTTGGGATACTGGCACTCATCATCGCCAACGATTAATTCATCGCCGCACTTCAGGTCCAGGATGGTGGCTTGGCGGCTTAGAAAACGGTCTAACCATACTTCTTTGAAATTGAGCTGCATCACGATTTCGTCCAGGGGCGGGTAATGGTTGTTGTCGGCAAACTTCTGCAGATCGGGTACCCGAAACGGGTGGAAAATATTGTTGATTCCTGAACGAAACGTTCGAAATCGCTTTTGTATTTACGCCGGGGATTCGTTTTCTCAAATCCGGCGATGAGGTTGGTGCCTATCTCCTATTAAATCCACCCCTCTAATCCGTGATTTGCAATACCCTCAGTTGTGCTTTACGGCAGCCTGGAAATCCGGCTGCAATAAGCTGGTTGAGTTCGTCAATGCTTCTATAACTGTCTCTGCGCCCACAATAATACAGTTCGGCGAGTGGATATCGTTCCACAATTGCTGACAATAAAACCTCCATCGATGGGGCTTCGCTAAGTGCTGCATAGGCTTCGTAGGTATAACCGGTAAATGCCACATTAGTAGCTATACCTCTGTTGTCGAGCAAATATCCTTTGATTAGTTGCACCGGAAGTGCCGGCTTTCCGTTGTATAGCAGGTCGGTTGGTGCCGGATACGACACTATTGCCGTGCGGTCGTTGTTCATTAGTACCGGAACCTGCTGACTGAAATCGCGGGTTGTTTTGTAAATAATGGTTTGCTCCACCGCCGAAGGCAACGGGTCGTTGTTTTGTTCGCCCATCTTTTTACCCGATTTGCAGGAGAACATAAGTGCCGTGAATATTAGTGTGCCGATAATTCTTTTCATGTCGGTAAGTAGTTGTGCCGTCAATTATTGTTTCACGAATCGCAACGCTTCAACTCCGTTCGACGTGTGAATTCTGACTATATAACTACCTGGTATTAATCCGGAAACATCGATTTTCACTTCTGATTCGCTGTTGAAACTGCGACTCAACAAAAGTTGTCCGGCAATATTGTAAATGTGGGCGCTCGAAATCGGGTGTTCTGCTTTCACCTGTAAAAGCTCGTTTACAGGCACCGGATATATGCTGATAGCTGATTTGCTTTCAGTTGTTTCGAATCCGGTGTAATCGTCTACAAGGGTAAAACTCAACTGCGCATTTTCGGCAGGGCTTACATTTGACCAGTTATTTATACTTGTATTCCAATAATATAAATTCATCAAATAGGGTCCGGGAACCAATGAATTGTACTCTTTTCCGTTGTTCTTAATTTTCAGGGTGATACGCCCGGTTTTCGATTCGTACAGACTTCCGGTCACAGACATTAATTCCAGATTCAATTGCGGTGTTTGGTTAGCAGGAGTAGTACAATATACCTTCGAACTGCTTACCCGTATCGCTACAAAAGCGGGTTTCCCCACTACCGAACGCACTTTTTTCCATTGGGTATCAGTTGTTTTTTGTAAATCGCATGCAATTTGTAGTTTCCGGCCTGAACATTCGACGATATACCATTGATTGAAAACAACATTGAATTCCAACCAAATCCGGCTTTTAATTCCGCTACATCGTATTGTTTAAGTATACTTATCATTTTCGTTGTACAACCCGATTCCAATTTGTCCTGCAAAAATATTCACGCCATAATTGTACAGTTTTGATACACCAAAACTAACACTTTGAGTTCGCAAAAGCGAATCGGCAGAGTATGAAATAGTGTCGTTCATATGAATTTGAGGTACGAAACTGCTGCCCGTAGTTGGTTTTTGCAATCCTACCACAATACTCTGCCCTCCGTTGTAGCCTCCCGAACTTCCGCCAATTCCCTGTTCGGAAGGGTCGAGTGCCGATATCTGAAAATATCCGTCGGACGAACCTCCCCAGCCCCAGTTAAAGTGAAAAAAACCGTTGGCATCATACCCATCGCATACAAACTGGTGACCGCCATCCCGCGAATAACCTGCATACAACAAAGGTCTACCTGCATTTAACTCCGACTTTAGCAAGTTACTCCATTCATCGCGGGTGTAATAGTTACGTGAGTATAACTCAAGATTCTGGTCGTATTTAAAAAACTTTCGCATTGCTTCGGCCATGGCTTTTGTTTGTGCACCGCTCGACAAATCGTAATTCATATTTACAGCCACGCCGCAATTGTACATAAGTGTGGCTACCGCATTTTTCTGAATGGCCGTACTTGTGCTGCTGTAGGTGCCTGTCAGGTTGGCCCAGTCGAAAGCAACTTTCGAAAAATCGGACGAGAGCTGAAATTTATGCGTTTCAGAGGTGTAACTAGTTGCCCCCTGCCCTGATGCCGGATAATTGTAGTACATCATAACCTGCGCCATAGCGGTGGCCACACAACCTGTCATAGTACGCTTTCCGGTACTTGTAATGACGGGACAAAGCGCATTGTAAGGATCGCCCTGATTCCACCTGATACCGCCAAGCATGGGAGCTATTGAGGTCATATAGCTGTTATCATGCGATGCCGTAGTGCTTATTTTTTGAGAAAAAGTAGTGCTTTCCCTGTTTTTCAGCAGTTCAATTTCAGCCTCGTAAAAAACGGAGCCATACCATCATATTGTCGGGAATATTTTCAGGATCAAACGGAGTAGTATCCGAATAACCAAGAATTTCGCGTGCCCGGTCGTCGCCCGATACAATCACAAACCCATTATCTTCGTTTTTTGAAAAGATATAAATCAACGCCTCTTCTGAGCTATTGTCAGCTGTTCTACTGTAGACTAAACGGATGGATTTTTCGGTTGGTGCTACTTTTTGCTGTCCGGTACTTAGTGCTGTTGTAGAAAAAACCGATTTGCAATTGCCTGCGCTTCCTGCTTGTCGTGCTGACGGGCATAGACGGCTGTAAAAACAAATAAAAATGCCAGAATACTAAGGCTTAATTTTCTCATGATAAAACCGGTAAGTGTTTGATGTAAAACTTCATGTATGTATTGTACTGCAAAAGTAATTATTCTTTTTAATTTTCGTAGATTTTCATCACATCCCGCAAAAAAGTTGTGAATCAACCTTTGTTTTGATTGACGGTTTCATAAAAAAACAAGCCAACTAATGATCATCAATTTTTACAGTTTTTCTCTCCAGTTTTTCTCCAGATTTGCCCTCTACCTTTGCACCATACCAATCGGAGAATCCTGAAAATCCAAAATAGAGTAAGGAAACAAATAAATTATAAGCGTTATGAGAAAATATTTTTTTACGGCATTGTTGCCTTTGTTACTGAGTAGTTGTGAAGTAGAAGCGATTGTTCCGGGTCAGAATGTACCTGCCGAAATTACTTCCTACCTCGAAAAGCATTTCCCGAAAAATCCGGTATTACAGACTGTTAAAGATGTGGATGGACTGGAACTTACCTACGACATCACACTAAAAGAAGGGGTATTTGTGGAATTCAACCGGAGTAAGGAAGTGATCGATATTGAAAGTACGACACAATTGCCCGAAAGTGTGATACCTGCAAAACTGGCTGAATTTGTTGCCGCAAACTACTCCGGTAGTTTTATTGTCGGCTGGGAAAAAGAAGGCCGAAATCAACAAATTAAATTAAACAGCGGTATTGAACTGGAATTCAACAGCAAAGGCGAATTTTTGCGTATCGACAGTTTGAATTAAGCTAATAAAAAGCCCCATCTCATGTAATTCGTGAATATCATAAAAATACTTCAGTGTACTTACAGGACTTATATGGTTCATAGTATTTCGCTCCCCATAAGTCATATAAGTATACTGAAGTAGTGGTAATTACGTTAAAACCGGAAGTACGGCTGTACGTAATCATTCGCCCGGGGCGGATGGGGGCGGATGGGCTCGTTCCGTTGGATAGTACAGCTGCCCGTACCCTGAAGGGTTATTTCTTCAAAAATCCTTGTGCTTCAGGCATCACTACCTTTATATTGGCAATGCGTTTCTGATCGGAAGGGTGAGTGCTCATAAATTCGGCTACCGAACCGCTTCCACTGGCCGTCATGCGTTCCCAGAAGGTTAACGCTTCGGCCGGATCGTAACCAGCCATGGCCATCAATATCATCCCCAACCGGTCGGCTTCGTATTCCTGCTTGCGCGAGTAGGGCAACAATACGCCTACCTGTGCGCCAATTCCGTACAAGGTATTGATGCCGGCGCGGGTCATTTCCGACTTGCTCGCTGTAAGTGCATCGGTTACCGCCGCTCCATACTGTAGCAGCATCTGCTGACTCAGCCGTTCGTTGCTATGCTTAGCCACCGCATGCGCTATTTCGTGGCCCATCACCACGGCCATTCCGGCTTCAGTTCTGGTCATTGGTAAAATACCATCAAAAAATACAACTTTACCACCCGGCATGCAAAATGCGTTTACACTGGTATCTTTCACCAATGCGAAATCCCACTGATAATTCACCAAATCGGCCTGCATGCCATTGGCTTTCATGTACTCCTCCACAGCAGTTGCAATTTTCACCCCTACTTTTTTCACCAGCGCCTTGTTTTTCAGATCTTTCGAAGCAGGAACCGAGTCGATAAACTGTTGGTAGCTCTGTAAACTCATGGTAAGCAGTTCGGCGTCGGACACCAGCAGCAATTGTTTACGACCGGTAATCATGACGCTCGAACAAGCGGTAATTAACACTGCCGTTACTACAAATAAGATTGCTCGTTTCATTTGGTTGTTCTTTTTAAATTTTTACGCAGCACTTTCACCCGATTCTTCAGGAATTAGCCGGCGTATTCGTTTTTACTGCTGCAAAATTACTCTTTTCTTACTAAGTTACTAACTTTTCAGCCAGATTTTCGGCCCAAAAATCTTCCGCGTTCAAACTTTCGACCATTACCAGCTCTTCGCCGCCTTCGTTTCGGAATAAATCGCGGTAATCGAGACTAATTTCGACAATGGTTTCCAGGCAGTCGGCCACAAACGAAGGTGCCACCACCAATACCCGCCGGGCACCCGTCCGGGCCAGCTCTCTGATTTTATCTTCCGTAAACGGCCCTACCCATCTTTTAGCAAAGCGCGACTGAAACGCCACGCTGTAGTTCGAGGCAGGTAATCCCAGCCGGGCAGCCAGTATCCGGGCCGTTTCGTAAGCCGTTGCCTTGTAACATTCGCCGCCAAAGGTGGGCATCGCCCGCTCACATGCGCAGTGGTTACACGATGTCGCGGGATGTATCCGGTTGAGATGGCGCTCCGGCAAACTGTGATACGTAAATATTACATGATCGAAGGTCAATGGATGGTAGGCCCGTATGCGCTGCTCAAACGAATCGATAAATGCCGGATGGTTGTAAAACTGCCGGATATACTTCACTTCCTGTATCCCCGGGAGCTTTTTCAGACTCCTGCGCACCACTTCAAAAATAGTTTCGGTAGTTGAATCGGCAAACTGAGGGTAGAGTGGCAGCACTGTGAGGTGAGTAATACCATCGGCGTGGAGTTGCTGCAACACCTTGTCGAGAGCCGGGCTACAATACCGCATGGCAGCATACACCCGCTGGCCGGGCAAGCGCTGTTCGAGCTTCTCCCGCAGTTCGAGCAAATGCTGTAAGATGGGCGAACCTTCCGGAGTCCACAATCTGCGGTACAAACCGGTCGATTTCTTTAGCCTGAACGGAATAATGATCCCGTTCACCAACAGGAATCGCCAGGGCTGAGGAATATCGATAACATAGGGATCGTTCAGAAATTCAGTAAGATAGCGCCTAACTGCACCCGGAGTGGGGGCATCGGGCGTTCCTAAATTTACCAGTAAAACAGCTTTTACCATGAATGTGTTTACAATTTGTAGTTACGCATTGATTTCCCGATGAAGCTGCCGGTTGAGCCAACTTCGGTTTATTTCGTCAGGCTTTGGTACCTGATGTACAGTGAGCATTCCACCTGAAGCAGGATAGCTTCGGGCTACATCGTCACCTTCAGGTACTCCTCTATCTCCTTCGCCACCGTTGCTCCCTGCTTCACCCGGTCCGACATGCCGATACCATCGCGGATATTCCCTGCCAGCATGAGACCCGGATAGCGGAACTGAAGTTCGGTGATCGTCTTCAACCGCCGCGTGCTGGCTGCATCATACTGCGGTATGGCTTGTGGATAACGAAATACCCGCACCACATCGGGCTCCCGGGTGGTTTGCATCATCTCCCGGATATGTTCAACAGCTACGGACTTCAGTTGTTCATCGCTGAGCTCAAAAAGTTCGGGGCGCTTAATGCCTCCCATAAATACCGACAGCAATGCTCCGTTGGCGGGAGCACGGCCGGCGAATAATGCCGAGGGAAATAATATCCCCAAAATATCTTTTTGCTCTCGGGTGGGTACAAGCCCTCCAAATGCTTTAATCGGCACTCCCTCCCACTCGCGATAACCCGCCGCTACCTGTACCACTTTGGCATAGCGAAGTGAGCTTAATCCCTCCTTTTCGTCTTCGTCGAGAAAGGGTAGTGCACTGAGTAGCAAAGGCCCGCCAAAGGTGGTAACTACCGTGCGGGAGGTGATGCAGGGGGATTGAAACTCGTCGGCCGACCCCGAAAAATTCACGCGGTAGCTACCCGTCTCAACCTCTTCCACCCGCACTTCTCCGCAATTGTAACGGATATTCTCCGCTCCCACCGAAGCAACCAGCGCGTCGATTAAGCGCGATAAACCGCCTTGCACCGAGAATACCTGTTTGGTTACCTTTTTCTCCTCTGCTGTTTTGGGTTGCCGGGCTTTAGCGAACGAACCTTTGATAAAGCTGCCGTAGGTTTGTTCGAGCGCGTATAGTTTGGGCATTGCAAAGCGGGTCACCAATTGTGACGGGTCGCCGGCATAAATACCCGAAATAAACGGATCGATGGCGTAATCGAGAAAACTACGGCCCATGCGGCGAATCACCAACTGAGCCAGGGTTTCGTCGGGGTTGGTGCCTTTGGCTCTGAAGGGTTCCAGCAAAATGCGGAACTTATCTTTTAAGCTAAACAGTGGAGTGCCGATAGCCGACAGCAGTCCCGAAGGAAGCGGTTCCCAGCGACCGTTTTTCCAAATCCAGCGCGCATTGGCAAATTGCTGCGGCACTTCAAACTTCAATTTCAGTTCTTCCATTAACCGCACCAGTTCCACCGACGAAATTACCCCTGTGTTAGGACCAGCTTCGAAAACAAATCCGTCATCGGTATAGGTGTGAATTACACCTCCCGGATGGTCGCCTTTTTCGAGCACCAGCACGCGGCGACCTGCCCGGCGAAGGGAATGGGCGATGGTGAGGCCGGTGAGTCCGGCGCCCAGAAGTATACAATCGTACTGTTGATCTTTCATATGCTAACTAATTGATTGACAAACAACCCTGATTTGTGCTGAATCTGCGACGCACTTATACCGACTGCGAGTACTTCCGCGTTTGTGCCAGGTAAGCCGGGTCGAACAGACAGGCAATATTACGAATAAAAAACGAACCGGTATCGGTAATTTCTAAAATTCCATCGTTGTAATGAATCAATCCGTCGGCAATCAGTTCGTCGAGTCGTGAATCCTCAAATCCGGTAATCGCCTCAAACCTTTCGCTATCAATACCATAACATTCGCAAAACGAAGGAATACCGAGCTTCTTATTACACATCAGCTGCTCAATCACTTCGCGAATCAGCAACTGTTCGTCGGTAAGTGTCAATCCTTTTTCCACCGGCAATTGTCCGTCGGCCACCAATTGCATGTATACCGAAATATCTTTTACATTTTGCAGATAACCCCGTTCGAGCTGCGAAATCGACGACACACCGAAGGCATATACCTGTCCGGTAGTGCGGCGGGTGCAATAGCCCTGAAAATTGCGGTGAAGCTGATGGTTTTGCAGGGCTACATTGAGCTCGTCGCCCGGCAACACGTAATGGTCGAGCCCGATGGGCTGGTAACCCGCCTCCACCAGCAATTGGCGTGAAGCCATAAATAAGTCCATTTTTTCTTCGGAAGTGGGCAATCCCCGCTTTTCCAATACCTGCTGGTGTTTTTTAAGCCAGGGTACGTGGGCATACGAAAAAGTCACCAGCCGGTCGGGACGAATGGCAATGGCTTTTGCAATGGTTTCGGTAAAGCCGGCCACCGTTTGTCCGGGCAATCCGTAAATAAAATCGAGATTCACCGAAATCGACGGATTGGCTTCTTTTAGAAAACGAACAATTTCGGCCACCGGCATGGCAGCCTGTGCACGATTCACGGTATCCAGCACTTCCGTATTAAAATCCTGAACTCCAATGCTAAAGCGGTTGAAGCGTGCGTTGAGCAGGCGTTGCAGGTAAAGCTCATCGAGGTGGGCAGGATGGCATTCGATGGCAATTTCGGGCTGCGGAATAAAATCGAACAGATCGAAAATAAGTTGGTTGAGTTCCTCGAGGTAGCGTACATTGATGCTGTTGGGCGTGCCGCCGCCGTAATGAATTTGCGATACCTTGCGCTTGCGGTCGAGCCGCGCAGCCACCATCCGTAGCTCCTGTTTCACCGACTCCACATAAGCCGCCACCGTTTCTTCCTGTTTCATCAGGGCGGTATTGCATCCGCAGTAAAAACAAATCTTTTTACAAAACGGGATATGAATATAGATCGCGATATTGGAAGGCAAACCCTGGTTCGACTCGTCGATCAGGGTTAGCGCATCCGAAGCCTTAAAATCGTCCTGAAAATGATTGGCAGGAGGATAACTGGTGTAGCGGGGAACCGCGGTATTGTACTTGTGAATTAATTCCGGGGAGATTTCCATGTGTTGAAACGAAGAGGGTAAGCAATAAATAAAACACTAATTGAAAGAACCGACATCAACATCTGTACGCCAAAAAGCTGATTATAGCCCAGCACATCGCCCAGCTTACCGCTGAAAATGGCAATGAGCATCGAACTCAGGTGGGTGATTACAATCTGTACAGTAAAATCGGTTCCGGCCGATTGAGGGCGCACAGCATCCATGGATGTGGTGTATATGATCACCGACGACAGTCCATACGATGCCCACAAAAGAATTATACCAATGTAAAGTGCGGTAACCGAAGGCACCGATAGGGTAATGAAATAAAAATACAGTCCGGTGAGCACATTAATTAGCGCAAAAGAATAAAGGGCAACCGTGCGTCCGATTTTACGGACTAGAAATCCGCCACCGAACGACATAATGGCTGCCGTAGAGGTGCCAACGATGCCCGACATAAATCCTATTTCTTTTACCGAATAGCCCAGGTCGACCATATAGGGTTTGAGCATGGCCAGAATACCGATGAGTCCGGAGTAGTACAACATGAGCACCGGTAGGCGTTTCAGGTTGTGCGGGATGGCAAAAAAACGGAAGATATCCCAGGGCTTCACCCGTACTTTTTGTTCGGCCGGCAACGAAATATCGGGCTTGTACACCAATAAGGGCACAATAGCAAATACTACAAAACAGGCCAGAATCCACAACAACCATTGCCAGCCCAGGTAGTGATAGGCCAGCAACAAAACACCGGTACCAAACAAACTACCAATAAAACTTCCCGACGATTGAATGCCATTGCCAATCGACTTTTCGGAAGCACTGAGCACCCGGATAGCAAAAATATCGGTGGCAATATCCTGGGTTGCCGAAGCTACGAACGCCAGGATCATGAGCATAATGATGAGGGTAAAATCGGTTTGCAGGCTGAAGAGGCTGATGGTGAGGATTACCAGCGCATAAAACAGTTCGGAAAAGATGATCCACCGCCGCACCTGGCGCCGACCGGTTGCTGTATTATCGACCAGTGGAGCCCACAAAAACTTGAGTATCCAGGGTAGTTTTATTAATTGCAGCAATCCGATTGATTCGAGCGAATACTGTTCCTGTCGCATAATTACCGGCACTACTGTCGAGAAAAAGCTCATCGGTATCGACTGTGCAATATACAAACTGAACAGTGTCGGGAATTTCCATTTCGAGCTTACCATTTATACGAGATATTTGCGCCCAGTTGCATCGGCTTTCCAGCCTGTGCAAAGGCTGCAGGACCCGATTCGAACAGGAAGGCATGGTACTTTGTATTCAGAAGATTTTTTCCCCACACGTCCAGTTGCAGGTCTCCTTTTGTAAAGCTTACTTTTGCGTTTAGCAAGCCGTAGGTTTCTTCTTTCAGGGTATTGGCTAAATTCCAGTACAATTCGCCGGTTTGAGCATAGGCCGCATTGAGTCGGACTTTATCCAGCCAGCGTGAATTTTCGAGTCGGAAGGTTTGAGTAGCCTGCACCGAAAGCGTATGCCGCGGAATGTAAGGTGTAAATTTATTATTGTAATTTATGGTTGCATTCTGTACGTATTCGAGTATTTCCGAGTGGGTATATCCATACGCTACCGCCGCTTCAAAACCATGAAAAGCGCTGTTTTGCAGCATTACTTCGAACCCTTTGTTGTTCGAAAGGCCCGAGTTATCGAGGTACGAACCGCGGCCACTGGGCACGGTGCGGTAAATCTGCTGATTTACGAGGTCGGTATAGAACAGCGACACATCGGCAAAGAGGTACGAAAGAAAAGCGGTTTTCACACCCACTTCGTAGTTGTAGCTTTGCTCTTTTTTGAACATCAGGTGCTCGGGTTTTTCGAAGGTCGAATTGAAACCACCTGGTTTATAGCCCGATGAATACGAAGCATAGGCTTGAACAGAGGAAGTAAGTTCGTAGGAAAGGGCTAATTTAGGAAGTACCACCTGGTCGCTGAGCGAAGGATATACCGTATCGACCGGAGCCAGATTGGCACCCGCCCGGGTTCCCTGGTACTGGTATCCCATGCTGGTTTGTTCGTAATCGATGCGAACTCCGCCGGTGAGGGTTAGTTTAGGCAATAGTTTATAGGTCGACTGATGAAAGAGCGCAGCTCCCTGCGTTTTGGGGAGGTAGTCTTTCTGATACCAAAGCTTATTGTTGTAATCGTCGACTACCACGGTATTTTTACCCGACTGCCCGAATACGAAAAGGCCGGTGAGCCAGTTGTAGCGTTTAGTTCCCTGCGACTGGAATATAAGCTCATTGGCAACATTGTGTTGTTTTTGAAGCTGTCCGGCAAAAAATACCGAATCCTTGCGAAAATCCTGGTCAATTTGCTGATTATCGTCGAGCATCTGGTACGAAAGGGTATTAGTCATCGACCAGGCCGGTGCGCTGTATTTCAGGGTTGCCGAGTTGGAAAATAAAAATCGTTCGTAGCCACTTTTTTGGTTGTATTCGATAGCGCCAATTACTCCGTCGGTTTTATTGAAAGGGGCATAGGGATAGCCGCTCTGGCTGCTTTGCTCGGTGGAGCTGGTAATGTCGAGTTTCCAGCGATCGGCAAACCGGAAATAGAGTTTAAACCGAAGGCCCAGCGAGCGCAACGAATCGGCCTGTTCGTCCCGGGTAGTATTGGTATGAAAGCCGTCCTGGCTTACATAATTGGCCGAAATGCTGTACCCGATATGATCATTTAGCGTGTTGTAATGCCCCACATTCAGTTTATACATCCCATAGGTTCCGGCCGAAAGCTGAACATGCGTTCCCTGCACATCGAAGGGCGAACGCGAAGTGATGTTGATAACCCCACCCATGCTGTTGCGGCCAAATAAGGTACCCTGCGGCCCCCGCAGCACTTCAATTTTCTGAACATCAAAAAAATCGAAATCGAAGGATGATTTTTCGAAATAGGGAACATTATCGACATACATGCCCACCGATGGCGAATTAATACGCGAACCCACGCCCCGGATGTAGATGGGCGAAGTAAGTTTAGTCCCGTAATCGGGCATAAAAAGATTCGGAATAAGTGCACTCACATTATTGAGGGTGGAAATCTCGTTTTTTTCGAGTGCATTGGCCGCCACTACGCTAACCGAAGCGGGCATATCTTTCAACCGTGTTTGTGTGCGGGAAGCGCTGATTTCCACTTCGCGCAGGTTCACTTCGTCGTGCACCGTTTTGTCGATGGGATCGAGCAATGCTGCTTTTTCAGCTGAAAGTACCGCCACCGGATTCACAATCATCAACAGCAGCAGTAGTATAAAATAGTATTTCTTCATACAAAAAATCGCCTGTGTTTTTTATAGAAAAACGCCTGTCGGTTTTTGTCAACTGACAGGCGTATTTACCTCAAGTGTAACAAATGTTACAAAAGTACGGAAATTTTTCTATAATTCACCGCTGTTTTCTGTATTTTTTTTGAACCGACAGAACTGTTTTTGCATAAAAACCAAAACGGGATTATTTCTGAAGCTGGTAGCGTTACCGGCACCCGCTTACTTAAACGACGACAATTGATAATTACTTAGTATCAAATCAGAAGCCGAACGAACCGATGCAGGCTGTTGATTTTTGTATCTGAACGTTAACTCGATCAACTGATCAGCGGCCTGGTTGGGTTTATTGACATGAATAACCAGCGGTACCGATTCGCGGGCCGGATCGATGAGCGAACTGATGTCGAACGATACGATTCCGTAGCGGCGATACATTGGCGAATCGTGTTGGGAATTGTGTCGGAACTCAAGATGCACCTTTCCATCGGTGTAGGTTTTCGAATCATCCTTCACCAAATTGATAAAATGCATTTTGTCGAACCCCAAATATGCAAATTCGATATTCAGGTACTTACTGCCTATCCAACTGTCGGTAACATCAATGGAGTCGTTACCAATACTATCCTGTGTAGCAGGTGTAATGTTGAAAATTGGTTTGGTAAGCACTTCATACACGTCGTTCAGCCGGACATCGTAGTCGTACATGCCCGTAGGTCGCTTATCGGCCAATAGTGTATAATTGGCAATCACCCGTTGACCATCTTTGGGGATGTAATTGTGAAAAGCCGAAGCGGCCGTCCACAACAAAGTAGTGTCGTCGAGTTCAAGAAAAAATACATTTTTCTTTTCGGGGTTTTCAACGGTGGCAATATCGACCCAAAACTTGTCGAGCGAATAACCATCATCTTCTACGTCGCTACACGAAACGACAACTCCCCCCAGCAGGGCTACCATCAAAACTTGTTTCAAGGATTTCATACGCATTATCATAAACTAAAAAATTAAACAATTAATCAAACACTGCACAGATGTAGAACAGGTGAAAAATGTTGCAAGCAAGCCGGAGTCGTCGGGAAAAACTACCCAAACTTTTTATACCGATTTGTGAACTATGCCTGGCTGCTCTCTGATATAGAAACAGCTTCCACAACACCGACACACTCACACAGGAGTGTGTTCTCTCTGATACAGAAACAGCTTCCACAACCCTTAACAGAGGCTGAAGAAGCTGTTTCGCTACTCTTTGTAAACGTTGATTAGCGCTTTACGATTTTATACACTTCGCCGGGAATAGCGATAAGGTGCATTCCTTTTTGTAAGCTTACTGTCGAAAGCTGATGTTCGCCGGCTTCCAGCTGCAGCTTCATAAGTGGTTGACCCTGGAGCGAATAAATCACCAGTTCGGCAGGCTCGCGCAGGTTTACCCGCACAAAATCGGTAACTTCGGTGGGAGAAACCATCATTCGGGCTTCTATAGGAATATCGACAGAAGTCACTTCCGATGGAGCACGCAACACCAAATCAACAGAGGCAGTACTACTTGTCGAAGTTAAGTTTACGGTCGACCCGGCTTCCGAAGTAGTAGTTTCGCACACCACCCGGTAACCCTCTGTGGCAATCTCCGGAAATTCGTAATAGCCGTTTTCGTCGGTTTGTGTCCAGGCTACAACGGTGTTCGTCCGGTCGAGCAACAGTACCGTTACATCGTAAGCAATGTCGGCGGCAGGAGCTTTGTGAGGTCGGTTCGTAAATAAACTATCGCGCAGTTTTTCGTTTTCGTAGGTAACCTTTCCGTCGACGCGACCTTTTCCGGTGCGGGTTTTAATTTCGACCAACCGTACATTTACCGTATCGACATCCTGACTCAGGGTTATATAATCGGCTTCCCTGAACCGTAATTTATTAACGTAGAAGGTAGGCAAATACCGGCGATAGAATTGACGATCGGGCATCACCTGAATGGTATATTCACCCTGCGGAATATTGGCAAACACATAATTACCATTGAAGATGGAAGCCTGAGCAACCGCTTTGGGATATTTCTTTCCGATAAGCACTGCACGACCATACAACACGGTGTCGGCGCCTGCCAGCGCCACACCCGACAGTGTAAATGATGGTTCGGGAACAATCAGATCGAAACAGGTAACCACACCTTGCGTGCGACAGCTTTCGGTATTGGTTGTATCGCGGGGTGTTGGCAAAAAGGCGTACTTAATTTTATCCCCGGCCTTTAGCTTCGAAGCTTCTTCGGTGTCGGGAAGAGTGTAGAGAAAAAGTACCGACGAAGCCAGGTTGGAGATATCGCGTACGAGCAATTTTCCTTCGCAGGCACTTTTACCTTCCACCACCAGGCCCAGGCGGTTGGGTTTACATTCTTTAAATTGAATAGTCCGGATCAACTTTCCATCTACATAGATCTCAGTGCCTTCGGCAAGTTGTCCAAGATCCAATTTAGCAGTAAAATAACTGATAACCAAGGTGCAAAACCGGGTGCTGTCGACAATCAGATTTTTGGAAACATACACTTTATTGTCGATAACCGAATCTTTCGACAGGGTATAATCCGGGCATCCGTCGGTCGACATATAATGCAGCATAACCACCACAGGAGTACCCGGGAGTACCAGTTCGGGAACAATAACCAGCTTTTCGCGCTGGTTAAGGTCGGGCCCGGCATAGTCGTCGGCCCACAGCTGATGGCCCGAAAAAAGCAACATCAGCAAAAGAAAAGAGAGAATTCGTGTTTTCATGTGTAAATAATTGTTTTAAAAGGTCACATGTAACTCGCATGCCAACATTATCCTAACCTTGGATGTGAAGTATTTATATGCTCGATTCATATCTTATTAAATTAACAGTTGTCCGATTCAAAAAAAGCCTGCCTTTTCAAATTTCTTCATAGAAATACGTAAAAGGGCAAGCTCTCAGCTCATTAGCCAAAGGGTATAACAAATGGCCGCAATAAAAGTTAGTGGGTTGAAGAAACTATTTTGAACAGCTTTTTCAACCCACCCGATGAATTAATACGCGTGACTATCGTTGTTGATGTCGTCGATATCGGTTTTTTTCTTTTCCATGGCTCTCCAGGCAATGAAAATATAGGTGAGCACCACCGGAACCAACACCGAAGCATAGGTCATGGCCCGTAGGGTAAATTCGCTCGACGAGGCATTGAAAATGGTGAGCGAGCTTTGCAGATCGGTGGATGAAGGATCGAAAGACGTATTGTTGTAACCGGCTACCAGCAGCAACATAGTCACTGTAACAACAGTACCCACCCCGGTGAGCCAGATTCCTTTTTTGAACTTCTTGTTGAGCAGCGTAAGTAGAATACCAGCCAATACGGTAACCACACCCAGCACGAATAAAACGCCTACCAGTGGCATTTCAATAAAGTTCATAAAGTACTTGTATTTCTCGAGGTATACTTCTCCTGTTTCGTTCACCGCAAAACCTTCGGAAAGAAAAATGGAGATTACAAAAGCAAGGAAGAATACAACGAAAGGTACTGCATTATAGAGCAGATACTTGTACGAACGATCTTCGAGCACTTCGTTGCTGATACGATTGATGAAATAAAGGGTGGCATTGGTGCGGGCCAGGAAGAATACGGCCAGCCCGAGGAACCAGTTGCGGGGGCACAGCAGCGCCTCCAATCCGTGCCATTCGTTGCCCCAGCGGCTTATTACCGGCGATACGATATTGGTGATGTTGCCTTTTCCTACCGTAAAGTCGCTACCGGTAAAGAAAGTAGCCACGGCAGCTCCGATAAGGAAAGTACCTAATACCCCATTTATTAACAAGAAGGCGCGGTAGGTAGTTTTACCATACACATTGCCCGGTTTCGACTGAAACTCGTACGAAACTGCCTGAATAATAAAGGCAAACAGGATGATAATCCACACCCAGTAGGCCCCACCGAAGCTGGTGGAATAAAACAGCGGGAAAGAAGCAAAAAAAGCCCCCCCAAACGTTACGAGGGTAGTAAAGGTAAATTCCCACTTGCGCCCCAGCACGTTAACCAACAATCGTTTCTCGTCTTCGGTTTTCGATAGCGAAAATAACATCGACTGACCTCCCTGAATAAACAGGAGAAATGTGAGCAAACCTCCCAACAGAGAGATAATCAACCACCAATAGTGTTGAAAAAAAGTGTATGTGAACATTGTGATTAGTGTTTAGTGATTAGTGATTAGAGGGACCCTTTTTAATCTGCTTCCACATAATGCGCAATTCGGCAATGAGCAGGGCTGTAAACAGCGCCACAAAGAGGAAGAAAGTAATCTGTACCGAACCGGTAGAAACACTCGACACAGCCGCCTGAACGGGTAGAATATCCTGAATGGTCCAGGGCTGACGACCCACTTCGGCTACCACCCAACCCAACTGAGTGGCCAGATACCCCAACGGAATGGTGAGCAACGCAGCCCAAAGGAACCATTTCTGCTGTTCAATATTTTTCTTCCAGATAAAGAACCAGGCCAGTGCAAATATCACTAAGAACAGCATTCCGAGCGCTACCATAATGTGGAACGAATAAAATACCAGGGGCACATTCGGAATCAAATCTTCCGGTTTTTCGAGGTATCCGTAGCCAAAATTGCTATAATTTTCGCGGAGCACTTTTAAATGCACAGCTGCCACCGAATCGTTGCCTGCTTCTTTTGCAATTTTATAATCGCGTAAGGCATTAATAGCCAATGTACCGCTTGCCTGGCGTTCGGCAAACGAAGCCACTACCTTACCATCCGACAGGGTGTAGCCATTGATGATATCTTTTATACCCGGAACAAATGCATCGGCATCGCGGTAACCCAGCAACGAGAGCAGTTTCGGAATCGGAACATCCATTTTAACTATAAACGTTTCTTCGTCATTGTCGTAGCGCTTTTCGGGATTGAGTAATCCCATAGCTACGATATTGGCGCCCTCCTTACCTTCGTACAATCCTTCCATCACCGCCAGCTTCATGGGCTGTTTCTGGGCCACATGGTAAGCCGAACCATCGCCCGACCAGATAATCAGGATTGAAGAAATAAATCCGAAGATGGCACCTACTTTTATACTTTTAAGCGCAAAATCGGTATCGCGCTTACGCAACAGGTACCAGGCACTAATGCCCACCACAAACAGAGCACCCATCACCCAACCGGAGAATACAGTGTGTAAGAATTTGTTCAAAGCAACCGGCGAAAGTAAAATACTCCAGAAATCGACCATTTCGTTGCGGGTGGTATCCGGATTGAACTCCATACCTGTTGGATATTGCATCCAGGCATTGGCTACCAGAATCCACAAAGCCGACAAGGTTGCCCCGATAATGGTGAGCCAGGTAGCGGTAAGGTGAAAACCTTTACTTACTTTTTTCCATCCAAAGAACATAATGGAGATAAAAGTTGCTTCCATAAAAAAGGCCAACATACCCTCGATGGCCAGCGGCGCTCCAAAAATATCGCCCACAAACCAGCTATAGTTCGACCAGTTGGTGCCAAACTGAAACTCCATAATGATTCCCGTGGCCACCCCGATGGCGAAGTTAACCCCAAACAATACCATCCAGAATTTTGTGGCCTGTTTCCACTCTTCCTTTCCGGTTTTATAATACAAGGTTTCCATTATGGCCATAATAACACCCAATCCGAGTGTCAGCGGCACAAAAATCCAGTGATACATGGCGGTAAGGGCAAACTGTCCCCGCGACCAATTGACTAACGACGCATCTAATAATTCCATATACTATTAACTATTAAATTGATTTACGATTATCCCCTCTTTGTTTGCAGGCAGGGTCGGTATTTCTGAACATATGCCAATATAAACAAAAAGTCGAATTGTATTTATTACAATTCGACAAAAATAAGCAAATTTTCGACAAGTAAGCTTTGTCGAAGCAATTTTATTTTCCGGTCCCGGCAGAGCTGGCCGAAAGTTTTTGCTGAGCAAACTCTACCACATCACTAAGATGCTGTATCATAAGACGTTCGGCCTCATCTGCTTTTCTTTCACGAATTAGCTCTACCATTTTCAGATGTTCGTCAACAAGCTGTTTTCGGGGGGCACAAAACCGTTCACGATTGTAAATGGTAAGAATATCGGGCGTAATAATGAGTAACATAGCTTTCATAACCGGGTTATGTGAAGCTTCGGCAATGGCCCGGTGAAATGCAAAATCGTAGGTTACACGCTCAGGGGTATCCCAGTATTTCTGAAACTGCTCCAGGGCATGGTTAATCTTTTTCATATCATCGTCGGTACGCCGATCGGCACACAATCGAATCGCCTGTGCCTCGAGCAATACCCGGGTTTCGACCAGCGATAAAAAATCATATTCCTGAAGGTCGACCACATCCGAAATGAGCCCGTCGAGCGCTGTAATGTCGAGCCGGTTTACCACCGACCCACTCTGAGGCAGGGTTTTAATAATGCCGTAAAACTCCAGCTTGTGGAGTGCTTCGCGTACCTGCGCACGACCAAAGCCGAAGTCGGCTGCCAGCTTTCGCTCGGCTGGCAACCGATCTCCGGGTTTTAGTTCGCCCGTTTCTATCATTTGTTTAATACGCCGTATTACCTCGTCGGCTGCTGTTTTCTCCCGCGGAAGCGATGCAGCTTTTAATGCATTCATTCTTATTTATTCTGATTGGCAGACCAAAAGTACGGCAAAATTTTGAATTCTACAAAATGAAACGCGCACACAACTGCTAGCGAAGCAACTAAAAACGTATCGGGAGCTACTTGTTCGATGGACATTAGCTACTGGTGGGGCTTACTTTCGCAGCTGCCACTTCACACCTGCCGACAAATGAAATCCGGGCATGGGCAGTCCGCCAAAATCGACATACTTTACGTTGAATAAATTGTTGGCATCGGCATACAACTGTGTGCGTTTGAGGTTCCACGACACGCGCGATGAAACAACAACATAGGGTTTGTAGTCGGCTGGTGCTCCGGTGGAAAAATCGGCATAGCTGCCGGCGCGGTCCTTCACCAGGAGAGTCCAGCTGGCATCCACATTTTTAAGTACCCGGTGTTGCACCCTTCCTGTAAGTTGATGCTTCAGGTAATCGAGGGCGTATTTCGAGTCGAATCCGTCGGCTTTCTTATCGGTGTTCATGAGCTGATACGAGGCCGATAAGTGGGTGAACGGTCCTGCATCGGGAATATATTCGGCACTCATGTAAATACCCTGCGTAGAAATGGCGGTAAGATTTTCACTTTGCCAGAAGTTGTTTTCAGGAAATTTGATCCAGTCGATAATATTTTGACCGAAGCGGGTGAAAAATCCGGCTTTAATCCCGAGGTTTTTTTCGCCATAGGCTACTCCACCCTCGTAGGTCTGTGCGGTTTCGGGTTGCAGATTGGGATTCGATTTGCGAATAGGATCGGAATAGTACAAATCGGTGAAGGTTGGCAAACGCGAGGAAGTATTCGCCGACACATAGGCCGATAGTTCGTTGGTAAAGAAGTAACTCAAATCGGCACCATAGTGGTGTTTTAGTCCGAAATCGCGGCTATGCGAAAGCGACAAACCTGCCGAAACAAACACTGGCCCCATCGAACCGGTATATCCGGCATAAGCATTGGTGAGCGAACGTTCGGCTTCGTGCGTATAACGAACATCGCGCCGGCGTTCGTCGGTATTCTTCGGCAATTTACCTACGATAGGCTGACCCAGTTTAGTGCTGTAGATATGATCGTTGCGCAAATCGAGCCCTGCGGTAAATTGTCCGATAGCGGTACTCAGGCGAGCGTTTAGTTCGCCGCCATTTACCGTGGTTTTGTGGTAATTGTGTTGCGTATAGCTTGCACTTGCTCCCTGAAAATCGCGGTACAACTCGAACCGATCGTAATGCCGGCGCCGATAGAGCGATGCCTGAAGATACAGCTTGTCGTATTGATTTTCCCAGTTGAGCGACGACAGGCGGGTACGGGTATGTTCAAACTGGTTGGGATACGCCAGACCGTAAAATCCATTGGCTCCGAAGGATTTATACTGACGGGAGAACTGGGCATCGAAAGTGCCGATACGTTTGGTTTTCCACACCGTGCGGTTATATACATTGCTGATGTCGTAATCGGTGTTAATGCGGTGTCCGTCGCTGCTGTAATGCCCCACCGAGGTATAGTTGCGTATTTTTTTACCGGTGCTGTAGCTTAGTTGCTGCGAGTTAGTATCGAAGGCCCCTGTTGTAAGCGCTACTTTCAGGTTATTTTTGTCGCCCGGACCAGTCACAAAATTGATGGCACCACTGAAAGCCTGACTGCCGTAGCGCCGCGAAGCTGCTCCCTGAAGCACTTCCACGCGTTGCAGGTCGTTGAGGTCGACGGGCAGGTTGAGGTTGTGATGCCCGGTTTGCGGATCGGTAACATTCACTCCATTGACCAGCACCAATACCTGATCGAAGGAGCCGCCGCGGATGGAAATATCGGCCTGGGTGGAGCCGGTGCCTCGTTGACGGATATCCACTCCGGGTAATAGCTGCAACAGAGCATCGGTGCTTTCCACCGGCATTTTGCGGAGTTCATCGGCTTTTACTTCTTCCACAATCCTGCCGGCTCGGGAAAACACCCGGTTCCGTCCGGCGTTTACTTCTACTCCGGCCAGACGAATAATAGTAGTATCCGACAGCAGGTAGGTAGTACTTTTAGGGGTTGATTCGTAATTGGCCGCTACTGATAAGCTCATCGCAAGAGCCATAAATGTTAGTTTACAGTGCATCGTTATTAATTATTAATTGTTAATTGTTAATTGTTAATTGGGGTGGGACTTGTAGAGTTTGTTGGGTAATACATTTTTTCGATATAAGTCTTGTCAGGGCAAATGGGTGGGGAGGGGGAAATAAAAAACGGCTGATACGACTAAAACCGTACCAACCGTTGAATAATATTTTTGCTTGTAATACAAACGCTGCCGCACCGGCAGGTACAGCAAGGCTAACCGGTAGTAATGCAACCACCTGTAACTGTACTTCTTCCAATTCTTCCTGTTCTTCCTCCAGATGCTGAATTTCTTCACAATTCATTGCTCCGGCGGGTACCTGTGATTTTACCATCGACTGCCCGGTAAGGGCACTAACGAGGGTACCAATGGTTACTTCCCGGCCCAAACTGGCAAACACAGCCCATGCCCTGCGGCTCCAGCGACGGAAACGCAGCGACAATCCAACAGGGGTACGTGAATAATTCATACAAAAAAATTACTGACGGATAAACGATAACCGATTAAGCTTTCCACGCCACACATCGGTATATACCTGCGAAGTACGTCCTCCAAAAAGGAAGAGCGATTTAGATACGGGATCGTAAACCACCGACTGGTAACTCCGCGGCGTATACGTAGCATCGTATTCTTCGTCGTAAATCACGTTATAGGTGGTATCTACTCCCTGCCACGACAATCCTTCGTCTTTCGACTCCAGGTAAAACGGATCAATTACTTCTTCGTTGGCATCCATTCCGCCGAACAATAATAATTTATTGTCGTAGGCCACCAGCGAAGCACCGGCCAACGACACCAGGCTTGTATTTTCAATACTGAAGTCGACCCACTTATATTCGTTGTACACATTACGTTCTACACTCCAGGCATTTCGCAATAATGTTCCGTTGGACGAATATCCTCCCAGCACAATCGCTTTTGGCTTTTTAGTGCGCGAGGCAAACGAAAGGGCCGCGTAATCGCCAACCGGAAAACCCGATGGCAATTGTGTCCCGGTTACCCAGCTTACTCCATTGGTCGAAGTTGCAAAATAGTACCGACCAGAGGCTGTATGTTTAGCTGTTGCCCATAATTTTCCTTCGAGCACAAACATCAGATTTACCAACACATTGCCACCTGCATCGGCAGGTACTTTAGCCCAGGTGCTTCCGTTGGGTGATGAATAAATATCGCCGTTTTCGTGAACGTAGAACAAGGCATTGTTAAATTCGGTAATGGATCGCAAATCGACTACATCGGTCGGAAATCCCTGCAGGGCAACCGGTTTCCACGCACTCCCATCGGTGGAGGTGTACAAGTAATTATTCAGCCCTGAGCTGGCGTAAAACAGAAACTCGTTGTTGAACAACATTGCCCGTTGCACAGCACCCGCATGGGTATACACAGCGGTAGTAAGTTGTTTCCAGTGAAACAATTCGGGTTCTACCTGGTGAACGTTTACTTTCACTTTATAGGTGCGTTTGGCCAGTTTATTTTCGGCAATATTCCGCACGGCTATTACCCGGGTAAAATCAACCGTATCTTTTCCGGTAAGGGCTATGGTATCGGTACCGGTGCCCAGCGAGTCGCGAATAATAAGTTGCGAACCGGCTGTACTCATGAACGTAAACGTTGGAAACACGCTATCGATGCGGGTTTGATAAGGCAGCGAATCGAGATTCACAATGATAGAATCTGTGCCATCTAATTCGAGGGTAAATACTGCCGATTCAATTTTCGGTATACTATCGTTTTTGGCGAATTTCAGAGAATAAAAATACGGATTCGACGATAAATCTTTCTCATCGTCGTCGTCCCACAGACAAGAACTCATCACCGCCACAGTGACAATCAGAATGCTAAATTTAAACCAGTTGAAGCTCATTGAGTTGGATTTTGGAATGCAAAAGTAACCACAAAAACGCTGTGATAGAACGTGAACGTGCAATATTTATGTTTTTTAAGATAACTCAACAGTAACCGGGCAATGGTCGGAATGCACTACATCCATGAGGATGCGGGCATCGGTGAGCCGGTTACGCAGGGTTTCGCTCACCCAATGGTAATCGATACGCCAGCCGGCATTGCGGTAACGGGCACCTCCCCTGAAGCTCCACCAGCTGTATTTTTCAGCACTTTGGTCGAATACGCGAAAGCTATCGACCATTCCGGTGGCCTGGTACTGGTCGAGCCAGTCGCGTTCTTCGGGCAGGAATCCCGACACACCCACCTGCCGCTCGGGGTGGTTGATGTCGATGGGTTTATGACAGATATTATAGTCGCCGCACACGATGAGATTCGGACGGGTTTTACGTACTTCGTTGATAAAGGGTAGAAATGCTTCCAGAAATTCCATCTTGAATGCCTGGCGCTCGTCGCCCGACGACCCCGAGGGGATGTACACCGAAATCACCGAAAGATCGCCGAAGTCGGCACGAATCACCCGACCTTCGGAATCGAAACGCGGATTATTCATCCCCACTACAATATTATCGGGTGTAATTTTAGTGATGATGGCCACTCCACTGTAGCCTTTCTTTTCGGCCGAATGCAGAAAAGTGGTATAACCCAGTTCGGCAAAAGCCATGGTATCAATCTGTTCGGGCTGTGCCTTGGTTTCCTGAAGGCAGAGCACATCCGGATTTTCATCCTTCAGCCAGCCGATGAGGTCCTTGGTCATGGCGGCGCGGATGCCGTTTACGTTGTAGGATATTACTTTCATATTTTTTAGAATCAAGAATCAAGAGCCAAGAGTCAAGAATCAAGAGCCAAGAGGCAAGAGTCTGGAATCAAGAGCCGGGATGTTTTATTGATTTGCTTTTTTCACTTTTTTATACAGCTGCGATGCAAATACGAAATCGTTCAGATCTTCATTATCTGCATGGAAAATTTCTTCTTTACTTCCCTCCCAGGCTTTTTCGCCTTTGTTGATAAAGAAAATCTTTTCGCCAATCTCCATTACCGAGTTCATATCGTGCGAATTGATAATCGTAGTCATGTTAAACTCACGGGTAATCTCGTAAATCAACTGGTCGATGATGAGCGAAGTCTTGGGATCGAGGCCCGAGTTGGGCTCGTCGCAAAACAAATACTTCGGCTGAAGGGCAATAGCACGGGCGATGGCTACGCGTTTCTGCATCCCCCCGCTTATTTCCGAGGGTGCCAGTTTGTACGACTGCTCCGGCAGATTCACCCGTCGCAGGCACGAAATGGCGCGTTCCCTCATTTCATCTTTCGATGTTTCGGCAAACATCTCAAGCGGATACATCACATTTTCGAGCACGCTCTGCGAGTCGAACAGGGCCGAACCCTGAAACAGCATGCCCACCTCACGGCGCAGGCGACGAATTTCGCTCATTCGCATATCGGGCAGGTTGCGACCATCGTACTCAATGCGGCCGTGTTCGATACGGTGAAGCCCGATGATGCTTTTCATCAGCACCGTTTTACCCGAACCGCTCGCCCCGATAATCATGTTTGTACGGCCTTCTTCAAAAATAGCCGACACATTTTTCAGCACATGGTTATCGCCAAATGTTTTATCAACGTTTTTTACTGTTATCATCCTGTCTTAGTTAAGCATAATATTAGTAATCAGGATATTGAAAAACAGGATCAGGATACTGCTGTTCACCACCGCGTTGGTACTTGCTTTTCCCACATCGAGCGCACCGCCATAGGCATAATAGCCGTAGTACGAAGCCACCGAGGCAATGATAAAAGCAAAAAACAAGGACTTTATAAGCGAGTAGAACACATAGTACGGAATAAAGGCATATTGAATGCCCAGCAGGTAATCGGCCGTACTGATGATATCGGTAAACATCCCTACGGCAAAGCCTCCTACCAGACCGATGGCCATACTGAAAATCACCAGAAAAGGCATCATTACCACAAAGGCCACCACCTTGGGCAGGATGAGGTAATTCGCCGAGTTGACGCCCATAATTTCGAGCGCGTCGATTTGTTCGGTTATGCGCATGGTACCTATTTCCGAAGCGATATTCGACCCGATTTTTCCGGCCAGAATAAGGCAAAGAATAGTGGAGGAAAACTCCAGCAGCAAAGTATCGCGGGTTACCAGACCGGTACTGTAGGTCGGCAACAACGGATTTTCGGTGTTGAGTTTGGTTTGAATGGTCATAATAGCCCCGATAAACACCGAGATGATGATGACAATGGGCATGGAATTAAGTCCCAGCTTTTCCAGTTCTTTGGGGAACTGACGAAAAAACATCCGCCAGCGGTCGGGCGCCACCAGCACCCGCTTCATCAGCAGCACGTATTTCCCCGTTTCATGAATAATCTTCATACAAAATTTTTAAAAACGCAAAGATACATTTTTTTCGGGGAGAGTGAAAATGTTGAAATCTCACATATCCATTTCGGAAATGAATCCAATGAAACAATGAGATTGAATGATATTCTGTAAGCTTTCCCCCATCTGTAAAATCACAATTAAAGCTACAGGTGTGCAAATAAATGCCATAGACTTACTGAGCCAGCCACAATGAAAAAAAACGGTCGTAAACATAATAAGCTCCATCTTCACCTTTCAGGATAAAGGTCTTGTCGATCAGCGATGATAAGGCTAACTTCACACTACTTGGCGAGGTAAAAATGCAAAAGTAACGATTATTTTGGTTTATACAAATTATTTCTTCTTATCTTCCAAAAGCAGAAATACAATTGACAAACAACTAATTACAACTGTGGACAACAGGAAACTTCCCTCCGGGGATAACTATAAACCGGTTGTTTGGTGAAAACATAAGAGCCTGATAAACTAAAGCCACTTAGCCCAAGGAGTAATTAAGATACATATTGTGATTTTTTTTCATAATTTTCTCCTCTGCACATCTTAAGCTATTCTTTACTTTTATTACTGTTTTCTTAAATCCAAAACTTCCACAGCACAATCGCCGATACCGGATTCAACTGATACCTGTAACTAAACGAATCTAAATCGCTAAACACCGTGTAGGCATACTCGCGGGTATTCAGTAAATTGTTAAGCTTCAGTTCAATTTCCGACTTCTTGTTCTTATAACGTACTCCGGCATCCATAAACTGCATAGTTATATACCGGCCGGGTGAAAGTTCGAATCGGTTGTAGTCGAAACCGGCGTATACAAACCACTTCTCAACCGGGTTAAATTGTACTTTTAAAGCATGTGTTTGCTGGCGGTTTGAATTGGTATAGGACTGCGAACTTTGCTTGTTTTGATTGTAATGTAAGGAATAATCGATCTCCACTTTTCGTGCAATGCGGGTATTGATCGAGGGAGACAGACTAAATCCCTGATTATTCATTTCTTGTTTCACACCATTACGCATCAGCATTCCTGTGGAATAGGTATAGCCCGACCTTAACGAAACGTTTGTAAACAGAGCACTGAATCGTTTCGAAACTGAGCCCGAAGCGGAGTAGCTGCGGTAATCGTTATCAGCAGCGACTCCCGAATCGCTGATGCCTACTGTTGAATTTCCGGAAGTGATGAGCTGGTTGTTCAACAGGTTGCGGGAAGTATTGTTGTAGCCAACTTGCAGATTGGAAAAGAACAGGTTAACCGGTAATTTATACTCAACCGTTAAGCTGGCCAACTGATTAAGGGTATGCGATAAAATACCCGACCGGGTGGTTTGGGTCATATACGATCGCTGCACCGGGTGAATTATAAAGTCGTTGATATCGCCAATGCTGTTGTTGTGCCCTGCATTAAAACGAATCTGAACACTTGGCGAAAGTGTATAATGTGCATTCATCCATGCATTAAAAAAAGGCTTGTGGTACCCGAAACCGGCCCCGGGAACTAACTGACTTCTGTAATTCAGGTTGTACATATTTACAGGAAATCCAATGGTAAATCCAAAGCGTTGATCCTCCTTCAATAGTCGGTAGACCGGCCATACCGACGTCACCAACCGGCTTCCATAATTCTGATTAGGCTGAATACTATCACCCCGTTGCAGCAAGGTGTTAATCTGGTCGTAATCCATCCTGAAATCGGCCACAATACTTAACTTTGATACCGACGAAATATCATATCCGAAGCTTACCGCCTCCTTTGTGAAAAATGACTGCCCACCCGACTGTTGAAAAAATGCACCGGTTACATCGGGCACTCCTGTGAAAGTAATCCGGCTATCGGGCAAATAGCTGTATTTAATTACCGAGTTAAATTCTACCTGTCGTTTCTTATTTCTGCGCAAAAATGCAAAATCATTAGTTAGTCCATACAATTTGCTTGCTTTGTGTTGACCAATTGGCATAGCATTACTTACTAAGTTGTACAATTGGTCATCACCTGCAAACGAAAGCAGAGAGTGATTCTTCAGATAAATCGATTTATTATTGATTTCAAATTCGGCTGAGGTATTCACTAATCGACCTTCGACATTGGGTGCATGCTCCTCATTCACAACCACCTGGCTATTATTGAGGTAATACGACCGGTTGGTTGAATAACGATACCGATTGCTGATTCCGTTAAAATCGACATTCACCCTGAGCGACTTATCATCCGAAGGTTTTACCACCGAATTAAGGGTTGCCAGTAAGTCGTTTTTATGCAAAAAGCGGTCGTTGGCTAAAGGCGGCTGCGACGACAAACTGCCAGTCAGCAAGTTATTTGCAACATTATATACAGCATTACTACCAAAATGATTCCTGATTTCATCCGACAACCTCGCTCCGGCATTATTAGCCTTTACAGTCCCGATAAACTGTGCCTTTTTACCGAAAACCATGCCCGTAACAACACCATGATAGAGGGCCTCCTTAGCCCTAAAGCCGGCACCCGCTTCATAAGTTGTCTTCAGCGTCAACTTTGCTTCGTCGTTTAACTTCAGGTTCATGGCTACTTTATCGCTAAACTCCACACCCTCCAATTGTTTCACTTCCTGGTAATTCTCCACCACTTCCACCCGGTTCACGTCGGCAGCCTCTATGTTGCGTGTAGCTACATTATACCGGCCACCCAACAAGTTCATACCCTCCACATGAAAAGTGCTAATCGCTTTTCCCTGAAACCGAATGGCGCCGCTACTGCCCACTTCTACCCCCGGAATCTTTTTAATCACATCTTCAATCGTACGATCGGAAGCACTTTTTATTGATGCTACATTAAACGAGAGCGTATCCTGTTTAACGATAATATCGGGAGCTTTCACCATTACTTCCCGTATCAGCACCTCTTTTGATGAAAGATGCGCATCAACAACCCGATTACCCGATACAATTTTTACTGACTTCACGTTAAAGGCTAAGTGCTGAAACGCAAGCAATAACGAAGCAGATGATGAATTCAACTGAATTTTATACTCGCCTTTCGTGTTGGTTATATCGAAACCCAACATTCGTTCACCTTCAAACACACGCACCACCGCTCCATCCACAGCTTGCTTCGAAATACTATCTAAAACAAGCCCTTGCACGGTAAACTGCTGAGCAGTTGAAGTAATAACTACCATACACAATAGCACCAGAACACTAATAATGCGATTCATACCTGCAAGCTTTAATAAATTAGAAAATTTCGAGAGCACTATAACGGGTTTTCCGTACAATATCCACCCGAATTCCATCCAGAATGATGGTATTTCTTCCACCGAGATCCATTTCCGAAGTATCAAAAATATCCCTCGAATCAAGCGCATCGTACTCCAATTTCTTTTTTTCCAGAATATTTTTTGACGTTTTGATACGCATCGCATTCTGAGCAATATAGATTGGCAGAGTAGAATTACGAATACCAATTGCTTCAAAATCATGCGTACCACTTTCATCAGTAGCCTTTAAAATAAGTCCGGGTAATCCCGAAAACTTCCAGGGACCGGCATTTATCATCAGTTCAGGAGCAAACCACACCACCCATTGTCGACCTCCAAGCAGGGCACTTGCTTTTTGACATTCGTATCCACATACGGTAGTAAGTGTATCGTCGTAAATCTTCCATTCATAGATGGGGAGTGGCTCTCCGTATTCATAAAAATCGAACAGCACATCGTCGAGTACCGTAAACTTCCCTGCCGGATGATTGCGAAAAACAGTCGGTGAAAACAAATCAGCAACACGGTAGTAATACTTACCATTCAAACGACGTAAGCTATCCGGGGCAATTTCCGTCTCTGAAAAAAAAGTAATACTATCTTTCTTAAACGAATGCCAGTCCCAGAACTTCGAAACAGAGCCACCTGCCTGAAGTACAGTACGGTACCTGACCATTTCTGTTTCGTTAGATGTACCTGCACGCAATGGAGCATTTACCCGGTATTGATATGTACATTCAACCATAGATTGTCCCACAATCTGCAAATGAGGGGGTAACTTACGATGAGTTGACTGCGCAAAAAGAAAAGATGTTGTAATAACAACACCGGCAAGCATTTGGATTTTCATGGCAATTAGCTCTAAATATTAATTATTCAAGTCGGAAACTGATGGGTAGGATATACAGCATACGAACCGGCTTTCCTTCGACTTTAGCTGGTTCCCAGGGAGGCATCAAACCGATAACCCGCAAAGCTTCAGCATCAAGTTCAGCCGAAACCGACTCTATTACTTCCGGATAAAGCACCTTTCCTTCTTCATCAATCAAAAACCTGCAAATCACTTTGCCCTGTAGCCCATTGTATTGAGCCTGTTCCGGATATCGGGTCTCTCTGCTTAAAAAGCCTCGTAACTCACCTTCGCCACCCGGAAACATTGGCAATTCGCTTAATTCAGAAAGTTCGTCATAAACCGGGCGAAAATCCGGGTGCGATTCGGCTTTGGCAAAAACGACAAACAGGTATACCATGGGAAGAATTATCCCAAATCGAAGAAGTGACATTGAACCCGAGCGGAAGGAATTCATTTTCACTATCCGGTTTTTGAGCGAAGTTAATGCAAATCGATTAACAATATCGGGTGCTGTGTAGCAACCCGACAGCTGAAGGAGGTTCCATTGATAACTTTTTGTTTCGACCCCCATCGACAATACACTCCTATCGGCTATATATTCCAGATTTTGCCGTATATCGTTACGCATCATCCAGACAGCCGGATTGAACCAACACACCGCGCACAGCACATCGGCGAGGATCACATCAACACTATGCCACTGAGTGGCATGTGTCTGTTCGTGCAATAAAATCTGCCGGCGCTGATCGGGAGTGTACAACGTTGAATTAATATAAATGAAGTTGAAAAACGAAAAAGGGGCACAATTAACATTAGTATCCTGTACGTTGATACCTTCGAGTAGGGAAGCTGTTGATTTTCTATGAAAAAATCCTATAGATACCAATTGAATCAGAAAACGAGCAATCAAAACGAAAGTGATGCTTAAGTAGGCAATTAACAACAGAGACTTACGGGGAATGAGCGTTACAACAACCGGCGTTACGATAATCTCTTTAAAAGAACCATACTCAGAAGCCAGTTTTACGGTAATAGCATTTTCGCCTACAGTTTGTACAGCTGCTAAAAATGGCCACAAAAAAGAGAACACAATGGAAAACAGAAAATATATGCGATGAATTTGCCAATGTGAATCCTTTGCCAGTAAGAAACGGTAGCACAACATCAGGACTGTCAAAGCTATATTGACTTTCAGGACATAAAACAGTAGGTTTTCCATGGAGTAGTTAATTTTGAAGTTTAACTAATTGATTGATATACGAAGATAACGTATAGCTACGTATTTTTCGTATATCGACAAGCTTATTTAACTTTTTATTAGTATTTCACAGTACTTTCTGTGTCAATAAATTACTAAGAAAGCACTCAATTGTTGTTTTTCCTCACCCTACCTAAGCCCATAAACAACGGTAACACGAAAAAAATTACTAACAACGAAAAGAGCAAACCCACAATTACACCAGCAGCCATAGGATTACCCTGACATTACAATTGAATCTATTTATGGTTGCGGATATAGGCTTAAAATAGAAAACGGGTAGTGTTTCTTTTTATAATATGAAACACAATACATTTGTTATATTACGTAATCGATTACTCTGTTTAAAGCT
>CAZLHC010000041.1:27338-33357 GCA_964559265.1 uncultured Paludibacter sp. | reverse complement strand
ACCACCACCACATCCTGAATAACGCCATTTTTATCTACTGTGAACTGGAGAATAACGCGTCCGTACAGGTTTTCCTTGACGGCTTTTTCGGGGTAAACCAGGTTTTTGGCAATAAATTCCATCAGGGCAGTGTCGCCACCGGGGTATTGAGGCATTGTTTCCACCACTACAAAAACGATTTCCGATTCTTCCTGTGTCAGGTTAGTTCCCGATAAGCTGAATTCATAATCCTCTTCCACTACATCAAGGGTTTCCATTATTTCTCCCACCGCCAGTTCGCTTACACCCGCTGGTAGTGTAAGTGGTTGTTTTACAGTTTTTTGATTCCCCGCTTTAGCTGCCGTAGTTTTTTCGTCGATAGCGATGAATGAGGTTTGCGAGGTCATCAACTGGTATTTAAGCCCAAGATTGATGATTTCCATCTTGTTGATGGTTTCACCATAATATTCCAGTTTTCTGATTTTCTCTCGCGCCCACAGTAGGGGCAACGCTTTGTTCGCCGGATCCGGTTTGAGGGGATTAAGGTTGATTTCTTGCTGAAATTCTGAATTTCCGGTATTCGCTTTAATACTAACCTTTCCCAGAGCCAAACCTTTGTATTTTCCGTGGATAATCAACGGGCGTTCGGCCATCAGGTCCGGAATGTTTTTGGGTTCAACATCATAAACCTGCCAATTGCCATAATTTACTGTTATATTGCTGAGTAAAGGAGTTTCAATATACTTCCGGAATTTATCCGCGGCTTCGGTTGCCCTTTCGTTGCTTTCTACAATGATGGCTTCTCCTTTTCCTAAAAAGGCCAGACCTTCCATGAGCTGTCGGTTCACCGAAGTGCCAATTCCGAAACAAAAGAAATTAGCGCTTCCTAACTGTTGTTGCACCAGATCCATACTGTTCTTTTCGGCCGAAATATACCCATCGCTCAGCAAAATGATGGAGCGTGAGCAGTTGGTCAGTGGTTGGGGGATTGCATACGCTTTTTCGAGGGCTTGTTGCAGTTCGGTTCCTCCGCTTCCCTGTTTTGAATTGATAAGCCGGATAGCTGCTGCCATATTTTCGGGGTTGGCCTTCACCGAAACCGGGTTGAAAAGAGCCGATCCACCGGCAAACAATACCAGGTTAAACTGGTCGGTAGGTTTCAAACCAGCAATAAGGCTGCGCATTAGTTTCTTCGAAATTTCGAGCGGAAATCCGTTCATCGAGCCGGAAATATCCAGTACAAAGATGTATTCGCGGGGAGGAATATCTTCTTTCTTAAATCGCGCAGGAGGTTGAATCATCATCAGAAAATGGTTCTCGTTACCGTTTTTATACAGCAGTACTCCTGAATGTATTTCATTTCCCCGCAACGAATAGCGAATAATAATGTCGCGGTTGGAGGGATTTTTATCAGAAGCATCGAGTTGCATGGATACCTTCGTTGCCGCCGGGTATTGCAGGTTGAATTTGTGGGTGTTACAAACAACTTCCTGAATGGGCATGCCGGCATTCAGGGTTAAACCGAAGTTAAACCGAAAGGAAGAATCGATGCCTTTCCGGGTATAGGGAGTTTCTACAAACTCATTTTCAGCAGTTTCGTTTCCCGATGAATAGCGCGGCCCTACCACTGTGGGAAATACAAAACTATATTCGCCGTTTTCGGGAATTAGTAGCTCTGTATAATTCAGTACCAGATTGATAGTGTCGCCGGGGCTTATTGTTGCTACCTTCATGCTGAATACATTGGGCCGGTTCTGCTCCAGCAACGACACCCTGCGACCTTCTTTTTTAGCTTGATCATAGTGCTTTCGTGCCTTATTTTTCTCCTGAATCCGGGCCCTTATTTTCCGGTTGCCAACCTGCATTTCCATCGCATATACGGCAGCCCTGGTCGACATCGGAAACACATAAACAGCCTCCAGCGTGGTTTTTCCCTTATTTACGTATTGCTGGGTTAATTCAACGTCGGCAATTACGCCGGTAATATTTACGGTAGCCGAACTTGCCTTTAGCGGTAACAAATCGGAAACCGAGTCGTTGGTAAGTAAAACAAAATAAGGCGAACGGGTTTGATTCTCTGCGGTTGTTCTGCCGATTCCTTCGTTAGATTGCAGGTTTAAAGCAACTGCCGGAGACGAAATGAACAGTAAAATCAGCGCAATACAAAACCAATTGGATGACAAACGTGATTTAGTTACCATAACAGAACGATTTAAAGGTTAAACAATCGGGAATGCTGTTGTAACCAAAAAACGGTAATGCCCCGGTAAAATTGTTTCTGAGGAAGAAATAATAGCTATATAGTCTGTTAACTCCACCCACCCATTAACAATTAACAATTAATAATTAACAATTAATCGTTAACCACTACAATTCCGCTTCCATTTCCGGGTATTTCAATTTTTAGTTCTTGCTTTTTCGATACCCGCGTGGTTTTAACAGCTCCGTTCAGGTTTGCATCATCCTGGTAAATAGTGAGAGAAGTGCCCGATGGAAGCATGGGCAAACTGATGGTGGTTTTAAGCGTTTCCTGCTGAGCATTGATACCGGCGATATACCATTTGTTGCCGTGGCGGCGGGCCAGGATGACGAACTTACCGGGATAGCCATCGATAAATTGCACTTCGTCCCAGGTGGTGGGGACTTTTTTCATGAAATCAATCGCCCACGAAGGTGCATCGGTAAGGTTGTTGGGAGCCAGCGCGAAATGTTGTACGCTGCTTTGAAACAGTACAGAGGTTGCCAACGCAAATACCTCCGAGGTCATCCGTTTCGATCCTCTGCCCGGTGTATTGTTGGCATTGTAAAATTTATTCAACGCGCTCCCGCCGAAGTCCATCGATCCTACTGTGTTGCGAACAAAGGGATGGATGGTTGCGTTACGTGCCTCGCGGTCGCAATGGTATTGGTTGAAATGCAGGTTTTCGCTGGCCAGTACCGCTTCGGCCGACACAAAATTAGGATACATGCGCTCCCAGCCCCGGGGCAGGGTGCAGCCGTGAAAAATGACAGCAATGCCGTAATCGTTGGCATCGGCCAGAATATCTTCATACAGTTTAATGGTTTCCTGCTTGTCGCCTCCAAAAAAATCAACCTTGATTCCTTTTACTCCGATACGCTGCATCCAGGCCATCTCGCGGCGACGGGCAATCGTATTGTCCATTATACCCCGCGGACCCTGTGGAGCATCGTTCCAGTACCCGTTGGAGTTGTACCATAAATACAAATGAACGCCTTTCCCGGCTCCATACCGGGCCAGCTCCTCCATTTTTTCTTTCCCGATTTGTGTATCCCACAAAGCATCCACCAGCACGGTTTCGTAACCCATCGCCGCGCTGAAGTCAATGTATTCCTTTTGTACATCGTACCGCGTACCTCCGTCCATCTTCATAATCCAGCTCCAGCTTCCTTTTGTTCCTGAATAGTCGCGCGATGCATCGTACAGCGGTTTTACCACATCAAATGCAATGGTTGTTTCCACAATTGGTTTCAGCGTCGTACCCAGGGTGATCGTGCGCCAGGGAGTATACCCCGGCAAGGCTAGTCCCGGTTCGGCGGTTCCGTTTCCGTTGTTTTCGTCGGGCATCGGGTAGCCAATGGTGTATAAGCCAGCCTGTTGACCCGTCAGCCTGCTGGCACAGTACCGGCTGTCGACTCCGGTTTCCGAAAGCAAAATCCAACCCGAATTGCCCACTCTGAACAAAGCCGGAAAGGTATACCCCTTGTTTTCGCTGCCGTTTTTACCCATCGCATCATCCAACGTATAAGCCATTTCGTAGCTGGGCATCGTGCGGGCAAAACCCACCATGGCTTTGCTTTGCGGACTCAGGAAAGTGGTGGCCCCTTCGGGTAGTCTGAAACCGGTGGATTCGCTCAATACCCTGCATGCCAGCTGATTGCTCCAGGGTAGCAGTTGGTATCGAAAGGCAATATCGTTGTTGCTCACCCTGAATTGTACCGTAAAGGCAGGTTTCCCATCCTGACTGAAACGCAAAATTTGTTCGTTGGCCCGGTACTGCACCTTGCTTTTCTTGATGGTGGAAAGCTGGTAGGTTTCATCAATAGCCACCAGCTCGCCAATGTGTTCCATCGTCATATTGCGTGTGAAATCACCCAGGTTGGTTTTCAGGCCCAGGGGCGAAGTTTGCAAAAATCCGGTGGTGTTATGAAGGACCGAATAGCCGGGTTGGCCGTCGGTTACCGTTACAACTACTACGGTTTTGCCATCGGGACTGGCAATTTGGATGTCCTGCGCCAATGCTGAACAGCTTAGAGAAATCAGGAATCCTGCAATCAGGAACACGTTTTTGTGAATCATAGGATTGATAATATTTTTTAAGTAATGCTACCTCTCCCGTTATTACCCGGGTAGAAGAATCGCAAAATTACGTTTTTTTTACTTACTATCAGATTTAAAATTGGATAAGATGCTTCTAATATTCGTTCATTTTGGGAGAAAACTTTATCTTTACACATTCAAAATTGAATATATGCAGAAAAGTTGGATAGTGTTATTCTTCCTGATGATTGCACAGTTGGTATCGGCCGAACTCACGCTCTACCGGATGTTTAGCAATCATATGGTGCTACAGCGCGATGAACCCATAGCCATTTATGGAACTGCCACGGCAGGTTCGGAGGTGAAAGTTGTTTTAGGAGGAAAGGAAAAAGTAGCAATTGTTGATAGTAACGGAGAGTGGAAGGTGGTTTTCCGCCCCCTGAAAGCCAGGTCGGTCCCTGTTGAACTGATTGTTCGTTCGGGCAATGAAATGCTGAAGCTGCACAATATCCTGGTGGGCGATGTGTGGATTTGTACCGGTCAGTCGAATATGGAATGGCCGCTGAAACGCGAAAAACATTTTGCCGAAGAGCAGAATATGCTGGATAATAAACTGTTGCGGATTAATAATCCGGTGCCGGCTGGCCGGTATGTGTACGGAGTAAGTTATACCGATTCGCTGATCCGGCGGCTGAATACCCATGATTTTTACCGTTGGGAAGGTTGGCAGGAAAGTGGTATGCAGTCGGCTCCCGAAACTTCCGCCATCGCGTATTATTTTGCAAAAGAAGTGATTAGCGCTACCGGCATACCGGTGGGGATTATCAATTTATCGATCGGAGGGGCGCCGCTGGAGACTTTTATACCCTTTGAGGCCATAAAAGAACATCCTGAATTTAAGGAGAAGGTAAAGGCGATGGATTGGTTGGACAATAAGTCATTACCGCTTTGGACGAGCGAACGCGGACGGCAGAATATTAGCGGATTTTCGCAAAAGCCTGATCCGTCGGGATCGACTGTTGACGGCATGCCGGTTACGGAAAACAATCTTCAAACCACCGCCCACACGATACAATTTCCCGGCGATGAGCGCGGAAAGAATCACGCTTACAAACCCGGATTTGCGTATGCATCGGGTATCGAACCTCTGCTGCCCCTGGCGGTAAAGGGAATTTTGTTGTACCAGGGCGAAAGCAACGCGCAGGAGCCGGAGCGGGTGGCCGAATTCCGGGAACTTCAAAAACTGATGATCACCTCGTACCGCGAAGCCTGGAAGAAGCCTGCCATGCCCTTTTATTGGGTACAATTATCGTCGATTGATACCTTGCGGTATAAGTCGCAGTATTGGCCCTGGTTTCGCAACGAGCAGCGCTTGCTGGTGAACGAGCTTGCTCATACGGGTATGGCCGTAAGCAGCGATCACGGAGCGCGCCACGATGTACATCCCACGAATAAGAAAGTAGTGGGAGAGCGATTAGCCCGGTTGGCGCTTAAAGAAGTATACAAGAAAAATGTAAATGCCTATGGTCCCGAAGCAGTGTCAGCTGAGTACAAAAAGGGCCGGGTGATAGTCCGTTTTAAGCAGGCGAGGCAATTGAGTACTTCGGATAACGCAGCCTTAAAAGGTTTTTCGTTGGATGGCCGGAGTCCGGCAGAAGCGAGAATAGTAAAAAATACGGTGGTACTACCTTCACCAACCCGTCCAACTGCTGTTTATTATGGATGGCAGCCGTTTAGCGAAGGGAATCTGGTAGATGAAGA
>CAZLHC010000041.1:0-27238 GCA_964559265.1 uncultured Paludibacter sp. | reverse complement strand
TTTTGCAGCTCCTTTTCGTGCCGATTCGATTTATTCGAAGTGGATTATCGATTCCCGTATGGGCGATTTCCGGAATAAAACCGAAACCGTTTCGTTTTTAACTCCAGCTACTACGCGCACTGCCGGTTGGGACTATGTGCCGGGACTGGTAGCAAAAGGCATTATGAAAGCCTGGGAGCAATACCAATACGAACCCTGGAGCAAGGCTTATTTTATGGCTATTCAGGACTATGCGGATAACGTAAAAATGCACCTGGGCGAAAGTAATATCGACGACCTGAATGCAGCCAAAATCTTTTTCGAATTGTACCGGGGTGCATCAGCCAGTGGACAAACGGATAAGGCTGAACGGTATAAAAAGGACGTGACTTTTACCCGGGATTTGCTCAAGTTCCACCACAATCGCATTCAGGCACCGCTTCCCGGTGCGGGAGGTTTCTGGCATAAGTTACAGTATGTGAATCAGATGTGGCTCGACGGATTGTATATGGGTCCGGCTTTGTATGCCGAATGGCAGGGGAATTTCGGTGCTGCCGACGATTCAGAATCGTGGAACGATATTGCTAAGCAGTTTGATACTATTTTTCACTACACCTGGGATCCGGTTAAAAAGCTGAATTACCATGCCTGGTCGGCCGAGCCACTCAACAAAGCATCGTCGCATTGGGCTAATCCGGTTACAGGCCGTTCGATGGAATTCTGGGGACGGGGTGTAGGTTGGTTTTTTGCTGCTCTGGTGGATGTGCTCGAGTATATGCCGGCCAACCATCCAGCGCGGCCTCGACTGGTGATGTATACCGAAAAAGTGGCCGATGGCTTAAAAGCCCGTCGCGATAAAAAATCAGGCTGCTGGTACCAATTGCTACAGTACGACAACAGCTATGTTGGTCAACCCTGCTCCATTCCTAATTACCTCGAATCGTCGGCATCGGCCATGTTTATTTATTCCTACCTTAAAGGTGTGCGAATCGGGGTGTTGAAATCATCGAAATATAAATCGATGGCGTTGAAATCATACAAAGGTTTTATAAATACCTTCGTGATCGAGGAATCGAATGGTACAATTAAACTAACTCAGAGTTGCGAATCGGCAGGCCTTAGCGGAAACCGGAAAGGCGATGCCGATTATTACCTCTGTGGACACGATGTCGCTATTCATAACGATACCGAAGGAAAAGTGCTCGGGCCTTTTATCATGGCAAGTCTGGAATACGAACTCTGTAAAGTTAATAAAATGTAAATGTCTTGCTGAATAATGTAAATTCTTACTAGAACTCTTATCTTTGTGAGCGAATACTCACTAACTTTTAAAATGGAACTAAAGACCCGTCAACTCGAAATAATTGAAGCCACTGGCCGATTGCTCACTCAAAAGGGAGTTAATGGATTGACCATTAAGAACCTGGCTAAGGAAATGAAATTTTCGGAGAGTGCCATTTATCGCCATTTTGAGAGTAAAGAAGATATTATCGTAGCCTTGCTAAGGTACCTGGCCGATACGATTGACACCCGACTACGATTAATGACGCGAACCGGTTCTCCCGAGGCGGATTTGAAAAGCCTTTTCGATGAACAGTTTCTGTTTTTCAGTGAGCACCATCATTTTGTAGTGGCTGTTTTCTCGGATGGTTTAATGGAAGAAAGTCTGCAGATTAACGAAGCAATACAATCGTTAATAGGGATTATGGTAAAGCATTTATCGGTGATTGTAAGAGATGGACAAGCCCGGGGAGTAATTCGTGCCGATGTGGCTGCCGAACAATTAGTTCAAATTATACTGGGAACGTATAAACTGCAAATGTTTCGTTGGCGTTTGTCTGTATTCTCTTTTGACTTGAAGTCTGATGGTTCGCAACTGGTAGAGGCATTGCTGCGCCTCGTAAAAAGCTGATATATAACTAAAAAATTTTTATTTAAAAAAGTGAGTGAATGCTCACAAACTAATTTAATTTACAATGAAACTGACAGTAAAAAAACTTACCCTGTATTCATGGATTACCTTGCTGATACTAGTAGCAGGGAGTGTGTATTTTGTACGGGAAATGAAACAAAATGCCTATATGGAAACCGATCTCGACGAGTACATGCCCGCCAAACATCCAGCCTTTGTGTTTAGCGAGCAAGCCGAAGAGTTGTTTTCAATCAACGATGGAATTCTGATTGCCATCGAGAATAAGTCGGGTGTTTTTAATTCATCAACCCTGGAGAAAATTAAGGACATTTCTTCTAAACTACAAGCAATGAGTGAGTTTGAAGAAAACGACATTATGTCGCTGTATACCGCGGACAATATTCTGGGAACAGAAGATGGAATGGATGTACAGCCATTTTACGAAGAGGTTCCTGTGCAGCCGGGAGAGTTGGATAGTTTGCGGCGAAGTGTTGAATCGAACGACATGGTTCATGGGCGACTTGTTTCGGAAGATGGAACAGTGGCGTTAATTGCTGCCAGTATGAAAGATGATGTGTTTGATGAAGCTTTTCATGCCGAAATATTGAAATTTGCTAAGTCGTACAACGGGAATGGTGATCAGGTGTATGTAGCTGGTCGTCCGATCGTGGAAGGGACGATGGGAATACTGGGCCCCGAGGATATGAAACGAATGGTACCGTTGGTTGTATTAGTTATAACGCTGGTACTCTTTATCTTATTACGCAGTTTCCGGGCCACACTTTTTACCTTGCTCAGTGTTGTTGTAAGTACTATCTGGGCATTTGGACTGATGGCAGCGACAGGAGTACCGATTTACTCGGTGGCAACCATGATGCCGGTAATGTTGATTGCCATTGGAGTAGCTTACGGAATTTATTTCTACAATCATTTAAATCAATACCGGTTATCGCGCCCTCAGGCTACCGATTCCGAAGCCGTGGTACATGCTGTTAAGTTGCTTTGGAAACCACTTTCGATGGCTGCTTTTACCACGATCATCGGGTTTATTTCGCTGGTTACCTCGCAGGTATATCCTATAAAGTATTTTGGTTTATTTACTGCTTTTGGAATTTTGGTTGCCTGGATGCTTGCTTTGGTATTTTTGCCTTCGTCGATTCTGATTTTTGGTAGCCGTAAACGTAAAATACGGGTACACGATGATAAACCAACCTATACTTTTCTCAATAAAATTACCGATAAATTACTGATTACTAAAAAGATTAGCTTTACGGTATTGGTTGTGGTGATTGCATTATCCTTGTGGGGCCTGCAAAAAGTGTGGATCAACTCCAGCTTTCTGGATAAATTCGAACCAGACAGTGAAATTGTGAAAACCGACCAGTTTGTGAATTCAAAATTTGGTGGCACTTCGACCTTAAATGTGATTGTGGAGTCGGAGGATGCGGATGCATTTAAGCAACCCGAAAATTTGCGACTGGTGGACGAAATGCAGGAAGCTACCGAGGAACTGGCTAAGGTTGGGAATTCATTTTCGCTTACCGATTATATCAAACGTATGAATAAGGTAATGAATTCGGATGAGGAGGCTTTTTATACTATCCCCGAAAGTTCAGATATGGTGGCTCAATACCTCTTGCTTTACGAAATGTCGGGCGATCCGGAAAATCTGGTGAAGGTGGTGAATTACGATTACAACAAGCTGAATATCACCTTCCAGTTGAAAGGTGACGATTCGAAAACCATTAACGAAGCCATAGCCGTCATTGAATCGTACACCGATCGGTTCAACGAGTTGGGATTAACCATGAAGTATGCCGGATCGGGATATAAATCGCTGGTGTTTTCCGATTTGATTCTCGAAGGTCAGTTATGGAGTATTGCGTTATCGCTTGGAATGGTGTTTTTACTGCTTGCTCTGATGTTTAAAAGTTTAAAAGCAGGCATCATCGGTAGCATTCCAATTGTAATTACAGCTCTGATTAGTTTCGGAGTGATGGGTCTGGCCGATATAGCATTGAGTACCACGACAGCTTTACTTACCAGTATTGCCATCGGAATCGGGGTCGATTACGCCATTCACTTTTTGCAAACCTATCAGATTTATTACAAAAAGACCAATTCGCGTCACGAGGCCATTCATGCTACCATGCACCATACCGGCACTGCCATCCTGAGTAATGCAGTGGTTGTAATAGCCGGATTTATGGTGATGTTGTTTTCGGTGTTTCCTCCCAACCGCATGCTGGGGCTGCTTGTCTCCATGAATATGTTTACGAGTCTGATAGGAACTCTTTCGATAATGATGATTTTGGTATATGTTTCACGAATATTTAAAAACAAGAATAATAATTCAAATCCAACAAACAATGAAAACAAGTAAGATTTTAGGCCTGACAGTACTACTGTCGGTAACGGGTGCAGGTACGCTACTGTCGCAAAAAACCGGGTTGCAAGTGATGCAGACTGTGTATGAATTACCCTCAGGTAAAGATACTCAGGCAGAACTGTCGATGGTGCTTACCAATAAACAAGGCGAAAAGCGGGTGCGCGAGTTAACACAATACATTGCCGTTGACGGTGATGTGGAGAAGAAAATAATGTATTTTGTTGCACCGGCCGATGTAAAAGGAACTTCGTTTATGAATTGGAGTTATAGTACCGGAAAAGAAGATGATCAGTGGATATATCTGCCAGCTTTAAAGCGAACGAAACGTATTTCGAGTGGAAGCAAAGGCGATTATTTTATGGGATCCGATTTTACGTATGATGATTTAGGCGACCGTCATCCCGATCAGGACACGCATCAATTGCTTCGGGAAGAAACAGTTGGCGGTAAAGTATGTTACGTGGTCGAAAGTAAACCAAAAGCTTCGGGACATATGTATTCAAAAACCATTACCTGGGTGATAAAAGAAAATTTTATCGGACTTAAACGGGAATTCTACGATTCGAAAGGAACTTTGTTGAAGACTTTATCGGTAAAGAATTATCAGAAAATTAACGGGATATGGGTCATTTTGGAAACGGAGATGAAAAATGTTCAGAAAAATCATTCCACAACGATGAGCCTACGTAATGTAAAAATCAATCAGGGAGTACCTGCCGGTAAGTTTACAGAACGAAGTATGACCATGGGACAATAAATACAACAGTAATGAGACGAATATTATATGGAGTAGTTTTCGGTATGTTGAGTGCCGGTGTGCTTTCGGCACAGGAAAATAAGTTAGACATATCTGGTTACGTACGCAATTACACCGGATTATTAACCAGCGATATGGATCAGTTTTCAATAGTTCAGAACACCTTGAATCTGAATTTTGAACTTAAAGGCGATAAGTCTGGTTTTAAAGTTAATCCTTATTTGTATCAATATTTTGATAAAGCTCCGGAAGTTGGTTTGCGTGAAATTTACCTGGATCTGTATTCGGATAAGCTGGATGTACGTATTGGTAAACAACAGATTATCTGGGGAAAAGCCGAAGGGGTATTTATTACCGATATTATCTCACCGAAGGATTTAAGCGAATTTCTCCTGCGCGATTTTGAAGAAATCAGGACGGGTGTGACCGCCGTGAAGCTAAATTATCATTCAGGAATGCATACCCTGGAAGGAGTTTGGGTGCCTGTGTTTACACCTACACTGATGCCTGCCAGCGGTTCAATCTGGGCACCCGCTATGACTTTCCCTATAACTCCCACATGGGATTATTCAACTTCTGATAAGGCTTTTTCTGTCTCCAATAGTGAAGCTTTTCTCCGCTATTCGTTGATGGCATCAGCTTTTGATGTAGAGCTTGTAGGTGGAACGTTTATGTACGACGACCCGGCCCTGCACCTGACCCGTCAGATCGATCCGGTTACAAAACAGCTGCAAGGTTTAACCGTTCGTCCCGATTATCACCGGGTGAATATGGCCGGTGGAAGTTTTAGCCTACCACTTGGCGATTTCGTGGTTCGTGGCGAAGGGGCGTATTACGATGGAAGGTATTTTCAGACTACCGCACCATCGGCAATGGATGCAACAATCGAAAAGAAGTATGTGCATTACATGGCAGGATTGGATTATACCCTTGCCGGAATTAAGTTGAGTGCACAGTTTATTCAGGAACGAATTCTGAAGTATGAGTCGGGTATGAATAACGAAGAAGTGGAAACCACCATGACTTTTCTTGCCAAAAAAGATTTTTTCAGAGAAAAACTATGGTTAGAACTGTTTGCATATGTGGGTTTGAACAACGAAGATGCCCTTGTACGCCCCAAGCTTAGTTATTCGGTTTTCGATGGAGTGGACCTGCAATTGGGTGCCAATATTTTTACAGGAAAATCCGGACGATTTGGGCAGTATGATGCCAACGATATGTTGTATATGAAATTAAAGTATAGTTTTTAGAATTAGAATTATCAGTATTAAAAATAACGAATTATGAAGCATCGGGAAATAATAAGATTGATTTCGGCTGACAGAACCCGCACCAATTTTTTACATGCCTACGAACAGGATGCGTTGGCTTTTCTTGTTAAACGAGTGCCGGGATGGATATCTTCTGATATGCTAACTGCTTTAGGATTTGCAGGTAACGTACTTGTTTTTTTAGGTTTTGTTTTAGCAACATATTTCAAAATTGAATATTTACTAATCGGAGTAATTGGTTTTATAGTTAGTTGGTTAGGTGATTCGTTGGATGGTAGAGTGGCATATTTTAGAAAAACACCCCGTAAATGGTATGGGTTTTCGCTCGACATCCTGGTCGATTGGCTCGGGATTATCTTGATAGGAGCAGGTTTTATTGTTTTTACCAACGGAGTCTGGGAATTTGTAGGATTCGGTTTTGTTGTTTTTTATGGTTGGCAAATGCTAATAGCAACACTTCGTTATAAAGTTAGTGGAATTTATAAAATTGATTCAGGCTTAATAGGACCAACTGAAGTGCGGATTTTATTATCGCTTATATTTATCGCTGAAGTGTTGTATCAAGGCTCGATGGTCTATGTTTCGCTGGTAGCAACGATTTTATTGTTAGGATTTAATCTTCACGAAACCAAACTACTTTTAAACCAGGCAACCATACGGGATGAGGAAGAACGAAAAGAAGTTAAAAATTTAAGTTCAATAAGGGTATAAAACCTGTTTCAATCCCAAATTGAGTAGTATGCTCTTTGACTCAGTTTTAAAAAGATGTCCTGTATATTTCAATCCATTTTTCATAATTTATTCAAATAATCAAACATTTTCTGAATCCAGGCCTGTGCCCGCTTCTGGTTGAAGTTGGCCAGGCCTGTGTTGGTTATCGCATGTCCGGCTTCATTGTCGTATACATATTCGTTTTCGGCACTTACCATCCCAAAACCATCTTTAAAGGTGAAGAAGCCTGTATGGGGAGTTGCCGGATTAAGGATATTCCGGCTGAACGTAAAGTGGGTCGAACTAAGGTTCAATTGATAGAGTAAGGTTGCTGCAATGTCGGTTTGAGATGCATAGTTTTCGATTCGTTGTGCCTTTCCGACGGCGCCACCGGCAATTACCAGCGGAATTTTGTAGCGATCCACCGATCGGTTGTCGAGGTCGTAAGGAAAGCGCATGGCATGGTCGGGCACCAGTACTAGTATGGTGTTGTCCCACGAAGGCAGTTGTCGGAACCGCTGTATGAAATCGCCCAGGCAACTGTCGGTATATGCTACCGAATTGAGGTAAGGGTCGGTGTGATGACTCCTGAAAGGTACATCGAAGGGGTTGTGACTGCTTTGGGTTTGGATTACTTTTAAAAAAGGGAACTCACGCTGCTTTTCTATTTCAGTATAAAGGGCATCGAATACATGATGATCGGGGACTCCCCATTTAGTAGTGTTGTACGATTTAGGAAAACTGACATCTTCAATAATATTTTCAAAACCACAAATTTTCAGGTACGACCGCATGCTGGTAAAGTCGGCATCGCCTCCGTATAAATATTGCAGGTTGTAGCCTGCTTTCTTTAATTCGCCGGGGAAAGAAGGCAGTTTCTGAAGTTTGCGGGGGTATTTCATAAGCGAAGTAATGGGTTGAGCCGGGAAAGCACTGAGTAGTGAAACCAGCGCGCGGTCGGTACGAAAACTGTTTGCATACATATTCGTAAACAAAATTCCTTCCCGGGCCAGGCTGTCGAGATGAACTGCCACGCCGGGCATGCCGCCGAGTTCGGTAAGGTTGAGCGACATGAAACTCTCGAGGATGACAAAAACTACATTAGGACGGTCGTGCGTAAATAATCGGGGAATTGAATCGGAAGTAGCAGGTTCAATAAGACTGTTGAAGATCGTATCGACTTCTGCATCGGCCAGGAATCGGTATTGGTTGTCGAATTGCTGTAAAGTGCTGAGCGATTCGAACAGACTGAAAGCCGGATTTACAGCTGCATGATTGAGGAGGATTTCGTTGCTGAAATATACTTTTCCCACATTCATGGTCGATTCCTTAAATCCGCCACGGATAGGGATAAACAGTAAAGCCACTTCGAGAAGAATCAGAAAACTTCCTGCAATTTTTGATTTCAGGGATAGCAGCGGTTTATTATTGAATAAAAGTAGTTTGCTTGCAGCTTTGAAAAGAAGGAATGAAAGTAATAAAGCGATTGAAATTCCTGTAATATTGGTAATCCAACTGGTACTTGCCAGGGCTTCTTTGGGCGATAGCAGGTAAAAAAGGGTAGAGGCATCGATACGGAATCCCCAGTATTCGTACAAAACGATATCTACAATCAGAATTGCTGTTACAAAAAATATGATAGGAAGCAGGTAGGCTTTAAGAAGAAGGTTTGCCAGTCGGGGCTTTACCCAATAGCCGATAATCAGCAACAAGCCAGGCAGTGCAGTTAAATAGCCGGCAACAGAGGCGTCGTGTTGCAATCCATGTCCTATTACCCGAATAAAATCCCCTGAAGTAAAGGTTGCATAGTCGGTATGATAATAGGCCAGAAAAATAAGTTTACCGGCTACAAACACAGCAATAAAAAACAGAAACAGCAAGGGTGTTTTCAGAAATTTTCTATCCATATAGTTCAATATGAGTTATCACACTAACGGCCGCTGAATAATCAGCGGCCGTTAGTGCGATTTTGATTTTGATTTGAATTGCAAACAGATCGTCATGGTTTTAAAAAATGATGGTCAGCGTTTACTGATTATAGTGAGAACGATCTGAATATCATCTTTAGGTGGAGTAAAAGTAAAACAATTATCAAAAACAAATCAACGGAATGAATATTCGTAGGGTTTCATTGTCTGTTCGGACTGTTTTTCTCAAATATTGTCGAAAAAGTCCATCAATTCGTCACGTTTTCGCTTCGATACGGGTACTGAACTTCCGTCGGCCATCTTCAGGTAGCCCCCCTCATTTTTCTCAAAACTGATAATATGGTTGATGTTGATGAGGTGCGATTGGTGAGGGCGCAGGAACATGAAATCGCTGAGCAGTTCTTCAAATTCTTTCAGCGTTTTCGAAACGATGACCTGTTTTCCGTTGGTAAGATGAAAGGTCGTGTAATTATGATCGGCTTCGCACCGGATGATATCGGCAACTTTGACGATGTAAATGCTTTTACTGTCCTTTAGAACAATTTTCTTGTCTTCAGGTTTGCTGTTCAGGTTGTCGAAGAGGTTCTTCAATTGCTGATTCAGGGTTTTTCGCTCCATCAGATCAATGGCTTTGTCGATGGCTGCCAGCAATTCGTCGATGTTGACCGGTTTCATAATATAGTCGACAGCCGAAAACCGAAATGCTTTTACCGCGTACTTTTCGTAAGCAGTAATAAAAATTACTGAAAACTTAATATCTTCCAATTGGCGAAGCAGGTCGAAACCGGTACCATCGGTGAGGTTTACATCCAGCAACACCAGGTCGGGATTCAGTTGCCTGATGGCTTCCAGTCCGGTATTAACGCCATCGGCAGTTCCGCACACTTCGGTATGCTCGCTGTAGTTTTCGAGGATTCCACTGATGAGTTCACGGATAGGAGCTTCATCGTCGATAATCAGGGTACGTATTTTATTCATCGAATGCTAATTCTTTTTTAACAGGAATATTAATATAGACCAGGGTTCCTTTCTGATCCATTTCGCTTAAATCAATAATCTCGAGGGCAGCATCCATGTTGAATCGTTTTTGAAGAATACCGATGCGTTGCCGGGTAATTTCAATTCCATACGAACGATGTTGTGGCTCTTTTTCTTTTTTCAAGCCCCGGGAATACCCAATTCCATTGTCTTCTATCTCGCATTGCAGGTGCGATTCTCCGGTCGATTTATACCGGATGGTAAGCGAACCTGTGTAGTCGATTCCCGCAAATCCATGTTCGATGGCATTTTCGATAAAGGGCTGAGCCAGCATAGGCGGGATCAGGAATTCACGTTCTTCCAGGTCTGCATCTATTTCAATCGTATATTCAAACTGTCCGGCAAAGCGTTGTTGTTGCAGTTCAAGGTAATACCGCAAAGTTTGAATTTCTTTCTCGAACGGAATAAATTCATGGGTCGAATTGTCCAGAATCAAGCGCATGAGCGAAGCCATCGACGATATGAGATTCACGGCTTCCTTGGTTGTTTTTTTCATCACATGGCTCTGAATTACGGTGAGCGAGTTGTATACAAAGTGAGGATTCATCTGACTTCGAAGCAGTTTTTGTTCCATTTCGATGGAGAGCATGCGGTCGGAGGAACGCCTTTTCTGCATGAGCAAAATCACGGTAACTACCGCAAGCATGCTTAATACCAGGGTAAGAATTATCATGGTACGCTGCTGACTGATAATCGTCTCATTGTTTTGATTCGAGAGTTTCAGGTTGCGGTTTTCGAGCATGTACTTTTCGGTTTCGTAACGTGTTTTTAATTCTTCGCGCAATTTAGTTTGCTGGATATTGAAGATGGAGTCGCTGAGCGAACGGGCACGGAACAATAAATTACTGGCCACCTGGTATTGTTCGAGTTGATAATAGATACGTGCCGACTGTTCGAGTGCCTTTATTTGCAGGTCGTTGCTACGGATACGTTTCGATGCTGCGATACTGACGTTGAAATGTTCCAGGGCTTCCACCGGTTCATTTCTGTCGAGAAATGCCAGCCCGAGGTGATAATGCGATTGAGCAAAACCATCGGGGTCACCCGTTTTTTTTTGAATATTCAGCGCCTGTTTAAAGTATTGAATGGCCCGTTGCGGCTGATGGCGCTGAAGGTACACTTTGCCGATATTTATAAGGTTGCGCGATCGAAAACCCGATTGTCCGGTCGACTGATTCAGTTTCATGGCTTTATTAAAAAACTCCAGAGCCCGTTCCGTATCATTGGTTTGGAAATAAATTTCGCCAATATTAGCCGTCGTTTGAGCTGTTTCTTCGGTCAGGCCACTTTTTTCGAATAATTTTATGGCATCCTGAAAACTCTCGAGTGCTTCCTCGTATTTCCCCGAACGCCAGTACATCGATCCAATGCTATTGAGCGAATAGGCCATACCGGGCAAATCGTTTTTCAGCTCGCGAATCGAATAGGCCTGTTGAAAATGCTCCTGCGCCTTGTCGAAAATCCCCTGCGACAAATACAACTGGCCCAGGTCGCTCATGGCTTCGGCCAGCAGTGTAGTATCGCGAATACGGCTGTAGAAATCGAGTCCTTCCTGAATGTCGGAAATCGAACGGGTGATATTGCCGGCGAAATTATTGGCGTAAGCTCTGATTTTGAGAGCTTTGTAGCGCAAAGTGGTTTCCCTTAGTTCGCGTGCCAGATTATAGGCCTCGTCGGCATACACAATGGCAGTATCAGGATTTTGATACAGTATTCGGTCGGACAATAGAACAAGCGTGTTCAGACGTTCGCTCCCGGTTTGCCCGTCGAGTACCGCGTACAAACTATCGCGCACGCGATCCTGGGCTAAAGCGCTGAAATACAAACAAAGTAAAGCTGATATAAGTATACTACGCATTATTATTAAAGCAAATTTTTAAATGGCATACGAGCTAAACCAGCCCGGATCTTCATTGGAAAAACGAAGGCCAAAATTACAAAAAAAATACTGTTTGTGTAGTGTGGAATTAAATCTAAACTTGAAAAAACCAAAAAATCTCAACAATTTCCGAATACGAACTGTTACCATGTGAAACTAAAAGAGGACAGGAAGCAATTAATGAGTTCGAATCAGGAGAGTGCAACCCGATGGCTTAGTAAGCGATTGGCCGAAGCAAAGAACGCCTACATAGCCGCATCGGTGTTGACCATGTTGAGTGCTGTGTGTTTTATTTTTTTTGGATGGTATGTGTCAGATTTCGCTGCCCGCTGGCTGGTCGACGGACAACTGGTACCACAACAGTTGCTGGTAGCTCTGCTTTTTCTATCAGGCAGGTACGTTTTGGCCTATTATGCGTCGGTTTCCAATTACAATGCAGGCAACCAGGTTGTTGCAGGAATTAAGAAAATGCTTTATCCCCGACTGCTCACCAATAACCGCATCGATTCAGTAACCGGAACCTTGCTGGTTAGCAGGGTTAGTGATGATTTGAAACCCTTTTATTCATTTTTTATACCCTATGCAATAGCCTCTGTTCTGGTAAGTGTCATGCTTCTTGTTGTCAGTTTCTGGTTCGAAAAATGGGTAGGGTTTGTTCTGTTGATTTCTTTGCTTATTATTCCAATGCAAATGATAATAATTGGTGTTGGTGCTGAGAATTTACATAAAAAACACATCGATTTATTTGTAAGGTATTCTGAAGTTTTTTTTAATCGTCTCAATACCATAGCCGAAATTGTTAATCTGAATAATTTCAAAACGCAGTATCGTTTTCTGGCCGACAAAAGCCAGGAGCTTAACAAAGCTACTACGAATGTAATGCAGGTGGCTATTCTCTCATCGGCGGTGCTCGAATTATTTGTCAGCATCAGTATCGCTGCTATCGCCGTATACACAGGAATGAGTTTGCTGGGATTTATGGCGGGACCTAATTATGGAAAAGGATATGATTTTCAGACTGCTTTATTTTTACTCATCCTGGCACCTTATTTCTTTTTCTACCTTCGAAAGTTTGTGAGTGCCTACCACGATCGCAACAAGGCCCTTGCTTCGGCGAAACTGTTGATGCCGGTGCTGAACGAAGAAATTAATCAGGTCCCTTTCGATGCAGAAGAAATTATCAACAAGATTGAAATAAAGGACTTGAGTTTCTCGTATCCCGACACTATGGTGAAAGTGCTTCATACTATCCATATGGAGCTTCCCGCCAAAGGATTGGTGTTGGTAAAAGGAATTTCAGGTTCAGGGAAATCAACCTTACTGAAGATTTTGGCTGGCAATCTGAAGGTTGATGAGGGGATGTTGCGGGTAAACGGGCACGATACCGGCTGGTCGGAGCAATGGTTGCGGGTAAATTCGTCGTACATGAATCAGTTCCCGTTTATTTTCGACGGAACGTTACGGTACAATGTTTTTTTAGATAAAGAAACTGAAAATTATCCCCGTTTTTTAGATACCTTATTGATAAAGAAAAAAGAAGGATGGAATACTCAGTTGACTCATAACGGAAAACAGCTTTCGGGCGGTGAAAAACAGTTGGTTACTATGGCCCGGATGATGCTTCATCCCCGGCCGGTAGCCATTCTCGATGAACCAACTGCCAATCTCGATGTAGTTACTGTAGGTATTATTCTGGAGCAAATCGGGAAATTAGCTTCTGAGCGATTGGTAATAGTGGCATCCCATGAGGATCGGTTTGATGCCATAGCTACTACAACTTTGAATTTAAATTGGGGAGAACAAATGGATGATAAGTAAATTTATAGCTAAAAATATTATTCGCCCACTTGCCCGACAATGGTTTCGTGGAGCTGTTTTAGTGATATTCTGGACAGTAGCTTTTATTGCTCTTCCGGCAATATCGGGTTGGTTTCTGGCCATGAGCAGTGTTGTATTTCTTACTGCCAGTATTGGTTTTTCATACCTGGTGCCTTCGGCAATCGTTCGTTTACTCACCATTATGCGTACAGCAACTCGTTATTTTGAACGTCTTGAAAATCATAAGACCACATTGGAAGCTCAGAGCAGGCTGCAGTTAAGGATTTTCGGCTCTGTTGCCCGATTGCCCTATTTTAAGAAACAAGTGAATAATAATTCAGCCATTCTTGAAAATAGCACCTATGGGGTCGACCTGATTTTAAATCATATTCTACTATGGATTTTACCTTTTGCAGCGCTAACTATTGCCATAGGTCTCTATTTTGCATTTTTGATGGTGTATTCGCAACCTATTGCCATCGGCTTTCTTATTTCTGCGGCCATCCTGCTGTTTCTTATTCCCCAGGTTGTTTTCATCCGAAACCGAAAGTTATATGCTGAATTGAAGCTGTTACGGGAAGAAAATAACCAGACGTTGATTCAGAGTTTCAGAGGTAGAATAGAAATTACAAAGTATCAACTGGAACAAAAGGCTATAGAACAGCAAGAGCGATCGCGTTCGCGCCTCGAACTGTTGGAAGCTAAGTTACAGAAAAATTCATTTGCCCTGCAACTCCTTGCCGGAATGGGATTTAGTGTTGTCGCTGCGATGATTTTTTGGAGTTCGGGTCACTATAAAATAGATGCTCCATTGGCCATAGGACTGTTTTTTGGTGTTATGGCTCAAGCCGAGCTCGCCGAAATGCTGTTTGCCGGCAAATCGGAACGAAGTTCGGTGGCACACCAGGAGAAAGATATTGCAACACTGATAAGTAATGATGTGCCTGAAAATGAAATGATTAAAAATCATGAAGCATTTGAAACCTTAGTATTAAACGATTTTTGTGCACAGATACCCGAAACAGAGGTGATTACTGAACCATTGTTTCTCAAAGTTTACAAGGGTGAATGGATCGCCATGTATGGAGAAACCGGCAAAGGCAAAACCACCTTTCTTAATAGCCTGTTTTATCCGGAGTATCGCCTGAGTGGCAATATGAACTGGAACACTGTTACTCAGCTAAACTGCTTGCCTGTTCCCGAAAGCATCTACGTTACCCAAAAAGCCTATTTGTTAACCGGCACGGTACGTGAAAATTTCGAAGGTTATTCAGATGAACAGATTCAACAGGTGCTCCAAATTGTTGATCTTTTTAGTTGGTACTCAAACTTACCAGGCGGACTGGATACCTGGCTGGGCGAAAATGGTGAAACTTTAAGCGGGGGACAGCGCAAAAAACTTTTGTTGGCTCAGGCTTTACTCAAAAATCCACACTTGCTGGTGGTCGATGAACCCACTGCCGGGATTAGTACCGATAATGCTGTTGCTGTTTTTAAACGTATCAGGCAAACTTTTCCTGATATGACGGTTATCATGGCAACACACCTAAAAGAGATGGAAGTTGTTGTCGATAAGGTGATTCGAATATGAAACGAGCACGTAAATACTTTACCGGTGGTTTTCAAATCCGGTAGAATTGAGTTACTTTTGTAACTTAATTCTACTTTTTCAGGCATGTCGTTACTTACCACTACTGATTTATCGATCGGGTACGTCCATCGTAAGGAAATTATTACGGTGCAAGCCGGGCTGCAACTCGAAGTTCGGCCAGGCGAAATGGTGTGCCTCATTGGCCCCAACGGCTGTGGAAAGTCGACGTTATTGCGCACATTATCAGGATTGCAACCACCCTTGGGAGGAAAGGTGAAAATCAACGGTCAAACCATACAGAAAATTTCGGCTGCCGACCGGGCACAGCTAATTTCGCTCGTGCTAACCGATAGAGTGGAAATCGACAACGCAACTGTACGCTCGATTGTGGCTATGGGCCGTCATCCGTATAGCAACTGGTGGGGAACACTTTCCGACGAAGAAGTGGAGAAAGTAAACGATGCCATCCGCTTAGTGCATCTTCAAAAAAAAGCCAATCAGTTGTTTGCCGAACTTTCGGATGGCGAAAAACAAAGGGTAATGATTGCTAAAGCCTTTGTGCAGGATACACCGGTGATCATGCTCGACGAACCAACTGCTCATCTCGATTTGCCCAATAGGGTGGAAATTATGCTCTTGTTGCATAAGCTGGCTCATCGTTCCGGAAAAGCTATATTGTTGTCGACTCACGAACTCGATATGGCGCTTCAGGCAGCCGACCGCATCTGGCTTATGACCGAAAAGGGCATTGAAGTGGGAGTTCCGGAAGATCTGGTGCTAAAAGGTAGTTTCAGCGATGCTTTCCTGAGTTCCAACTTCTTTTTTAACCCGGCCAACGGCAACTTCTCGATGAATTACCACCTCGATAAAGAAATTGAACTCGAGGGTGACAAAACCCGTCTGTACTGGACGCTCCGTGCGCTGGCCCGCGCTGGCTATGCCGTGGTGGAAAAGGCTGATCGGAAAATATGTATTAAAGAAAACCAGTGGTGTATTGGTGAACAGAGTTTTGATAATATCGAAGATTTGTTGAAAATTTTGTAAACTAATCTGAATTTTCCAATACTTGTTATACCACAATCTTTTCCTTTTTATAATCCACCGTAGTAATGATTCGTAATGAGGTATCCTTTGTGAAATAACTCCAGGCCCAATTGATGAAAATCACCAGCTTATTGCGCACACTCAGTATCAGCATCAGGTGGAGGAACATCCATACATACCAGGCCAGCGGACCTTTGAATTTTACAAAAGGTAATTCAACTACGGCCATGTGATGACCGATGGTAGCCATCATGCCCAGGTCTTTGTATTCGTAGGGCTTGGGAGCAAAATGGGCATTTTTCAGGCTTTTCCGTATGTTGCTGCCTAAGTTTTTAGCCTGATTGATAGCAACGTTGGCAACCTGCGGATGTCCCTGCGGGTAAAGGGGAGTCTCCATATACGCTACATCGCCCAAGGCATAAATGTTTTCGTAATTTACAAGGCGGTTGAACCGGTCGACCACATAGCGGTTACGTACAATATCCTCTTCGCGGATACCTGCGATCACATTTCCCGTGACCCCGGCTGCCCATATTACATTTTTCGATTGCAGCTCTTCACCATTGCTCAGCACAGCTGTTGTGCCATCATAACTCTTCAGGAAAGTCTCGGTTTTAACAATCACACCCAGTTTTTCGAGATAGCTGCGCGATGCCGAACGTGATGCTTCGCTCATATTATTAAGGGTGTTTTTACTGCCTTCCAGCAAGATGATGTTGAATTTTGAGAAGTCGATGTTGTGATAATCCTTCGGTAATACATCATTTTTCAATTCAGCAAATGCTCCCGACAATTCGACTCCGGTAGGACCAGCACCTACAATAATCAGGTTCATCCAGGCTTGTTTGTCCTCGGGGCGGGCAAAAATTTCTTTTTCAAAACTAAAGAGAATTTTATTGCGGATATCAATGGATTCCTGCGTGGTTTTCATCGAAAAAGCATTGGCTTTAATTTGCTCATTACCAAAGAAATTCGTCTTGCAACCCGTAGCAATTATCAGATGATCGTACTTTATTTCGCGATCGAAAGTGGTAATCAGTTTATTTTCTTCCGGAATTATTTTTGTGATATCCGACATGCGAAAATCGATGTTGCGGCTGTTCTGGAAAACTTTACGGAATGGAAACGAAATACTGGAGGGTTCGAGCCTTCCGCTGGCAACCTGGTAAAACAGCGGTTGAAACATATGGTGGTTTTGCCGGTCGACCAGCACTACTTTTACTCCGGTGTTGCGTAACGATTTTGCGAGCTGCAGTCCGGCGAATCCGCCACCGATTATTACTACACGCTCTCCTTGTTGGATGGTTTTGAAATTCATGAATGAAGAAATATTTCCTTATTGAACAGCCGTACGGTAAAAAAGTTTACATCCCCGGAGCAGATTGTTCCTGTGCCGGGGATGTAAATGAGCTTTCAAGATGTTTTTGAAACCATTCAACCTTTTGTTTGTCAATGCAATAATCTTATCTTACCCCATTCATCATTTTTACCAGTTTTCTGCTTAAAAAGAAAAGTATTACAGAGGCTACACCGGCCAGCACTACGAACAACATAAAGAAATCGTACAAGGAAGCAATTTCAAAACCCAGAAAGTGTTTCACGTGTGTGATGGTAGAGCCCGGCTCAATGGGTTCGGGATAGAGTCCGCTCAGGGTGCCGGCAAAGATGTTGGAAGAAGCCATGCTCAGGTACCAAACTCCCATTAGCAACGATGCGAATTTGAGGGGCGATAATTTATTTACCATCGAAAGTCCGATAGGCGATAGGGCCAATTCGCCAAAGGTATGAATTGTATACAGGCTGACGAGCCACATCATGCTGACTTTAGTGCCCGGTTCAACGCCTTTAACCCCGAATGCAATCACCAAATATCCGATAGCCAGCAGGAATAGTCCGATGGATTGTTTGTAAGGTGAAGCGGGTTCCATTTTACGCTTTCCCAGCCATCCCCAGATCCAGACAAAAAGTGGAGCGAAAATAACGATGGCAACTGCATTAATCGATTGAAAGTAGGAAGTTGGGATTACTTTGCCGAGCATTTCGCGGTTGGTTTGTTCTTCGGCAAAATAAGTGAGTGAAGCTCCGGCCTGTTCGAAGGCTGCCCAGAAGAAAATCACGAAAAAGGCTACGATGAAAATAACCCAGATGCGCTCACGTTCAATCTTAGTGAGTGATGGGTCGGTAATTACCAGTCCGGGAGCAGTAATGGTAAGTGCAAAAACAAAGGAACCAATCAGATCGCGACCCAGGGAGTAGTAAAATGCGATAAGCAGGGCCGTGCCAATTGCTCCCCAGCGAATCAGGTGCTTACTCGAAAAAGTGGCGGTGTTAGCGGCCGAAGCATTATCTTTTTTCACTGGTTTAAGTCCTACCGGAGTACCATCTTCCGTCACAATCAGCTTATCTTTCAGCGAAGTAAAAAGCACCACACTGATAAGCATTCCGATAGAAGCCAGCAGGAAACCCCATTTGAAATCGGCAGGATTACCGGTGTCGCCAACAAATCCGCAAGCCAATGGAGCAATAAAAGCCCCCACATTCACCCCCATGTAGAAGATGGTAAAAGCCGAATCGAGCCGCGTGTCGTTAGGCGGATACAATTGTCCCACCATACTCGAAATATTAGGTTTGAAGAAGCCATTTCCGAAGATAAGGAAGCCTAATCCGCCCATCATCAGCCAGGTAGCCAGTTCAATTTGCTGGTAATACATACCCGAGAAGAACATCAGCAGCTGACCAATGGCCATGAGCAAGCCACCAATCACAATAGATCGCCGGTTGCCCCAGTATTTATCGGCAATGTACCCACCAATCAGCGGGGTTAGGTATACCAGTCCGGTATAGCTCCCATAAATTTGCGAACTCAGCGCCTTGTCGAAAAACAGCGCTTTAGTCATGTAAAGTACAAATAATGCCCGCATACCGTAGTAGCTGAATCGCTCCCACATGCCGGTGAAGAAGATGAGGTAAAGCCCTCCGGGATGTTTTTTTGTTGTCATATGTTTGTTTTAAAATTTGCATTAGGTGCTTCACCCCACACACACTATCGGCTTCATTATCACACCGATATTCTTTCTCCCATCGGCCTTTACAATCATCGGGCTGTTGAATCGGATATGACGAAGGTATTGATTCTCAAATTCCGCCGGCTGACTGTTCAGAAAATCCAAATCGTAACTACCATCGTTCTGAAAAGGGTTGATCGTAAAATACGATACCCCGAACGAGGTGAGATTCTGGAAAAAATGAGTGCCCTGACTCGGTTCGATCCGGTAGGTCGATAGCCCTGATTCCACAATCACCATCGCGTTGCTGATATGCGGCCACTTAACCGGTATCCCCAACCAGGGGTCACTTGATCCCCACCGTCCGGGACCTACTAGTATATAGTGCCGGTCGGCATCGGCCATTTGCTTGTTAATCTTCTCAATATCATACATGATGAATTGATTCTTCGACGGATTGAAGGCTTCCGGCTTAATGTAGATGATGTCGTATATATCTTTGGTGATTCCATGCCCTAATACGCTATTGCTGCTGATAATCGTATTTTCGGTAGGTATCTTACCTATGTCTTCGTTGATGGTCTCTTTGCTGTCGACTATCGGACGGATCTGCAATAAATAAAAACTATGCTGCTTGTTTTCCGAATAGTCCAGATTTACCGCAAATTCTATCTCTATAGGACGGCCCATTTCCTGTGACGAAATCTTAAGAATTTCTTTCAGGGTTTCGGCCAATGGAAATACGTTGTGCTGAAGAATGTTCGCAAAAGTGATTATTTTTCGACCTCCTTCGTACAGACTGTCGTAGATCATCTGCTCCCGTGGATCGAAAGTGGATGCCAGGTATTTTAAGGTGCCGTCTTTTAACGCATCCTGTACGTTGATTTTTAATAAGTTGAATCCGTCGTCAACCTGTGGTATAAAGTGGATGTTGTTCAGATCCAGTGCGTTGAAATGTGTTTGGGTTTCGCGGAGTGCATACTCCAAACTCGAAGTCTGAAGAATATTGTGTGGGTAGGCCGGTGAAAAACGCAGGGTGAGTCCTCCGTCAACAATGTATTTTCCCAATCCCATAGCAATATTGGCTATGCCATCTTCAGGTTTTTCGGCTCCAATCGGGTAATAATTAAGCGATCGCGCTACTCCCGAAAACGAGGGGTAGAAGCGGTTTTCGTGGGCGTTTCCTACGGTCTCCTGCAATACAATAGCCATCTTTTCTTCGTCGATAACGTTCTTTGTTGCAGTCATATACATTTTACTCTGCCTGAAAAACACCGAAGCATATACCGCCTTTATGGCTTCGGTGAGCAACGATAAGGTTTGTGTGCGGCTTTCGTGGTTGTAGGGCACCATGTAGGTGGAGTATACGCCTGCAAATGGCTGATAATGTGAGTCCTCAAGTAAGCTTGAAGAACGTACGGCAATCGGGGTGTTGATTACTCCTAAGAAAGAAAAGAGATCGGCAATCAATGATTTTGGAATACGGGCATTCAAAAACCGGGTTAGAATTTCTTCATCCGGCAAATCCGAAAGAGCAATTGGATACAATTGATTGGTTTCCATAAATTCGGTGAAGATGTCGGTACAGATAACCACCGTCTTCGGAATCATGATTTGCGCATTTTCGTATTGTTGCAATTGTTCGTGGCGCTTAATCATCGAATCGATAAATGCCAGACCACGCCCTTTTCCTCCCATCGAACCTTCGCCAATACGGGCAAAGTTGGAATACTGGTCAAACCGATCACGTTGAAATACGGCTACTACTCCGCGGTTTTTAATCTTCCGGTATTTCACAATGGCTCCGAAAATTACCTGCCGAAGTTTGTTTAAGTCTTCAATCCCGGGGTCGTAGATATTTGTATTTTTGAGAAATTCGGCCAACGGAAACATTGCGCGGGAATACAGCCATCTCGAGATGTCGTAACGGCCAACGTGGTACAATAAACTCTCATCACTCAACGAGAAAACCACATCCTGAAGCCCGCGCAAGTTTCGAACGCGTGCTTCTACTTCTCCCGTAGTGGGATTTATAAAGTTAAAATCGGTAAATCCGAAAGTATTGTTGATTGTATCTTTTAGTTCTTTCAACAGAGTTTTCGAATTCTTGCTTAAAAAGGTGCCGTTAAAAGCTTCCGTTGCTACCTTGTTGCCGTTGTCCGACGATTGCACAATCAGTGGAATGTACCTGTCCATTCGCCTTATTTCGCGGCATAAATCGATACCGGCCTGCCGGTTCCGCTCGCCGTTTCTCAGAAAACTAACGTCGGATATCACCCCCAACATATTGTCCTTGTACTTCATATACAGGTTCATAGCTTCTTCGTAGGTGCGTGCGAAAAGTATTTTGGGTCTTCCACGCATCCTGAGCATTTGCTCGTGCTCGTTAAGCGCTTCAGTCATAAACGATTGCGATTGTTTAAAAACGCATTTGTAGAGATGTGGTAAGATGGAGGAGTAAAAATGAATGGAATCTTCAACAAATAAAATCACCTGCACCCCGACTGAGGTCACATCTTCTTCCACATTCATCTTATCTTCCAGCATTTTAGTAATTGCCAGTAAGATGTCGGGATTCCCCAGCCAACTGAAAACATAATCGATAGCGCTGAGGTCTTCGTTGGCGATTCGTTTGGAAACCGATTTCGAAAAGGGAGTCAGCACCACGATCGGGATATCAGGATAATATGATTTAACCCCTTTCGCCCATTCGAAAGGATTGATGCTATCGCCACTGGGCATCGAAATAATCAGATCGTAGGCCCGGTCACGCAACTGTGCAAATGCTTCTTCTTCGCTAGAAACCAGGGTAAACCGGGGAGGGTAGCGAAGGTTTAAAGAAGTGTATTCATTGAATATTTGCTCGTCAATTCTCCCGTCTTCTTCCAGCATAAATGAGTCGTACTTACTGGCATACAGCAGGATATTGTAAATCCGATGCTTCATCAGATCGGCAAACGAAGTGTCCTTGAAATAGAGCTGTTTTATATTTCGATACATGGTATTGTTTTTAGAAAATTTTTCTTCCATATTTGTAGTTCATTTGGAAAAAATCAATTATATTTGCTGAAAATAAAATGATATTTTTTTAGGGGGCTGATAGTTGTATTTAGACTCAAACAGACGATATAAAGGCGATAGATTCGCTTTTTGCTTACAAAATGGCAAAGTTTGTTGGAATTTCATACTTTTATCAGTCCTGTTTTTTTAAACTGACTACAAAACTAACAATCTACTTTCAATCTACCATACTTTTAAAACTAATATTTATGAATATCGAAAAAATCATGCAGGGGCTCGAAGCTAAACATCCGGGCGAAATGGAATACCTGCAAGCTGTACGCGAAGTGTTAAGTACCATTACAGAAGTATACGATGAGCATCCTGAATTTGAAAAGGCTAAAATTGCGGAGCGACTGGTGGAGCCCGACCGGATTTTTACGTTTAAGGTGCCCTGGGTCGACGATAAGGGAGATGTTCAGGTGAATCTGGGCTATCGGGTGCAGTTTAATAATGCGATCGGACCTTACAAAGGGGGGATACGTTTCCACTCTTCGGTAACTCTTTCTATTCTGAAGTTTTTAGGTTTCGAACAGATTTTTAAAAATGCACTTACTACCTTGCCTATGGGAGGTGCAAAGGGCGGTTCCGATTTCAATCCACGAGGCAAATCGGATGCTGAAGTAATGCGTTTTTGCCAGGCGTTTATGCTGGAACTATGGCGTCATATAGGGCCGGAAACCGATGTTCCTGCCGGCGATATTGGGGTTGGTGCACGTGAAGTTGGATATTTGTATGGGATGTATCGCAAATTAGCCCGCGAAAATACCGGAGTATTTACCGGTAAAGGGCTTGAATTTGGAGGTTCGTTGATTCGTCCCGAAGCTACTGGTTTTGGAGGGCTCTATTTCGTTAAGCAGATGCTCGAAACTGCCGGTCATTCGTTAAAAGATAAAACAGTGGCTATTTCAGGGTTTGGTAATGTGGCCTGGGGCGCAGCGTTAAAAGCTACCGAATTGGGTGCGAAAGTAGTAACTATATCGGGTCCTGATGGTTATGTGTACGACGAAAACGGAATATCGGGTGAGAAAATTGAATATATGGTAGATTTACGGTTGAGTTGCAACGATGTTGTTCAGCCCTATGCCGAAAAATACGGAGTTCCATTCTTTGCCGGAAAACGTCCATGGGAGGTAAAAGTGGATATTGCACTTCCCTGTGCTACTCAAAATGAGTTGAACGGTAACGATGCCCGTCAGCTGATTGCAAATGGAGTAATGTGTGTGGGTGAGCTTTCCAACATGGGTTGTACACCCGAAGCTATCGATTTGTTGCTCGATCATAAAATTATGTACGGACCGGGTAAAGCAGTAAATGCCGGAGGGGTTGCTACTTCTGGACTGGAAATGACACAGAATGCGATGCACCTTTCGTGGTCGGCTGCCGAAGTAGACGCAAAGTTACAGCAAATCATGTCGGACATTCACGAACAATGTGTCAGATATGGCAGACAAAAGGACGGCTATATTAACTATATGAAAGGTGCCAATGTGGCAGGTTTCCTGAAAGTGGCAAGAGCGATGATGGCACAAGGAATCGTTTAGTAATTGTTAATTGTTAATTGTTAGTTGTTGGTGTGTTGGGCTTTTAATGTTAATTGCGGCTGTTTAATTAGTGCAATTTTACTGACGTGCTTTTATACTTAACAATTAACCATTAATAATTAATCATTGCTGATTCGTTAATCGGATTTAAATGTTAAATTTTAACTGTTAAAATCGAATAAATAAGACTGACAAAGAATGTAAAGAGAATAGCTTTTGTATATTTTAGCACCGGAATTCAACAGAGTTCCGGTGTTTTTTGTTAATACTAGCACTCAACTTAATTATTTGAATATGAGAACAAGTAAATTTTTAAATCTAACAGGACTGATTCTTTTGGTAGTAGGTGTGACAGTAGCCACCAATTATGTTGTCAATAAGGTAAATTCTCCTTCTGTCATCGATGGAGAAGTGTTTTCGAGTGAAAAAGTTCCGGCCAGTTATGCTAATTTCCGAAATGTGGGGTCAGCCGGGCAGACCGATTTCACCGTAGCTGCCGAGCTAACAGTGAATGCGGTTGTTCACGTGAAAGTGAAATCGGAAGTTCAAATGTCGCAATTTGGAGGACGTGACCAATTGTTTGAGTATTTTTTCGGACCTCAGTTCCGTCAGCAGCAACGGCCGCAAATTCGGGAAGGTGCAGGCTCGGGGGTGATTATTTCTGAAGATGGATATATAGTTACCAATAACCATGTTATCGATAAGTCGAAAGAGATTGAGGTAGTGCTCAACGATAAGCGTACGTATCAGGCAACAGTGGTGGGAGCTGATCCGAATACCGATATCGCCCTGTTGAAAATCGAAGAGAAGAAGCTTCCGTATATTATTTTCGGAAATTCCGATTCGGTGAAAGTAGGAGAGTGGGTGCTGGCAGTTGGAAATCCGTTTAATCTTACCTCCACAGTAACGGCGGGGATTGTAAGTGCTAAAGCTCGTAGCATTAATATTTTAAATTCAGCGATGCCTATCGAATCGTTTATCCAGACCGATGCTGCGGTGAATCCGGGTAACAGCGGAGGAGCTTTGGTCAATACGCATGGTGAATTAATTGGTATCAATACGGCAATTGCTTCGGAGACCGGTTCGTATGCAGGTTATTCATTTGCAGTTCCGGCATCCATAGTCCAGAAAGTTGTTTCCGATTTCCGCAAATTTGGTGTAGTGCAGCGGGCTGTATTGGGTGTTGCTCTGGAAGAAGTTAATTCGAAGATGGCTAAGGAAAAGAACATTAAAGTTTTATCCGGTGCGTACGTTGCTCAGGTATCAGCCGGAAGTGCTGCTGAAAAAGCAGGAATCAAGGAGGGAGATGTTATTACGGCCGTAAACGAAGTGGAAGTGAAAACAGTTGCTCAGCTACAGGAGCAGATTGGTCGGTTTAGTCCGGGCGACAAAGTGACGGTGGAGGTAGTTCGAGACAATAAAAAGTTGAAAATGAGGGCTGAATTGAAAAATCGCCAGGGTACAACTTCAGCAGTGACAGCAGATGCAACGATAGAGGTGTTGGGTGCCAGCTTCAAACCGGTTGATGATAAGGTTAAATCTCGTTTTGGAATTGACTATGGTGTGGAAGTGAAAGAAGTGAAAAAAGGGAAGTTTGCTGATGCAGGAATTAAGGCTGGTTACATTATTTTGAAAGTGAATAACCTGAGAATGAAATCGGAAGAGGATATTAAAACAGCACTGGATTCGATTAAAGAGAACGAAGAATCGAACAAAGTGTTATGGGTAAGCGGATTTTATCCAAACGGTCAGACTGCTTATTACGCAATTCCGTTGAATTGATCACAGCGAAAGAATCTGATCATACATTTCATGTGTAGATAATTGTTTTTAAAAGGTCACATGGAACTTGCTTGTCAGATTTTCATTCACTTTGGTGATTGCCTTCTATCATGCTCGTTTCATCAAATAAAAACAGTCTTCTGTTAAAACCATACAGAAGACTGTTTTTGTTGCTAAATTCTTATCAACACAGCAAAACTTTTTAGAGTAAGAAACGTTTTTGTTTGTATGGTGTACGAAAAACACACTGAAAACGTTATAGAGAAGATAGATAAGCTCCCTGAATTTTGTTCCAATGGCCGGTTTTACGCAAATGGACATTTAAAGTTTAGGTAATGCTCAATGACATAGTAAATTTAGTTTGGCTATGTCGATAATTTTTACTAATTTTGCACGCTAATTTTCAAAAGAGAAATGAGACAACTAAAAATTACAAAGTCAATTACCAACAGGGAGAGTGCTTCGCTCGACAAATATCTGCAAGAGATTGGACGCGAAGATCTTATCACTGTAGAAGAGGAAGTGGAACTGGCACAGCGAATTCGGAATGGCGATCGCATTGCATTAGAAAAATTGACCAGAGCTAACCTCAGATTCGTTGTTTCTGTTGCAAAACAATACCAAAACCAGGGACTTAGTCTTCCCGACCTTATTAATGAAGGAAATTTAGGATTAATTAAAGCTGCGGAAAAGTTTGATGAAACCCGTGGATTTAAGTTTATTTCGTATGCAGTGTGGTGGATTCGTCAATCTATACTGCAAGCCCTTGCTGAGCAATCGCGTATTGTTCGTTTGCCATTGAATCAGGTTGGTTCACTTAACAAAATTAACAAAGCATTTTCGAAGTTTGAGCAGGAAAACGAGCGTCGTCCTTCGGCTGAAGAATTGGCTGAGCAGTTGGATATTCCGGTTGATAAGATTGCCGATACGATGAAAGTTTCGGGCCGCCATATTTCAGTGGATGCTCCATTTGTAGAGGGTGAAGATAACAGTTTGCTCGATGTCATGATTAATGATGATTCTCCGAATGCCGACCGTTCGCTTATGAATGAATCACTTTCGAAAGAAATTGAGCGTGTTCTGGAGAATGCACTGTCGGATCGTGAACGTGATATAGTAAAGAAATTTTTTGGTTTAGGAGTTCCTGAAATGACTCTTGAGGAAATTGGCGACGAATTTGGTTTGACACGTGAGCGTGTTCGGCAAATCAAGGAGAAAGCCATCCGCAAGCTGAAGCCACATTCGCGAAGCAAATTATTGAAGAGCTTTTTGGGGTAGCGTTGCGCACTTCGTGCTTCACTAACGGGGCGTTACGCACTTCGTGCTTCACTTGTAATAGATTTGATATATTTAAATGTAACTGCGGTAATATTCGTAATGATTTTGTACGATTATTTCCGCAGTTTTTTATTTGTTAAAACATAAAATCCAGAAGCTTTTTCTAAAATTCACCCGTTAGTGGAGCACGAAGTGCGCAACGCTCATTAGTGAAGCGAAGCGCAACGCCCCGTTAGTGAAGTGCGAAGCACG
>CAZLHC010000040.1:0-33545 GCA_964559265.1 uncultured Paludibacter sp. | reverse complement strand
GTGTGTTTTTTAGTTTTATTGTTTCCGGCAGGCCACTTCGTGAGAAATGGCCTGCCATTTAACCAAAAAAGCTAAAAAGTACGTATATTTGCAGGCTTAAAAAACAAAGCGAACAAAACCCTTCCGATTTATGTTTTATAACATATTTTCGACTATGCACTTCATATTGTAAGCATTTTTACACATTTTGCTTACACTTTGAAACTGAAAAGATTTAACTCCAACTATTAACTAAAAAAATTAGCTGTTTTATTTACACTATAACTATATTTGCAGATAAAGTTTAGCAAATAGTTAGCACAACTTCGATTTAAATATAAAAAAGATAGATAATAAATTAAAATACACAATTATGTCATCACTACGTTTTAAAGCAGTAGAAGAAGCTTTTAAGAAAAAAGCGATCTGTGTGGAAGCCCCGGGCAAACTCACTTCTGAGTATTATGGAAAGTATGTATTTTCGCGCAAAGCCATGTCGAAATACTTAGCTAAGGACACTATGGAAGCCATTCAGAATGCTGTGGATAAAGGCGTTGCACTACATCGCGACATTGCTGATCACGTAGCAGCAGGTATGAAACGTTGGGCAATGGAAATGGGCGCTACCCATTACACCCACTGGTTTCAGCCATTAACCGACGGAACTGCCGAAAAGCACGATTCATTTATCGAATACGAAGGTGCTCCGGGCGGAAATGTTATCGAAGATTTTTCGGGCAAACTGTTGGCTCAGCAGGAACCGGATGCTTCATCGTTCCCAAATGGCGGAATCCGCAGTACCTTTGAAGCACGCGGATATACTGCATGGGACCCATCCTCTCCTGCCTTTGTTATGGACGATACCTTGTGTATTCCAACCATATTCATTTCCTATACCAGCGAATCGCTCGACCTGAAAGCACCGCTGTTAAAGGCTTTGAATGCTGTGGATAAAGCAGCCACTGAAGTATGTCAGTATTTTGACCCAACGGTAAAGAAAGTAATTTGCTATTTAGGTTGGGAACAGGAGTATTTCTTAGTGGATGAAAGTCTTTACGCAACCCGCCCCGACCTTGCACTTACCGGCCGTACATTACTGGGCCATGAGTCGGCTAAAAACCAACAGTTAGAAGATCATTATTTCGGCGCAGTTCCTTCGAGGGTAGCTGCTTACATGAAAGATCTTGAATTTGAGGCTTATAAATACGGAATTCCGCTCAAAACACGTCACAATGAGGTGGCTCCCAACCAGTTTGAGCTGGCTCCTATCTTTGGAGAAGCCAACTTATCGAACGACCAGAACCTACTGGTGATGTCGTTGATGAAAAAGGTGGCTCGTCGGCATGGCTTCCGCTTACTGCTTCACGAAAAACCGTTTGCCGGGGTTAACGGTTCGGGTAAGCACAACAACTGGTCGCTGTGTACCGACACAGGAGTCGGACTTCTTACTCCGGGTAAAACACCGGAAGAGAACCTTCAATTTATCACTTTCTTAGTGAATTCATTGATGGCAGTTTACAAAAACAACGCATTGTTGAAGGCCTCTATTATGACCGCTAACAACGCCCACCGCCTGGGTGCCAACGAAGCTCCTCCGGCCATTGTATCAGCTTTCCTGGGTACACAAATTACTGCCGTGCTCAACAAAATGGAAGAAAGCACTTCGGACGAGGCAATTGTAATGGATGCTAAAAAACGACTGAGTCTTGGAATTCCACATATCCCCGAAGTATTGCTCGACAACACCGACCGCAACCGCACATCGCCCTTTGCTTTCACCGGCAACCGCTTTGAATTCCGCGCTGTAGGTTCTTCGGCCAACTGCTCTTCGGCTTTAATTGCTCTCAATAGTGCAATGGCAGCACAGCTCACCGGGTTTAAGGAAGAAGTTGACGCTAAAATTGCATCCGGAAAAACGAAAGAAAAAGCAATATTTGAGGTACTCAAAGAATACATTAAAATTTCGAAACCAATCCGTTTTGATGGAAATGGGTATAGTGATGAATGGAAAGTAGAAGCAGCAAAACGCGGACTCGACTGCGAAACCAGCGTTCCTGAAATCTACAAAGCATATACAACTCCCGAATCGGTTGCCATGTTTGCCAAAACCGGCGTACTTTCGGAAAAAGAACTCCATGCCCGTAATGAAGTAAAATGGGAAACGTACACCAAAAAGATTCAGATTGAAGCTCGTGTACTGGGTGATCTTTGTATGAATCACATCATTCCGGTAGTTACTAAATATCAATCGTTATTACTCGACAATGTGGCAAAGATTTATGCAATTTATCCTGCCGATCAGGCTGCCGAATTGGCAGGAATGAACAAAGGCCTCATCGAAGAAATTGCCCGTCGCATTACGAATATCAAGAACAACGTGGATGCAATGATTGAAGCTCGTAAAATTGCTAATAAAATTGAGCACGAATACGATAAAGCAAAGGCTTACCACGATGAAGTATTCCCTTATTTCGATAAGATCCGCTACGAAGTAGACAAACTCGAATTGATCGTGGATAACGAAATGTGGACACTTCCTAAATACCGCGAACTTCTTTTTATACGGTAAAATACTAATTATTAATTGTTAATTATTAATTATCAGGGGTGGGGCGATAAGTGAAGCGAAGCGTAATGCAAATTAGCAAAGCGAAGCGTAACGCCCTCCCCTTGATAATCAACCTCTTATGACACATCTATTGATGTGCCCTCCCTTTTTACATCCCCAAAAAACTAAAAAAACAAAGTTACGTCATGAGTTTAAGTCCCCTACAACTAGCTGAAGTTGAGCAGCGTACGCTGTACTCATCTCAAAACGAACACGACGCATGCGGAGTAGGACTTGTATTGAATCTCTATGGAGAAAAATCGCATGAAATAGTCGAAAAAGGCTTGCAAGTCCTCGAAAACATGGTGCACCGGGGCGCCGAGAGTGCCGATAATAAAACCGGCGACGGTGCCGGAATCCTGGTGCAGATACCCCACGAATTTATATTGTTGCAGGGAATCCCTGTTCCCGCCAAAGGAAAATACGGAACCGGACTGGTATTTCTGCCTAAAGATGATAAAAAGGCTACGTTATGCCTGAATGTAATTCGCGAAAACATCGAAAAAGAAGGGCTGCAATTGCTGGCTGTTCGCGATGTGCCCACCAACAGTGAGATATTGGGTGAAATTTCGGCATCGAACGAACCGCTTATTAAACAGCTATTTGTAACAGGGGCGGCCAACCAGTCGGAACTGGAACATAAACTCTATATTGTTCGTAAGAAAATTGAAGGGGCTATTGCCAAATCGAACCTGGCGAAGGAACGCAGTTTTTATATAGTTACACTTTCTACCCGACAGATGGTGTACAAAGGGATGTTGACATCGCTTCAATTGCGCGATTATTACCCCGATTTATCCAACACCAATTTCACGTCGGGTATTGCCCTGGTACACTCACGTTTCAGCACCAACACCTTCCCTACCTGGGATTTGGCTCAACCCTTCCGGATGTTGGGACATAACGGCGAAATTAATACCATCCGCGGTAATCGTTTCTGGATGGAAGCCCGCGAAAGCGTTTTAAAATCGGACCTGCTGGGCGATTTAAAAGAACTGATGCCGGTGGTACAGCCGGGCATGAGCGATTCGGCATCGCTCGACAACGTATTAGAATTTCTGGTAATGTCGGGAAAAAGCCTCCCCCATGCCATGGCCATGTTGGTTCCCGAAAGCTGGAACTCAAAAAATCCGATTTCCGATAATCTGAAAGCATTTTACGAGTACCACTCCATCTTTATGGAACCCTGGGATGGGCCTGCTACCCTGCTTTTCAGCGATGGACGCTATGCCGGAGGTATGCTCGATCGCAACGGTTTACGGCCGGCCCGTTACCTGATTACGCACGACGACCTGATGATTATAGCTTCGGAAACCGGCACCATTCCCATCGAAGCACCACGGATTAAGGAAAAAGGTCGTCTGAAACCCGGTAAGATGATTATGATCGACACCGAGCGGGGCGAAATATATTACGACCGCGAATTAAAAGAAGGATTGGCAAAAGCCTTTCCTTATAAGGAGTGGCTCGATAAAAACCGAATCAGTCTGGAAGAGATTTCGTCGGGGCGGTCGGTAAAAACCGAATGTCCGGAGTACGAAAAAATGCTTACTGCCTTTGGATATTCACGCGAAGATATTGAAAAACTGATGATTCCCATGGCCGAAGCTGGTCAGGAGCCCGTTTCTTCGATGGGAAATGATGTAGCTTTATCGGTATTTTCGTCGAAACCCCAACGATTATTCAACTATTTCCGCCAGCAGTTTGCCCAGGTAACCAATCCACCTATCGATCCGATACGTGAAGAATTGGTTATGTCGCTCACTTCGTATGTGGGTTCGGTTCACAACAACCTATTGGAGCCAGCTCCTGAAATTTGTAAGATGGTAAAACTAAAGAGCCCGGTGTTAACCAACACCCAGTTCGACATTTTACTCAACCTCCGTTATAAAGGATTTTCCACGGCCGTACTGCCGATGCATTTCAAGGCAAAGGAGGGAAAAAAGGGTCTGGAGAAAGCGATTAAAGAACTTTGTATATCGGTTGAAAAAGCCGTAGATGAAGGTAAGAACTATATTGTGCTCAGCGATCGCGGAGTTAATGCCGATCAGGCACCCATCCCCTCATTGCTGGCTGTTTCGGCGGTTCATCACTACCTCATCGACAAACGCAAGCGCATGCAGACCGACATCGTTGTTGAAACTGCTGAACCGCGCGAGGTAATGCATTTTGCATTGCTCTTCGGCTTTGGTGCCAACGCGGTAAATCCATACCTTGCCTTTGCCATTCTGAATCAACAGATTAAATCGGGAGATTTGCAACTTGATTTTCACACTGCCGAGAAAAACTACATAAAAGCCATCAATAAAGGCTTGCTCAAGGTAATGTCGAAGATGGGTATTTCCACGATCAGAAGTTACCGGGGGGCACAAATTTTTGAGGCTGTTGGAATTTCGACCCAGGTGGTAAGCACCTATTTCAAAGGTCTGGTATCGAAAATTGAAGGTATTGATTTAGAAGATATTGCTAATGAAGTACTACATCCACATAGTTCGGCATTCTATCCAAAAGAAGGAGAAGAAGTAAAATTGCTGAATCTGGGTCAGTATGCCTACCGGGTGGAAGGCGAACACCACGCATGGAATCCGGAAACCATTGCACGACTGCAAATTGCAACAAAAACCGGAAATTACGATAAGTATAAAGAATATGTAAAAGCGGCTGATGAAAAAGCAGCGCCGGTATTTATCCGCGATTTACTCGAATACGAACGCAATCCAATCGACCTTAGCGAGGTAGAACCGATTGAAAATATTTACCGGCGTTTTGTTACCGGTGCCATGTCATACGGCTCCATCAGCCGCGAAGCCCACGAAGCAATGGCGATGGCCATGAATTTCCTGGGGGGTCGGTCGAACACCGGCGAGGGGGGCGAAGATCCCGAACGGTATAAAAAAAGAGCTGATGGATTGAGCACACGCTCGGCTATCAAGCAGGTTGCATCCGGACGATTTGGCGTTACCGCCGAATACCTGGTAAATGCCGACGAAATACAGATCAAAATTGCACAGGGTGCAAAACCTGGCGAAGGTGGACAGTTACCGGGCCATAAGGTGGATAAAATTATTGCCAAAACGCGTCACTCTATTCCGGGAATTTCGCTTATTTCTCCCCCGCCCCACCACGATATTTATTCCATCGAGGATTTGGCCCAGTTGATTTTCGACTTAAAGAACATCAACCCAACGGCTGTTATCAGCGTTAAACTGGTTTCGGAAAGCGGTGTGGGAACTATTGCGGCTGGTGTTGCAAAAGCAAAAGCCGATTTAATATTGATCAGCGGTTACGAAGGAGGAACCGGTGCGAGCCCGTCGAGTTCGATCAAGCATGCAGGTTTACCCATGGAAATCGGGTTGGCAGAGACACAGCAAACACTGGTGCTCAACAATTTGCGTGGTCAGATAGTGCTTCAGGCCGACGGCCAGATTAAAACCGGACGCGACATAGTTATTGCAGCTATGCTTGGAGCCGAAGAATACGGTTTCGCTACCAGCGCACTTATCGTGTTAGGGTGTGTAATTATGCGTAAATGTCACCTGAACACCTGCCCGGTGGGGATTGCCAGACAGGACGAACAGCTTCGTAAACATTTTACCGGACGGCACGAATACCTGGTTAACTTCTTTAAATTTTTGGCAGAAGACGTACGCGAGCACCTGGCTCAGATGGGTTATCGTTCGATGGATGAAATTATTGGACGTGCCGACCTGCTGAAACGCAGGCAGGTAGAAGGTCCGGCTAAAATTGCCAAGGTCGATTTATCGCGCATCACGGGTTTCAAACCGGTGAATCCCGAAGCAGCCCTGAAGCATGTAAAGAATCAGGATCATAAAATCGACAAGGTACTCGACTTACAACTAATCACCAAAGCCTTACCGGCACTCGACTTGTGCATGCCCGTAGAAATTAAAAGTGAAGTAAAGAACACCGACCGGGCAGTAGGTGCCATGCTTTCGGGCGAAATTGCCAAACGCTACGGTCAGGCCGGACTACCCGAAGGTACCATCACTGCATCGTTCGAAGGTTCGGCTGGTCAGAGCTTTGGTGCTTTCCTGAGCAAGGGAGCCACTTTCCGTCTGGAGGGCGATGCCAACGACTACCTCGGAAAAGGACTTTCGGGAGGAAGAATTATAGTGGTTCCGCCAACCGGACATACGTTCAAACCGGAGAATAATATAATTGCCGGCAACACGATGTTGTATGGAGCCACTTCCGGAGAAGTATTTATTAATGGCGTGGCAGGCGAACGATTCTGCGTACGTAACTCAGGGGCTATAGCTGTGGTAGAAGGAGCAGGCGACCATTGCTGCGAATACATGACCGGCGGCCGCACGGTAGTACTGGGAGCCACTGGTCGTAACTTCGCCGCCGGTATGAGCGGAGGAGTTGCCTACGTGTACGATGAGAATGGCGACTTCGACTTTTACTGTAACATGGAAATGGTGGAGCTTTCGCTCATCGAGGACAGCATGGACAGTAAAGAGTTGCACAACCTCATCACCCGTCATTATCAGTATACCGGAAGTGTACGGGCCAAAGAAATTCTCGACAATTGGAGAGAATCGGTGGAGAAATTCATCAAAGTAGTTCCTATTGAATACAAAAAAGTATTACAGGAAGAAAAGATGGAAGCCATCAACAAGAAGATAGCACAAGTACAACGCGATTATTAATTACGACAATGGGAAATCCGAAAGCATTCACCTATATACCCCGCAAGGATGCGGGTTACCGGCCGGTAAGCGAACGAATTTACGACTTCGGCGAAGTAGAACAAACCTTGAATCGGGAGGACCGCAAATTACAGGCCTCCCGCTGTATGGATTGTGGCATCCCCTTCTGCCACTGGGCTTGTCCGCTGGGCAACAAAATGCCCGAATGGCAGGATCTTATTTACAAGGGCAAATGGAAAGAAGGTGTAGAAGTTCTGCACGAAACCAACAACTTTCCTGATTTCACGGGCCGTATTTGTCCGGCTCCCTGCGAGAAATCCTGTGTATTGGCTTTGCACGATGCACCGGTAACCATTCGCGAGAACGAAGCGGCTGTTACCGAAGTTGCTTTCCTCGAAGGAATGATAAAACCGCAACCGCCCAAATCGCGTACCGGGAAGAAAATTGCCGTGATTGGCTCGGGTCCTGCCGGGCTGGCTGCTGCACAGCAGCTCAACCGCAAAGGACACTGGGTGACGGTATTTGAAAAAGATCAGCATGTAGGCGGACTGATGCGTTACGGCATTCCGAACTTCAAACTGAATAAGAATGTGATCGACCGCCGGATGGAACAACTGGAAGCCGAGGGCATTATTTTTAAAACCAATACTGAAGTGGGAGTCAGCATACCGGGTTCGGCTATTATGAACGAATTCGATGCAGTTTGTATCGCTATCGGTGCAGGCAAGCCCCGCGACATAGCACCGGCCGGCCGGGAACTGAAGGGGATACACTTTGCGATGGAATACCTTTCGCAGGCCAACCAGCTTATCATGGGCGAACCGGTTGACGAGCGTAAACTTATTAATGCCAGGGGAAAACATGTACTGGTGATAGGGGGTGGCGATACCGGATCCGACTGCGTGGGGACCGCTGTTCGTCAGGGCGCCGCCGCCATCACTCAAATCGAAATTCTGCCACAGCCTCCGGCGGGTAAAAATCCGGCAACTCCATGGCCCTATTATCCCAATATTTTAAAAACTTCGAGCTCGCACCTGGAGGGTTGTACCCGCAAATGGAGCCTGAACACGCAACAATTTATTGGCAAAAACGGCAAAGTAACTGAGGTACTGGTGGAAGAAGTGGAGTGGAAGAATGAAAACGGTAAGTTTACCATGGTGCCAACGGGTAAAACCGAAACCATCAAGGCCGATTTGGTTTTCCTGGCACTGGGATTTGTTCATCCGGTTCACGAAGGGCTGCTTACCGAACTCGGTGTTGCTTTTGATGGTCGTGGCAATGTGGCTACCGACAAGCAATCGCGGAGCAATGTGGCGAAAGTATTTGCCACCGGCGATGCGCAAATTGGTGCCAGCCTCGTTGTACGTGCTATTGCACTCGGAAGGAAAGTTGCTGAAGATATTCATTCAATTGTTAATTATTAATTATGAGTTGAATTGAACTCCAGATCTAACCATTTACAACTAACAATTAACAATTACAATTATGTGCGGAATAGTATGTACTTTCAACATAAAGCAAGATAGTGCTCAGTTGCGACAACAAGTGTTGCAACAATCAAAAACCATTCGTCACCGCGGTCCCGACTGGTCGGGTATTTTTGCCAACGACCGGGCTATACTGGCCCACGAGCGCCTGGCCATTGTCGATCCGGCCTCAGGTAAACAACCCCAATACAGCAAAGATGGCAATCTGGTGCTGGCGGTAAACGGTGAAATCTATAACCACCGCGAAATCCGCCAACGCTACGAAGGAAGGTACGAGTTTCAGACTCAATCGGACTGTGAAGTTATTCTGGCGCTATATCAGGACAAAGGAAAAGACTTTCTGGAAGATCTGAATGGAATTTTTGCCTTTGCACTGTACGATGTCGCTAACGATACCTTTTTAATAGGCCGCGACCATATCGGGATTATCCCTCTTTACCAGGGCTGGGATGCGTACGACAATTATTACGTAGCTTCCGAACTCAAAGCCCTCGAGGGCTATTGCATCCGCATTGAAGAGTTTCTTCCCGGACAATATTACTATAGTCCCGATGGCGCACCCGTGAAATGGTACCAGCGCGAATGGATGGACTTTGAGAACGTAAAAGAAAATGAGACAGATATCGACGTACTACGCAAAGCACTTGAAGATGCTGTTGAACGTCAGTTGATGTCGGATGTGCCTTACGGCGTGCTCCTCTCGGGAGGGCTCGATTCATCGATCATTTCGGCCATTGCTAAAAGGAAAGCGTCGATGCGTATAGAATCGGGAAATACCGAGCAAGCCTGGTGGCCACAATTGCATTCGTTTGCTGTTGGGTTAACGGGTTCGCCCGACCTGGCTGCTGCCCGAAAAGTGGCCGACCATATTGGCACTGTACATCACGAAATTCACTTCACCGTGCAGGAAGGGCTTGATGCCATTCGTGATGTGATCTATCACATTGAAACCTACGATGTAACTACCGTCAGAGCCAGCACCCCTATGTATTTGCTGGCCAGGGTCATTAAATCGATGGGAGTAAAAATGGTGCTTTCGGGTGAAGGAGCCGATGAAATTTTCGGAGGATACCTCTACTTTCACAAAGCTCCTAATGCCGAAGAATTTCACAAAGAAACCGTACGCAAACTAAGCAAGCTACACCAGTACGATTGCCTCAGAGCCAACAAATCGCTGGCTGCCTGGGGAGTAGAAGGTCGCGTTCCTTTCCTCGACAAAGAATTCATGGACATAGCCATGCGGCTTAACCCATCGGATAAGATGGCTGGCAAAGGCAAAATAGAGAAATGGGTGCTGCGTAAAGCTTTCGAAGAGTACCTTCCCGAAAGCATCACCTGGCGACAAAAAGAGCAGTTTTCGGATGGAGTTGGCTATAGCTGGATCGACACCTTGAAAGCGATCACCACTGCTCAGGTTACCGATGAGATGATGACCCGGGTTGCCGAAACCTACCCCATCAACCCCCCGCTTTCGAAAGAAGAGTATTATTACCGTACTATTTTCAACTCTCATTTCGGCTCGGATCAAGCGGCTTCCTGCGTGCCATCGGTGCCATCGGTTGCTTGCTCCACACCCATTGCCCTGGAGTGGGACGAGGCCTTTAAAAAGCAAAACGACCCTTCGGGAAGGGCCGTTGCTTCGGTACACGAACAAGCGTATCTGTAAAAAAATCACATCGTTTGTTACAACTCGTTGTATGAAATCTGCGTGTGTACGTTTGTCGATTGACCTTAATCAATCTTCAGACGTACGCCCAATTTTATACGACTTTCGAGCACTACTCCTTTTTCATCTTCAACATATTTCCGTAGCTGGCTCATAATATTATTAAGAGAACCTTCTTTTGTACGAACATCTTTGGTCTTCCAAACGGTCTCGATTATTACGTTTCGCTTCACAAAATTACCTTTATTGGTACAAAGCACATTCAATACTGCCGAGGCATAGTTATTTAAAAACAACTCTTCTCCTCCCACAACCAGTTTATGCTGGGTAGGATAAAACAGACAGGTGCCAATTTCGAATTTCTCAGCCGACGATTCATTCACGACCAGTTTTTCGATCCGCTTAAGTACCTCCGCCAACCGGTAAGGCTTACGCACATAATCGGTATTGGGAATACTAAAGGCCTGATCGAAATCGGTATTCTCGTCGCGCGATGTTGTAAACAACAAAGGCACTGAACTAACCTCCCTAATTTTCCTGCTGATGGCAAAACCATCTAACTCTTCGTTGAGATTTACATCCAACAACACAATATCCGGCATAAATTCAGCCAGTTCTTTCATCACCTGTGCACCTCCCGATAAATACTTTACCGCATACTTACGCTCTTCTAATGCTCCGCGCAAGGTAGTACCTAAATTCAAATCATCCTCAATTAATAATACCTTATACATAACCTGCTATTTAAAATTCATTTAACCTAATGGCAAAAGTACACTAAACTCACTTCCTTTACCGGTTTCGCTGGTCACCCGAACTTCCCCTTTATGCTTTTCAACAATATTCTTCACATAATTCAGTCCGATGCCAAATCCTTTAATCTGCGTTTTGCCCAGATGTACCCTACTGTATTTATCAAATACCATTTCCAGCTTTTCTTCAGGAATACCAAAACCATTGTCGCGGATACTTACTTTTACCGATTGATTCTCATTTTCGATCCGGATCAGAATTTCAACCTTATCGGCTGAATACTTGATCGCGTTGTCGATCAGATTGGCAAAACACTGCATAAGCAATTGCCGGTCGCCCACCGGGACAAAGACATCTTCCTCTGCCAGCAAAGTAATCGATACCGCTTTATTCTTAAACCGTTGTTCGCTGAATTTATCTTTTAATTCATCGAGCATAGCTACTAAATCGACCGATTCGCGATTAAGCACCAACATGCCTTCTTCGTGTTTCGACAAGGTTACAATCATGTTTATCGATTCGTTCAGTTCGTCGGTTGCCCGAATGGAGTTGTTAAGTAACAACGAATTCTGTGGCGATTCGAGCGGACTTTTCGACATACTGAGGCAGTCGAGGTTGAAGGTAAGGCTCGAAACCGGTCGTTTGAGTTCGTGAGCGATGGTACCCAGGAATTCGTTTTTGAAAGCTACCAGTTTTTTCTGGCGTGCCAGCACCTTTTGCAGGTAGATAAAAGCCAGCACACAGATGAGCGATAACACCAGCGACGAAATAAGCATCAATCCCATTCGTTTGATAATTATCTGAAAGGGATTGATCAGGTGTAACTGAAGGGCAATTCCTGATCCGGCATCAATAAGCATCGGTTCACTCGAAATGAGAAATAAGGACGATTTCCAGTTATCTTTTGACGATTCGATTATTTCGCCGGTGGAAGTTTGAACCAGATTGACCGTAAAATTGCTGAAAATCTCACGGGCTACTAATATGGTAGAGGTAATGCTGTCGAGCTGATGAAGATTGAGTGGCACCAAACTGCTAATGTGTTTATGGATGGCCATGTCGAGAACGCTGATGACGCTTTCATGCGACAAAGGTGACTGAGAGGAATTATCACTTAAATCTACGGTAGCAATAGTTTGATCTTCAGATTCTGTGGGTGTTATTATAACTGGAGAGTCATTTATCTTTTTTCGAAATTCCTCGTTTCGTATCGTTAAGTCATTCCTAAAAGCCATTTCAACTACTGTACTTGATTCTTTTATCCATGCAGAACGAGTTGTATTGTAGTAGTCCAATACCAGGAAAATCTGAGTCCCGAAAATCAGGATCAATGAGAATAACACCAACAAGAAAACGGTTTTAGTAGACATAAGCGGTGGGAGAAAAAATCGGGTTTAAAAGGGATTGATTTCGGGTTTAAAATTACACATTTTCCGGAACATGCGAGGGGGTACCTACCCGAAAAATTCAGAATCTCACAAACTACTCACCGATTCCTCACATTTTTCACACAAAACACCGTCAACGGCCTTTAATCGGATCACTTTGTGAGAAGAATCAGGGACCAAAAGTACAAAAAAATGAGACAATTCAAAGAATTTTAATACACAATCATTAAGAATTATTATTTTCGCACCAAAACAACGAAAATTATTCACTTTTTTTATAGCAAAAATGAGAACTTTGTGAGAACTTTGTGAGAAGCGCGTGAGCTCAACCAGTCATTTTATGCTATAATATTGTAAGGTAATTAAAAATAAATAAAACGAACATGAAAACAACAACAAAAAAAGCTGCCGAATTCACTACATTGAACGCAGCACAGATGAACGAAGTTAAAGGTGGTTATTGGTTGAGAATTATTGCTCCTGATGGCAGCAAAACGATAATTTGGGTTTAATACCAACTACAAATCTAATGAATTCATTGCTTTTCTAAAGCAATAAAATCGAACGGCAAACAATCTTCGCATTGTTTGCCGTTCGATTTTATACCCCGGGCTCACCAACAGCCCATTTCTCCGACAAAAAAACACATTAAACAGCCCACACGCCATTGTTAACGTACATTAATAGCCCTGTGAGAACTTCGGTAGTGCTTTGGTAGAACCACGTGAGAACTACCAATCAGATTTAAACGTATACTTGCAGTATCAAAAAGCATTAATATCCATTTATTTCTCATCCCGCACAGGAATTGTTCAATAATCGGAGCTATTAATGATTTATTTGTTTGTTTAAAAATCCTGCTGAATCGGTTAGCGTTATGTCTCACAACAGCATAGGAACGTTGAAAAAAATTTAAATGAAATGACAATGCAGACTACTGAATCACAATTCACACTACTAACGGCCTCCACGCAGGACGCAGGTTATCAGCCAGCAAGCTTTGTAAGCGACATTCGGATTATTCGTTCAGTTAATACAACAAAGATGACACGCACAAGAAATACGGACCAACAGGGCAACCAATGGTCGGATGAAATTATCAAATTAGTATGGGAAAAAGGCCGGATAATCCCCGGCTTTAATCCGGACAAATACCGTAAAGACTGTTGTGGTGCCTGGATGCAATACGACAAATTTGGCTATATATCGGAAAATGGTGTAGGTTGGGAAATCGATCATGTAAAGCCGGTTTCAAAAGGGGGTACCGACGAATTGAGCAATCTGCAGCCACTGCAATGGCAAAACAACCGTAGCAAAAACGAGGATTATCCGGCCCTGGAGTATGCGGTAATCGGATCCAACTGAGTTCACATTTTTTATAGTAAAATTATTAATACGTGACTGTAATTTTTACATATCTTCCTCTACCTGCTATTTTTTATTTAATATTGCAGCTCGAAACTCAAAAACTGATTTTATAGCATGCAATTCCCTCATTTTTCTCAACACGATGCCATGGATTGCGGTCCGGCCTGCCTACGAATGGTGGCCGCCTTCCATGGCCGTTTTTTTTCGCTCGAAGGTTTGCGCCAACGTGCCCACCTGAACCGCGAAGGGGTTTCGTTGCTGGGAATAAGTGAAGCCGCCGAAGCCCTCGGACTTCGATCGACAGGTGTAATGGTTAGTTTTGAGGAATTAACCACAGCTCCACTCCCCTGTATTGTACACTGGAATCAACAACACTTTGTGGTTGTATATGGCTTCAAGTCGAAAAAAGGCAACACCCTGGTGGAGGTGGCCGATCCGGCAGGTGGTAAACAACGCTACACCCAAGAAGAATTTTGCCGGTGCTGGATAAGTTCGCAAACCGACGAACAGGCCATCGGGATTGCCTTGCTGCTGGAACCTACCCCCGAATTTTATGCTCAGGAGGGAGAAAGGGTCAACCGCCGCGGTTTTGCTTTTCTGTTTAATTACATCCGCCCTTACCGCAACTTCATTACTCAGGTAGTAATTGGTCTGGTGGTGGGGAGTTTATTACAACTGGTACTTCCTTTTCTTACCCAGTCGATTGTAGATGTAGGAATCGCCACCAACGATTTAAGCTACATTTGGCTGGTGCTGATAGCCCAATTAATGCTCATGATCAGCTCAACGGCTACCGATTTTATCCGCGGTTGGATATTGCTGCACCTGGGAACAAGAGTAAACATAGCCCTTATCTCCGATTTTCTTATAAAACTGATGCGGCTTCCCATGGGTTACTTCGACACCAAAATGACAGGCGATATTCTGCAACGAATCAACGACCATTCCCGCATACAACACTACCTCACCAATTCGAGTCTGAATGTGGTTTTTTCGGCATTCACCCTTATCATTTTCAGTCTGGTTTTACTTCTGTATAATTTTTCGATATTCGGCATTTTCGTCGTGGGCAGCGCATTATACTTTGCCTGGGTATGGCTATTCATGAAACGAAGAGCGGCTCTCGATCACAAGAATTTCGCCCTGCAATCGGCCAATCAGAGCAACCTTATTCAATTGGTAAACGGCATGCAGGAAATCAGATTAAACGGTTGTGAGCAACAAAAACGCTGGGAATGGGAACGCGTGCAGGCACGTATGTTCAAACTTCGGATCAGGGGACTGGCACTGGCACAATACCAGGATTCGGGAGGAGTATTGATCAATCAAACAAAAAACCTACTGATTACGGCCTTCGTTGCTAAACTGGTTATCGATGGAAGCATGACCCTGGGTATGATGTTGGCAGTGCAATACATTATCGGACAACTTAACAGCCCCATCGATCAATTAATAAGTTTTATGCGCGAAAGTCAGGATGCAAAACTGAGTCTTGAACGATTGAGCGAAATTCACGAAAAAGCCGACGAAGAATCGACTCTTCATCCCGGAGTGCAGGAAATCCCTGCAGGACAACCCATCGAACTACACAATATCGTGTTTGGTTACGACACCACACGCATGGGTGAACCGGTAATACGAGGTATTAATCTTTATATTCCGGCTGGAAAACAAACAGCTATTGTTGGTAGTAGCGGCAGTGGCAAAACCACGCTTGTTAAACTAATGCTGGGCTTTTATCCGCTTCTGCACGGCGAAATCAGAGTAGGCAATCACCGGCTCGACACGTATAGTCAACGCGAATGGCGTAAAAAATGTGGTGTCGTGATGCAGGATGGATTTATTTTTTCGGACACCATCGCCCGGAATATTGCGCCCGGTGATGAGCGTATCGACAAGGAAAAGCTATTGCATGCCGCCCAAATTGCCAATATTACGGAGTACATTGAATCGTTACCACTCGGGTACAACACCAAAATCGGACAGGAAGGAGTTGGTTTGAGCCAGGGACAAAAGCAACGGATTCTGATTGCCAGGGCGGTGTATAAAGATCCTGAAGTTGTATTTTTAGACGAAGCTACCAATGCGCTCGACACCAACAATGAGCGGGTAATCATGCAACAACTCGAACAGTTTTTAAATGGCAGAACCTCCGTTGTAGTGGCTCATCGGTTGAGTACGGTACGCAACGCCGATCAGATTGTTGTGCTCGACAAAGGTACTATTGTAGAACAAGGCACTCACGAAGAACTATTAAAATCGGGAGGAGCTTACTACCGGTTGGTAAAAAATCAATTGGACGTATGAGTACTAAAAACAACAATATACAGCTGCGAAGCGATGAAGTTCAGGAAATTCTGAGCCGCCCGCCTCATATATTAATTCGCCATGGTATTTTACTTATCAGCCTGATAGTACTTTCAGGTTTTATTGCCAGCTTTTTTTTCACCTATCCCGATCGTGTCGAAGGCAAAATTGCCATCAGTAGCAGTTCGCCTCCGGTATGGGTAGTTTCACGTTCCGAAGGAAGACTGAGCGACTTGCTGTGCACCGACCGGCAAAAAGTAGCAGCCGGCGATGTGTTAGCGGTAATCGACAACAGCGCCCTCACCGGCGATGTACTACGGTTAAAGGCACTACTTAACGAAACAACCTTCGAAGAAGCCCGCGTAAGCTATCCCGACGATTTACTTACTGATCGGTTTGAGTTAGGCGTAATTCAGCAGGCTTACACGCAGTTTGTGGAGGCTGCAATTGCATACCGTAATTTCCTGCAACTCAACCTAACCGAGAAAGAACAGAGCATATTAACGCAACAATTAAAAAACCGGGAGGAATATCGGAAATTAGTTGCACGTCAGATTGCGAATAAAGAAAAAGAAGTTGAAATTGCACGATCGGTATACATGCGCGATAAACAATTGTATGATAAAAATGTTGTTGCAACATCGGATCTGGAGCAGGCTGAACAGTTATTTCTCAGCCGTCAGAACGAATTAGAACAGCTGAAAACTACTGCTTCTCTCGAAAACATTGAAACTTCCCAGCTATCGGGTTCGCTCCAAAAGCTGTCGGTACAACAACAGCGCGAAAAGAACCAGTTGTTTGCCCAACTTAAGTCAGGCATTATGGAGCTGGAAACAGCGCTGAGCAATTGGCAATACAATTATCTGCTCACGGCGCCGGTTTCGGGTCAGCTTAGCTTCAACGGAATATGGAACGAACAACAACACATCGTGAGGGACCAAAAAATGATGGCCATCATTTCCGACACGTTAACTTCACTTTCCGGCCGAATGCAAATGCCGGTGATGGGCGCCGGAAAGGTAACTGAAGGTCAGTTGGTATTGGTGAAAATCGACGATTATCCGTACCTTGAGTTCGGCATGTTGAAAGGAACAGTTAGTAACATCTCCCTGGTACCCGACAAACAATATTATGCAGTTGAAGTAATATTCGAAAAAGGACTAACCACAACTACAGGGCAATTACTTCAACTTCAGGGCGAACTAAATGGCCAGGCTGAAATCATAACCAACAAACGGAGCCTGATGGAACGAATTCTCGCACCTGTATTTCATTTACTAAACCGTTCGAAAGCCCTGAATTAATTTCTGCTTACTTTTGATGTGTGTGAGATAACCGGCAAGCCATCGACTTCTACTTTCAGGCTTTCAAAATATAAACAGCAATCAAAAGACCTTACAACCCCGACCTATTTAACAATTCATCCATTTCCTGCTGAACTTTTTGAGCTTCACGACGAGCTGCTTCAGCAAAATCGGCACCCGACGAAGCATAGATAATCTGACGCGACGAATTTACCAATAAACCACATTGCTTATTCATACCAAAGCGGGCCACCTCCTGCAAACTTCCACCCTGTGCACCCACTCCGGGTACCAACAGAAAATGATCGGGCACAAGCGTACGGATGCCTTCGAGCATTTCGGCCTTGGTAGCCCCTACCACATACATCAGGTTGTCGGTGCTACCCCAGGCCTGCGATGTTTTCAGCACTTTCTCGTATAGCTTCTCCCCTTTCTCATCGGTGGAAAACTGAAAATCAAAGGCACCTTTATTTGAAGTCAGGGCAAGCAAAATCACCCATTTATCTTCGTAAGTCAAAAAAGGGCTTACCGAATCTTCGCCCATATAGGGCGCCACCGTTACAGCATCAAATTCCATATTCCCAAAAAAAGTACGGGCATACATAGCCGATGTATTCCCAATATCGCCACGCTTGGCATCGGCAATTATAAACTGGTCGGGATAGTTTTCGCGAATATAATCCACCGTACGTTCCAATGCCTCCCAACCCTGCTGGCCAAGGCTTTCGTAAAAGGCCAGATTGGGTTTAAACGCTACACATAAATCGGCTGTGGCGTCAACAATGGCTTTATTAAACTCAAAGATAGCATCCTGATTTTCATCAAAAAGAAATTCAGGAATTTTCTGAATATCGGTATCGAGGCCTACGCAAAGAAATGACCGTTTACGCTGAATATTTGAAAAAAGTTGTTGTCTGTTCATTGTGAAAAAATTTATATACTATCCGGTTAGTATTACCACATCTTCTGTTAAAACTGCAAACTGTGATAATGGTTATAATTCACTATCTTTTAATCGTTCGGCATTTTCGGCCACTATCAGCTGATCGATAACCGTCTGAATATCACCATTCATAAACGCAGCCAGGTTGTAAATCGTAAAATTGATACGATGATCGGTAATTCGTCCCTGCGGGTAATTGTAGGTCCGTATCTTGGCTGAACGGTCGCCGGTAGAGACCATCGTTTTACGTTTTGAACCTATCTCGTCGAGGTATTTCTGATGCTCAATGGCATAAATTCGCGATCGAAGTTCTATCATCGCTTTCGCTTTGTTTTTATGCTGCGACTTTTCATCCTGGCATTGCACCGTTATGCCGGTGGGGATATGAACCAACCGGATAGCCGAATAGGTTGTATTTACCGACTGACCGCCGGCACCCGACGAGCAAAACGTATCCACCCGCACATCCGACTCTTTCAGTTCAATATCAAACTCTTCGGCTTCGGGCAATACAGCCACGGTAGCTGCCGAGGTATGTACCCTGCCCTGCGTTTCGGTTTGAGGCACCCGTTGTACACGATGCACCCCCGATTCGTATTTCAACGTTCCGTAGACTTTGTCGCCCGATACGGTAAAAATCACTTCTTTATACCCCCCTGAAGTACCTTCGGAAATATTGGTAACCTCTACCTTCCAGCCTTTCGACTCACAGTAGCGGGTATACATTTTAAACAAATCACCGGCAAAAATGGCCGCTTCATCGCCTCCTGTACCTCCCCGTATTTCAACAATTGCATTTTTATTATCTTCCGGATCAGCAGGAATCAGCAAGAGCTTAATCTCTTCTTCCAATTGTGGAATGCGCTCCTCCAGCTCGTCGAGTTCAGCCTTCGCCATCTCACGCATTTCGGAGTCCGATTCGTTGTTCAAAATCTCTTTTGCTTCCGCATAATGCGAAAGTGCTAATTCGTACGAATTTTTGGCTACCAGCAAATCTTCCAATTCGCGGTATTCCTTGTTGAGTTTCACATACCGTTTCTGGTCCGAAATTACCGACGGGTCGGTGATCAGGGTCGAAATTTCTTCGAATTTATGCTGTAATCCTTCTAATTTTTCTACTAATGTTTTTTCTGCCATATGTTATTTAAAGAATCTGCCTACGAAGAGGCAGATTCGAAAAAGTAAGTTCTGTTCCTTCAACAAGAATGTTTGTTTAAGGCTGAGTTTCCACCCACTTGCGGGCATTAACAAATGCTTCCACCCACGGAGTTATCTGATCGGTATTTCTGCGTTCGGCCGGATAATGCGCCCATTGCCACGGGAATATGGCGCGCTCCAGGTGAGGCATCATGGCCAGGTGACGACCATCGGCCGAGGCAATACCAGCCGCATTGTAATCGGAACCGTTCGGATTGGCGGGATAACCTTCGTAGCTGTATTTAGCTATGACCGAATATTTGCTTTCTTCGTAAGGCAAGGCAAATTTTCCTTCGCCATGGGCCACCCAAACTCCTAATTTGCTGCCCGACAGCGAACCAAACATCACCGAGTTATTGACCGGTATGGTCAATCCTACAAAGCCCGATTCGAATTTGTGCGAATCATTGTGCAACATCCGTGGCTTCTGTTCATGTTCAGGGGTCAGAAGTCCTAACTCCACCATCAGCTGACATCCGTTGCAAATACCCAGACTCAGCGTATCCTGGCGCTGGTAAAAGCGGTCGAGTGTAGCTTTCGATTGCTCGTTGTAAAGGAAAGCACCGGCCCACCCTTTAGCCGAGCCCAATACATCGGAATTGGAGAACCCACCGCAGAATACAATCAGATTTACATCTTCAAGCGTTTCGCGTCCGGTAGCGAGGTCGGTCATGTGCACATCTTTTACATCGAAACCGGCAAGGTACAGTGCATAAGCCATTTCGCGTTCGCCATTGGTGCCTTTCTCGCGGATGATAGCCGCTTTAATTCCCGAAGGCTGACGGTCGGGCGACAATCCGAACTGCGACAATTTTCCTTTAAAAGAGGGATTGAACTGGAATTCGAGTGGCTGTTTTTTGTAGTTATTGAATCGAGCTTGTGCCTGGGATTCACCACTTTGCCTGCGATCGAGTAGGTACGACGAGCGGTACCAGGTATCGCGCAAATCGTTAATCGAGAAGGTATAATTTACTTTCTTCTTTGTAATTTCCAAACGGCGTTCGTCGATAGGAACAGCAATTTTTGCAAAAGCAACCCCTGCCGCTTCCAGAATTTTCTCCACCGGCTTACGGTCTTTTACCTGAATCACCACGCCGGGATTTTCGGCAAACAGATTGGTAACTATCGAATTGCCTGCGAGTTGATCGAGATTGATGGACAGTCCACCTTTGGCATTGGCGAAACACATTTCGGCAAGGGTGGTTATTAATCCACCTTCGGAAATATCGTGACCTGCAAGAATCATATTGTGGGCAATCATCTCCTGAATAGCTTCAAAAGCTGCTTTGAAATATTCGGGTTCCTGAACCGTGGGCACATCGTTTCCAATTTTATTGAGCGTTTGTGCCAGTACCGAACCTCCCAGTTTTTGCTGATCGAACGAAAAATCGATATAATACAGGGTTGATTTTGGATCATTCACCACCACCGGGCTCACCGTTTTTTTAACATCGGTAACCTCGGCTGCTGCCGAAATAATAACAGTACCCGGCGAAAACACTTTTTCGTCGCCGTATTTCTGGGTCATCGAAAGCGAATCTTTTCCTGTCGGGATATTAATTCCAAGCTCACAGGCAAAATCGCTGCAAGCTTCCACTGCTTTATACAGCCGGGCATCTTCTCCCGGGTTTTTGCTGGGCCACATCCAGTTGGCACTCAGCGAAATAGTATCCATTCCATCTTTCAGAGGAGCCCATACCAGGTTGGTAAGCGCCTCGGCAATTGCCAACACCGAACCGGCAGCAGGATCGGCCAGTGCAGCCAGCGGTGCATGTCCGATGGAAGTGGCGATACCTACCTGCCCGCGGTAATCGAGGGCAACTACACCCAGGTCGTTCAACGGCAGCTGAATTTCACCGGCACATTGCTGACGGGCAATTTTACCGGTAATGGAGCGGTCGACTTTGTTTGTTAACCAGTCTTTACAAGCTACCGACTCTACCTGTAACACATTTTCGAGATAGTTCTGAAGTTGATCTTCCGAAATCTCAACCGCTGCAAACTCATCACTAACCACCCTATCACTAATCACTGTCTTCGGCGGTTTTCCAAACATATAATCCAAACGCAGATTAATGGGTTTCTGTCCATCGGCCTGTTCGAATACAAATTCCATATCGCCGGTTGTTTCACCTACCACATACATCGGAGCCCGCTCGCGATCGGCTATACGTTGCACCAGCGCCAGGTCTTCTTCCTTCATCAACATCCCCATGCGCTCCTGACTCTCGTTGCCCACAATTTCCTTGGCGCTGAGCGTCGGATCACCTACCGGCAGTTTATCTACTTCAATTTTGCCACCGGTTGTTTCCACTAACTCCGAAAGACAATTGAGATGACCGCCGGCACCGTGGTCGTGAATAGAAACAATCGGATTAGTATCTGATTCGGCCAGGGTACGAATTACATTGGCCACCCGTTTCTGCATTTCAGGATTAGCACGTTGCACTGCATTCAGCTCCACAGCATTATCATAATGACCGGTTTCCACCGACGATACAGCACCACCGCCCATACCGATGCGGTAGTTATCACCTCCCATAACAACAACCTTGTCTCCAACTTCGGGTGTTCCTTTCAGTGCATCTTTACGATTACCGAAACCTACCCCACCAGCAAGCATAATAACCTTATCGTAACCGTATTTCCGGTTGTTTTCTTCGTGTTCGAAGGTCAGCAACGAACCACAAATGAGCGGCTGACCAAATTTATTTCCAAAATCAGAAGCTCCGTTGGATGCTTTGATAAGAATCTGTTCGGGAGTTTGATACAACCACTTGCGTGCCTCGATGGCCGACTCCCAGGCTTTTGAAGTATTTCGGGGATACGAAGTCATATACACCGCAGTACCTGCAATGGGTAAACTCGCTTTTCCACCACCCAGCCGATCGCGAATTTCGCCGCCCGTTCCTGTTGCAGCACCATTAAACGGCTCAACGGTGGTTGGAAAGTTATGTGTTTCGGCTTTCAGTGAAATTACCGATTCAATTTTTTTGGTGATGAAGTAGTCGGGTTTATCGCCCGAGGCCGGTGCAAACTGTTCAATTTCGGGCCCGGCATTGAATGCCACGTTATCTTTGTAAGCAGAAACCAGTTGGTTTGGATTTTCTTCCGACGTTTTACGTATAAGCTGAAACAACGAGGCTTCTTTTTCCACTCCATCGATAACAAAAGTACCATTGAATATTTTATGACGACAGTGTTCCGAGTTCACCTGTGAGAAGCCAAATACCTCCGAGTCGGTAAGTTTGCGTCCTACCTTACGGCTTACCTCGTTGAGGTACTCAATTTCGTCGGGGCTAAGAGCCAACCCTTCCTGTTCGTTGTAGGCTGTAATATCATCAACATACAAAATGGGCTCCGGCTGTTTTTCGATGGTGAACAGCTCCTGATTCAGAACCGGATAAATACGCTCCAACATAGGATCGTACTGCATTGCCCCCTGAACCGAAGGTATGGAAGGCACCGGACGGAACTCTTCGATACGTAAAATGCCGCGAATCCCCATGTTTTGAGTGATTTCAACGGCATTGGTACTCCAGGGAGTTATCATTTCACGGCGCGGGCCGATAAAGTTACCTTCGACTACTGCGCCCGGAACTACCCCGGCATTACCAAAAAGCCACACTAAACGTTCGGTTGCCGCAGCATCGAGCGGCTGGGGAGATTGCACAGCGAATATTACTTGCTGAGCAGTACGGAAAAATTGAATCATGATGTTTTTTTCGAATGATTTTTCAGGGTGCAAAGATAGTCAAAATCCCCCAAAATCGGAAGCCACTCAGCGTATTTAGTTTAAACAAAACAGTTGCTGCTTTCTGACAGAGTGAATCAGAAAGCAGCAACTGGTGGTTAAACTATCGATTGGTTTTAGTTATCCGAAGAAAAATTTATGTAGCTCACCATAATGATCGCGGTACATTTTGTAAGCATCTTCAATAATCTGAAGTGCAGTAGCTCTATCAAAAAACTTCTCTACCACCACGGTTTTATTCTCCAACTTGGTATAATCTTCGAAAAAACTCATGGTTTCCTGCATCACGTGCGGGGGAAGGTCCGATACATCATTGTAGTGCGACACACTGGGATCACCTGCTGCAACGGCTATAATCTTATCGTCGGCTTCACCGTTGTCGAGCATGCGCATTACTCCGATTACTTTTGCTTCCACTATACAAAGTGGTACCACTTCAATACGCGATAAAATCATAATATCCAGTGGGTCTTTATCGTCGCAAAAGGTTTGAGGAATAAATCCGTAATTATGCGGATAATAAACCGACGAATAAAGCACCCGGTCGAGACGGAGCAGACCACTATCTTTATCGAGTTCATACTTGGCACGATTGCCTTTAGGAATCTCAATGATTCCTTTTACTACTTCTTTTTTATCAGTCTGTGGAACTACCTGATGCCAGGGATTGAAATTGCTTCTCATACTATCTGTGCTGAATGGTCGCTGGTTTTTACTTCTTTAGGGCTTATAATTCGCTCAATAACCCCTTCTTCATTTATAATAAATGTGGTTCGAAACATTCCCATGTACTTACGGCCATACATCGATTTCTCGCCCCAGGTACCGAAAAGTTGCGATAAAGTAGTTTCGGTATCGGCTATTAATTCAAAAGGTAGTTCTTGTTTGGCAATAAAGTTCTTGTGCGATTTTGCACTGTCGGCACTTACCCCAATCACTTCGTAACCAGCTGCCCGCAATTCGGTGTAATTATCGCGCAGATTGCATGCCTGAGCTGTACAGCCCGAAGTATTGTCTTTCGGATAAAAATACAATACTATCTTTTTGCCTTTGTAATCGGAAAGTTTTAATTCTTTCCCGTCCTGATTCAGACCCAGTACTTCCGGTGCCCGATCGCCTACTTGTAATGCCATATGAATAGATACTATTTCGTTAAAATTATTCAATAAAAAATCAGATGTGCAAATGTAGAGAATAAAATCCTAAAAACAAGCAAAGGAGGGGAAGGTCGTAAAATTTTAACACCCAATCAAAAAAAAGGAGGCCTGTCACGCCTTTCGTACATGCATTTCACAGCGTGGACAATCAAATTCAAGCCGGAACTGATGGTTACCATGGATTAACTTCAATGGCTCTGTCACCGGCATTTGCTGCCCTTCACGCGGACACCATCCCATGTCGTATTTTATACAGTGTTTGGTAAACATCAGCACAGCCTCGTCGTCGGCTTTTATCTCAAAACCCGGCATTACTTCCTCCACTCCATGTTGGGAATAAAATTTTTGTGCCAGTTTATTGGTTACATTACCCAGATAAGTAAGCTTTTTGAGAGGATAATCTGCTTTGTTACGAGGAGCCGGCAATTCCCGTACGTATGTTGCCTTTCGCGCTTCTTCGAGCTTTTCTACGGCTGCTCTTCTCCATTCGTTAAGTACCGATGCTGCTAAAAACCAGGGTTTATCGATTTTAACTTCGATACTGCCGGCTTCGAATATAGTAGCGCCCAACTTTCCAAGCTGTTGCCGTATACCCTCCTCTACTCCTTCAGTCCGGCGTGCTTCCTGCTTTTCGACTTCAAAATGCAACCTGCACCCCACTCCATCTTCATCTTCCATTTCCAACCCAAATCCGTTGGACAGTTCACTCAATTTTATTGCAACAGCAATTTTTCGTTCCGCTGTTTTTCCTTTCAGTAATTTATCGAAGGCATGGTCCTGATTGCGATACAACATAGTACCAACCTGTAACACCGGCATCAAGTGGGGAACTATACGCCGGTTATGCTCCACTTGGTTAATCGAAAATCCATTTAACACTCCCTCAGCACCCATATAGCACAGCCCATCGGCTGTGTGTAGAATTTTGTCGGTTGCAATGTCCAAATAATTCCTTCCAATAGCCAGTACCTTGCCGATGGGTTCTCCCAGCGATTTTGGGGTGTCGGGTTGGTGGATTTCGCGGTGACGTCCGTGTAAAAAATAATCGGTAGACGAGCGACGGAAGCTCTTTTCAGGGTCGGGTTCAAATAAAATCCGGGTTCTGCCCGATGAGGCTCTGCGGTACTTCCCCTCAGAACTATCAATTAGTGCATCTAGCTTTTTTCGATAATAAGAGCTAATGTTTTTAACATAATCAACATTTTTCAACCGACCTTCAATTTTCAGCGAAGTTACTCCTGCCTCCAACAATTCACCCAACGACTCCGATAAATCCAAATCTTTTAGCGAAAGTAAATGCCTCGATTTCAACAGCCGGTTTCCATCACCATCGTACAAATCGTATGGCAATCTGCAAAACTGGGCACATTCGCCTCGATTAGCACTTCGACCTGTTGTGGCCTGACTTATATAGCACTGTCCGCTGTAGCTTACACACAATGCACCATGCACAAACACTTCCAGCTCCACCTCACTTGCATTCGAAATTGCCTTTATCTGCTTCAGGGTCAGTTCTCGTGCCAACACTACCCTCGAAAATCCTGTTTCCGCTAAAAACTGTACCTTTTCAATTGTCCGATTATCGGTTTGAGTACTTGCATGTATCGCTATTGGAGGCAAATCGAGTTGCAAAATCCCCATATCCTGAATGATAATTGCATCGGCACCAGCTTCGTACACCTGCCATATAAGTTCTCGTGCAGCTGGCATCTGGTCGTCGGTAAGAACCGTGTTGATAGCAACAAACACTTTCACCCGAAAACGATGAGCATACTCAATCAGTAGGGCGATATCCTCCACCGAATTGCCTGCAGCAGCTCGTGCACTAAACTGAGCTGCTCCTATATAAACCGCATCCGCACCATGATCAACAGCTGCTTTGCCACATTCCAGGTTTTTGGCCGGCGATAATAGTTCAATAGCTCTCATCAGCTTATTGTATCTGGGTAAGATCGTAAGGAGTTTCCTGGTACACGAAATAATTCAGCCAATTGGTAATCATCAGGTTGGCATGACTCCTCCAACGCACAACTACTCCCTGCTCCGGATCATCATTGAGATAATAATTCCGGGGCAACTTGATATCCAATACTTTTGTAAGATCGCGCATATACTCTTCATGAAGTGTATTCGGTGAATATTCCGAATGCCCGGTAATAAAAAACTCACGACCATTACGGGCCATTACCATATAAACCCCCGACTCGGGCGATTCGGACAAAATGGTTAGCTCGGGCACCTTGCGGATATCTTCGGCACGTACCTCGGTATGGCGGCTGTGAGGCACAAAAAACACATCGTCGAACCCTCTGAAAATCGGGTTCATCGGGTTATGCGTGTGATGTTCAAATACCCCAAACATCTTCTCGTTTAAGGGATATTTCGGAATTCCATAATAATGATACATTCCGGCTTGCGAAGCCCAGCAAATAAACAAGGTTGAAGTGACATGTTTTTGCGCCCAATTCATTATCTTCACCATTTCGGGCCAGTAATCAACTTCTTCAAATTCAAGTTGCTCAACAGGTGCTCCGGTTATAATCATCCCATCGTAATTACTCTTGCTTATCTCGTCGAACTTCTTATAAAAGTTCATCATATGCTCGATAGGAGTGTTACGTGAAGTGTGACTTTCGAGTTGAAGTAAATCCAATTCGATCTGTAGAGGACTGTTCGAAAGTAATCGTATTAAATCGGTTTCAGTAGTAATTTTAATGGGCATCAGGTTTAAAATTACAATTTTAAGTGGTCTGATTTCCTGATGAGAAGCTCGATCCGAATCCATCACAAAGATGTTTTCGTTTCGCAACAGTTCAACTGCGGGAAGGGTTACCGGGATATTTACGGGCATAAGGCATTTTAGTTTTATTCGTTCATAAAATAGGTATTATACAACGACCAATAGTTGGCTGTACCCACAAAATTGGCTGTAAATGTATCTAACCGTTGTTTCAACACTGGCGAACTATCGCGTACAGTCCATGCCAGTTGAAGGTAAAAAGTGAGGGGAAGCGAAAAGTCTGCTTGAGGATATTTCTTTTTCAATCGTTTGGAAAGATACTCCGGACAGACTGTATACTTATTGTTTTTTGTCACAATCGATTGGATCATAGCATCGAGGCTCGCCAACCCGGTTTCATTTATTTCAGGCTCTATTGCCAGATCGTCGGCAAGTGCCTGCAATACCTCCTCAAATGGCGAAGCTTTTATAAGTGAAATGGGTTCTCCATCGAGCTGATGCTGAGTGGTTACCGGTAATTTACCCGCCGAATCAGGAAGTTGAACCAACATTAAGTTGGTTTCAATTAATGGATAAACGGAAACTATCGACGATGCTGAATCGTTGATCAAAGGTTGCAGCGACACCACAATATCGCAGTCACCATCCGCCAGTTCCTTATTGCCTTTTGCATGATCAGGTTCCTGCAATATCACCAACTCTACACCAAGCTCATCGGCAAACATTTTCACTACCTCGTACTGAAAACCGGCAACTTTCGCACTATCGCGTGTAAATCCATGCTCGCCACTGTCGATCAGCACGGTGATTCGTCCATCACTTAAAATCTCGTTCAAGTCGCGTGTGTTTTGTTGTTTCAAAAGTACCAACAACACGACCACAAGTGCTATTACAAGTAAAACGGGTACCAGAATTCGCTGTTTCATTTCCTTCGTTTATTAATCGTAAAAATTCCAACTCAACCCGATTCTGAACTGAGCAGGATACAAGGGATAATAAGGCATCGAATAATAATCACCTTTCATGAACAAACTATTGATATGATAGTACTGAGCAAAGAAGCGGGTTCGTTTCAAATGTGAATTCACATACAAATTCATTAGCGGATAATTTCCGATTTTAAATCGTTCCTGCAGATGAAACTGTCCGGTAGCAGGCATATAAGAAGGTACATTATACGATGTATGATACCTCACATCAACCCCAGCCTGTACGCTCAAAACCTTAAACCACAATCCATCGTAATACAAGTTGTGGAATAAAGTAAGGGCAGGTAAGGGAACAATTTCCTGATGAGAACTCAACTGATAAACAATAGTATTTTCGAGGGTGAATTTTCCAACCTTGAAATCCTGTCGGAGTCGGGCGGCTAACACCTGTACATTTCCGTTGAATTGGTCAGGCAATGCCTTTTTATCAAAATAGACCAGATTACTCACATTTTCGAGGGTTGCATTGAATGCAAAACGCAATACGGGTATCGAAAGTTTACCGTTTACCTGAGTTCGGTATACTTTTTCCCATTCGTTTTCCCATTTAAAGTGATTGGAATTGTAAAATGTTGTGAAATATGAGGCTGTCTCACTTCGCATAAAACCAGTTGCCTCCAGTTGAAGCGAATGCTTTCCAACAGGGATATTCCCGTTTACAGTAGCATTTAATGCAAAATCACCGGCACGCCTTCCTAAAAATGTTAGTTCGCCGGAGAAATTATACCGCAACAATTTGCCTTTGTCCTTCGAAAGAACTGCTCCGGCTTTCGTACTCGAATTGGTATGATTCCACACCACTGTATCAATCTGATAAACAAATCGTTCGATATCATTTTCGATGTATGCAGTCAAACCAAATTTCAACCACTTATTAAATTCCTCGGCCATACTCACCGAAGCACGGTTGGATATAATCCGGTACGCCGCCGTATCGTTGGTTTCAGTGCGCTTGAAATAAGTTGTATCGTAAAATTCGTTCTCAACCGATGGCTCATAATATCGTTTCTGATAGTCGGAAATCCGGAGGGTATGAGCAAAAATGGTTACCGGTACATAATCCATACGTACCGAATCCTCAGTAATTCGCACCGGCCGCTCAATTCCCAACGAATAACTGTGGTTATAGTACAGCTGATTAAGTTTTAAATTGGAAAATCCACGAATATTTACCGGAATATTTTGAGCCGGATAGTCAATCGTACCATTTATGTACGAAGTATCCTGAATACCACCGCTTTCATAATTACTGTGGTTATTAGTCGAGAGTACCCCAATCGCATTGTAGTTGCGACCAGTATAGGTTCCGAAAATTTGGCCGCCAAATCGCTTTGCAGCCAAATTTTGATACTCGCCTCTGGCAAACAGATAATCGAGCACGACTCCCATGTTTAGTTTCTTATTGGCATTGGCTGTAAACAGAAACCGGAACTGTTCATCTTCGAAATAATTTGTTCCTCCGGTTAAATAATACAAGGTACTGAAAGGAGTTTTCGTATTATAAAAGGTGGCTGATTCAAGTTGATACAGGTAAGGGAAATAAGCATCAGCAAACATAAATTCGCTCGACCGGGGGCGATCGAAATAGAGTTTCGACTGAAGAGGTGAACCTAAATTACCCCGATAAGCATTTGAGATGCTAAACCGATCGATATGATTGTCGAGCTGAAAATTTAAGTGTGCGGTATCGACCGGAACTGAATCAACAGCTGCCTGCATGCCCGTCACTTTCCAGTTTCGGATAAACATCGATGTAGTGTGCGCTGAATCGGCTTCATTGGCAACCAACACAAGATTGCACAAGAAGAAACTAATCAGCATACTAATTCTCAACACTTTAATCATACGATAGTTTTTTAATTACCGGTGAAGCTTATTTCAAATACGCTTACAATGCAGTATATGCTATATTTACACCTTTTTTTAATCGGCTATTCCTCTTTAACAGGCAATATATACTGAGTTTGACGAACAAAATACTTAGTCATATCCTGATTCGATTCAAATCCGACCCCAATTATTATATATTCTGCTTTCGTAATTTTTATCAGGCTGTCGGAGTAAATTTGCTCCGTACGTTGATTCCAGTACAGTAATTCCGTTTCAAACAATTCGCCCTGAATATTCGTAGCCCTCACCTTTCCTTTAAGCTCCCACAACTGATCCCGTTCGAGGTATTTTGCATACAAACAATGCACATTTGCATCCACTCTCAATTGTTCGTCGAAACGCTCCAGGTGAATTCCCACCGGAAATTCCCAATAAGGATGCACTGCTTTATCAAAAATATCCCATTGCGGGGTATTAATTCGATAACGGGTAATCCCTGAATCGGACACTACGGTGGTAATATCCGTAGCATGAAGGTAAGGCATTGCCGCACGGTCGCTTATTGCTTCTGCCAAAACCGGTTCTTTACTGTTGCAGGCTGTAAGCGAAAAAAGCACAACAACCACCCAGAAGGCGGTTGTCATGCAATGATTGATTTTAAAATCCTTAAGCGTTAAGATCCCCGACGGTATCATCTTGCTGTAGTACTTTCGCTGATCCAACCACCCACGAAGAAGGTTTTACCTGCCTGCATATCGGGATGCATAAAAATATCTTCTTTGGTAGGAAAATGACGACTGTAAGTTGCGATAAGCTTATTGGCATCTTCGGCAAGGGTTGGATCCACCTGTTTAGCTTTCACGAATTTATCGACTGCTGCCCAGAAAACTGATTTCTGAAGAATATTATCATCGAAAATACCGCGTGCACTGGCATAAGCAAGTCCGATAATCAGATAAGCACCACCCTTTTGAGGATTGAATTCAAGTGAACGCTGAGCAAATACTTTCGTTTGTGGAAAATTATCGAGCTTCGAGTAATAAATCTGAGCTACTGTGTACAGGTAGTCGGCCTTATCAGAAGAATTTTCTGAAAGCTCGGCTGCTGATATATAGTACTTAATTGCCTGAGCAAAATCATCTTTTTTAAACGACATAGCAGCTAAAGCGGCAGCCGACTCTGCTTCGGGTTTAATTTTATAAGCATCAACTGCAGCGCTGAAGTAGACTTCCGATTCGGTACATTTCACACGGCGATAAAACGATAGCACTTTGTTCAAATAGCTTAAATCGGTATTGTTAGCTTTTACTTTATCGGCATAAAGCTGATCGAGTGTTGCGCAATCGGCGGCTCCACTTTGTGCAAAAAGAACATCGATACCGTTTTTATACTGAGCGGCTTGTTCAGCAAGCTGGGCATTGGCCTGATCGGCAGCCATCGCTTCGAGTAATGCGTTAGCTTTCAGATAATCGGCAATGTATTTTTCAGCATGTGCCTTATCAGTAGCAAATTTTTTATCGGAAAGAACCACGAACTGACGAACAAATTCGATGTCGGACTTCTCGCCTAACCCATCTACAGCTTCTTCCAACCATTCGTAAGCAGGCTGAAAGTTTTCGCTTTTCGAATAAATCAGGTAATCGAGCGCTTTAATACCTTTAATCCAGGGTGTGGGATAACGTTCGTCGGTACCGAAATATTTGATCCGTTGGTCGTACATCTTCATCAGTTTTTCAAATACCTTCTGATACGATGCATCGTCTTTTTGCTGCGACAATTCCCACTGAACAATGTTACGGCCCTGACTGTAGATAACCCGGTTGGCTGCAGGACAGGTATTGAACACCATGTTCCAGGGTTCAAGAGCATCGGCAAACTGTTTGTTTTTAGCCGATTCGTTGAACAAACTAATGTTCATAACACACTCTTCAGTAACCACTGCTTCTTCTACCGGTTGCTGTTCAGCTACGGGTGCCTGTACTTGCTCCGTCTGATCCTTTTTGTTTTTTCTGTCTTTTTTACTTTCCTTTTGAGCGTAGCAACTAGTTACCAGTACAACACTCAGCATCATTAAAACTAACCTTTTCATACTCAATTTTGTAATTTATGGAACTGATTTTTATAATTTTCTTTTGAAGAACCAATTTTCGCTAAACGTAGTATTCAGGGTTATTTTGAAATAATCTTCCCTGAAAACACTTCGCTCACCTACTTTACCGTACTCTACCGCGGCGTTGATGAGGGTATTACTGGTTCGCAACGGCAGCCCAACTCCAAAACTTATACCAAAATTACGTGGTTGCGTGTTTCCGGCGATTTTATAATAAGGATCGCTCGTTGTAAATCCGGCACGATACCGAACTCGTTCGAAGTACCCCCGTCCGCGAATATCCGGAATGTACTCGGCACCTACCGACCAGCGGGTACGATTTGTAAGACTATCGGTTTTGGTATAATAACGGGCTTCGGCCCACTGTTGTTGTACATAATCAATTGCTAATGTGAGCTTTTCGTCGAAAGTATACTGAAGTCCGGCTCCAAACATCAACGGCATGTCAAACGAATTGTCGAAATTGATTGTATCGGTGGGAACTCCTGTATTAATCTGAGTCGATGTACTCGAAAGTGCTGATTTATTCTCGAATATCAACCCCAGTTTAACATCGTGTTTTTTCGAAAATTGCTGAAAGTATTGTAAACCATACCGAAAGCGATAACTTCCAACCTGAATACCATTTATTTGTTCCGAAGTAGTTGCACTGGAAGTGAAAGCGTTGGTACGTGCATTGTTAACTTCACCAAACATATAATAGGAATTAACCCCTACCGCAAAATGATTTAGAAATTTAAAGCTTAATCCGGCATAAACCTGCGAAATTCCTCCGTTTCCGGAATAAACCTGTGAGAAATATGCTTTTTTGGAAGGATCAAGTGGTTCGTAAACGGGGATGGAATCGGAGCGGTAAAACGAATAACCCGAAAACGAAAAAGGCAGCAACCCGGCACTGAATGCAACCGACTTTCCGAGTGGAAACTGTAGGCTGAGGTACTCGAGGTTGGAGGTAAACTTGCTGTTTACACCCTGTTGATCACTAAAACGGGAGGTCAAGCCCGAGAAACCTACATCGAACATAAAAGTGAGCGAATCGACGGCCGTATACGAAGCCGGGTTCACCGTGTTTATCCCTAACGAATTACGACCGGCCAGGGCTGTGCCCCCCATTGAACGCTGCTCAGCCGAATAGGTGTCGACTAATTCGCCATAACCAAAACGGGTATAGGGAGAATTGGTATTGTTTTGAGCTGTCATCCACCCACTACTAACCAACAACACAACAGCAAAAAGTAAGTGTTTATTGAACATTAAAATTTAAAATTCTGTTTAAACCCGTTAATACTAAA
>CAZLHC010000039.1:0-33607 GCA_964559265.1 uncultured Paludibacter sp. | reverse complement strand
AAAAATCAAAATTGGGTGTTTTGATAATTTCAGAGGGGGTGCTGAGTAGTTACCATTTTTTCCATGATCCTAAATTAGATTTGTTAATATTCATTTTAACTTTGCAACAAAATTACAGGATACGAGCACACACAAAAATAGACTATTGTGTCAATTACTGTAATTCTGTTCAAATAGGGTTAATTCATTTCTAAAAACAGATTAGTTGCTGTAATAGAAACTGAACCTGATCCTGAGGCTGCAAATTTTGCACTGATCCATTGTTGCATTAAAGCGGCTGTTTGTGCTGCATCGCCATTCGCCTTGCGGCGGGCAATACGTAGCATATCCGACCAGCGGTGGCCTTCGAAACCACATTCCAGGGCTTGCTCGCGCAACAAAGCCATTTCCATCCATTCGGTATATTCAGGAGTATCGGGCAACACCGATGCGGGAGGATTAGCGTTCACAAGAAATGCGCGGTTACGGATTCCTGAATGGTCGCGCCAGGGCGAACGAAGGAAGGTGTAAGGTGCATCGTTTTGGCGGGCATCCAGGTAAAAAGGTGCAGGATAAGGCTCAGCAGGTGTAGTATCATCGATCGGTGGAAAACTGGAATACTGCACTCCTTCTTTATCGGGACGAAGCGATCCATTGCTCCGGCGCCAATCGAAATTGGTTTTCACACCATTATTAAGCATAGCATAGGCCAATCGCGGATATCCGGCCCGGTTGGCTGCTTCGGCATAACGCAAATGGAGCAGGCCTGCACGGTACAAGAACCACTTGCCCGGCTTGGAATACGGATTTTCAATGGAGTTGTAATTCAGATGAATGGTTTTGTTAGCATCGGTAGTGTAGCTATAATAGTCGTATAAATACTTCAACACCACCGGCTGACCATTCACTTCATCGAACGACGATTCGCGTCCCCGTCCATCAAACACGAAACCATTGGATTGCTGTACCTGGGTTTCCCACAAACTATCGATGGCATAAGCCGAAGGTTTGATCAGGTACTCGCCCTGACCTGTATTAGCGAATAATTTTACAAAAGGACTGGTTGACTTTTCGGATCCGGTAAACGTTATCATCCAAATCATTTCATCCTGCAATGCTATGGTCGCGGTAGTACCGGCGTCGGTCGAATTGCGGGAGAAAATCTCCTTCCACATATTGCGATAAGCTCTCACATCCTGATCTTTATACCGCTGATAGGTAATCTGAAAACGGGGCTCGTTGGTTCCGGCCCATACCCAGCCACTTACTTTGTTGTTCTTTTCGGTTTTCGACGAACCAACATCATCGGCATCCATATAGGCTTTGTACTGTGTAGCCGATTCTACAAACTGATTGTTCCACAAATATAAATCGCCCAGCAACAAATGCTTGTCGAGGAATTGCATATTTAAAAACACCGATTTACCATTGTCGGTTATGGTTTTACCATAAAAAGTGGTCAACTTATTTACTTCCAGTGTAGGCAATTTTTCCATTTCGGCTACCAGAATCGGGAGAATCTGATCCAGGTTCATTTTTGGGAAAAGAGCTTCATTTTTCAATTCATCGATTGAAATCAATGGATCGGTAACATAGGGAATGTTCTTGAAATGAATCGCCAACTGCAGATAGGTCCAGCAACGAACTGCCATCACATCGGCATACCGTGGAGCATAATCTTCGGCCGTAATCAGGTTGTTTTTCAACATGGTGTTGAAGTTTGCTATCATGTCGTTAGCATTCAGAATTACTTCGTAAAAAGGAGTAACATCGGTGTAACGATTGCCTTTAGTTACTGTGTGGCTGTTGAGTTCCACCAAATCGTCGTCGGCATTTGGGGTAATATCCATCAGGTCGGCACGTAACTCATTGAGCACCACAATCTGCTCAGCCAGGTTTTGCACTTTACCATACAATCCCCAGATGGCCATATCGGTATCGTACACATTTCGGTAATGATTTTCGTATTCTACTACCTCACCGGCATCTGTTTTCAGCATATCGTCGCAGCTACCGAATACCAGCGGAAGAAGAAGCAACAGACCCGCAAGGGACTTTATTTTTGTCTGTATCATAGGTTTCATTTTTTACATTCTGATTATAAACCGATTTTCACACCCAGTAAGATGGCACGTGGTTGAGGAGTTACTCCCCGATCAATCCCGCTGTAAAATACACTTTGTCCGGTGCTGAATTCGGGATCGTATCCCAGGTAATTGGTAAAGGTCAACAGGTTCTGACCGGTAGCGTATACCTGTGCACCTGTGATGAAGCTTGCTTTCAGCGGTATATCGTACGATAAAGTTACCGATTTCAGACGCAGGTACGAACCATCCTCAATCCAACGGTCGGAGAACCGGCTGTTACCGTGCGGGTCGCCCCACACTGCTGCCGGAGTAGTGGTTTGATGGCCATCGTAACGCCAGCGATTACCGGCCACTATGGTTTGATTATCAGTACTGCTCATCGATTCGAGATTGGCTCTCACGGCATTATAAACATCGTTGCCGTACGAGAAAGTAGCAATTCCACTCAGGGTAAAGTTATTCCAGCGAACTGCTGTATTGAATGCTCCGGTAAACAACGGGGTTGCATCACCAATGACAGTCCGGTCATCTTCATTGATAATCTTATCTTCTTTTAAATCGGCAAACTTTACATCGCCGGCCACAAAAGGGATAATAGCTCCGTCGGGACGTTGCATTTTCAGACCAGCCTCCTGCGCCTCCTGTGCCGAGTTAAGAATTCCATCGGTCTTGTAGCCCCAGAACTGAGCCGGCGACTCGCCAACTTTGGTTCGAACCGTTGCTCCGGCAATCGTCATCATCGACACATCGTCGGCCATACTCAACAAAGTAGCCCTGTTGTGCGACATATTAATACCCAAATCCCAGCTGAAGTCCTTCGAGTCAATCACCCGTGCATTCATCATCAGGTCGATTCCCTGGTTACGTAACGATCCATCGTTGGAAATGGCATTACTGATACCTGTATAGCTTTCGTTAGGACGAATCACAATCAAATCGGAAGTAGTAGCTGTGTACAGGTCGAGCGACAATTGCAGGCGCTCTTCGGCAAAAGCAGCATCCACCCCAAAAGTAGCCTTTCGGTTTGTTTCCCACTTGAGCGAAGTATTCGGGATATTTCCGCGCACCAAACCAAATGCTCCCAGGTACGACTGTGGCATATAATAATGGCGCGACGAATAATTTCCAATATCATCATTTCCCGTTACAGCATATCCTGCACGAATTTTCAATTGATCGAACACCGACTGACTACCCATAAATTCTTCGGAAGTAAGCAGCCACGCTGCATTTATCGAGGGGAACAACCCATACACCTGATTGCCCAATTTCAAACCTTCGGCTTTCGATCCAAATCGCGATGATCCATCGAGTGCAGCATTTACTCCCACAAAGTAGCGGTTCATATACCCATATTCGGCACTCAGGTAATTGGAAATCGACCTCCAGTCGCCCAAAGCACCTCCAACTTTTGCTAACTCATTCTTTCCATCACCCAGCGTTTTCATTTCATCACTCGACGTATTGAAGGCATGCCCCCAGTCGAGTTCGTTAGTACTGGTAAGATAACGGAATCCGGCACGAAGTTTCAGGTCGTGAACCCTGTCGAAAGTGCGTTGGTACGAAACCCGGGTATCGAGATTAAACTGACTCAGGATATTGCGCAATTGCATCGATTCGTTGGTAACTGCCGAAATGGGAAGCGAGGTATGAAAAATACCTGCCTGAGGCATGAACACCTGTTCGCGGATAACCCGGTCGGATGTAAGCCCAGCCACAATATCGGCCGTAAAATAGTTACTGAAGGTCAATTCGCCGTTAAGTATCCCGCTGAACCGTGAACGGTTGTTCGCACTGATAGCATTATTAATAATTGCTACCGGATTGGAGATATTGAACAAATCGGCCTTTTCGAAGTTGGGAGTTTCTTCACCCAGAATATTATATACATTTGCTGCCATAAAAGGCGCCTTTATAAGGGCCGAATACACAGGACTAAAATTACGGTTCATCCCTTCATACGCCAGTCGGCGATCGGAGTTGATGTAACTAACATTGGCATTCAACCGGAACCAGTCGGTCATTTTAATCGAAGCGTTTGTACGGAATGAATAGCGTGAAAAATCGGTGTTTTCAACTGCTCCTCCGTGATTCAGGTAGCCTACCCCGATTGCATAAAGAATTACATCGTTACCTCCTGTCACATTCAGGTGAAAATTCCGGTTAATCGATGTTTTAAACACCTCATCCTGCCAATCGGTATTCTGATTGTACCGGTAATAATCGGTATTTCCCGAAACACCCCAGTTCTCCTGAACGGGTTTTTCTGAATTCATATAGGGTAAGGCCTGAATTTCATTGGTGGTCATACCACTACTCAACAACATATCGGTAAGGTAGTTCTTATACGAATAGGCGTCCATCATCCGGTAGTTGGAGGTCGGCTCCATATTTATGCCGGCATACGCATAGGCGTTGATTCGGGTGGCAGGGCTTTTAGCACGTAAGGTATTGATAACAATCACTCCATTGGCCCCTTTCGATCCGTAAATCGAAGTACCATCTTTCAACACGGTAATCTTGTCGATATCCTTACTATCGAAATCGGAAAGCGGTGAAACATCATTTCCGGTAATGAGGGAATAATACGAAGGATTTTCGTAAATCACTCCATCAACAATAATTAGCGGTTGACTGCTTGCGTTTAACGAATTAAAACCGTTAACAAACAGATTGGCCCCACTACCCGGCATGCCCGAACGGCTAATCGTGTTTACCCCGTTGAGGTAACCCTGAAACACCGATTCGATGGTAGGAGTAGCCAATTTGTAATCATCGGTATTCTCGTGCGTTGAAACCGCATAGGGACTTTTCAGGGCGTTGGTGATTACCCTAAGTGGCAATGCAACATCCTGATAAGTACTCTTAAACGATTCGTCGGTCAACGAAATCTTCAATTCTTTGCGCCCCTGCAGGTACACCTGTCGGGTAGAATAACCCGGAAGAGAAACCAACAGTGTTGCTCCTTCCACGGTTTTGGTAAGTTTAAAATTACCCTGTTCGTCGGTGATTACCGAAACCACTCCGGGAATTACTACCTGTACACCTGCAAGAGGTTTTCCGGTAGCAGCTTCGTATACTGTTCCCGATACCAGGGTATCGGTCACCCTGTTTTTCTGAGCGTTAAGCTGGTTGGTTGAGAGGGTCATCAACACGGCCAGTACGGTAACTATCGTTTGCTTCATTTTTTTCATCATAATCTTCAAAAAAACAGGTGATTAATTTTCATTAATTCTGGGAACGAGCAAGATATAATCGAGGAAGAGGAGCCCCTGTCGACTGGCTGCATTGCTTCGTGCAGTATTGGTGAGCCACAGGGTCATGGTACCCGCACGCGAAACATTCATCACCTCTCCGTCGGGTGCGGTGATGGGTGCCGACAATACCTGGGTGATAGGGTCGAGAGTCCACTGGCGAAGCTTGGTAAGTTCATGTACTCCGGCCATGGTTTGGCCCACGAAACAACGGGTTTCGCCTAAGTAATTATTTGCAACTCCTCGTGTATTATCTGCTGTACCGTGCTTAAGTGCGGGTGCACCGGGCATGGAGGCAAACAATTTCTGTTCAACTCTGTAAACCCCGAAATTACGGTAGCTGTGATCGAAGTGATCCGCAATATCGTCGTAGGCTACGTAATACACATCGTAGGCAGTCGAATTTACCGGCACCTTGTATTCGATGTAGAAGTTGGCCACATTGGCCACCAAACCACTATTTATAAAATAGGTTTTTGAAGCAACACTATCGCGTTTGGCAACCGTATCGGGAGCCACGGGTACTTTCCGCCACAAGGTATCCGACTGGGTTGCGCCACTCGACAAAACGATGTCGCGTTCGCCGCTCGCCCATCGTTTATAACGGGTAAACACATAATTCCGGTCGAATGTCGACGAAAATTGTTCTCCTTCAATTTTTATGGGCTTAATCTTTTCTTTCAACGGGATGTTTACTTTATCGACCCGATATACGCGTCCGTTAGATGCTGAATAGACTTCCTGAATCTGAACTCCGGCCAGTGGCACCTTAACTCCGTTTACATTCACCAGGGTATCGGCTTCGGTAAGGTCTACTATTCCACGGAACACAAAATCGCCGGTTACGTTGTACAACGCTGCAGAATCGGTACGTGCCGGGATTGGCTGACTAAAGTAGGGGCGATACTTCGTGTATAAATCCTGAAATGCTGTATTTTCGATCATCACATAGGTGAATACCGAATCTTCATTGTCGAGAGGATACTTTAGCAAAAAATTATTTATATTTTTCCAGGCTGTATCGTAACGGGTGGTTCCGTTCGGATAAACACCAACAGCCACACTTTTCTCCATATCCATCACCCGTCTGTTGAGCCCATTAACATATTGGTACTGACTCGAAGCAGGTACAGAGGCCATATAGTCCCAGATATTTTCTTTCCGTTCAACCAGCTTATCGGTTAATTGCAGCACACCATTACGGGCAGCGATGTCGGCAACTACAATCGTAGCTCCGTTAAACGTTTTGGTCGTGGCATCGTAGAAGATGTTTTTACCATTCACCGAAGCCACCGACACATATAACTGACTATTATCGGTGAAGTAACTATTGTGCACTATTAACGTACCGATCTTTTGGGTTAGCAAAGTAATATCGGTGGTGTCGATTCCTGTCCATGCGGTATTACCCGGAGCAAAGACCGTATAACTACCTGCACTGCTCACTACCTGGTCGTAACCGGTTTTACGAATCATACGGGCAAAAACCGATAATTCGGGTCGGGCGTCGATCAGCTCCATCAGATTTTCATCTCCAGCCTGGCCCACGTGCTTCTCCCACGATGAGTCCTGACAGGAGGTCAGCACCAAAGCCAGCATCACGATTCCTAATCCTATTTTTTGAATTTGTAACTTATTCATACATTTTTATTTATCGGTTAGTTATTCAAGTCGCCCGAACAGGTCTGATCGTAAGGATAAATCTCTTCACAGGGAGTTCCCGGATAGATTGCATTTCCTTTTGAATCAAAACGAGGCCATAGCTGGTTTTGGTCAACCGGTATAAAATGAATCATGTCCCACCAGGCCGACTGGCTATTTCCGCTCAGAGCATCCATACGCAGCGTGTGACGACCGGTATATTCAACCTTGATAGCGCCACTGTTGCGACTGCAGAATACACTAATACGTTGTTTCGCATTGTATTGCTTCATCCCGTTGTTAAGATTCACTTCCGGAGTTGCATTGGTATTGAAATATTCACCCAGGTCGAATACATTCGGCAACACCTGATCTTCTTTACCCTCTTGTTTAAAGGTTGTCTTGAATTTATTATTGGTACCTCCTCTTCGCCAGCAAATCCAAACATAGTAAACTCCTTCGGTAAGTACCGGTGTTTTAATTTCCATCCATTGCAGCAAGGATGGGCGCATCGGAATATCGAACTGATCTCCGTTTACATACTGGTCTTTATCTCCCCATCCCGAAACTGCATTGTAGGTAATGGTAGGATTGTTTTTTCCTCCAAACTGAAGTTCCGACAACTCTCCCGGACGGAAAGTAACCCACGATCCCGGACGACGATACTCTTTCAGCTTTTTAATTTCCGGTTGTTCGGTAAGCTCCCAATAAACGGCTTCGGCACCTCGTTTTACCGGCTGAATATAGCCCTCCATATCAATCATCACTCCATTGTAGCAGCTCATGTCGGTCCATTCCGACGTTTTATTCACGGTAACACCCTGTTCAAAACGAGTAAGCGAACGGTATTCGTTCAGAATTAACGAATCTTTTTTGGTCACTACCGTAATCACCTGATTAGGAGCCATGGTAAGTTCGGCACTCGACATGGCCAGGTCGGTAGCATAAGCCAACCGTTTCAGCACATGGTATTGCGCATACAATTGTACCAGTTTGGCTTCATCGTCTTTAAAATCGGGCTGAGCGACTTTCATTTTTTCAATTAAATCGGCACGGGTAACAACTCCGGCGGTAGCAAACGATTCGTTGCTCTGCAAAATGGCTGTATACCACTGCTCATCGGCTTTATTTTGTGTAAGCGTGTCGATAAGTCCCGCCTCCAGCATCAATTCCTTGTAAAGCGAATAGTTTTCGGGTAACTCACTTATCATTTCTCCTACTGTCTTCGGATTCGGAGTTAGCACACTATTAATTTTATGAATAATACCGTTGGCCACCCGAACATCTTTTACCAGAATATCCGCCTGACGGTTTACCTTAATGCGCGGAAGCGCCGATCCTTCCTGCACCGTACGGGTGGTTAGGAATTTACCCAGCATAGTAGCTTTCGACAATCGTCCATCGACAAATTCGGCCGACTGTATGGTATCGCGCACCAGGTGAAACTTCATGAATTTTTCGAGCTCTTCCACCGAAAGGGTTTCCAGCGAAGCAATACCGCGTTCTTTGCAATAAGCACGAATGGCAGTATTGTCGGGAATAAAACAGGTGTTAGTGCCATAGGCATGAAGTAATCCCCGGAAGCCGGCCTTATCGGCAGCATTGAGGAACAACATCAGGGTGGTATCTTCCTGTTCGATATACTCATCGATCATTATTTCGTCGGAGGTAAGAAAGGTTTTCCCTTTCATGTAGTCGTCACAAGAACTGAAAGCAGTCGCCAGCACACCGGCTAACAGTAGCAGCCGCCCGGCCGAAAAGAAAATTGATTTCATCGTTTTCATGGCGTTTGTTTTAATTAGCGTAAAATTCGTTTTGAGTTAGATTTTTGTTGGTTTCGATTTCGCGAACGTAAATCGGCCAATAATGACTGTTGTGCTGTGGATCGCGGTACTTGGCAATCAGACTTTGTTGTTTCTGAGGGGTAGCACTGTTGATAGCCAGCGTAATTAGATATTGAAGATTATTTCCTTCGTAATTACCTCTTTTGGCATGACGCAATACATCAAACCAACGTTTTCCTTCGTAAGCAAATTCGCGGGCTCGTTCTTCCAGAATTGCCTTTTCCAGGGCTTTCCCATCCAGATTTTCCACGTCAAATTTATAATCGGAGGTTTCTACCGCATTGCGGGCTTTACGAACCTGCTGAAGTAATCCCAGCGCTTGTTTGTAATATTCGCTTACCACTTCGCCGGTAGTTGCCAACCCAATCTGCGTCAGGGCTTCAGCTTTCATCATCAACACATCCGAATATTTGTATACCAGCCAGGGTGCTGTATATTCGGTAGATGCACGAGCTGCACCGGTACGGCTGGTTCCAACGTATTTCCAAATCACCCCTGCACGGTACGCAAATCCATTACCCCGAATATCATTGGCTTCGGGAAAGGCTGTGTAAACCGGAAGCGGAAAGATGCCTTCATCTACTATATCCAATTTGGGCCGGAGTTGATTTACCTGTGGGCCCATCAGATTGTAGAATGGATTCGTTTTAATGGAAGTAAACGGAATTTCGAAAATCGATTCAGCAGAAGCTCCCCGTACATAGGTATCTACAAAAATACGTTCGGCGTCCGACTCACTCGGAATGGTTACCGAGTCGATTGTAACACCGCCTTCAATTACATATACTTTGGTTTGTTCTACCGGCATCAGGCTGTAGCGATTCGATCCGATTACTTCGCTAAGCACATTGTTGCAGGCAACGTAATTTTCCTGCCAAAGATAAATATCGGCCAGCAAGGTACGGGCAGTCCAGCGTGTAATCCGGCTTTTATTTTCAGCATTGGTAGGATAAGTAGAAGGTGCATTGATCGCTGCAAATTGCAAATCCTTTACCAGCGAATCCAGTATGATAGCTCCGGAGGTTTTTCCTACGTATAAATCCTGATCGTCGGAAACATAGGCTTCGGTTACAAACGGCACATCGCGGAACGAGCGAACGAGGTAAAAGTACATCAGTGCACGTAGAGTTAACACTTCGGCCTTGTACTCGTTGAGCTGACGCTCGGTAAAGGTTCCATCAATTTCGCGCACCCCGGGAGCAAATTCCAGCACCGTATTGCAATTATTAATCACCGAATAAAAATCGGCCCAATCGACGATCGGATTGGCAGCCGACAGCTCGCCATCCATTACTTCTGAATAATTGTTGTTAATAACCGTTCCGTTTTCAATCATATCGGCCCGGAGTTCACCCCAAAGAAACATGCTTTCCACCGGCCCGTTTTGAGCCGACATGTAGCAACCCATGACAGCCGATTTAACATGCTCCTTGGTTTTCCAGAATTCCTGACGGATTACACCATCTTCGGGTTCCAGGTTCAACCATTCGCTACACGAGCTAAGCAGGAGGGTGGCAATAACTCCGGCAAGTATACGTTTATTTTTTTCATCTGTATGTCTCTCCTTTCTTCATTAGAATGATGTGCTTAACCCAATTGAAAATTCCTGCGGACGACCCGATCGGGAAGTATCTTTCCCTAAATCGCCGGAGCGAATCGCTGCCCGCAACGAAATTTCGGGATCCATCCCCGTGTAATTGGTCCATAGATAAATATTCTGCATGGTTCCCCAAATTTTCAAATCGTTTAATCCCAGCAATTTCACTTTCTCTTTATCAAAATTGTAAGTCAGCGTAAGCGATTTGAAACGAAGGAAAGATCCATCTTCCACATACCGGCTCGATCCCAGCCAGTTGTATCCTTTGCCTTGCAATGCCCGTGGTAATAATCCTTCGGGAGCATCGGCCGGATTGGCGTAGGGCTTGGTCCACCGACGCAGCACCGCAGTACTCTGGTTGTTGTAATCGTACATCTTTTCCATATCCATACGTGTCTGGTTAATCACTTCGGCACCGTAGCGGAAATAGAAATAGGCTGCCAGTGTTAATTTACGTTTGTAGCGGATGGTGGGTCCAAAACCTCCTGTCAACAATGGATTCATATCGCCTAAGTACACAATATCCTGTGAGTTGATATTTCCATCTTTATTGATGTCTTCGTACTTCGCGTCGCCTGCCTGAAACTCATAGCCGTTGGAAGGATACCAGAAGCGCATTTTCACCGCTTCTTTCACTCCTTTATCGTCGTAGGTATAAATCGGATTTCCTTTTTTATCGAGTGCAATAGTCTGATTTTCGTTCAGATACACTCCGGAATACCGGTAACCATAGAACGATCCCAGTGGATTTCCTACCTGAATTTTAGTAAGGTAGCTACCGTTGGAGGCAGTGGGAGTGGAAATGGGGGGGATGTTTTCCGACAATTCAATTACTTCATTCTGCGAACGCGCCAGGTTGATATTCACGTCCACCTGCCAATCCTTGGTACGGATGGGCTGCGTCATCACACTTAATTCCCAACCGTAGTTATCCATAATACCAACGTTCATTGGAATTCCGCTGTAACCCGTGGAGCTGGAAATATTGACCGTATTAAAAAACAAATTATTTGTACGTTTCCGGTAGATGTTAAATTCAGCATTGATGCGATTTTCGAACATCAACAGGTTGGCTCCGAAGTTATAATCGGTAACGGTTTCCCATTTCAGGTTGGCCAGTTCGAGTCCGGTGGAGTACACTCCCGGCTCGCCCAGGTAAGTCCAGCCGTAGGTACCATAGGTATTATAGAATAAATAATTCCTGTTTACCGGATTACCGGTTACCCCGGTCGAAGCACGGAAGCTCAACTCATTGATTTGCTTTATGTCGCGAATAAAAGGCTCATCGGACGCACGCCAGCGGAGCGATAAACTGGGGAAATAACCGTAGCGGTTTTTCTTGTTGTATTTCGAATCGCCGTCGCGACGGATGGTTCCGTTAATAATGTACTTATCCAACAATTTGTACTGAAGCATGGCCATGAGCGACAGGGAGCGGGATTGTGAACCTCCTGAGGCCAATCCCAGGCCAGAGCCGTTGATCTTAGATGCTATGGAGGGATCGGTCAGATAAGTAGAAGCACTGAGTGCCGATACTTCCTGATACGACGAATAGCGCGAATCGTAGGTGCTGTATTGAAGCAACCCAATCAAATCGTGATTTTTCGACAACTTAGGAGTAAAATATAACCGATTGAATGTCTGCACATTGAATGCTTCGGAATATAAATCGGTGGCACGGTTTACGCTCACTTCGGGCCAAAGTCGACCGGTAGCAAGTTGTGGAAGAAAACGCATGTCCTTGGTGGTGTTGATATCGAACGCAAGGTCGGCCTGGTATTTCAATACTTCCGGAATTACCCAGTACTGAAGATTGAATTTGGGAAGAATACGTTCGCTTTTTATTTTCCAATATCCCGAATTGGCCATCGCCACCGGGTTGTAAATACCCCGGTTTGAATTCGAATTCCAGTAACCCTGTGGTGTCGTAATTGGCGATAAGTAATTATCAGTCATTTCACCGGTTGCCATGTATTCGTATATCGACATATTCGGCATTTTGGTATAGGCCGAATTCAACAGGTCGGTGGTATAGTTTTTATCCTGATTACCACTGGTATACGAAAAATTAACCTGGAACTTCAGGTAATCCGATACATTATAGTCGAGATTGAGCTGCGCAGTTACGCGCGAATAAGCCTGTCCAATGACCGTACCCTGTTGATCGTAATAACCGATGGAAGTACGGTACTGAGCCTTATCGCCCCCACCCGACAATGAAATGGAATGATCCTGGGTAAAGCCGGTACGGGTAAGTGCATCGTACCAATCGGTACTTTGGGTCACGTAGTTGTGAAAATGGTAGGGATTATTGGCATCGATGGTAAACATCGGGGCAACCGAAGTACTGAGCAGGTTACCGGCATTTTGAGCCTGGTCAACAATCAGGGTTGCATATTGCTTACCGTTGAGTGTTGGAATAGGATCGGCAGGCACATTCATCGAACCTTTAAACGAATAGCTAACGGTTGGTTTGGTTACCGCTCCACGTTTGGTTTTAATAAGCAGTACCCCGTTGGCGCCGCGGTTACCATACATGGCACTGGCGGCAGCATCTTTCAAAACCGAAATTTCCTGAATATCGTTGGGCGAGATGTTCAACAACTGAGCATAGCTGTCTTCGTCGGCCGTAGCAAAGTCGAAGTCGGAACCAATATTGGTATCATACGGAATTCCATCCACAACAATCAGCGGATCAGATCCGTTGTTAATCGAAGTAGTACCCCGGATACGAATCGACATCCCTGCACCGGGTTCACCACTATTGGCAACAATATCCACCCCGGCCATACGTCCCTGCAAGGCTTCGTCGATCGAAGCTACCTGCAAGCCTTCCAGATCCTTGGTTTCTACCCGGGCCATGGCAAAGGTAAGGTCGCGTTCGGCAATGTTGATGGAACCCGTACTAACCTGACGGGATGCTGTAACATTCACTTCACGAATCGACTGAGTAACCTCTTCCATAACTACGTTCATCGAACTCACTCCGGCAGTTACATTGCGGGTGATAGGCTTATAACCAATATAGGTAAACGCGATGCGGGTACCCGACTGTCCCGACAAACGAAGTGCGTAATTCCCGTCAAAGTCGGTAGTAGTTCCGTTCAAAATACGATTGTTGGCGTCGTACTCAGCAACCGATACCCCAATAAGAGCTAATTTATCGGTCTGTGAAGTTACCTTTCCATGAAGAATCTGACGTTGTTGTGCAGTAAGTTGCACCATCATCAGTAACGACAAGCAAAGCAACAAAAAAGACTTGTGATTTTTCATTTTAATTATTTCCATACTATCCTGATCGTTACTGAGTTACTTTCTTATACACCATATAATCGTTGATTTCATGCAGCACGGCTTTCGATGCAAAATAATTGCTTCGCTTTACACCACGGGTAACAGTGCCCGTCTTTATTACTTCCGAAAATGCTTTTCCTGTATTTTTCGATTGAGTCGAAACTTCCAGTTTTCCGTCGTCGGTTTTCCGAACAGCCAGATAGGTATTATCCACCACATCTTTCAGTACAGTCGGCCAGGTTTCTTCGGTAATTACCTCCCGGTTGGGCATGATATACGACAATCCATCGTCGACGAATACTTTTCCTTTTACAATATGGTGAAGTACAAAGTTGGTTGCCTGCAATTTAGCCTGCGGATCGCCGGAAGTTACTTTTGCATAAGCCGGAAGGTCGCCGGCTGTAACGGCTTTGTTCATGGCAGTATTGGTGGGCATGAAAATGGTAACCACCATATCGGCCGATAATGCCGAAAGTTCGTTACTATCATCTCCTTTGAGACATTGCACCAGGTAATTCTTAAATACGGCTACATTCGGATTCTGAGCTGCCGCCGTCATTTGAAGAATATACGTAATCAGATCCTGCGATTTGTACCCTTCCACGGTTTGTGGAAATTTATTGCGTCGTGAGTATTGCAATAATTTATCAACTTTGAAAACCTGTCCGTTGGTAAACGTTTTATAGGGTGTAGCAACCACCCAGTCGGCTTCGTCGTAATTACCCAACATTTGGACACGCTGTTCTCCGGCAGGGGTAGTATAGTAACGAATCATATCGCCATATTCGTTTACCGCATACGAATAACCGCCATAGGCCGATGCAAAAGCCGGATCGGTTTCAAATTTGGTTATTGCACAGTCAATCTGCTCGTTTTTAAGGCGTTTAAAGATATGCGAACGAATGAGTCGCTGTATGCGGGTATTCACATCAAAATTTCCTAAACTACTTCCTGAATTGGCATGAGTAAAACCATATTTATTGGAACCTGCCAGCCATTGCCAGTCGAAGCCATCGGCCAGCAACAAACTATCGGAAGGTAAAAGTATAGTATAATTTTCCTGAGTATAGCCATTGAGCTCGCACTGCAACAACTCCTCACGCAAAGTATTAGCAAAAAACTCGGTGAAGGCCAGGTTAGCAAGATTATACTTCGGATTCAGCAGAATCTCGGTAAATACCGTTTCGAAATAGCGACTTCTGATGTAAGAATTCGAACCATAGAAAAATCCGTTACTGGCTGCAGCTATTTTAGAAAAGTTGTTTTTATCAAACGCTTCGCCCCGGTTACCTTTTCCATTAAAAAACTCACCCAACGAATTCATACTTCCCTTGTAATCGCCCGGCCATACCAGGTCGTCGGTCATTTGAGCATTAATAAAGTACATCAATACATCACGCGATACGTTATCCAATCCTTCGGGATAATAATCTTTCAACTTCTCGTTGTAAAATTTGGTGATGGCTGCATTGTTCGGAGCAAATAGGGTATATCCTCCCTGCTCGGCCTGACTGGCAGAAGTGCCATAGCGCTCAGCATTCAGGTTTACGGCCAGCCCGCTGTAATATTTAAGGTATACCCGGTCGATGTTTTTTCCGGGCATCGCTTTTTGGTAATACTGGGTTACCGCTTCGTTGTACTGATACGTTATAAAATAAGGTTCTCCGGTCGAACCGGTTTTATTTACCATGTCCCTGAACATCGAATAATCCGGATCGTCCAGCAAATTCTCAAGAGTAGGCAGTGGCTCTAAGACCTGATCAATTTCATGCACCACCCCATTTTCGCACACAATATTAGTTGCCTTTATGGATGCATTTTGAACGTTACGACCGGTATAGGAGGTGGGATAAAAAATACCGTAGTCGGAAGCTGCCTGCTCGGCTGTACGCGAACGTTCAAAAACATTGGTAAGATAAAAAGGAATGTACTTATAGTTATTGTCGCCCATAGTGAAATTCGACATGTCGTACACCCACACCTGATTGCCATTAACGGTTTCGCGACGAATTGGTTCGTAGTAGGTTGTTTTCTTTTTGATACTGGTAAGTGAATCCCATTTACCGCCTCCCAGCACATCCGACAAACGTTCGAAGGTATACGAATTATAAACAATGGAATAACTCACCAGCTTAGTAACCATCGAATCGCTCAGCTGATCAACCGAACTCAGATTACGGGAAGCAAGGTACGCTTTAAATGCTTCGTCGTTGGGAGCAAAAACCGTATAAAGTCCGCCTCCTTTAAGCGCTTCCACAAACAAGGTGCGATCCACACACTTCAGATAACTGGTAAAATTGCCTTTTTCGGCCAGAACCGTGTAAACCGGATCTTCGAGCCATTCGGGCCGCTCGTAATATTCTTCCTTGTCGGTACAACTAAACAGGAGTCCGAGCGCCATCAAAAACAAAATACTTAATTTCGTTCTTATTTTCATGTTATAACTAAATTTAAGGTAGTAAACCTATGTTCTCATCTCCCCGGCGGAAGGCCGGAAATTCTGATACAAAGGTACGAAAACCAATAGGGCTGATAATGTCTAATTGTACATATACATAGAAATCTATGCAAGTCGCCCGCTCCGGGTTCTAATCGCATTTTTGCACAATAACCCCCACTAAACGAACAAATGTCTATTGTTGCAAAGGGTGAAAAAGTGTTATTTTGTGCCACTATTTAATATCATAGAACAAATGTCCAAAAGAACACTCTTTTTACAGTTGCTACTACTCGTCAGCATGTTTACTTTTTCGCAACGCATCATGGAAAATCTGTCGCGGGGACTTGTAGCAGTCAAAACAGCATCGAACACCGTTTTTTTATCGTGGAGGCTCCTGGGCTCCGATACCGACGACACTGCTTTCAACCTTTACCGCAATGGTGTAAAAATCAACTCTACTCCCCTGACCGGTGCCACCAATTTTACCGATACCGGGTCAACAGGCAGTAGTTATACTGTGAAAACGGTTCGAAACGGCGCCGAAACCGGCGAATCGTATTCTGCTTCGGTATTAACTACCAACTATTTTGATATTCCGCTGAAAGTTCCGGCAGCCATGACCATGCCCGACGGCAGTACCTGCACCTACAGCCCCAACGATTGCAGCACCGGCGATCTGGATGGTGATGGAAATCTGGACATCGTGGTGAAATGGGAACCCTCCAATGCAAAGGATAATTCACAGAGCGGGCATACCGGTAATGTGTACCTCGATGGGTATAAACTCGATGGAACCTTCCTGTTCCGGATCGATTTGGGTAAGAACATACGTGCCGGTGCCCACTACACTCAGTTTCAGGTAGCCGATTACGATGGCGATGGCAAAGCAGAAATTGCTTGTAAAACAGCCCCCGGAACAAAAGATGGAAAAGGGAATTTTATTTCGAAAGGTCCGGCGGCTTCGGCGAGTCATGCCACCGATTACCGCAATTCGGCCGGCTATATTCTGAGTGGTCCTGAATACTTTACGGTATTTAGCGGACATACCGGTGAGGAACTGGCTACAGCCAATTATAATCCGGCGCGGGGAACCGTGTCGTCGTGGGGCGATAATTACGGCAACCGGGTCGATCGTTTTCTGGCCGGTACTGCCTGGCTCGACGGGGTGCTGCCCAGCATCATCATGTGTAGGGGATATTATACCCGCGCTGTGATTGCTGCGTGGAATTACCGCAACGGGGTGTTGTCGAATATCTGGACCTATGATTCGGGTAACTCCAATACCGGGCTCTACGGTCAGGGTAATCACAATATGAGTGTGGGAGATGTCGACGACGATGGTCGGGACGAAATTATCTGGGGTTCGGGAGCTGTTGACCACGATGGGAAGCTGATGTACCGTACCGGACTGGGACATGGCGATGCAATGCATGTGTCGGACATGGACCCCGATCGTAAAGGGCTGGAAGTATGGACAGTACATGAATCGACCAGTGCGGCTTACGGCGAGGAATTGCACGATGCACGCACGGGTGCCATCATTTGGGGAACCTATACCGGAAGCGACAACGGTCGCGGACTGGCTGCTAATATTGTTGCCGGCAACCGGAGTTTTGAAATGTGGAGCGGAGCATCGTCCACTGTAAAAAATAAATCGGGACAGGCTGCTGGTTCGTCGCGTCCTTCGGTCAATTTCCGGATTTACTGGGATGGCGATCTGGAAAGCGAACTGCTCGACGGAACCAGTATTACCAAGTACCTGTCGGGAACCTTATTATCGGCCAGTGGTTGTTCGTCGAACAACAGCACCAAATCGACTCCCAACCTATCGGCCGACCTGTTTGGCGACTGGCGCGAGGAGGTGGTATTTCGTACCAACGACAATACCCGTCTGCGGGTATTTACAACCACCGCTCCCACCACTGCACGTCTTTACACCCTGATGCACGATCCGGTGTATCGGGCTGCCATAGCCTGGCAGAACACGGCCTATAACCAGCCTCCTCATGCCGGATTTTATATTGGCAGCGACATGGACACTCCACCGGCGTCGCCCGTATTTACTTCCCATAAACGGTGGAAAAACGGTGCTGCCTGGGATGCCTCCGGCACACAGGCATGGATAGGCGCCAATGGACAAGCAACTGATTTTCAGCAACAGGATGCAGTAGTATTCGATCATAGCAACGGATTGACCAATCCGGCACAAGGAAATGCAGCGGTTATTCTTTCAGGCATTCTTACTCCTTCGGATATTCTGGTCAATTCTCCGTATACGGTGGAATGGAAAGGCGAAGGTTCGATAATTGGCTCAACTGCCCTGAAAAAGCTGGGTAGCGGCGCACTTATTCTTCAGCAAAATAACAACTTCACAGGCAATACCACCGTTTGGAACGGTGCACTTTACAATAACGGATTTTTATCGGGAAGTAAGGTAGCTGTTAAAAGCTTCTCCACCCTGGGCGGCACCGGCCGGTTTGGAGAGGACGTCGAAATGGGGCATTTATCAACACTCGAAGCAGGGCGGGTTGCCGGAGCTGTTGCCGGAGTGAAGTTCGATAAACAACTGATTGTAACAGGCACCACCACACTGAATTTCGATATTCAACTTAACGGAAACAAAGTTGTGGCGCACGACACGCTCTTCATTAACGGAAATTTTAGTTTCATGACAGCCACTACCCTGCAACTGCGTACCGGAACCTATCCGCTGGTACCCGGAAATTATCCGCTGATTCAGTGTGCAGGAACTATCGGGGGCGAGCTTTCCAAAGTCGTGGTAAAAGGCGTACCTTCCTACCTCAGCTACAGTCTGGTAAACCAAAACGGCATCATCACCCTGAGTGTTTCGGCTCCAGCGATACTTACCTGGAAAGGAGCCGAGAACAACCGTTGGGACAATGGCGTGAGCAACAACTGGGTGATGGGCGATGTAACCCGTGGATTTAATGGCAACGACTCGGTGCTTTTCAACGACGAAACCGATTCGCGTACAGTAACCGTAAGCGATAATGTAATGCCTGCACATGTATTTGTTGAATCCGATGGAAATTACAGTTTCAGCGGAAGTGGCGCTATTGGTGGAAATAGTGGTATGACAAAAAAAGGAACCGGAAATCTGGTACTTTCTAATACAAATTCGTTTACCGGTCCCCTACTTATTGAGGGAGGAAATGTAATTACCAGTACAATTACCAATGGAGGCGTGGCTTCACCTATCGGAGCGGCATCGAAAACCGCAACGAACTGGGTTATCAACGGAGGTAAATTTACTTATGCGGGCAACACCATCGCAACCGACAGAAACATCAGCCTGGGAGTTAACGGAGGTGGTGTGTCAGTAAGCAACAGCTCTACTGTACTCACTACCGGACAAATCAGTGGTCCGGGACGACTTACCAAAGAAGGTCCCGGCCGATTAGCATTTGCGTCGTCGAACACCTACCAGGGAGGTACAACCATAGCTGGAGGCACTATTGGGTTAACAACCGATATTGCCAACACCTTTGGGCTCAGCGGTGGCGACACCATAACACTTGCAGGAGGAAGTATTGCCATGTACAACAGCACTACCACCGATAATACCAGTAACTGGAATTTGAAGGTTCCGGCTGGCTCAACGGGAACGCTGATGGTGGACGGACGTTCGGTAATCAGCGGCAGCTTAACGGGCGAGGGTACCCTGAACTATTTTACTCCTTTTACCGCGAATGTGCTGGCTTCTGATGTATCGTTATTTCAGGGAACACTCAATGTAACCACTTCTCCTACAGGGGGAACTTTTTTGATTTACAACCAAAAAGGGTATGCCGGTGCACACATCAACCTGAACAATAATGTTACCATGATGTATCCGGCCAACGAAACGGTTACGATTCCAATCGGGGAGTTATCAGGACAAAGTAAGTCGGTGTTGGGAGCCGGAGGAACGGGTGTATGTACCATTACGTGGGAAGTTGGAAGCCGCAATACCAATACTACCTTTAACGGCACCATCGTAGATCTCAACTACAAAAATACCGGAGCAGTGGCTGCTATTCGCAAGGCCGGATCGGGCATATGGACCCTTACCAATGCCAATACGTATAGCGGAACAACTACGGTGGCCGGAGGCGAACTGGTGGTGAACAACACCAGCGGTAGTGGAACCGGAACGGGTGAGGTTACGGTACTTTCGGATGCCCGATTGAGTGGAAGTGGAACAATTGCCGGAAATATTACGGTGCAGGAAGGCGGCGAACTGGCGCCGGATGCATTAACTTCACAGCAAGATATTCGGATACTGCCGGGTGGTTTTTTGAGTTTCGATCTGAATCCTGAGACGGCGGCAAATGATGTTGTAACAGTTGGAGATACGCTGGTGATGGCTGGAATTCTGCAACTTACCGCTGCTGAAGCTACGAGCTACGCCGTTGGAAATCAGTTCAAACTGATAAATGGTGTGGTAAAAGGGCTACCTGCCGAAATCCGTCCACTAACGCCGGGCGAAGGTCTGGCCTGGGACCTGACGGCATTTGAATCGGAGGGAATACTGCGCGTCACTACCGGCACCGGTTTACAGTCGATCCTGGCAGGGGTTGAGGTATATCCGAATCCGGTTCAGGATGTATTAATTATTGGATTTAAACAGGCAGTTTCAACGGTAAAAGTGAGTGTATTATCGCTTACCGGTGCCCGGGTACTTTCGGAGGAATTTACTAACAACACCGCGATACAATTGAATATGTCGCAACTTCCTTCCGGCAGTTATCTGGTTCATATTCAAACAGAAGAATATACAATTACTGAACGGATTATCAAATATTAGTTATCCGTATGAAAGCACTTGCACTTCTTATCGGCCTTATTTTCGTGGCTTTACCGGCAACACACGCAAGCCCTGCAAAAAACAATACTCAGCCGCATCGTGTACAGCTTCAATGGGTAGGCGAAGCTCCCTCCTACCCGATGGGACAAAGCTGGGGAGTTCCCTTTCAGCAAGGACAGATTTCGGCTCGGCAGGCATTTGAATTAAAGTCTGCCGACGGAACAACTGTTCCCGTGCAAAGCTGGCCAATGGCTTACTGGCCCGATGGTTCGGTGAAATGGATGGGATTTGCTGCCGGTACTATCAACAGTACCACCCTTACGTTGCAAACTACCGGTAAAAAACCGGTACCTGAAGGACTGAAAGTAACAACCAGCGGGCAGCAGACCCAAATCACCGACGGCAACCGGGTGTATCGGATCAATCATTCGGGAAATGACCTTATCGCTTCCATCACTTCGGATGGAAAACAACTCGCCGGCAACGGAAAACTGATCGCGCGTCTTCACCGCGGTGATGCTACAAAGCAAACTATCAAGTATTTACCCCTTGAACAACTGACCGGCAAAATCGATAAGGTAGAAACAGAACAGTCGGGTCCTTTACGGGCGGTCGTTAAGATTAGCGGGGTTTACGAAACTCTTTCAGGCTCAGAGAATCAGGCTGGTACTACATCCGGAACACGAATAGAATCCGAAAATTCGAACACTGAAGGAAAATTTCCATTCACCTTGCGGCTTTATTTTTACAAGGGCGTTTCATCGGTACAGCTGGTGCATTCCTTTGTGTACGATGGCGATCAGGATCGTGATTTTATCGGAGGAATGGGGATTGAATTCGGGGTACCCTTTCGTGAAGCGCTTTACAACCGGCATGTGGGATTTACTTCGACTAAAGGAGGAATCTGGCGCGAATCGGTGCAACCGCTGGTGACCCGACATCCGTTGCAGCTCGAAGGAATGCGAAATGTAGCCGGACATCAGGCTTCGGGCAACCGGGTTCCGGAGATTACAGCCAGTCAGCAACCCGCCTGGAACTGGGTGCAGCACCTGCCATCGTGGGATGCTTTTAAACTGACGCAACTTCATCCCGGCGGTTTCACCATCGCTAAACGCACTCAATCGAACAGTTCGTGGCTTCAGGCTACTACCGGAAAGCGCTCCAATGGTATGGTGGTAGCTGCCGATGTGTCGGGGGGTATCGGCCTTTCGATGAAGGATTTCTGGCAGTCGTTTCCGGTTTCGATGAAAGTGGAAGGTGCACGAAGCAGCCAGGCTACCCTGCGCAGCTGGTTTTGGTCGCCCGATGCCGACCCCATGGACCTCCGGCATTACGACACCATTGCCCACGACCTCGATGCTACCTACGAAGATGTGCAGCCGGGACTCAGCACTCCTTATGGAGTAGCCCGCACGCACGAACTTACTTTATTTGTGTTCAACGACTTACCTTCGTCGAAAGAGCTATCCGGAATGGCTGCTCAGGCCGTTGGCATTCACCGGTTGATTCCCACTCCGGCCTATCTTCACCGCATGCGGGCCTTCGGAACCTGGAGTTTACCCGACCGCAGCAATCCCACGCGTCGGTGGATGGAAGAACAACTCGACAGTTCGTTTCACTTTTACCAGCGGGCGGTGGAGGAACATCAGTGGTACGGATTCTGGAACTATGGCGATGTGATGCATACCTACGATGCCTCGCGGCATGCCTGGCGCTACGACATTGGGGGCTATGCCTGGGCCAATACCGAATTAGCACCCAAAAACTGGCTCTGGTATTCGTTTTTACGCACCGGCAGGGCCGATATCTTCCGGATGGCCGAAGCCATGACCCGCCACACCGGCGATGTGGATGTATATCACCTCGGATCGATGAAGGGATTGGGTACCCGCCACAATGTTTCGCACTGGGGATGCGGAGCCAAAGAAGCCCGTATCGGGCAGGCAGCCTGGAAACGCTTTCATTACTACCTAACCACCGACGATCGCAGTGGCGACCTGATGCGCGAAGCCCTGGAGGTTGAAAAAGCGATGATGGTACTGGAGCCGCTCCGGATAGCTCAACCCAAAGATCAATTTCCGTATGGCGGTCCTACAAGGTTGCGCTGGGGACCCGACTGGCTGGCACTGGCCGGCAACTGGCTCACCGAGTGGGAACGCACCGGCGACACCCGCTACCGCGATAAACTTGTTACGGGATTGAATAGCCTGATGCAACTGCCCGATGGTTTGTTTACAGGCACAGGCGGACTGAGCTACGATCCGGCAACGGGCCGCATGTGGTACGATGGTCGCGAAGGTGCCACCAACAAAAATCACTTATCGACCATTATGGGTGGATTTGAAATTCTTACCGAACTGGAAGATATGCTCCCTCATCCGTTTTTCAACAAAACACTGGTTGAATATGGCACCTTTTACAGCATGCCCGGCGACGACCCCCGACGCAATGACTCGAACCGCAGGTGGGGCGAAATTGGTTTCCTCAACCCACGCATGACGGGCTATGCCGCCGCTGCACTCAACGATTCGGCCCTGGCCGCTCGTGCCTGGCGCGAATTCCTGAATCCCCGCTCTGGCAACCGCGAAAATCTCCCGCAGCTCTACAGCGGCAGCCCGGTGACGCCTCCCGATGTACATACCCTGCTCCACGAGAATGTGCGGGTGAGCACCAACAGCACCTCGCAATGGGGACTTAATGCCATCATACTGCCCGAGCTAATAGGAAAATTCCTGCCCGACAGCAGCTTTCAAAACCGGCAAAAAGAATTTGAGGCTGTTTCAAAAAAATTCACGATGGTCGTTTTCAGCGGGAACTTTAACAACAAACGGGAGTGGCAACATAAGTTAGCTCCGGAAGCTTCATCCTCTAAAAATTCGGGAAAACAAGACCTTCAGCAGTTCACGGCATCTAATAAAAACACATTATCTAACCCGTTGTTTTTTAACTCCAACTGGTTTGCCGACGGACAAAAGCTCCAACTCAGCTCCACCGGCAACAGCCTGCTCTTCAAAGCCGGCCCCACCGCGGCCAGCGACGCCGACCATTCGGTACTCTGGACAAAAAAGGAGTTCAGCGGCGATTTAAAAATTGAATTTGATTTTATCCGCCGCGATGAGGCTACCCGGTATGTGAATATCCTCTACCTGTTTGCACAGGGAAGCGGCGAGGCTCCTTACGAAAAAGACATCTCCCGCTGGAATACCCTGCGCGAAGTTCCGGCCATGAAACAGTATTTCAATCACATGAATTTGTTTCACGTGAGTTTTGCGGCCTTCGAAAACGAAAATACGCTGCCCGGTGCCGACTACATACGGGCACGCCGGTATCTGCCCTCCGGTGGCAAAGGTCTTACCGGCACCGATCTTCAACCCGAATACTTCAACACCGGCTTTTTCGAACCGGATGTGCTCCACCATTTCACCCTAATTCGTAAGGGCGATACAGTTTGGATGGAAATAAGCGCTGGCAACCGGCGGCAGCTGTACCGCTGGACTTCGCCGCAAATCGGCAGCCTTACTTCCGGCCGCATCGGGTTACGACTCATGGGCTCCCGTGCCAGCGAATTCAAAAACTTCAACGTACAAATTCAGCCCTGATACTACCAACCTCCTTATATGACTTACATGGTTCAATATTTTTTACCATATAAGTCATATAAGGAGGTTGAAGTATTCACCCGGATCGCCACAAAAAAAATAACTACCGGCGCTTAATATGGCAATAGCCACAGGCCTGATCTTTTCTATATTTTGCCCTGACGGAGTTCATCCGGACTCGTGCGGCTGAAGAAATTGTAGGGCTCTGCTTCTTTGGTGAAAATTTCGATAATCGATTGCAAAGGCACCACCTGCGTGGGATTAAAATCGGCCGAATTCATATACCGCAGCACCGACTGGTACAACGCTCGTGCTACCGGTCGCTCCGAAGGATTGCTTTCCAGGTCGAAGCTGGTCATCAACAACCGGCCCTTGCCCACTTTTGCTTCCAGCAACATGCCCAGCTTGCGGCTGATAAACCAGGTGTCGATGGGCTGAACCACCGGCTGAAATCCCTTTGGAAAATCGTCGAGCAACATGGTTTGCGCCCGGTTCACCAACTCCCACCACTGCATATTCGCCCAATCGTCGGTGATAAAATCAGTGAAAAGCGGATGCTCATTGCGTATCAACACCCCGGTAGTATGCGGCGGACGCATCTTAAACCAGGATGTATTCCAGAAAGCAGGCTGATACTGCTGTACCACATCTTTTCCATAACTTACTTTACCTGCTGTCATCAACAACACCTTTCCTCCTTTAGCCAGCACCTTCCGGGCCGTTGCATCCAACTCACCGCGGGCTATATACACATCGCCCAGCGCCGGCAACTCCTGCACCGCCGGATATACCCAAAAGTTCCAGTCGTTTACCGCACCTGTATCTTCCACCCTGATTTCCAGATTCAATTGCTCCGGAGCAGTAAATACCGACAAATCGAAATCCACTTCACCAGCCGGAATATTACTTCCTATCGGCACATCTACCCGGGCAATGGTTTGCTCGTGAACTACCCGGCCATCCTTCCGCCGCACAGTCATGCTAATGCGCACATCTTCAAACGGAAGAGCGCCGAAATGCGACAATTCCACCCGCGCCCGCAGCCTTTCGTTGGAGCGATACACAAATTTATCGGTGCGAATCAAAGGTACAGTAGGCGAACAAAAACGACGGAACTCAGGAGCGGTAACATAACCCTTTTCTTCCCAGAATGCATTCAACACTCCTACCAGCGCGGTGCCCTGTCCCGAAAAATCGTTCAGACTCAAGAGCTGAAATCCGGCATAGTCGGGTGTACGCAAGGTTTTTTCAATTTCATGCTTGTAACACAAAGTCTGAAGTTTACCCGATGCATGCAAAAACTCACGACTCAAATGGCCCATGTCCTGATCGGACAGCAACTCCTCGAACAATTCAAAATTGCGGGCACGGGTAACTCCGGTGTACTTTTTAATTTCTTCAAAATCGGGGAACACGCACCACTGACCGGTTTCGTGCGATATAAACGGTTGACCAACTGTATCAATCTGTCGGCTGAAATCGGAATTCGATTCGGGTCGGCTCCGGCTCCATTCTAATCCGCGCGCACCCGCCTTCACATGAAACTGACTCTTCGGCTGCCAGGCCCAGCTGCCTCCCACCGAAGCACCGGTATAAATACGACGTGGGTCGGTGGCTTTCCAGTAATCCACAAACCGGCCCACCCACGGTACCCAGTTGCCCCGGGGTTCGTTGCCCGCAGCCATCATCACAAACGAAGCATAATTTCCGTAATGCCGCACCATACGCTTAGTTTCGTCGAGCAAATAGGTATCGATGGGATAACCACGCCCCAGCTGCGTACTGTGGTTGGGCCAGCTCGGACCCTCGGGCTGCAGGTAAATCCCCACCAGGTCGGCTGCTTTAAAAGCTGCTTCGGGCGGACAATAGGAATGAAAACGCATGTGGTTCAGTCCGTAGGTTTTACAAATCCGGAACACCCGCTCCCACGAAGCCACATCCATCGGCGGATAACCCGTGAGCGGGAAAAGAGCATTCTCTACCGTTCCGCGCATCAGCGTTTTGCGACCATTCACATACACCCATTTTCCATCGATGGAAATTTCGCGCATCCCGAATTGTGTATTCAGTGTATCGGCACCATTCGCGGAAGTAACCACCGCCTGCAGGCGATACAGCGCCGGATCGAACTCATCCCAGGCTTGCATCTTGTCGCCCAGCTCCAGCGCCAGCTCAATATTTTTCAAGCTATCGCCGGCAGCCAGCTCAACAGGTAGCCCGGTAGTAAACGAATAGCTTTTTGAGGTATTAAAACTCACCGCCTTCAACTGTATCTGAGCTTTGCCAGCCAGGCGCGCAGGATTGGCAATCGCCAGCTTCACCACCGCCTTTTTAGCCTTCAAATCAGGAAACACCTGAACTTCATCGGCATACACCGCCGGCCGCGCCTGCAATTCCATGCGCCCAACCACCCCGTTCCAGTTACCCTGTGTATGATCGGTTACCGAATGCGAATTGGTTCCCACATCCATATCTTTCAGTAAATTGTTCACCATCATTGTGAGCGTATAGTCCGATCCGGCCTTCACATAAGAAGTCAGATCGTACACATGCGGCGTATTGTGCGATACCTGTCCGCCTACTTCCCGGTCGTTGATCCAGATGCGGGTGATAAAATGCGGTCGCTCCAGGTACAATTGCACCCGCTGACCTTTCCAGTTGGCTGGAATAGCAATATTTCGCTGGTACCACCCATAGCCGGTAAAATACTTCAACTGCGTAAGCCAAAACGGCATTTTCAACTTACCGGGCTGGCGGTACTTCTCCATATGTGGATTGTGAAACCACGAACTGTCGTAAATACTGCCCGTAAATTTGGTTTGCAGTGTGGGCTCAAATCCTTTGCGGTTTTCGACATTCGACCCCGGCAAACGGAATTCTTCTTTCAGTTCCTTCAGCTGCCAGCGTTCGCTCACTCCTTTCAACTCCGGATCGAGCGCAAACTTCCAGGTCCCGTTCAGGGGAAGTGTTTGTCCTGCTACTGCAGGCAAAGCCATACCAAGGAGTAAGGCCAGCAAGTGTAATTTCATGTACTTCATATAGCGATATTTATTTTTAGAAATTGGTTGTATGGAAAATACATATCAAACTACAGTAAACCCGGAAGAGTAGTTGTTATAAGTTCGTTTATAACCGATGTATAGCTGAAATTTCCATTTTACAAAGTACGTCACAAAACCCCGCCTGCAAAATGGAAAAGTGTACATATCTCATAAGAAATATTCATTTCTTTCCTCAAAAAAGCAGATTTTTGCTATCTTCGCAGGGAAATTAAATCGAGACACCATGCGTAACTACCTGTTTGCAATTCTGATGCTGTTGCCCATAAGCCTCCACAGTGCCGAATCGCATCCCACCATTGAACATATAACCTCCAACGAAGGCTTGTCGCACAACACCGTCAGGTGCATGCTACTCGACCGTACAGGCTACATCTGGTTTGGCACCCTCAACGGGCTCAATCGCTACGACGGCATCCGGATGAAAACCATCATCCCCGAAACCCGGAACCCCTACTCGCTTACCAGTGGTAAAATTAAGGAACTTACCGAAGATTCGCACGGACATATCTGGGTGCGTACCTACAGCGATATTTTTCATTGCTACGACCCCAAAACCGAAAGTTTTCTGCCCATCTTCGAGAAAAAAGAAGATTTTTTTATAAAGCACAATTCCTATTACGAAGATCGCGACCGAAACATCTGGCTCGGAAGTGCAACCAATGGTTGTGTGAAATTTACGTTTACTGAAGAAGAAAAAATTTTACTTACCAATTATGCGGAAGGCGATAAAGAGAACACTTTGCCGTCGAATACCATCAATCAGGTGTTTCAGGACAAAACAAAAAACACCTGGATACTAACTGCATCGGGACTGGCACGGGTACTTCCGGGCGGTAAGGTCGTAAGTGAATTAAAAAATACCCGTAATGAGGTGTTCATTAATGCCTACGAACTCAACAACCAGGTGTTTTTCATTTCAACCAACGGGCGAATTATAGCGTTTGATCTGAAAACACAGTCGTTTAAAGCCGGCGGTATCGAAACCGGACTCGCCGATATTCACCGCACTACCTCCATGGGCGATCGCTTTATTCTGATTTCGTCGGTGAGCAAAGGTATTTACATCATCAATGTCCTTGATAAAAAAGTAATTTCGGGCGATTTGATATTTAAATCTACCATCCGCGGAAATTCCGGTTTTCATAAAGATAAAAAAGGAGGAATCTGGATCTCAAACTTTACCGGAAATGTATGGTCGATTGATAGTAAGCTTCGTACCTTTCAGTTGCAACTCATTCCTCCGGGAATTATGAAACTGGTCGACGACGAACGATTTCAGTTTACAGCCGACGATCATCAGAATGTATGGATTTCGACCTACGGATACGGACTCTATGCCTACAACCGGGCCGATGGCAGCCTGCAGCATTATCCGGCAAGCCGCTACCCCGATAATCTGAATGCTAATTATTTGCTTTCGCTGCTCACCGATAAACACGGACATTTGTGGGTGGGTACCGAAAACATGGGGGTGAATAAATTGAGTTTCACCAACCGTAAAGTGCAGCAAATTTTTCCCGATCCGGCTAATCAGATTCGTAATGGCAACGTGGTTCGTTCGCTTTTCGAGGATCAGTCGGGCCAAATCTGGGTGGGAACCAAAGCCGGAAATCTGTACAGATATTCGGCCGATTTACGTTCCCGCACACTGGAATTTGAAAACACCCACAGCGTATACGCTATGTATCAGGATAAAGAGGGTACATTATGGATAGGAACCCGGGGAAATGGGCTGCTTACCTTGCCGGGGGGTAAAAAACCGGTGAAGATGAATTTCCGCACCACCGATGAACCCGGCAGCCTGAACGATAATAATGTGTTTGGCATTACCAGCGACCGGAAAGGGCGAATGTGGGTGGCTACATTCGGAGGGGGCGTTTCGGTGTTGCAGGATTCGAAATTCCGGAGTTTTTTCAACGACGACGATTTTATTCGCTTTACACGGCATGTTTTTCTGGATAGCAAAGGTAAGATTTGGGTAGCAACTTCCAATGGAGTGATGCGTTTTTACCCCGATTCGCTGCTGGCCGATAAAAAAGCCTATGAATATTTCGAATTCGACAGTCAGGATGAGGAAAGTCTGAGTAATCCGGAGGTGCGCTATATTTTCGAAGATGCCAACAATAATATCTGGCTGGCTACTTCGGGAGGTGGGTTAAATCTGTTTACCGGTTTATCGGAAAACGGAAACGCCCGCTTTAAGGTATTTAAAAATCCGCAGGGCATTGCCAACGATAATATTCTTACCATTCAGGAAGACGATGAACACAATCTGTGGATCAGCACCGAACGGGGATTGTTGAAATTTAACCCGGCAACTTCGATTTTCCAGTTCCTGAAATTCTCAAACGATTTTTCGGCGAATATCTTTACCGAAACAGCTGGTATCAGGTGCCGCGATGGCCGTATGGCCTGGGGCACGCTCAACGGTTTCTATATTTTTAATCCGGCCGATGTACACAATCAGGCGAGCGCCAGCAACAGGGTAATTATCACCGGCTTTTCGGTGTTCAACGATCCGGCGGCCATCGGCCCTAAAAATGCACCACTGCGTATTTCGTCGACCTATGCCGATAAAGCTGTTTTGAAACATTCCGACCAGGTTTTTCACCTCGAATTTTCGACCCTGAACTTCGACGATCCGAAAGCGAATCAGTTTATGTATATGCTCGAAAATTATGAGCGCCGGTGGAATATTAGCTCAGGCGAAAACAATATAGCAACCTACCGTAATGTGCCTCCGGGACGATACATTTTTAAAGTAAAGAGTATCAATAGCGAAGGGGTGTGGGACGATAACGAAACGCGGCTCGAAATTGTGATTAAACCTCCTTACTGGAAATCGACTCTGGCCTATTGGATTTATTTCATTCTGGTGGTGACACTGGTTTACGTGGGAATTCGCATCGCGCTCAACTTCTACCGGCTCGACAATGCCGTGCGGGTCGAACGTCAGCTTACCGATTATAAACTGCGTTTCTTTACCAATATCAGTCACGAATTCCGCACCCCGCTTACCCTCATCAAGGGAAGTGTGGATACACTGATGGAATTAAAATCGAAAATGAGCGAGCCGCTACAAAAGGTGGTATCGGATATCGACACTAATACTTCGCACCTGATGCGGTTGATTGAGCAGTTGCTGGAGTTTCGGAAATTGCAGAACAACAAGCAAAAGCTAAACCTGCAACGGGTGGAGGCCATCGATTTTCTGAAGAATATTTTTAAAAGTTTTGAAAATGTAGCAGCTAAAACCAATATTCGCTACAATTTTATCAGCTCCGAACCAACGCTGCCGGTTTACTTCGATACCAATAAAATGGATAAAATCGTGTTTAACCTGCTTTCCAACGCCTTTAAATTTACTCCCCGGGGCGGACAAATCAGCCTGGAGGTGGAAGCCGATCACGACCGGCATGTGGTACGTATTTCGGTGGCCGACACTGGTATCGGTATTCCGAAAGAGAAGCAGAATTTGCTGTTCAGCCGTTTTATGCAGATTAATTTCTCGCAACAGGGTACCGGCATTGGATTACACCTGGTAAGTGAGTTTACAACGCTGCACCACGGCAAGGTAAACTTCCGCGAAAACGAAGGTGGTGGCTCGGTGTTCACTGTGGAATTTCCACTCGACAGTGGGGTGTATCAGGCCGACGACTTTGTGAACCAGGAAGTAAAGGCGGTAAATACCGAATCGGGTGAAGTGTACCGTATCTCCGAATTTATTGAAGACCCGCAGCAGGACACGCTGCTCGATTTGGTGCCGCTGGTTCCGGTGGCCGGCCATAAATACAAAATACTGATTATCGACGACAATGATGATATTCGTGAGTTTCTCGACACGAAATTAAATCCCTATTTCGAAATAGTAACGGCGGCCGATGGCGACGAAGGGATTACACGAAGTACGAAAGACGATCCCGATTTGATTATCTGCGATGTGATGATGCCAGGGATGAATGGTTTTGAACTGACCAAAAAGCTGAAAGATGATTTTGAAACCTGCCATATCCCGGTAATATTGCTTACGGCCTACATCTCCGACGAACATGTAAAAGAAGGCGTGGAAGCGGGTGCCGATGCCTATGTTACAAAACCCTTCAGTATGAAGTTCCTGTTGCTGCAAATTAATAAGTTGCTCGAAAAGCGGGAGAAACTGCACCAGCATTATGCTGCTTCGCCGCTCATTATTTCGGAAGAAGAGGAACGGCCGGCTCCCTGCGAGGTAACCGATGCCGACAACAAACCGATGATGCTCGAAAAAGATTGCCGGTTCCTGCAGCAGGTGGAAGATATTCTGGACAAACACCTGTCGGATCCGGAATTTACGGTCGACGATTTTGCCCGCATGCTCAACACCGGCCGAACGCTTTTCTTCAAAAAGATTAAATCGCTCACAGGCTATTCGCCCAACGAATTTGTGCGGATGCGCCGGATGCAAAAGGCGGCCGAGCTGCTGAAAACCTATAAGTACAATGTGTCGGAAGTTTCGTATCTGGTGGGAATCAACGATCCGTTTTATTTCAGCAAGTGTTTTAAAGCACAGTATGGAACATCGCCGTCGAAATATATGAATTCGTAAATTTAAACCTTTGTCTCACACTCCCCGCAACAACACCCTTTATACTTTGCCGCACAAGCCGGGCACTGAATAAATAACTTATGACATTCGTCGTTCGCACAGTTGGTATGCGTATCGCAGGGAGTTCCGCACTGGTGACAAGTGGAGATGATTTCATCGGTAATTCGTTCACCGAGCCGTTCATCGAACACGAAATTCTTACCGTGAAATTTCAGCGGCAGCTGTTCTTCTCTGGCCTGACGGGCATATTCGATAATACCTCCGTACAACTGGTTCACATCCCTGAAACCATGATGCCGCAGGTAAGCGCTGGCCTTCTCGCAGCGAACACCTCCGGTGCAATACATCAGGATTTTCTTATCCTTATGCGCCTCCAGTTTTTGCACCACATATTCCACCTCGTCGCGAAAGGTTTCCACTTCCGGACAAATGGCCCGTTCGAAATGCCCCACCTCACTCTCGTACTGGTTGCGCATATCCACCACAATGGTATCCTCCTCTTCCAGCGCCGCATTAAATTCGGCAGCAGTAAGATGCCGGCCCACATTGGTAACATCAAAACTTCCGTCTTCGAGCCCATCGGCCACAATCTTACGGCGCACTTTCATCTTCAGTTTCAGAAACGAAAGATGACTATCCTCCACCGCCCACTTCAGCGGCATACCGGCAAACCAGGGAGTAGCATCGAGAGATGCTATAAAACCGGCAATCTGCGGTTCGGGCACCGAAATCTGCGCATTGATACCTTCGGCAGCCAGGTACACCCGTCCGAGCACACCCATAGCGTACCAATCGGCATACAAGCGGTCACGTAACTCCTCCAAACTGGTCAGTTGCACATACCGGTAAAACGAAACCGTTTTGCGGGAAAAACGCTCAGCCAGGCGCTGTTTGATCAAATCCTCACGGCTGTAGATATTGTATAAACGACTCATAGGTGCATAAACAGCTGAGCCGGAAAATTGTTTAAAACCGGTTGTCGCCATCCAGCAAGTTGCCGAGGCCTCCCAGTATGCCGCCTTCTTCACGCCGCGAACACTTAAATCTTCACTCATTCGTCAGCAATGGACAGCTCTTTATTTATCTGTTCAATAATTAATTTCGCCAGGCTTTGGTCCATCCTTGAAAACGCAAACCATTTCTTACCCAAATCTTTCAACGAAGCTCCTAAATGGTATAATTCTTTCTGGTCGATTATCATAAAGCGATCGTGGGAGCAGGTAAGCGTTATAATATCGATGGGAGGATACTGGCTGTTGTGTTTGTGTAAATCCAGTTTAAGTTGCTCGCTGATAACCTTAGTATAAATGGTGGCTTTTGCTGAGCTGACCCGTTTTGCCAACATAATCAACACGCTTTCATCCACATAATTATCGATAATAACAATGTTTATCCTGGCTTTTTTAATCAGTTCGGCAACA
>CAZLHC010000038.1:0-34537 GCA_964559265.1 uncultured Paludibacter sp. | reverse complement strand
AGTTTGAACTTCTGTCAGGAAGTGGAGCATCCAATTTATCCTGTAATTGGGATATGTCCGTGGTAAGAATCTTCAAATATCTCGTCCAAAGCAGTAAGTTTTGAATTTAAAGGAAGATGAGCTAGTATGTCAAAGCAACTCCAAGTCAGAGCATCTTCACTATTTGAACTTACAGCATTTTTTACTTTATGTTTCATCCCTTTGTAATCCTGGTTAAGAAAATCTGCTAAAGCCTGTTCTCTTCCTTTAATTATTACATGGTTTCGCTGGTAGTTTGAGTACTTCATAGTTTAAATAAGATTTTTAAGTATTATTGTTTTGGCGGTCAATTTCCAAAATTTAAATTTCAATTTATGTTCAAGTGCAATTTTTACAACAATTGTAGTCATGTTTGTTGTTTGTGTTTGTACAAATGTACTGATATCTATTAGTTCAAACAAGTCATTTCGTAAAAAATTAATGTCAAATATCAACTTGTTTACAAATTGACTCATTTCTTTCCTCACCTTTGCATCAAAAAACTATGATTACAGATTACTACCGGTTATTCGGACTGAAAAGATACGAAGCTTTCCTGTTGACAGACGAACAGATTTTTGAACGTTTGAGTGAAACAGAGGAGATGGGCTATTCGATTGATGATATTGTTTCTCGATTTGAAACCGGAATATACATCCTTTGCGATGACTACATCAAGTCAAGGTATGATTACATATTGAAGAATGGTTGGTGGACAATTCTCACCAATCCTTTTAAGTTAGTGTACGTTCTTTGGATTATTGGAATTGTTCGTTTCAGATCACTCAGGAGGTTGGGGGAGGAGTAAAAAACAATGGGTAACATCCCAGCCACCCATTAGATATACATCCTTTCCGACGATTACATAATTATCGGTTCTCTCTTATTTTTCGTTCTTTGTAAGCCAATCTATTGCGTTTATCTTTTTTATACCGTTATAGGTTCCTGTGTCGTAGTCCATAGTTATTAGAAGTTTTTCGTGATGGTCGGCAATACGTTCAAATGGTGCCAGCTCGCGTTCCAAAGTTATTGTGTTTTGTACTGTTTGTGCAACTTGTATGTACTGAGTATAACCTTCGTTGTTGCGAACAACAAAATCAACTTCTAAATTATTGGATTTTCCTATCCATACCTGATTATTTCTACGTTTTAGTTCAAGATAAATTATGTTTTCGAGCAAATGACCTGTATCGCTTACCAATTCTTTTCCAATCAATGCATTGCGAAAACCTAAATCTACCAAATAGTATTTTTCCAATGTTGCCAAATGTTGTTTCCCTTTGATGTCGTAACGGTTTACTTTATAAAATAAATACGATTCAACTAAGGTTTCAATGTACTTCGACACTGTTTTGTTGTCAATTTTCTTTTTGTTTGCTGTTAGAACTTTGGCAATATTCCCTGCTGAAACAGTCGACCCAACAGAATCTATTAAGAAGTTTACAACCTCGTGATAGGATTCTTCGGCATAAATAGTGTAACGTTTAGAAATATCGTTGTCGTAGATGTTTTTAAAAACCATTTGCAAATACTCATTCGCAAAATGATTTCCTTCAGTGGATAGTCGTACAGCTTCAGGGAAACCACCGGTACGCAAATATTCTGCAAAAGCCCGGTCGGGGTTAGTTCCTTTGCCTGTGAACTCTAAATATTCAGCAAAAGAAAAAGGCAAGACATTTATTTCATAAGCTCTCCCTGTTAACAATGTTGCCAATTCACTGGATAATAAAAATGCGTTTGATCCTGTAACATATAAATCTATAGTTGGGTGAATGTACAAGCCTTCTAAAAGTTTTTCAAATTCCGGAACATTTTGCACTTCGTCTATAAACACATAATTAGTTGTATTTTTTTTGAGATGCTTAATGATGTAATCATAGATTTCCTTCCAATTTTTTTCTGCTAAAAACCTAAATTCCGGCATATCCATATTGATTGCCAAAATGGGAACATTACCGTTATCTTTACGCAACAGGTCTTGAAATTGTGTCATTAATGTTGATTTTCCACAACGCCTGACACCTGTGGCAACTTTGATTAAATTCTTGTCTTTAAGAACACTAAGTGTTTCTAAATACCTTTTCCGTGCTATTGTTTTCATAAGACAAAGATAAGCAAAATTCCTAAAACATTCGAAAGTATAAAACATTTAGGAATTTTATTAGTGAGTTTGTCGGTTTCTGTTTATGCTTTGAATTCTTCTTTTATCAAATCGTCAGGTTTTTTGCTTAATGCAGTTCGTCCTTGATTGGAATTAGTGCAATAAAATGAGTCCAAGTTAATTGTCGTATCAGCGATACGACAATTTGGTCATCGTTGAAAATCTGCGCAAATTTGCTTATTATCAAAAAGCTACAAAATCCACTGCAAGACGTTTGAAAAATAACCATTCGCTCAAGAGGTTGGAGGAGGAGTAAAAAACAATGGGTAACTTCACAGCCACCCATTGCACATTTTAACCTAAACCTTAACTATGAAAAATGTGTGCTTTAGGAGCACACACTACAAAGTTAGTCAAATTTTGACTTTGGATAAAATATTGTGGGCATGGAAAGTTTTTTCTATCTTCGAAGAACCAAAACGAGGGTTGTTTTGGCCATCTTTGAAATACCGTTTAAATGTTAAAAAACATTCGGTTGACATTTGGTTGACAAAACGACAAATAAAAAATGCGCAAACTATTGATTTTCAATGAGTTAGCGCATTTTAAAGTGACCACGATAGGATTCTAACCTATAACCTTCTGATCCGTAGTCAGATGCTCTATACAGTTGAGCTACGTAGCCGTTTTTGTTTTGCGAGTGCAAATGTAATGCATTTTTTTGATTCTGCCAAATAAATCTCGCTATTTAACAGCAAATTTATGCAAAAGTTTGCTTGCCATGAACTGCTTCCCGCAAATTGCATTCGCAGGTGCAACTGCCTGCATCAACTAAACCGCTGCGCATCAGCAACTCATACTCTTTTATGAAATTAGAAGTGAAAATGCCGGAATTCAATTCTTCACAAATCTGATTCAACGTCCACCACTTTAAATGCAACGAACGACGGGGGTTTATTCGTTCAATTTTAATGCGACCCGAAACAAATAAATGTACAAACTGGTACTCACACGAATTCTCAATAATATAATTGGTAAGAAATGCCGGTTTTAGATCGGTAGCCCCATAAAAATCGACACCAACACGACCGATACACTCCTTTATACTTTCGCCATACTTAACATGCGCATCCAGCGCGTTATCCCATTGCTGCACCCCGCTATCGCCCTCATAGGTATTTTGATGCATTAAAATTTTATTCCCTTCCATCACGATAACCCGCACCACGGGATGTGTGTATTTCTGAGGCTCAATCCATAAACTATTGTGGTAATGAATAGAACCTATTTCTTTCCCCTGCAGATTCACTATAGGCCACCACTCCTCTTTCATAAGTTTGTTTCGTATAGCAAACACGCGAACAGTTTGATAAACTCCCATCGTAAAAAGAAGTAGTAAATAAAGCTGATGGGTGAATTGAATAGCTGAAGCAGCTCCCGGAGCGGAGCTCAACCTGAAAAGAATAAAAAACAACAGGTAAAAGAAGGTTACCGACATCAGAATTTGTGTAAACCGGACCATTTCCGATACATTATTCAACATCGACACCTTTTTGGTGGTCATGGCTGTAACCCATTTATGAATCCGGTTGCGTATCAGGTACAATACGAACAACAACACCAACATCACCAGTTCGGTATAAAGTGGCTGCAGAAAAAGCTCAGGAAACTGACGACTCAACACCAGAGAGGTAAGCGTAATAAACAAAAAATAGCCTATCGACATCAGGTACCACTGCATCATTGAGCCATACACTACCCGAACGTATGCACCTGCAATCGCCACCGAAAGGAGCGAAAATCCCCAGGCAGCACCCGTCCCCACTGTTTCCTCCGTAAACAAAAAAACGAAAACGGGGACAAAATGAAGTGCAGGATTAAAAAATGATTCCCTGATTAGTTTCTTTAGCATTCTTGTATATCAAAAAAAAAAATGTGCATTATTACCTTATGTAACAATGCACATTGAAATATGTTTTACAACAGTTTTAAAAAGCCATCATCCGGCTAATATACTTACCTATGATGTCAAACTCCAGATTTACCACCGTACCTTCTTTAATCTGGTGAAAATTGGTATGTTCGTAGGTGTATGGGATAATGGCTACCTGGAACGAATTTTCGGTAGGTGCAACTACCGTCAGACTCACGCCATTTACGGTCACCGAGCCTTTATCAACCGTCATGTATCCCCGCTTTGCCATTTCACGATCGAATTCATATTCGAATCGGAAATACCAGCTACCATCGGCTTCTTTCACCTCCTTACACACTGCCGTGTGGTCAACATGTCCCTGAACAATATGCCCGTCGAGGCGACCATTCATCATCATACTCCGTTCCAGATTCACCTTACTTCCTATTTCAAGCAATCCTAAATTGGTGCGATCCAGGGTTTCCTTTATAGCAGTCACCGTATATTCAGCACCCTGAATATCGACCACGGTAAGACAAACCCCATTGTGAGAAACACTTTGATCGATTTTCAACTCGTGGGTAAACGAGCAGGTCATCGTAATATGCAGGTTCTCCTGTTCTTTGCGCAGCCCCACTACGGTTGCTGCTTCTTCAACTATTCCTGAAAACATAGCGTTAATTTTTTAGATAATGAATACTCAGGCTTGTGTAAGTAAATACGATTTGAAAGCTGAAAATTCGGCCGGAAGCTGAACGGTTTGTTTTTTACCTTTCATAAATTCTACCAGTTTTTCGGGCAATTCTATTTTTTCGTCAAGAATCGACGACACTGTTTCTACGAATTTTGCCGGATGGGCTGTTTCGAGGAACACTCCATATTCGCCCTCCTTCAAGCCCTCTTTCAGGGCCTGAAAACCACAGGCTCCGTGTGGATCGAGCACATAACCGTTTTCGTTTCGGCAGGCACGCATGGCATCGGCTATTTCATCGTCGGTATAGCGGAAACCACTAATTTCAGCAGCAATAGCCTCATGCGAATTGCTGTATAAATTAAGAATACGGGCAAAATTACTTGGATTTCCCACATCCATGGCATTGGCAATGGTCGAAACGGAAGCCCTGGGCGTATAAGTACCGGTTTTCAGGTACTCCAGAAAGATATCGTTGCGGTTGTTGGCGGCGATAAAGCGCTTCACCGGCAATCCCATTTTCTTTGCAATTAAACCAGCCGTAAGATTTCCGAAATTTCCGCTCGGAACACAAATCACCATGTTAGCCGCAGCATCTTCCGAAATCATTTTCAGTTGTGCATAGGCATAAAAATAATAGAATGCCTGTGGAAGAAAACGCGCCACATTAATTGAATTGGCCGAAGTAAGCTGCATTGCTTTGTTGAGTTCGGCATCGAGAAATGCCGACTTCACTAAAGCCTGGCAATCGTCGAAGCTACCTTCCACTTCGATGGCAGTAATATTTTGACCCAGGGTGGTAAACTGACTTTCCTGCACCGGACTCACCTGCCCTTTCGGATACAATACGTACACGTGAATACCCTCCACTCCCAGGAAGCCATTAGCTACGGCACTTCCCGTATCGCCCGAAGTAGCCACTAATACATTTACGTTGCGACGCTCGTCCTGGCGTTGGATATAATAGCTGAGCATCCGCGACATAAACCGCGCACCCACATCTTTAAAAGCAAGTGTGGGTCCGTGAAAAAGCTCCAGACTATAAATCCGATCGGTAACTTTCACCAGCGGCACCTCGAAATTCAGCGTATCGTTCACCATCATTTTCAGCATATTGGCATGTACATCTTCGCCGAACAGCATATAGGCAACCGTGTAGGCCATATCGCGAAAAGCCTGCTTCTCAATATTCTTGTAGAACATTTCCGGAATTACCGGAATATAGTTCGGCATAAACAGACCGTTATCGTCGGCCAATCCTTTAATAACGACATCGCTTAGCGCAACATCTTTCACCTGGTCATTGGTACTAAAATAAAGCATCGTATAATCAGTTTTAATTTAATTACTTACGAATAAGCTGCTGCATAAACTGCTCCCCCTTTAACATTCCATAAGCACCATCGCGGCAGGACATTTCGTCGTAAACCCGAACATCATCAGGACTTTCGTCGGGTCGGTAAATTACAAATGGTACCGCGTCGCGGGTGTGTGTACGAAGCGCGCAGGGCGTCGGATGATCGGGCAATAAAGCCACCGTTACCGGCTCTTCCCATTGAGCTAAAGTTTCCAGCACCGTCTTTACCACACGCCGATCGAGGTATTCAATCGTTCTCACTTTCAGATCCACATCTCCTTCATGACCAGCCTCATCACTGGCTTCAATATGCAGAAACACGAAATCAACTTCTTTCAATGCCTCGAGAGCAGCCTGTGTTTTACCTTCGTAATTGGTATCGTATAAACCAGTAGCACCTTCCACCATAATCACTTTTAAGCCGGCATACACTCCAATCCCCCGAATTAAATCGACAGCAGAGATCACCGCTCCTCCCCGAATACCAAAAAGTTCCTGAAGCGTTTTCATGGCCGGCCGGTAACCAGGCGACCAGGGCCAGATGCTGTTTGCCTTATCTTTGCCCCGGGCTGCACGTTTAATATTGATTGGATGATTCTCGAGCAACTCCTGCGAACGGAGCACCAGTTTATTGAGCATTTCGGATGTTGCTAAAGCCTTTTCATCGATTGGTTTACTAAGAACTTCAGAAAACGGAATTCCCGGAACATCATGCGGTGGCGTACAAATTAACCTTTTATCTCCATCTTTTACTTTTAGAAGATGGCGGTACGATACACCGGGATAAAAACTTACCACCTCGTCGCCCAGCTCCTCCTGAAGAAATCGCATCAACACCTCAGCTTCTTCGCTGCTGATATGTCCGGCCGAATGATTCTTAATGAGCCCGTTTTCCACACAAATGAGATTACACCGCATGGCCATTTCACCCGGCTCAATTGCAATCCCCATACTCGCGGCTTCAAGCGAACCTCGCCCCTCGAACACTTCAGGCAGGTTATAGCCCAACACACTCAGGTTGGCAATTTCGCTGCCCGGAGCAAAACCTTCCGGAATGGTATCGAGCATCCCACACCGCCCCATACGGGCCAGCTGGTCAATCGATGGAGTTTGTGCATATTGCAACGGTGTCAACCCATTAAGTGAAGCGATGGGTTCGTCGGCCATCCCATCGCCTAATATAACTAAATACTTCATTTACACCTTTTTTTTAAAAAAAAACTAATCTTCAAATTCCAGAAAATCCTTGTACATCGGGAGCGCATCTTCGAAACGGGCCACAGTATCTGACAAACTGGTATAACTTTCGCCACCCGAAGCATTCAGGTGACCACCACCACTGAACACGTCGGCAGCAAATTTATTAGCAGGGAAAGTCCCCTGCGAGCGAAGAGAAACTTTAATTTTATCAGTATCTTCGCGCATAAAAACGGAGAAATCGATTCCTGCAATGGAAAGCGGAATATTAACAAATCCTTCGGTATCGCCAATCCGATAATTAAACTCCTCCAGTTCAGCCATGGTAAGGGTGATGAGCGCCGCTTTATACTCGGGATATACTTTTAGCTTTTTATACAAACAATACCCCATCAACCGAATCCGGTGCTCCGAATAGGTATTAAATACACGTCGGTAAATATCGTCTTTATCGACTCCGATTTTAATTAATTCGGAGATTATCGTATAGATTTCCTGCTTGTTGGAGTTGTAGGTAAATCCTCCGGTATCGGTCATCATGCCCGTATAGATACATTCGGCAGCGGCCAGATTAATTTTTTCATAATCGCCCATCCGGCAAATCAACCGGAAAACCAGTTCGCTTGTCGATGAAATTTCGGGGTACGACAGTATAATCTGAGCAAAATCGCCGGGATTAAGGTGATGATCTATAAGGATTTTTTTAGCTGTTGACTGCATCACTGCCTCCGAAAGATTAGCAAGCCGGCTGGGCACGTTAAAGTCGAGGGCAAAAACGAGCTCGGCATCGCGGAGCAATTGCTCTGCTTTTTCGGGTTGCTGCTCATGTACAACAATTCGATCGGACCCCGGCATCCAAGCAAAAAAATCGGGAAAAGCGGTGGGCACAATCACCACCGGATCTTTTTGCAGGGTCATGCAATAATGCCACATTCCCAGGGCCGAACCCAACGCATCGCCATCGGGCGCCACATGCACTACTATGGCAATCCGCTCTGCCTTTTCAATGGCATCGGTGGTCTTGCGAATCAATTCTTCAGTAATTACTTTTGATAACATGAGCTTTGTTTTTAGCGACAGCAAAAATAACAAAATTTTACGAATTAAAGTGCGTTTAATTTTCCATAGCTTGAAGTTCGACATAGGCACCCGATTCGGATGTTGCATAAAAGCGTTTCTTATGCACCTTGCACCAGTTTCGAAACTGTTGAGTATAATATTCAGAAACTCCTGCTCCTACAATAAGCCGGTCGGGAAGAAAGCAACGCATCAGTTGATCCACCCTTTGACCTTTAAATTGCTGCACAATCAGATAATCGACCGCCAAAGGAGTTGAGCTGACACGTCGCCGGTAAGTCGTATCGTTTACAACAGCGATGCGTTTCCTGTTAAATTGAGTAACAAAGGAGTGCTCGTGGACCCTGAAATCCTGATTTTTCAAATCATGTTTGAGCCTGTATTTTCCGGCTTGTTTTACAAAGGCACTGCTGTCGGTAGTGTGTACCCATTCGTAAGATCCCCGGGCGAGTAACAGATGTGATTCTTTTCGGTCCGACCAATAAATAATTCGTTCGGTGCGAAGATTCTGAAGTGTAATCAAACCCTGAATCCAAAGGTAAACAACGACTGCTCCCATGCCCACTGGGAGAAACAGGTATTTTTTAAGTTCGGCATATCCTACAAAACAACAAAGCACTACACCCATCAAAGCCAGTTGTAGGGGTCCGGCATAGAACTGGGAAACCGACCCCGGCAACTTATGGATAAGAGCGATGGAACTATTGAGTGCAAACAACAACCAATCCAGGAGCCAACCTACGGCCTCGTTTAAATGAGGGATAAATGAGACTCCCAGATACGCTACTGCCGCGTAAATAATAAAAGTCGACAAAGGGATGGCGATGTAATTGGTAAGCAAAAAATAATTGGGAAACTGATTAAAATAATACAAAGATAGTGGCAAAGTGCCAATTTGGGCGGCAAGCGACACGGAAGTAAGATCCCACAACCACTTCAGTGCTTTATTGGAAACGGTCAGAAGGGGTGATATTTTGGGCTGAAAATACACGATTCCTATTACAGCGGTGTAACTTAACTGAAAACCCACGTCGTATAAATAGGCGGGATTATAAATCAACAAGATAAAACCTGTGGAGCTGATGGTGTTATAGATTTGGGCATGCCGGTCGAGTGCCTTGCCCACTGCCACCAGCGAGAACATGGCCGAAGCACGCACGACGGAGGGAGAAAGGCCGGTGATAAAAGCATATAACCACAACACCAGCACCATAAAAATGGTTTTGAGAACAAGGGTGGAGGGCCGCCTGAAAACGAGTGATAACAGTGAATTTACAATCAGAAAAATAACGCCCACATGCAAGCCGCTTACCGACAGCACATGCATTGCTCCCGAAGCGCTGTAATGCGCCATCAGATCGGGTTCGAGCTCTTCTTTGTAACCAAGGGTTAATGCCGACAGCACTGCAAATTCGTTATGATTCAGCTCCAGTTTCCGGTAAACCATCAGCATGTGGTCGCGTGCCAACTCAGCCCAATGGAGCACCGACGATTGGCGAATTACCGACCAATGGCGCCACTCGGTGGAATCGACAAAAGCCGTTGCTGCAATGCCCCTGGTACGCAAATAGGCCGAATAATCGAAACCTTCGGGATTTTGAACCGGTTGCGGAGACTGAAATCTTACCCGGGCCAGAATCACATCGCCCCTGCGTAGCGATGCCGACGTACTGTCTTTGCGAATATACACCAACACCCGGGGAGGATCGACCGACATGAGTGCCTCTTTCACACCTCGCCAACCCTCAACAGGCGTTGGCTTCTCCAGCTCCGAACACAGTTCCGGAACTGCCTCAGCCAATACCGAGCGTTCTTTAATTTCAGGTTGCCCGACGATTTGAAGCCGGTACATTAAAGGTTGTTCTGCAAAATCGAAATGGAGTTGCTTGTCGTGCTCGTTCATCAGCACATACCCCAACAAATAGACTAACACAACAACGCCTGCACCAAATCCCCACCTGAGACGATAGCTCCAGCGAATATCGTGTACCACAAACGAGAGCGTAACGACCACAAAGGCCATTACGGCAAACGAAAAAAAAGTAAGGTCGTAGAGCCTGAAGTAACGGGAAGTAACAATTCCGGCAATTAATGCAAGCAACAACCTGAAGAACGGGGTTCTTAACAGGAAATTCATAAACAACTACAGTTAAAGTCAGGTTATAGAAAAATAAAATTAAGCGTCGAGTAATTGCCGGATCATGGCGGGTGGATCGGGAGCATTAAAAACAGCACTTCCCGCCACAAGCACATTGGCACCACATTCGTAAAGTTGCGCCGCATTGGAAGCCCCAACTCCCCCATCGATCTGAATCATACAACCCGGATTCAGCTCCTCACACAATTGTTTCAACTCACGAATACGGTTGTAACTTTCAGGAATAAATTTTTGTCCACCATAACCCGCAAACACCGACATAAGCAACACCATGTCGACTCCGGCAATAAAAGGACGTAGCTTTTCGACAGGTATGTCGGGATTTATAGTTATCCCCACACTGATACCTTCTTCACGAATCATACGAATTACTTCTGCGGGATTTTCAGCAGCTTCATAATGAAATGTAAGCATACGGGCACCTGCCTGTGCAAATCGTTTTACGTATTTTTCGGGGTGAACTATCATTATATGTACATCCAGCATTTTGGTACAATAACGGCGAACAGCTTCGATTACCGGAAATCCAAAGGAGATATTCGGAACAAAAACGCCATCCATCACATCAATGTGTACCCATTGGGCATCACTTCGGTTAATCATTTCGCATTCCGACCGTAAATTGCCAAAGTCGGCTGCCAATATTGAGGGAGAAATAATTCGTTGCATACGGATTTCTAACAATTACTAATGCTGCAAAAGTAATAAAAAAAACTCCTGCACCGGCAGGAGTCTGATTTTTTAACTGAGAATAATGTCGACGTAACAATTGTTGTTTACTTTCTGCGACCGGTAATTTGCCGCGAACTGAAGAATACGCTGGATACTTTGGTCGGAGGGTCCCACTTGCATGGCTTGTAAATCGTTTGAATGGAGCGTAGTAATTTTTTGCATAGGCAGCCTTTGTATGTTGTTCGTATAGAAAACGTTTCAACGGTCAAATTAGTATATTGCCCCAAAAAAAAACGCAACAATTCGGGCTTTTACTTAACGGAGCTCCAGATACACATCTTTTTCGGCAGCCATTCGCCGCATATTCAAGAGTGCATAACGCATTCGTCCAAGCGCAGTATTAATACTCACCTGCGTCTTCTCGGCTATTTCCTTGAAACTCAGGTCTTCGAAAAAGCGCATCCGCACCACCTCCTGTTGCACTACGGGAAGAAAACCCACCATACGAACGACATCGTTGAGCACTTGTTCGTTGGATAAAATATCCTCTATGCTTAAATCCGATAGTTTACTGCTATTCACAATATCGTATTCGAACGAATCCGCCGATACTGTATTTTCGTTTTTTTCGCGTCGAAAATGATCAATTATAAGATTATGAGCAATACGATTAATCCATCCGAGAAACTTTCCGCTCTCGGAGTAACGCCCTTGCTGAATGGTAACGATGGCTTTTATAAATGTATCCTGAAAGATATCTTCGGTAAGTTCGCGATCGCGCACAATCTGAAAGATATATGCATATACCTTCGATTTATAGCGCATCATTAATACTTCGAATGCCGTATTGTTTCCCTGCTCGTACAAACTTACCAATTGTTCATCAGTGAGTTGATCCAGTGTTTTCATTACTGCTTAATTTTTAGTGGTGTTAAGCGTAATTGTGTTCAATAGGCATTTTCGTTTTTTAATGTTAACAAAATTGAATGGGACTGCAAATATAGAGAATTGTTTTTACAAAACAAATAAACCGATCACTTTTTTTCGACTATTCAACGTAAAGCACCAGCCCTTTAAGGTATTCGCCCTCGGGATGATAGATATTTACCGGATGATCGGCCGGTTGAGAAAGTTGATGAAGGATGCGGACTTTCCGGCCGGTTTCGGCTGCTGCGCTAAACACTGCCAGCCTGAACTGTTCGCGGCTCACCACCTGCGAGCAGGAAAAAGTAAAAAGTATTCCGCCGGGTTTAATCTGTTCGATACCACGGGCATTGAGCCGTTGGTAGCCCCGGAGCGCATTTCGCAGTGCATCGCGGTGTTTGGCAAACGCGGGTGGATCGAGAATCACCAAATCGTAAGTTTGCTCGTTGGCAGCTAAAAATTTAAACGCATCTTCGGCAAACGAGGCATGGCGTTGGTCGGAAGGAAAATTTAATTCAACATTTTTAGTGGTAAGCTCCACTGCCTTAGCTGAGCTATCGACCGAATGTACCAGTTTTGCACCTCCACGCATGGCATATACTGAAAATCCACCGGTATAACAAAACATATTTAATACCTGTTTGTCGTGAGAATACTCTTCCAGCAACCGGCGGTTGTCGCGCTGATCAACAAAAAATCCGGTTTTTTGTCCGCGCAACCAATCCACGTTAAACTGCAACCCATTTTCAGTAGCCACATGGTTACGCTGTTCCCCACCGATAAGGTATCCATCTTCGGGCTCCAGGCCCGCCTTAAACGGCAAGGTGGTTTCCGACTTGTAGTACACCTGTGTCACCCCTTCTACCTGTTCCACAATTGCCACGGCCAACTCCTTCCGCACCAGGTGCATTCCGGCCGAATGAGCCTGCATCACAGCCGTATGATCATAAATATCAACAATTAATCCGGGCAAATGATCGCCTTCGCCGTGTACCAGGCGGTACGTGGAATTGTCGGACCTTACCAGACCGATCGACCGACGAACCAAATAAGCTTCTCTGATACGCTGCTTCCAAAAATCAGCATCGATGGTGCAAGGCACAAACGACAGCAACCTGACGGTTATACTTCCGATTTGATAGTGCCCCAATGCCAGGAACTCTTTGTCGGACGAATAAACCTCTACCAACTCACCTTCATCGGGTTTCCCGGTCATCGACTGTATTGCACCCGAAAACACCCAGGGGTGAAAACGCTTTAGACTTTCTTCTTTACGGGGTTTGAGATAAATTCTCTTCATGGATGATTGCTTTATGATGTGGTGCGTGTTGCTGAAAGAGTTCGGCCTGTTGTTCTTTAGTAAGCTTTCGGGCCTTTTTAAGTTGAAGATATATTTTGAGTGCTGCCCAGGCATCGGTGGCCGCATATAGCTGCTGCTGTTCGCTTAACTCCGAAAGCTCCCAATTGGTAAGTCGCTGACTTTTCGATACTTTTTCGCCAAAAACAATTGCATACATTTTTTGCAATCCCAGCTCCAGGATCCCATACTCCTTAACAATCTTTTGCAGGTCGACTATATTCTCGGGTTTAAACCGATGGTGACGGTTCAATCCGACAAAATCATCTTTGAGGGCTAACCCGATTTTCTTTATTTTTTTATCCGACAGAAAAACACCCAGCTCAGGTGGTAAACCCATTTTATTGAGCCGGAAAAGGTAACATTCGTCGAGTGTGGAAATCTGTAACAGAGCCACCTTGTGAAATTGTCCGCGGGCAAAGGTAGGTTTGGTTTCGGTATCGATACCCACTATTGAATGCTCCCGCAGCTTAGTTAAAGCTATGGCAGCATGTTCGGGAGTTTCTACAACATTGATTTTACCCCCGAAAACACTCAGTGGCAACTCATTAACTTCTTCTTTCGATATTTTGGGTTTAAACATTGTTATAAAAGTAGGTTCGCAGCGTCATCGTCGTCACGCAGAAATCCGAGAAACGCATTTCGGTTCATCTTCAAAACAGGCTGAATTTCATCATCCTCTACCCCAAGTCCAAAATCGTAGCTGTACCGTAGGGTATGGAGCGCACGCATGGTATTCACCACCTTCTGCCCCCAATGTTCGGCAAAAGCAGTGAGGCAATCGGCCAGCGCGTCGTTCATCACATCGATCTCACCCAATTTGTAATTGGCCGCAAAATCTTTTAATTCCTGATAAATATCAGCCAGATTTTCGGACACAAAAGCCGCAATAGGTGTATCGCTCAACGACATATCGGGATGAAATGTCTCGAGAAACGAATCTTTTTCGCCCATCAACGCTGCCACCGAGTCCTTTACTTCATTGTAATCGGCTTCGGTAACAAATCGTTCGGTTGGGTCGTCGAACACACGTTCCGGCACTGCAAGCAATACACTTTTCAGGTAGAGCATCGAAAGAAGCTGTAGGTTTTTTTCTACAAAACCTTCGTAGCTCTGTTCACCCGCATGCTCCAGCAACAAGCACGTTTCGGCTGCAACCGTCACAAAATCAATCACCTGAGGCGAATACACCAGATGATCGGGTAAATTTTCTATTTCCATTGTTGTGTCATTAAGCCTGCAAAAGTAAATAAAAAATCTTTAGCGATAAAAAATCGGCTGAAATGACTAAACATTTCATTGTTAAAATATGTTTTACGCACAAACGAATCCCTTAAATTAAAAAGCATATGGACGACAAGTTAGTGAAGGTGAAAACCTACGAGAGGATGGAAGAAGCTTTGCTCGATCAACGCATACTTACCGACAACGGCATTGAGTGCAGCATTCGAAATTCGGTTGCGGCCGAAATACTGCCCATGCTATACGAGCTGGATGAGGGTATCGCCTTATTGATATTTGAACACGAAGAAAATAAAGCCCGGGAAATTCTGAAGGACTACCATCAGGCAGATGTCACTCCTTAAAAAATTCTAACTGAAATCCCGGCAATTCGCGTAATGGTTTCATAACAAAATCCCGCTCCTTCATCCGGGGGTGCGGGATTTTCAATTCCGGATGGTCGACGTGCCAGTTTTCGTACAACAAAATATCCAAATCGATGATCCGATCGGAATACTGCTGATCCACTGATTTGCTTGTGCGGCCAAGCGATTGTTCAATTACCTTAAGTTGCTCCAACAAACTGAAAGGTTCACATGTAGTCTCCATCAGCACCACCGCATTCACAAAGTTGTTTTCGGACGTGAACCCCAGCGGCTCGGAATGATAAAAAGATGAAACGGCCAACACCTCTCCCACCCTTTCCTCTAACTCTTCCATTGCACGACGCAGATTCAATTCCTTGTCGCCTAAGTTACTCCCTAATGCAATATACGTCTTCATAGTTCACTCAGCTCGAGCCAGCGCATCGATTTCTCATCAATCAAATCCTTTAGTTCGGCATAGCGTTTTGAAATCCGGTTCACCTCATCGGTTGTTAATTGTCCCGATGCCAGCTGTTCTTCCACGTGTGTCTTTTCATCTTCCAATTCCTGAATTTCCTGCTCCAGGCTTTCGAATTCTTTCTTTTCTTTGAAACTAAGCTTACGTTTACCGGCCTGTTCGGGCGATGTTGACGTCTTACTCACAGCATCCTTCTTTGGCTCCTGATTTTTTGCCTCCGGTTTTCCCAATGCCCGCCATTCATCATCTTCCCGGTATTGCGTATAGTTTCCGGGATAATCGCGAAGCACGGCATCACCCTCAAATACCAACAAGTGATCGACTACTTTATCCATGAAAAAACGGTCGTGGCTCACCACAATTACGCAACCTTTGAAACTGCGCAGGTAATCTTCGAGTATATTCAGAGTTACGATATCGAGGTCGTTGGTAGGTTCGTCGAGCACCAGAAAATTGGGGTTGCGCATGAGCACCGTACACAGGTACAGCCGGCGTTTTTCGCCCCCGCTTAGTTTGTACACATAGTTGAACTGGGTTTCGGGCGTAAACAGAAAGTGATTCAGAAACTGCGAAGCCGACATCTTGCGGCCATTTCCCAGGTGCACTTCTTCAGCAATATCGCGCACTACGTCGATTACCTTCATTTGTTCGTCAAACTGCAATCCATCCTGGCTATAGTAGCCAAACACCACCGTTTCGCCTACATCGAACGAGCCGCTGTCGGGTTTTACCTGGCCCAGCAACATTTTCAGGAAGGTCGATTTGCCAGTTCCGTTTTTACCGATGATGCCCATTTTCTCGAAGCGGGCAAAGTTGTAATAAAAGTCCTGTACAATTTTCACCTCACCGTAGGCTTTGGAAATGTACTTCGCCTCGAAAATTTTCGAACCCAGGTACGATGCTTTCACATCGAGTTGTACCGTATCGTTGTTGACACGCATTTTGGCCCGGTCTTCGATATCGTAGAACCGATCGATGCGCGACTTAGCCTTAGTGGCTCTGGCTTGCGGTTGACGGCGCATCCAGTCGAGCTCGGTGCGGTAGAGGTTCACTGCGCGTTCGGTTTCGGTATTGAAATTCTCAATTCGTTCCTGTCGCTTTTCGAGGTAATAAGTATAGTTTCCTGAATATTTAAACAGTGATTTACGATCAATTTCGAGGATATCGGTACACACACGGTCGAGAAAATAGCGGTCGTGAGTCACCATAAGCAGGGCCATCGACGAACGCCGGAGCAAATCTTCGAGCCATTCCACCATTTCAAGATCGAGGTGGTTGGTAGGTTCATCGAGAATCAGCAGTTCCGGCTCCGAAATCAGCACATTGGCCAGGGCCACGCGCTTGAGCTGTCCGCCCGATAATTCACCGATTTTTTGTTCAAAATCGGTAATCTTTAGTTTACCAAGAATTTGCTTGATACGCACCTCGTAGTCCCAGGCCTTGAGCAGGTCCATCTGGCTCATGGCTTCGGCCAACCGATCGTGATCGCCCGAATGCAGACAATGCTCGTAATCGGCGATAGCGCGTACGGCCTCATTGTCGGTTTGCAGGCAGGCATCGATTACCGAAAGATCCATTGGAAACTCAGGCGATTGGTCGAGATAAGCCACGCGGAGGTCGCGTTTGAATGAAATCTGCCCCCCCTGATAATCCTCTCTTCCGGCAATTATATTAAGTAGCGTGGTTTTACCCATTCCGTTTTTAGCGATAAGGGCAACCCGTTGATTATCGGATATTCCAAAGGAGATATCTTCAAAAAGCAGATTATCCCCGAAGGATTTGGTGAGGTGTTCGACCTGAAGGAAGCTGACCATTTAATGATAAATGTTTAATGATAAATGATTAATGGGTGAGATTGAGAGACTTCACCCGTTTGTACAATTTACATCCTGCAAAGGTAGGGAATTTTATGCGTAGGTTAAAATCTGGAATGGTTATAAATACAGGTTCACTGTTTAAATTGAAGCTTTGTTTTCCTATCTTTGTGGAGTATGTAAAAACATGAAATAACTATTCATTCATAAAAACAAAAAAATGGCATCAATTAAAGGAACACAGACCGAAAAAAACCTGTTGACTGCATTTGCAGGGGAAAGTCAGGCACGTATGCGCTACACGATGTTTGCAAAACAGGCAAAAAAAGAAGGGTTCGAACACATTTCGGGTGTATTTATGGAAACTGCTGAGCAGGAAAAAGAACATGCTAAGCGTTTCTTCAGTTTTCTGGAAGGAGGCATGGTTGAAATTACAGCTTCGTATCCGGCTGGAATAGTGGGCACTACTGCCGAAAATTTATTGGCTGCAGCCATGGGTGAGCACGAAGAATGGTCGGTTGACTATCCGAAATTTGCCGACATAGCCGAAGCCGAAGGTTTCAAACAAGTAGCAGTTGCTTTCCGTAAAATTGCTGAAGTAGAGGCAGAACACGAAAGCCGTTATCGCAAATTGCTCGAACGTGTGGAAGCCGAAAAAGTATTCGAACGTGAAGAAGAAATCGAATGGCAGTGCCGCAACTGTGGTTATGTTCACACCGGCAAAAAAGCACCGAAGGCTTGTCCGGCATGTTTGCACGAGCAATCGTATTTTGAAGAAAAGAAAAACAATTATTAGTGGTGAGTGATTAGTGGGTTGGGATTTGAATACTATTTCGAGCCACCATAACCAACCACTATACCCAATTACTTCTGCCCACTTATATGACTTATATGGTTAATTATTTTTTCCATATAAGTCATATACGAAAATCAGTTAATTAAAAATAATGTCGCAATCAGAATTGGTCATTACCGAAGATGGTTCGCATTCGTTGCGGGATGTGCGAACAGGAGAGACCTATCACTCGATTCATGGAGCAGTGCAGGAATCGCGGCATATCTTTATCGATCGGGGATTATTATGTGCAACCACCAACACCCCCGAAGTTTTTGAAATTGGTTTCGGAACCGGGTTGAATGCTTTTCTAACGTGGATAGAAGCAGAGCGGCGGGGAATGCATCTCAGCTACACAACTGTAGAGCTGTATCCCCTTGAAGCACCTGAATGGGAAAATCTGAATTTCTCAACTTATGTTGATTCTATTACCGAAAACACTTCTACCGGAGAGATTGCTCATCCGGAATTGCCTGTCCTTAGCTCCGATTTATTTCGTGAACTTCATACCTGTGCCTGGGGTTCCTTTCACCAACTGAGTCCACAGTTCAGTTTTCGCAAATTACGGGTCGATTTCACAAACTATATCCCCGACAGGCAATACGACCTTATTTACTTTGATGCTTTTTCGCCCGAAAAGCAACCCGAACTCTGGCTCCCCGAACGCTTCGCCACCCTTGCCCTCCATTGTAACCCGGGAGCCATTCTTACCACCTATTGTTCCAGGGGGAGTGTTAAACAAGCGCTTCGTGATGCCGGATTTACTGTAGAGCGACTAAAAGGGCCACCGGGGAAAAGACATATTTTACGAGGAAGAATTTAATCGCGCTACCGGATAAACACCAGGAAAAAAGGGGCGCCAGAAGTAAATAATGTATAAAAAAAGCCGGCACTCTAACGGTTAAAAACGGAGTATCAATCTTCTTTTTCCGTAGTCGATTTAGTTGAATCCTTCTTTTCGGGCTTATACGATTTCGCAATTGAATGTGCTGCCAGAGGCGCTGTAAGATAGATAAACAAAATTATCAACAGGGTTTTTATGTATACTTCGGTATCGTTGAAATAAATACTCACCCCCACGAGCAGCAATAAAATTCCAAACGAGGTTGCCTTGGTAGATGCATGCAAGCGGCCATATAAATCCTTGAATCGCACCATTCCGATGGAGGCAATCAGGATAAAGAAAGAGCCCAGCAATATAAATATGGAAATAATTATTTCAGCCATTTTTCTGCTTTATAAAAGTTGATATTGCCACAGTTCCGATAAAGGAAACCAATGAAATTATAATTGAAATATCAAAATACATGCGGTTGCCCAGTTGTATCCCATACACCAGAATAATTCCTATAATTATCGACGACAACAAATCCATAGCAGCCATCTGATCGTTAAAAGTCGGTCCTTTCAACAATCGATACAAGGTAAGCAACATGGCCAGCATTAGAAAAATGAAGGCTATATAAAGAATGATTCCGGGAATATTTGCTTCCATACTTATTTTCGGATTAATCGGATTATTCGTCGTTCAATATTGCTAATATCTTGTTGCACAGATTCGGTGCTGCTATTCGACAACATGTGCACCAACAAAATCTCTCTGTTCGCATCCACATCCACACTGATAGTTCCCGGTGTCATTGAAATCAGGTTGCAGAGCAGCAACAAGCCACCTGATGACTTAATACTAACCGGGTACTCAATAAATCCTGCTCCAACTTTCATCGATGGCGAAAGCGTATAATAGGCCATTTGAAAATTGGACTGAAGCAGTTTGAAGAGGTAATATACCACAAATTCAGGAATATAAATAAGGTGCTTCATAGGACTTAGTTTTTTAATACTGCATTAATATATTCCGACGGCTCGAACAACTGATTACCTGCCTCCATTACATATTCGAAAATGGGTGACGCGAAAATCCCCATCATCAACGACGCTGCAGCCAGTATAGCCAGGGGGAGATAATCGGCAAAACTCAACTTTACATGGGTAGTAACCGTATTAGCTTCCGGTTGTTTTTTCAGAAAAGCTTCGTTCCAGATTTTGATCATGGAATAAAGCGTCAGGAAACCAGTGAGTAAGGCAACAGCCGTGATCAGGTATTGTCCACTTTCGACTCCTGCCTTCAGCAACATAAATTTGGCAAAGAATCCGGAGATGGGAGGAAAACCTGCCAGCGCGAAAGCCGGAATAATAAACAAAATGGCAAGCAACGGATTTTGTTTATACAAGCCGCCCACGTCCTTTAGTTCATACGTACCTTTAATTTTGGCTATCAAACCGGCAGCAATAAAGGTTCCTGTTTTGGCTATCATATTGTGGATTGTAAAAAAGATAGCACCTGCTATAGCCAGCGGTGTAAAAATACCCAATCCCATTATCATATATCCAATCTGACTGATAATATGATACGACAAAATCCTTCGTGTTTCGTAATACGACGCCGCGGCCATCCCACCGCTTACCATTGTTAAACCGGCAACTATTAACAATAAATTATGCCAAAACGCCTGATCCTGAACAAAAAACAAAGTAAAAAAACGGATAAGGGTATACACCCCCACTTTGGTGAGAAGGCCTGCAAAGAGCGAACTGATGGTTATATCGGGGGTGTGATACGAAGAGGGCAACCAAAAATAAAGTGGAAAAACGGCTGCCTTAATCCCGAATGCAACAAAAAACAACACTGAGGAGGGATTCATCAGCGCCGCCTGGTGGTCGTTTTTAAGAATTTCGGCCAGATGCGCCATGTTGAGTGTACCGGTTTTTCCGTACAGCAATCCTAATCCAGCCAAAAACAACATCGAACCTATAATGTTAAGGGCCAAATACTTGATCCCACCTTCCAATTGCTCTTTCTTCTTACCAAGCGTTATAAGCACAAACGACGAAATAAGCATCACTTCAAACCAAACATAGAGATTAAACACATCGCCGGTTATAAAGGCGCCGTTAACACCCATATTGAGTGTGAAAAAGAAAAAATAAAACCGTGAAAGAGGTATTTCGTCCGATAGGTTTTGGTTGGCGTATAAGGAAATAACAAAAGCAATAACCGACGACACGATAAGCATTAAGGAACTAAGGTGATCGACAACCAGCACAATGCCGAATGGAGCAATCCAGCCTCCGGTATTCAAACTGATTACACCCTGCTGTTGTAGCTGATAATTCAGAAACAGAGCAACAAGCAGCATTGCGATGCTACCCAGTGGTCCGATCCAGCGGCTAAGCTTATCGGAACGGGTTGCCAGCAAAAGGATAGCAAGTGCAAAAGGGACTATGAGTGGTAATGCTATACTGTTCATGGGTGTGAGTCGGTTTGTTTTAACTGGTCCAAATCGTCGGTGCCTGTGATTTCAAAATACTTATACTTGAGCGCCAGGATAAAAACTACCATCCCGAGCCCGATTACGATGGCAGTTAGTACCAGGGCCTGAGGGGTCGGGTCGGCCAGCTGGCTGGCGTCAACGGTTGTGGAATTCACAAAAGCAGGCTTTCCCTGAACCAACCCCGCCGACAAAAAAACCAGTAAATTGGTGGCATTACTCAAAAAAATGATGCCAATTATAAATTTCACAATGCTTCGCCGCAACAGCATATAAACTCCTGCTGCGTACAATACCCCTACCAGTATAGCTATTAATATTTCCATCAGTCTTTATCAGTTAGCGAGAATAAAAATAAAACCGTAACGCCGATAACTATAAAATACACCCCTATATCGAAAAGAAAAGGAGTTCCAACTTTATAACCCTCGGTAAACGGGAATGGAATTGTAAACCAGCCCCCCTGCATAAAGGTACCTTCAATCAACAAACCCGGCCACAAACTACCGAAAATAAGCATCAACCCGAAAACCATAAAATACTCCGGACGGACTTTCATTTCTTTTTCAGCCTTTGCTGGTGTGAAGGCAAAACCTTTAAACGCGATAGACAGTCCGGCCAACAACCCCCCAATAAATCCACCTCCCGGCAGGTTATGGCCACGAAGGAGCATTATCACCGAAAAAATAATCAGTAACCCCCTAACATATTTCGAGGCAAGTTGTAGTATAACCGTATTCATTGTTTACTCTTTTTTGATTTTAGTAAGGAGGCTACCCCCATGGCTGCAATCACCAGCACGGTTACTTCGCCCATCGTATCCAACGCTCTGAAATCGACTAATATTACGTTCACTACATTCTCGCCAAACGCTTTATCGAAACTGTTGGCCATGAAAAACTCAGAAATTGACCGGTTAAACGTAACGTTGATTGCCATCAGGCTCACAACGGTCATGGCACCTCCAAAAATGAGCGCAATTATCAGATCACGAATCTTACTGCCGGTTCCTGAAAGTTTTGCAAAGTAGGGCAACCGTTGCAGGATGAGCATAAACATCACTACGATAAGTGTTTCGGAAAGTAGCTGCGTGATAGCCAAATCGACAGCGCTGTAATATAAAAATATTAATGCGATGCCATATCCTACTACTCCCATCGAAATGATAGCACGGGTGCGTGATGCGGTAAGCAGGGTGTAAATGGTGGCAATAACGATTATCAGCAACAAACCTGAAATATAAAAGGGTTGAAATGTGAGCGTCAGATTGAAATCCCAACCGCGGGTGAGCAGTAACTGTAACCACAATAAGGCAGCTGTAACCATTACCACGGTCAGAATGTAGTAACGATGGTAACCATGTTGCATTACCCGTGTTTTAGCTACCGATAGCGCTACGAACTTTTCGATCGACCGGGTAAATAACTGGGGTAGCTTGAACGGAAAAAATTGTTCATTCAACGCCTCCCACTGTTTTTCGATAACCGGGAATTTGAACAACAGGTACGAAAGAACCGAACCCACTGCCACCGTTATAACGCTGAGCAACAGCACCAGATTAAACCCATGCCAGAGTGCCAGCTCCACATCTACCTGCTGTCCGAACACAACAGAAGCTGCGGGTTCAATTATCTCTTTTCCCAGAAGATTAGGTGACAATCCCAGTATCAGACTTAGAAAAATCAATAATCCGGGCCCAAAAACGAAAAAGAACTTTTTGTTCATGTCTACCGAATAGCTTTTCCGGGGCTTTCCGAGAAACACTTTTACCAGAATCCGCATCGAAACGGCAAACATCAATACATTGGAGATAAATCCAAAAATAAAAATGAGCGATGCAAAACCCGGCGATTGTACTTTTGCTTCATAAATAAGTTCTTTTCCCAGAAACCCCAGCATAGGAGGCAACCCGGCCATCGACAAAAGGGCTAACAGCGTAATTACAAAAGTGACCGGGAACGATTTCATAAGCCCTCCCAACTGATTGATATCGCGGGTTCCTGTTTTCTTTTCGATAAAGCCGGCCACCATAAATAACGATGCTTTGTAAAAAGCGTGAATGATGAGAAAAAGCACTGCTGCTTTGACCGAGGGTTCGGTATTTATACCGAGAAGTAATACCAGCACTCCCAACGCATTGATGGTGGTATATGCCAGAATTGCTTTCAAATCGGTTTGTGTAATGGCAAAATAGGAGCCGGTAAGCATGGTGACCACACCAATCAGCGGAACGATAGACGTCCACTCCGGGGTACCACCCAGTACCGGACTCAACCGCATGAGTAAGAAAATACCTGCCTTAACCATGGTGGCCGAATGCAGGTAAGCACTCACCGGAGCCGGCGCCTGCATGGCTCCCGGAAGCCAGAAATGAAAGGGAAACTGAGCCGATTTGGTAAAAACACCTCCTAAAATCAGTAATAAACCAGGGAAATACAACTTACTCTGTTTGATCTGGTCGGCTCCAGCTCTCCAATCGTCGAGCTCGTAACTTCCCACTATACTCCCAAGGAGCAGAATCCCCCCCAGCATTGCCAGTCCACCCGTAAACGTAATTACCAGCGATTGAAACGCGGCTTTACGCGACTCGTCCTTCTCGTGAAAAAAACTGATGAGAAAAAAGGAAAGAATAGTGGTAAACTCCCAAAAAACAAATAACTGTATAAGATTGGAAGAGAGTACCAGGCCGAGCATGGAACCACTGAACAGGAGTAAATAGAAAAAGAATTGGGTGGTGCTTTCGTAGCTCTTCATATAGGAATGAGCATACAAGAACACCAACACTCCGATTCCACTTACCAGCAGGGCAAAGGATAAACTCAACCCATCCAGCAAAAAGCTGAAATTAAGTCCCAGCTGAGGAATCCATTCGCTGAAAGAACTTTCGACAGAGCCCGCCGAAATTAGCGACACTTTACTTGAAAACCACACAAAAACAGCCGATAGCAAACCAGCTATGAACAAGGCCTGGTAGCCTTTTAGTTTTCGCGGTAGCAAAAACAATACGAAAGCCATCGAAAAGACAAGCAATATCAGGTTCATCATAGGCTTGCAAAAGTAATAAAAAACCTCAAAATATTCACGTTTATAATCGGGTCTGTTTACAAAATTTCGCAAAATTAAACGTTAAAACAGTAGTTTTGTTCAGTCGATATTCTATTCGGGAAACTAATATTTCAATAGATTACACTTATCTTTCAAAAACTTTTACTATCTTTGCACGCTTGAAAAAATGAAGGAGAGTCCGTAGTGGCTCGATCTCTATTTATTAACATAACACATTTACAACCATGTATTTAACAGCTGAAAAAAAGCAGGAGCTTTTTGAAAAGTATGGCAAAGGTGCTACCGATACCGGATCGCCCGAAGCTCAAATCGCCTTATTCTCGTTCCGTATCAACCATCTTACCGAGCATTTGAAAGTTAACAAAAAAGACTTTGCAACCGAGCGCGCCCTGGTAATGTTGGTAGGTAAACGTCGTCGTTTGCTCGATTACCTGAAGGAAAAAGAAATCGAACGTTACCGTTCAATCATCAAAGAATTAGGTATCAGAAAGTAATTTCAGCCCTGAATCTCATAAAAAAGGCGTTTCAACTAACTTGAGATGCCTTTTTTGCATAAAAATATTGAACCGGGCGGCAGGAAGAACCTGAAGGATCACTTAAACTCTCCTACCTTGTCAAATTATAATTATGTACCAGCAGCTATTCTATAACACAGGCACTGCACTTTACTCGGCCGCTATTGCGCTTCTTGCGCCTTTCCACCGGAAGGCAGCGCAGATACAGGCAGGACGCAGGCAAACATTTGACTACTTACAGCAACATGTACAACCGGGAGAGACTTACCTTTGGTTTCATGCGGCTTCTCTGGGTGAATTTGAGCAGGGGCGTCCGGTGATGGAAGCGTTGAAAGAACGGCATCCGGAAGCGCGTATAATTCTTACTTTTTTCTCGCCTTCGGGTTACGAAATTCGTAAAAACTATGCGGGAGCCGACTTAATCTGCTACTTACCCGCCGACACCCATGCTAATGCCTGCCGGCTTTTACAACTGATTCCGGTGAAGGCTGCCGTATTTATTAAGTACGAATTCTGGCCCAATTACCTTACCGAACTGAACCGCCGTGGCATCCCCGCCTATTCAATTGCGGCAATTTTCAGGAACGACCAATTGTTTTTCAAATCATATGGAAACTGGTACCGTCAGGTATTATACCGATTCCGGAAAATTTTCGTACAAGATGAAGGATCGCTACAGCTGCTTCAATCACTAAACCTGACCAACGCAGTGGTTGCTGGCGACACCCGCTTTGACCGGGTAAAAGCGGTAGCTGCAACTGCCCGGCAATTTCCGGAAATTGAAGAATTTATTGGCAATTGCCGGCAGGTGATAATTGCCGGTAGCAGTTGGCCGCAGGACGAAGAGCTACTGGCGCGATACCTCAACGAGCATCCCGATACAAAGCTGATACTGGTTCCACACGAGATTCACGAAAGTCACCTGGCAGGTATCGCAAAGCTAGTTCCGGAAAGCCGCCGCTACACCCACCTGAAACCGGGCGAATTCAATGGTTCGCGTTGCCTGGTTATCGACACCATCGGTATGTTGTCGGCAGTTTATCAATATGCCACCATTGCCTATATCGGCGGAGGTTTTGGCGTTGGAATTCATAATACGCTGGAAGCAGCCGTGTGGAAAGTTCCGGTGGTTTTCGGACCCAATTATATGAAATTCAGAGAAGCCCGTGAATTGATTGCGGTTGGAGGCGGTTTCAGCATCGGCAACTACGGGGAATTGAAACAACGGCTTAACGGGTTGGTGGAAGAAAAAAAAGCAATTCAGCTTACCGAACCGTTTTCATCGGGCAAAGCAACCGGCTCGGGAACTCAGGCAGGCAACTATGTAGATGCCAACACCGGTGCCACATTAGTAATTATTAATCAACTTACAAACGATTTATATGCAAAAACCATCCATTCCTAAAGGAACCCGCGATTTTACGCCCCGGGAAATGGCTAATCGCAATTATATTTTCTCAACTATAAAAGATGTTTTCCGCCTGTATGGCTTCCAGCAAATTGAAACGCCGGCCATGGAAAACCTGAGTACGCTAATGGGGAAATACGGAGAAGAAGGTGATAAACTGCTGTTTAAGATCCTTAATTCGGGCGATTTTATTGGGGGAGTTACCGAGGCTGAGCTCAACGAGCGGAACAGCGTAAAACTCACCAACAAAATTTCAGAAAAGGGGCTGCGCTACGACCTCACCGTTCCGTTTGCCCGTTTCGTAGTACAAAACCGCGATAAACTAAGTTTCCCGTTTAAGCGCTACCAAATACAACCGGTTTGGCGTGCCGATCGCCCTCAGAAAGGTCGCTACCGGGAGTTTTACCAGTGCGATGTGGATGTGGTGGGCAGCGACTCGCTTCTTAACGAGCTCGAACTCATCCAGATTGTTGATGAAGTTTATCGTCGGCTAAGTATTCGTGTGGTGATAAAACTAAACAACCGGAAGATACTATCGGGAATTGCCGAAATAATCGGTGAAGCCGAAAAAATAACCGACATCACGGTGGCCATCGACAAACTGGATAAAATTGGTCTCGAAAAAGTAAACGAAGAGATTGCCTCTAAAGGAATTTCGAAAGAGGCCATCGCACGCTTGCAGCCGATTCTTACACTAAGTGGCAGTAACAGCGAAAAGCTGGAGCAACTCAAAGCTGTATTGAAAGATTCGCTAACAGGGCTAAAGGGTATTGAAGAGATGGAGACCATTCTGGGCTTCTGCGATGCCATGCAGGTAGCCACTCCCATTGAACTCGACCTGACTTTGGCTCGCGGTCTCAACTACTACACCGGCGCCATCTTCGAAGTAAAAGCCCTTGACGTACAAATAGGGAGCATTACCGGTGGCGGCCGTTACGACAACCTAACGGGTGTTTTTGGCCTGGAAGGAGTTTCTGGAGTTGGAATTTCATTTGGAGCCGATCGCATTTACGACGTATTGAACCAACTCGATCTGTATCCCGAAACTTCGGCAGAACAGACCCGGGTGCTGTTTGTAACTTTCGGATGGAACGAATTGAAGTATTCCCTGAACTGGGCGGCACAACTTCGCTCACAAGCTATCAATGTGGAAGTTTTCCCTGAGCCCGCCAAGATGAAAAAGCAGATGAGCTATGCCGATGGCAAACAGATTCCGTTTGTGGCCATTGTTGGCGAAAACGAGATGAACGAAAACAAGGTAATGCTCAAGGACATGAAAAGCGGAGAGCAACGACTGGTAACACTGGAAGAAATTACGGAAACGCTAAGCTTATAGTTTTTTAAAAACCCCCCGAAAGTTTTTCGGGGGGTTTTTTATATTACTTCGAACCTTTCAGTACCTCCTCAATAACCGCTGCCAAATCCTGGTAATGTGCCCTGCTAATACCTGTAGAAGTGAGCGATGCCCCAATCAAATCGGTACGTAAGGTAGTGAGTTGCGCACGAGCAATTGCCGTAGCATCCGAAAGAGTAACTGCCGCACGAACCACCGGAACTGCATTCATAGCAGTACCATTTAATACCACAATCAACGAATTCACATAATTCTTCTGCAAGTTCCGACGGTACACATCCACCACCTTACCCGAGCTAAGTTCTGTAAACACGCTCTTCTTCAGATCGGCCATTAATTGCAAGGCTGTATACGCATCCCTACCATTCAGCATTTCGTTATGAATAAGCTTATCAAACGTATTCCGGCTGATCAGGCGATTTAAAATACCACGCTGTACAGACTCAATACTCCCAACAGGATTCACACCTGCCTTTTCGATCAATTCGCGGTTCACCAACCACATCGGCGTAGTAAAGAGCTGCTTGTCGAGAAACTGAACAGCCTCTTTTTGAATCGAAGCCGGAACATGTTCACTTACCGGACCCACTTCTTCTACCATTTTAGGAGTAGTATAGATTCCGGCGATATTTTTGGCAGCGTGTCCCATATACCGGCTAAATTGCCCCACCACTTCACCATACATTTCGCGGGCATTGGCATAATCTTTATTCGCTTCACGTGTCCAGACCATTAAATTAGGCACAATCCGTTGCAGGTTTTTAACACCATAGGTACCCGCCTTCATCGCGTTATCACCCAAATCCTCGTTCTGATTGCGCGGATCGTTCGGATCGGTCTCCGTACCAAACACATAGCGGGGATCTTCCTTCAACTTAGCCATAATCCATTCGTTCATAAACGGAACCTCGTCGGCAGCCGTTTTAAACTCAGGCATAAATTTGTAACCCCACTCAATCGACCATTTATCATAAATCCCGATTTCAGGAATTATCCCTGTTTCAGGAACCGAATCACCAGGTTGTGCTACATAATTAAAACGAGCATAATCCATCATCGATGGGGCATGATTATTTTCGGCCAACCACTTGCGATCGCGTAACTTCTCAACCGGAACCGTGGCCGACGAACCAAAATTATGGCGTAAACCCAAGGTGTGTCCTACTTCGTGCGACGACACAAAGCGAATCAGACGTCCCATCAACTCATCGTCGAACTGCATGGAGCGGGCGCGTGGATCGTACGGACTGGTTTGAATAAAATACCAATGGTGCAACAAACTCATCACATTGTGGTACCAATTGATGTGCGACTCCAGAATTTCACCGCTGCGAGGATCATGTACGTGTGGTCCACTGGCATTGGGAACCGTTGAAGGTTTGTACACTATAGCCGAATGCAGTGCCGATTCGAGCGACCACGACGAATCGTTGGGAGCTTCGAGCGCATAAATTGCATTTTTAAAACCTGCCTGTTCAAAGGCCTTTTGCCAATCGTTAACCCCCTGGATAAGATAAGGCACCCATTTCTTAGGAGTTGTAGGGTCGATATAGTATACAATAGGTTTTTTAGGTTCCACCAATTCGCCTCGCAGGTATTTCTCCATATCCTCCTCTTTCGGCTCCAGGCGCCAGCGGGTAATCATGGCCACCTGCTCTACGCCCTGTGGATTCTTGTCGAAATCGGTATAACGGGTAGTAAAATACCCCACTCGAGGATCGTAGTACCGGGGTTTCATGGGCACTTTTGGCAACAAAATAATGGATGAATTCAGCTCGAACGTCGACGGATCACCAGCCGTTTCGCCCGGAGTTGCCGGCCTGCTGCTAAAGGTTTTCACCGTACGAATTTCTACGTTTTTCGAAAATGCCTTTACTCTTTCGATGTACGACCGATCGCCAAGCTGACCACCAATAGCCAGTTCCTTTTTGTATCGTTCATCAAAATAAAGAACTGTGCTCTCGCTTTTAATAAAATCGGTCACATCGATTACTACCGATTTTTTACCCGACACCGTATCTTTTTTATAGGCTTTTACATCGAACATACCCATTATCGACTGCACATTCGAATTGAGCACCGACAGGTACATTCCTGTAGAATCCGACGAACGTTCGCGGTACGAAATGGTGCGCATTAACACTTTATCGTCTTTTCCCAATTCAAATCGAATCACATTTTCGCCAATCTGGTCGCCTGCATAACCGATAAATCCACGGCGCGCCATCACCGGAGCTTTACCAATTCGGTTCACCACCAACAAATCGGAATTCAATACCGAATCGGGAATCTCGAAAAAATACGATTGCTCTACCTGATGAACGTTGATAAATCCGGAGGAAGAAACGGCCTTTGCTGTAATCACCTGGCTGAAAGGCTTTGGACCCTTTGCAGGAGGAGCCGGTGGTTTAGGTGCCGGTTTCTCAACCACAACTTCTTTCTTTACCTTCTTTTTGAAAATGGACTTAATTCCGTCGGAACTACCGGAAACAGGCATCACCATGCACCCGGCCAGCAGTAAGATATACAGCTTTCTCATGTAAAAAATTATGTTAATTTTGAAAACTGCAAAGATAAATAATTATTTCTAAGCAAGAAATTCAGAGGCGATTTTAAATACTTTAAAAAAAGCCCGGTCTACTTCCTTACTTTCGGGCAACGACACCGGAAACGGATTCTCGTGGGTGTAGGCGTATGGAAAATCGAGTAACGATACCGTTTGTCCGGCCAATGCAGTCCCCATCGCAAGCTGCACACCCTGGTAAGGAATTACCTTATCATTGGAAAGCGATATTCCTTTTAAACGATCTTTCAATCCCTGAAACAATTGCAACCTCTTTTCTTTCAGATTAAATGGTGCAATCATGCTAAAAAAGGTTCGTGCGGGTTCGCTTCCGGTCGAATTTTCGGCCTCGTCCAGATTAAATTCGTCCATATAATAGCGATATAACCGATTGTAACTCGCCGTGTCCATAATACTTCGGGAACTGCCACACATCGAACTAAAAATACCACCTCCGCAAAACATAAACAGCCGTGAATTCGAAAACAAACCGGAGGGATTGCTCAGAAAAAGTATTTGTGCCAGAAAAGCGCCTATCGAATAGGCAAAAACATCGACCCTGGTTTCGGGGGCAAAAAAGGAATGACGGCCGTTAATGATGGCTGTACAAAGACTTATTAAATCGAAGTAGCTCTGTCGGCCAGATGTAAAAAACCGAAGCGGCTGTTCGCTCAGACGCTCGCTCAGGGCTAAATTGGCAAAACTAAGCGACCGGTCGTTGCCGGTTTGCTCCTTTCGTTGTGCCAGCAACTGCTGCAACACCCGGGGATTCGACCAATCAACCGGCGAACGATTGACATGATAAGCGATAGGAAACAAAATCACAGCTTTGCCGGTAGTACTGCAAAGGTATTCGGCCCAGGTATAATACTTAGTCCAGCTACGTTCATTTAGTCCGTGTAACAATACAATCACCTCTTGCTGCCGGGTTTTACGGGTCGAATAGAAAACCGGATACTGAAATTGCTGGTTTTCGGGCACCCTGTCGTTACTAACCAGGCGGGAAGATTCCGCTGCACCGGCAATCAGGGTCTGGCTATAGAACGGAAAATAGCGCACAGCAATTCCTGAATCGCCCGAAAGCAAAGCCGGAACTCCGGTTAACTCCTTAGCAAGCTGTTGATAACGTGTAATGTAATCCATTGTTATTCAAATTTTTGAACAAAGAAACAAAGTTACTGTGGCATCAAAAAGAAATTGCTTCAGAGAACTCACCCAAAGGGATAATCCAGTGGAATCCGGGGTAAAAAAAACGATAGCGGGGTAAAAAAAAACTCAAAAATTAAATAGTTGCAAAGACCGGGATATTATTTTAACTTTGCACGTTCAATTCAAAAAACAACATGGCCCAAGAAAAAAACATTCCGTCGTATTTGTTGGAAAAGGACAATACCATCCACATGATATTGTTTACGGCTTTCTTTGCGCTGCTGTTTATTAATCTGTTTCAACCTTTCAATTCGCGCCATTGGGTGCCTGACATTACCGATTTTAAGTACTTCTTTTTTTCCAGTCTGATTATTCTCACGGGAATGCTTGTAGTGGTTATCAGCCGGATTATTATGTACTATTACACCCGTAAACAACCGATTTCGAATTTCAGGTACGGGGTATGGATTCTCGCCGAGATTGTTGCCATGTCGCTTTTTTATGCCCTTTTTTCGAAATATATACCCGAACGGGGCGAGAGCCGCGATTTTATGGAGATTTTACAAAAAGCAGTCTTCAACACCAGCCTGGTACTGTTGCTTCCATACAGTATGTCGTTGCTTTATTTTTCGTGGAAAGAAAAAACCAAATTACTTGAGGAGCAGAAAGAAAACCCGGTAATTCCTGAGATCCTCCGAAAAAAGCGACTTGCTTTTCCCGACGAAAAGGGAGAAATAAAGATAACCATTGAGCTGAATCACCTGGTTTTTATTGAGTCGGCCGATAATTATGCAACTCTCCATTATATTAATAAAGACAGGGTATCGAAATTTCCGATCCGGAATTCACTGAAGTGGTTCGAACAAAACCTGGTCGACGACACGCCCCTGGTTCGGTGTCATCGTTCCTACATCATCAACCTCAACAAGGTAAAGGTACTCAAGAAAACCAAAGAAGGAATATATATGGAGCTGGATGTACCCCAAATTGCCGACATACCGGTTTCGAAAACCTATTACGAAGGAGTTATGACCAAGTTTTCGCAATATTCGGTATAGCACGCCATGGATAAGAATTATAAAATTGGTGTGGCTCTCAGTGGCGGTGGCATCCGTGGTCTTTGTCATGCCGGTGCCCTTCAGGCCATGGAAGAATTGAATATCCGTCCCCAAATCATTTCCGGTGTAAGTGCCGGAGCCATTGTTGGAGCATTGTATGCCGATGGATATACGCCCCGGGATATTCTGAAAGCGTTTAAAAATGTGAGTTTTCTCAAGATGACCAAAATTCTGGTGCCCGAGGGTGGCTTTTTCCACCTCAATGCATTCGAACGCTATCTGGGAAAACTTCTTACGGCCAAAAACTTTGAGGACCTGAAAATCCCTCTCCGGGTAGTCGCTACCAATTTCGATGAAGGACATTCGCAGGTTTTTGATGAAGGTAATTTACTAAAACCGGTAATTGCTTCGAGTAGCATACCGGTGCTTTTCGTACCCAAAAAAATCAAAAACCAGCTTTTTGTCGATGGTGGACTTATGAAAAACTTCCCGGTTTCCACCATCCGTGAAGATTGCGATCTCGTAATCGGAATTAATGCCAGTCCTCTCACGGCTCCTGAGTATAAAATGAAAATTATGGACGTTGCATTACGTACCTATCATTTTATGTTTCGATCGAACATATTGAATGACAAAGCATTGTGCGATATTTTAATTGAGCCGGATCATATTTACGACTACAATCTGTTTGAAACCGACAAAGCCGACGAAATCTACCAGCTAGGTTACACAACCGCCATTCAAACCTTAACCGAAAAAGGTTTTGGCTGAAAATTACGTCTGTTTTACTGATAGCGTTTGATGGTTTCACTGAACTCTGCTACATTTGTGTTCGATAACGACACAGTTGAACATAAATGATAAACACACATTTTGTCAGAACAAATTTCAAATTAATCGAAGCAGTCGGTATTCTGACAGTTTGGTTGCTTCTTTTTTTGATACCTGTATTAACCAATGGTGAGTCAGGCAAATTCAATTGGGACGAGCTACAACTCCTATGGCTGCAACTGGGATCGCTCCTGCTATTATTTTTGTTGAATATATACTGGCTAATTCCCCGTTTTTTACATCAAAAGAAATACCTGACCTACCTGCTCCTCCTCCTGGTCGTTGTTCCCCTGTTTACCTGTCTGGAACTTCAAACGAACTCCGCTTTGCAGCAACAGCAGGCATTGGCTATGCCTTCCATGAACAGAGGGGCCCCTCTGGTTTTTTCTAACGAAATGCCAGCTCCCCACGGCTTTCAGGGTCCTGAACAACCACTCAAACCAGCTTCAACACCTCATTTCTTGTCGCACTTATTAATGGCTATTTTAGTAACTGCCAGTGCCGCTGCCTACAAAATGTTGTTCTACTGGATACGGGAAGAAGAAAAACGGAATCAACTCGAGTCAATACTACAGGAAGAGAACGAACCTCAGCCGGATTTTATTCTTGTTAAAGCCGATTACAAAACAATAAAGATACTTCACGACGACATTCTGTACGTTGAAAGCGCCAACGAATATGTTAAGATTTATCTTTCGGGCGGGGAGATGATAATGACGTTTATGCGCCTTAAAAACCTGGAAAATGAGCTTCCGAAAACGAAGTTTATGCGGGTACAACGTTCGTTTATTGTAAATCTTGAAAAAATAAAAGCTGTAGAAAAGAACAAGATCTACATTGAACATAAAAAAACAATTCCGATAGGCGAACAATACAAAGAAAGCTTTCAGGAATTTCTGGGTAAATACTTTGTAAAGTAATAACTTATAAAATTTAGTATCGTATGAAACGAGCATGTAAATACTTAACATCCATGGTTATGGTAATGTTGGCATGCGAGTTCCATACGACCACTGAAAAAACAATTATTACCGTATGAAACTCCGTTTTTGTTTGCTTATCGTTGCTGTGCTGTTGCTGG
>CAZLHC010000037.1:31873-38235 GCA_964559265.1 uncultured Paludibacter sp. | reverse complement strand
TAGATAAAGTCAGAGTTGTAAAAACACTCGGGACATTGAATAAAAGCGAGATTCGGGAAGTTAAATCAGTAATAAAAGAAACCTTTGTTGACTGAAAAACAAACAACAGGACGATAATATGCACTAAGCACAACCCTATCGGATTTGCTTTTTATATTATTTTATGATAACAGGCATCTGCACCGACCTCTATACTAAAAGTAAATAACTTATAACACATGATATATCAATTATTGAGGACGGTTCTCCATCCGTTTCGATTGGTAATTATTTGCAGGTGTTGACGATTTTACGCCTCGAAGATGATTTTTTATTATTGGCAGATAAGGATCCGATAGGCCGGCAGCTACAGGATGCCGGATTGATAGTCAGAAAAAAGCTCCGAAAACAAAAAAAACGGATTCGGTTATTACCCGCTATGCCCGGCTTATGCGACAGATTCTGGAGTATTCCGGCGAAACCTATATTTCCTTGTCCGACGAAATTGAATTGCTCAATAATTACCTGATGATGCAGCAATTGCGTTTTGGTAACAGTTTTTCGGCTATCGTACGTACCGAAGGTGAACTGGATCCTGAACGGGTGGAATTGCCTCCAATGATTGCCAGCCTTTTGTGGAAAATGCGGTTGAGCATGGTGTAAGAGCGGTTGAAAACGGCCGAATTGAAGTGGTGTTTGCCCTTTCGGGAAGTGAGTTGATTCTCACCGTCACCGATAATGGCCGGGGTATTCAGGAAAATTCGAAGGAACATCGTTCGATGGCCCTGAAAATTACCCGCGAACGGCTTCATATGCAGGGCAATAATGCCGATAGTTTGCTTATCGAAAGTCCGGTGCCCGAAATGGGATGTGGTACCCGTGTGCGACTGGTTGTGCCCTGTAAGTTTACTACGGGTGATGGTTTCCCGGTTTCGACCCTCGATTTTAAGAAAAGCGAATATACTCACAAGGCCACTCAACAGCTTGGTTTCGTTAAATTTACAATTCCCTGCATGTCCGACCTCATTGCCCAGCGAACCTATTATACCCATCGTTTTAGCAGTCAGGTTACTTTTACCGAATCGGGCCTCGATTTTACGGTTCAACAGTATACCGACGAATGTTTGTACGAAACGCCATCCTCCTTTAAATCAACGCCTTATGTGTCGGCCGATACTACTGCGCTGGTATTATGGCAGGCTACAGAATATTCACTGTATCCTTATTCCCAGAAAAAAGCAAAAATTGATTTCACCGGTTTTCCTTCGGGAGCCCGCATTACCGATGTGGTGGCACGTGTGTCGGCCAATGCTTTCGAAGGATTAGGCAATGAGTTGTTTGTCAGGGCCTATTATGCCGATCAAACCGTTCGGACGATGAAGCTGAAAGGTACCGATGGCTCCGGTTTCTTCGATTATGAACCCAACACCTATGGAAATAAATATTATTACCGCGAAATACATTTTCCGGTACTTCCGGGCGAGCATATCGACTCGCTGGTGGTGGAGCGCGACCGGCATCCGGTTGTAAAACTAATGCGTGTACAATATTACTTCGAGGTGACCGAAAAGCCGGTGGTGAATCTGGGTCCCGATCGTACGTAGTGTATGCGCCGCCAGCAATGAAATGATAGATGCAGGTTATTTTCCCGGTGCTACTTACAAATGGAGCACAGGTGCCAAATCGCAACAAATTCCGGTGAAAGGTACCGGTAATTATTGGGTAGAAGTGACGAATAAGTTAGGTTCGTCGCGCGATACCGTCCGTATTGATGTATTTGTTCAACCTGCTCGTACGTTCAGCGACTCCACCGTGTTTACGTGTGTGGATGAGCAGGTTAGTCTGAGCGTAAATTATAATGCAAACTACAGCTATTTGTGGAATACAGGAGCAACCACCCGCAGCATTGTTGTTTCGGCCGCAGGATTGTATACCTGTGTGGTGTCGAATGGCGGATGCAGTATCATCGACAGCGTGGGAGTGGTGAATAAGCCCGATGTTACCGGACTTATTACTCAATCATCAAGCGCTTTTGAGGCCGTATTACATCCGAATCCGGTAACCGATAAGGCAATTCTTACATTAACCAGCGATACCGAATCGAAGCTTACAATTCGTCTGTTGGATTTGACCGGTAAACTGGTGATGCTCGAACAGGTGGAAATGAAACAGGGAGAGTCCCGTATTGAATTAGTAAACCGCGGTTGGAAGGGCATGTATTTGTTGCAGCTTATAACTGAGGAGCTTACACAAGTACAATCGATTATCTTTGAGACTATGTAAACCAGGAATATCTGTTTTGTGGATTGAAGAAACGGGTGTCGTCTGATGAGACGATGCCCGTTTTGCATGGAGCAGACCGATTAAATACAGGGTTGAACAGAACAGTTTTTGATTTGTTGCCATCGGGCTCCGGAGGAAGATTGTAGATGCCTACGGATGAACAGAAACGTTTTTTGCTTGTTGTTACTGTGTATGTTTTTTCAATTTTAGGATAATAAGATGATTCAGGCAGAGTTAGAATTTCGAAAGGCAGAAGCCGCTGATAGTGACGCCATATGGGCAATTATTCAACAGGCTATTCGTCGTCGCGGGGAAGATGGGAGTATTCAATGGCAGGATGGGTATCCGAATCCTGATGTGATTGCATTGGATATCCAAAAAGGTGCGGGAAATGTGGCCTTGATCGAAGGCGAAATTGTGGCGTATGGAGTGATACTGAAAAATGATGAGCCGGAGTATGAACGCTTGCATGGAAAGTGGTTGCGGAGCGGCGACTATGTAGCCGTGCACCGTATTGCTGTGGCCGATTCGCACCTGGGAAAGGGATTGGCAGTAGCTATGATGCGCCATGCTGAGGTGAAAGCGCACGAATGGGGAATCGGGAGCGTACGTGTGGATACAAATTTCGACAACCACGCGATGCTTCATATTTTCGATAAGTTGGGATTTACCTACTGTGGAGAAGTGTATTTTCGGGGTTCTCCCCGCCGGGCCTACGAAAAAGTACTTGTGCCTTGATTTTTTTTCGTATTTTTGTGCTGCCCAATTTTATAGGTTGATTTGCTGTAAGTGGTTTTGATATACTCCGACTTCACACGAAAAGCCTTTCACAGCGGCATTATTGCTAATTTAATTACAAAACGAAATCAGAAATGAAAAATCTTGTTCGTGTCGTATTGCTGGCATTGTTGGTGCTTATGGCGCCTTCCGTGGAGGCTAAAAAGTTGAAAAAACTTCAGTATGATAACCCCCTGGCGCTGCAACGGGCCGATCCGTTTATCGCGAAAGAAAAGGGAATGTATTATTTTATAGCCACCGTTCCCGAATACGATCGCATCGAAATTCGGAAATCGAAAACGATAAACGGAATTAAGGAGGCACAGCCGGTGGTGGTTTGGCGTAAAAAATCGCAGGGTCCCATGGGTAATCACATCTGGGCTCCCGAATTGCACCGCATCGATGGTAAATGGTATATCTATTTCGCTGCCGGATCGGCCGAAGATAAATGGAAAATACGGATGTACGCGCTTTCCAATCCTTCGAAAGATCCCACTAAAGGCAGCTGGACCGAGGAAGGTCAGGTGAAAAGTAATATCGACCACTTTTCGCTCGATGCCACTACCTTCGAACACCGCGGACAGCGCTACATGATTTGGACCGACCGCGCTCCGGTGGGGAAAGTAAATACCAGCCTTTTTATTGCTAAAATGCTAACTCCTACCACCCTCGATGCTAAACAGGTGGTGATCACATCTCCCGAATTTCCCTGGGAAGAAAGAGGTCACCGGGTAAACGAAGGGCCGGCAGTACTTATCCGCAACGGAAAAATATTTGTTTCATTCTCTGCCAGTGCTACCGATGCCAATTATTGTATCGGTTTGTTGTGGGCCGACGAGAATGTCGATCTTACCGAAGCTTCGTCGTGGAATAAACTACCGGAGCCTGTTTTTTCGAGCAACGAGGCCTTGAAACGATTTGGTCCGGGACACAATAATTTTGTGAAAGCTGAGGATGGCAAGACCGACCTGATAGTGTATCATGCCCGTGATTATAAGAATATTAACGGCGAACCGCTTTACGATCCGAATCGTCATACCCGCGTGCGGGTGCTGCGGTGGACGGCCGACGGAATGCCTGATTTTGGTCAGGAACGGGATGATAATGAAAGATAGTGCCGGCTCTTGACTCTTGCTTCTTGACTCTTGCTTCTTGATTCTTGGTTCTTGCTTCTTGGTTCTTGACTCTTGATTCTAAAAAAAATGAAAACCCTTGAGGATTTAAATTCGCTTTGCTCTTCTACACTGATGGGGCATCTTTCCATTTCTTTTAAGGAGATTACGGAAGATACTATTGTTGCAGAAATGCCTGTGGATGAGCGTCATGTGCAACCATTCGGACGCTTACACGGCGGTGCGTCGCTGGCGTTGGCCGAGTCGGTAGCCAGTGCGGGGTCGTGGGCTCTGCTTGACAACGACCGGGCAGCCGTATTTGGAACCGAGGTAAGTGGCAGTCATGTGGGAACAGCGGGTAAAGGCACCGTGGTAACGGCCCGGGCCAGCTTGCTGCACCGGGGGCGACTGCACCATGTATGGGAAGTGAACATCAGTAATGTAGAGGGAAAACCGGTGTCGTATTGCCGGGTTACCAACACGATAATTATACCAGTCTGAATGCCGGAAATTGATTCCACCGAATTATTTGATCTGCTGAGGAAACGACACATTCCCTTTGCATTGTATCGGTTGCCCGGCGCCTCGCCAGTGCGGTTGATGCTGCAATATTCGGACATGCCCATGCAGCTGGCCGATCTGGCTGAATTACCATCGCTCCCTGGTTTTCTGATGGCTCCCTTTACAGTGAATGGTGGGGAAGCTACTTACCTGCTTCGTCCCGATGTGGAATGTGCGGTAGACGAAGCGATGGCGTTAGCCGGCGACAAAATCCGTTCTTGCACACTGTTTCGCGATCTTCCTTTTCCGGAAAATACGACCCTCACGGTTACACACGATGAATACGTGGGTCGTGTGCAGTCGGCAGTAGACGCCATCCGAAAGGGAGACTTTTCGAAGGTGATACTATCGAAAAGCAAGCAGCTGCAACGGCCTGCGGGTTTCCGGCCCGAAGAGTTGTTTTACGATTTGTGTGCTGCCTACGACCATGCCATGGTGTTTTACTGGCAACTGCCGGGTGTGGGAAGTTGGCTGGGAGCTACCCCCGAAATTCTGATGAGCGAAAAAGAAGGTCGTATTTCCACCCTTTCGCTGGCCGGTACCCAGGTGGTGGGCGATGCGCAAAACGGAGATCGCCGTCGGGGGGATACGACAATCGCTCCGCCGGTTTCGGTAGTCAATCACCATTTGTATGATACGGTAATCAGCAAACCGGCTTCGAATCGTGAGCCCTGTTGGGGAGTGAAAGAAATTGCCGAACAGGCATTTGTGTCGCGCTATATCGTTCAATTGCTCGATAAGATGGGAGTTGAAGCGATGGAAATTGATGGTCCGAAGAATTTCAGAGCGGGCAACCTGGTGCATTTGGCCACTGCATTCGAATTTGATGCCGATCACCTGAGGGTGTCGCGCGGCAGGTTTGCTGCGGCTTTGTATCCTACGCCCGCTATTGCCGGACTTCCCCGCGATGAGTCGCTGGAATACATCCGGGATGCGGAAGGGTATAACCGGAGTTATTACAGCGGACTGGCCGGACCGGTGCGGATGCGGCAGGAAACGCATTTATATGTAATGTTGCGCTGTATGCAACTTTTCGACGACCAACTTGTTTTGTACAGCGGGGCCGGGATTACCGGAAGTTCGGATCCCGAAAAAGAATGGCAGGAAACGGAGAATAAGATGAATACCTTACTTGATGTAATTGTTAATTATTAATTATTAATTATTAATTATCAATTATTCATGCACACCGGAATTAACAATTAACAATTAACAATTAACAATTTTGTTCAGGCTTACTATCAGGCATTTAGCAGAGATTTGTGCTGCGTTGGGAGTTCGCAGGGCGGTGATCGCACCCGGGTCGCGCAATACGCCGCTTACCCTGGCACTGACGGCGCAGCCCGAAATTGCGTGTTTTCCTGTGACCGATGAGCGCTCGGCCGGATTTTTTGCACTCGGGATGGCGCAATATTCCCGCGAACCGGTGGTGCTGGTATGTACTTCGGGCTCAGCGGTGCTCAATTTTGCTCCTGCAGTGGTGGAAGCCTATTATCAACACCTGCCGCTTATTGTTATTACGGCCGATCGTCCGGTGGAGTGGATCGATCAGTCGGACGGTCAGACCATACGTCAACCGAATATATTTGCAAATTATATAAAGGGGTCGTTTCAGTTGCCTGCAGAGGATGCGCCGGGTGCTGTTTCCGC
>CAZLHC010000037.1:30554-31773 GCA_964559265.1 uncultured Paludibacter sp. | reverse complement strand
GGTGCTGTTTCCGCAGCTTCCTCTTTTTCAAATCGCCTTGTGGCGCAGGCTATCGATACGGCTCTTCAATTTCCGCGCGGACCGGTACATCTCAATGTGCCGCTCAATGAGCCGCTCTATGTTGAGATGCCCGAAAATACGCCGCCTCCACGTGTTTTACGTTCCTTACCTACCGAAATTATTCCTTCGGCCGAAACGGCTGATGCGTTTGTAAGTTCCTGGCAAAAGGCTTCGAAACGAATGATTGTGGTGGGCACCGGTTATCGGGATGAATCGTTGAATAAGCTGCTAAACGTTTTGGCTGATTCAACCGAAACTCTTATCGTGGCCGAAAATCTTTCGAATATAAGTGGTCCCGCTATTGTTTCAACGCCCGATTTGTTTTTTGCTTCACTTTCGGAAGATGAAAAGTCAATCTTAAAGCCTGATTTACTGGTTACTATCGGTCATTCTGTGGTTTCGAAGCAACTTAAATCCTATTTGCGCTCGTACCAGCCGGCCGAACATTGGCAGTTGCAAACGGAGTTGCCCTATGCCGATACCTATCGGGCGCTTACCCACATCGTTCCGGTGAAGGGGATGAGGCTGCTGGAATTGGTATTGAATGTTCAGGCCCACCAGACTTCAAATCCTGATATCGACATTCACCCGGAGTTACCTGAATTATCGGTGCTTGCTTCTTCTGCCGAACTGTTGTCTGTTGAATCTCATCATTACCGCTCCCTCATCACTGCTGTTTCCAATCGTACTGCTGCCCGTTCAAGTGCTTATATTCAGCAGCTTCCGCTCTCCGATATCGCTGTGTTCCGCGATTTGCTCCCGCTTGTTCCTGCAGGGTGGGTGGTGCAACTGGCCAACAGTACTCCGGTGCGGATTTCGCAGTTTTTCGAAACGCGTGCCGATTTGGAGTATTTTTGCAACCGCGGAACTTCAGGAATCGAGGGCAGTGTGGCTACTGCCGCTGGGTCGGCCTTTGCTTCCGGTTTGCCTACCCTGCTCATTTCCGGCGATTTATCGTTCCTTTACGACTCCAATGGATTGTGGAATGCCAACTTCCCCCGAAATCTGAAAATAGTGGTGCTGAATAACGAAGGCGCTAATATTTTCAGTATGATCGGCGACCAGAAAGTGATTGAGCGGTGCCAGCCTTTTTTTGATGCTTCGCATTCGGTGAATCTGGAAGCTTTGTGTAAGGCCTATGGAATTGAATACCGCTTTT
>CAZLHC010000037.1:0-30454 GCA_964559265.1 uncultured Paludibacter sp. | reverse complement strand
TCTGCTTTCTGATTTTCTGGAGCTACCCGGCGCTGCCGTACTCGAAATTTCAACCGAACGCTCCCTCAATGTAACTTCTTACAAGCAATTATTTAAAACACTACAATAAAAATGAGAAACTGGACTACCATTAAAGAATTCGAAGAAATAAAATTTGAATACTTCGAAGGAATCGCGAAAATTACGATTAACCGTCCGCGCTACCGTAATGCTTTTACGCCCGATACCATCAAGGAAATGATTCAGGCGATGGCGTTTTGCCGCGATAGTCAGGATATTGCAACTGTGGTAATTACCGGAGAAGGCGACAAAGCTTTTTGTGCCGGAGGCGACCAGAATGTAAAAAATATTGCCGGATACATCGGAAAAGATGGAGTTCCGCGCCTGAATGTGCTCGATTTACAAAAGATGATTCGCAGTCTGCCAAAGCCGGTAGTGGCCATGGTGAATGGTTATGCAATAGGTGGCGGACATGTGCTGCATGTAGTGTGCGATCTTTCTATAGCTTCCGATAATGCGATTTTCGGTCAGACCGGTCCCCGTGTGGGAAGTTTCGACGCCGGTTTTGGTTCGTCGTTCCTGGCCCGGGTGGTAGGACAGAAAAAAGCGCGCGAAATATGGTTCCTCTGTCGCCAGTATTCGGCTGCCGAAGCGCTGGAGATGGGGTTGGTAAATACGGTGGTTCCTTTCGATCAATTAGAAGATGAAACCGTGAAGTGGTGCGAAGAAATGATGCAGCTCAGTCCGTTGGCACTGCGTATGATCAAGGCCGGACTGAATGCCGAACTCGACGGACAGGCTGGTATTCAGGAGCTTGCCGGTAATGCTACCATGTTGTACTACATGACCGAAGAAGCACATGAAGGCAAAAAAGCGTTTCTGGAAAAAAGAAAACCCGATTTTAAGAAATACCCAAAACTCCCTTGATTTAATTGTTAATTGTTAATTGTCAATTATTAGGAGCTTATGCAACGCGCCAATTTACAATTAACAATTAACAATTAACAATTGATAAAATGAAATATTGGATCGAATCTATGCGTCTTCGCACGCTGCCTCTCGCACTTGCAAATACCATCACCGGCAGTGCACTGGCCTGGACTTCAGGAACATTCCGCTGGCCGGTACTGGTGCTGGCGGCTTTTACTACCTTGTTGTTGCAGATTTTGTCGAACATGGCCAACGATTACGGCGATTTCAAAAACGGCAAGGATACTGCCGAACGAATTGGTCCGCGCCGAATGGTGCAGTCGGGGAAAATCAGTCCGAAAGCGATGCTGCGGGGAATCATTGTGGTGGTGGTGCTGGCTATAATCTCGGGAATTTGGTTAATAGTAGAAGGCTTTTCCAACCGCACCCCATTAACAATTAACAATTCACAATTAATAATTGTATTTGCTGTCTTAGGATTGAGCGCCATTGCTGCTGCCATTAAGTATACGGTGGGTGAAAATCCGTATGGTTACAAGGCCATGGGCGATGTGTTTGTGTTTATCTTTTTCGGATTAGTGGGAGTTATCGGAACCTATTTTTTACATGCTTTTAATTTACGCTGGACCTTGTTGCTACCCGCAACAGCTATTGGCTTTTTAAGTGTAGGAGTATTAAACCTCAATAATTTACGCGATTACGAGACCGACAAAAAGACCGGAAAGAGGACGTTGGTGGTGGCGCTTGGTTTACCGAAAGCCCGGCTGTATCACGCATTTCTGCTGTTAGGTGCTTTTGTGGCTGTCAGTATTTTTACTCTACTGGAGTACACCAGCTACTGGCAGTGGATTTTCTGGGCTGCTTTCCCCCTGGTTTATAAAAACCTGAGGGCTGTTCAGACTTTTACGCAGCATGTGCAGTTGTTTCCTGAACTCAAACGCTTGTCGATGGCGAGTTTGTTGTTTGCTATTTTACTGGCGTTGGGGTTGATAATACAGTAGATTACCATACTCTTTACGATACTTGAATAGGATTAAAAAAATGTTGAAAGCCAGCTATTTTACCCGTATTTTCGATTTTAAGTTTCCTGCCGGAACTTCCCGGGGGGTGCTGCATCAAAAAACATCTTCGTTTATTGTGTTGGAAGAAGTCAGCGAAGTTTCTACAAATAGTGCGTTGAAAGATGTTCCGGTCGACATTACTTCTTCATTGCTATCTTCAAAAGTGCATCAACCATCGGCTGATCACCGTTTTTTTGCCGGTATTGGTGAATGTTCCACCATTCCTGATTTGAGCCCCGACCCGATGGATCGGTATGAATCGAAATTACAGGAACTCTGTGATGCTATTAATTCCGGGGAAAATCCTGAAGAAGTTGGTCTGAAGGAGTTTCCATCTATTCGGTTTGGGTTGGAGATGGCGATGCTGGAGGCGAAACAGAAAAAATCTGCTTCATCCTCAGTTTTCAATTTAAATGCTGCTGATCAATTTTCACGCACTGCTTATTCTTCTCTCAACGAATTCTTATCAGCCCCTCATCTGCTTTTTCCTTCCGAATTCACGCTTGGCCGACAGGGAATCAACATCAACGGGTTAATCTGGATGGGTAAAAAGGAGTTTATGCACGAGCAAATTTCGCGTAAACTCGACGAGGGTTTTCGCTGTCTGAAAATGAAAGTAGGGGCGCTCGATTTTAATGCTGAACTGGAAATCTTAGAGGAAATTCGTCGCCATTTTTCTTCTGGAGCGCTGGAAATCAGGGTCGATGCCAATGGCGCTTTTTCTGCCGCAACTGCGTTGGAAAAGTTGAATGCCCTGGCTCGATTTCAACTTCACTCCATCGAACAGCCCATTCGTCAGGGACAATACGAAGCGATGGCCTCGCTTTGTCGCACTTCGCCCATTCCCATCGCGCTCGATGAGGAGCTTATTTCGTACCCTCCTCATCTGGCAGAAGAATTACTACATACCATCCAACCTGCTTATATTATTCTGAAACCCTCGTTGCTGGGTGGTTTTGAAGTTTCGCAACAGTGGATCAATGCTGCTGAAGCTACCGGAGTAGGGTGGTGGGTGACTTCTGCTCTCGAGTCGAATATCGGCTTGAATGCGATTGCGCAATGGACGTATACCCTTGGGAATCCGCTTCCGCAGGGCTTGGGCACCGGGCAGTTGTATACCAACAATATACCCTCCTGGCTTAAAATTAACGGTGAGTGGTTAATTGTTAATTATTAATTGTTAATGGCGGTTTTCTGCGTTTTAATTAATAAAGAATGAGGATGATATTGGATTTTTCAGTTTATGAGGTGCAGCAGGTACTTATTTCTATAAAAGAAGTTGTTGATGTGCCCTGGCAACAGGAAATTGCTGATTTTCTGGAACAATGGTGCGACAACCGGAGCTTTGTGGAAGTGAAAACTTCGGGTTCGACCGGGGAACCCAAGCTCATACACATGCCCAAGCAAACCATGCTCCGGTCGGCTCAGATGACCAACGCGTTTTTCGGCCTCCACGAATCGAGCATTGCTCTGCTTTGTCTGCCCGCTTCGTATATTGCCGGTAAGATGATGCTGGTGAGGGCAATAGCCGGAAGGTATAGGTTGATTGCTGTGCAACCATCATCCAATCCTTTCGAAACAATAGGTTCCGAAATATCCTTTTTTAATCCGGATCTGGTCTTCACCCCTGATACGGAAGGTCTTCCGACAGGCCGAAACGAGTCTTTCAACCCGGATATAAACTTCACCTCTTTAGAAGAAACGCTACCTCAGATTGATTTTACGGCCATCACTCCCTATCAGCTTGCGCACTCTTCCAACCATCTTCCTGCGCTACCGATTAAGAATGTGATTATCGGGGGCAGTCAGGTTACCCCGGCTATGGAAGAAGTGATAAAAAATTGGCCCATAGCGATGTACGAGACATTTGGGATGACCGAAACCGCTTCGCACATTGCGTTACGTAAATTAAACGGAACCGATAAATCGGAATATTTTAAAGTCTTACCGGGTGTTCAACTCAGCCTCGACACGAGGGGCTGTCTCGAAATTCTGGCCCCCCATCTGCATGAAGAAAAACTGATCACCAACGATTTGGTCGAACTACACAATGAACACTCCTTTCGCTGGCTCGGCCGTTTCGATCGGGTGGTGAATTCAGGAGGAATCAAACTATTTCCCGAACAAATCGAACGCAGGTTGCAGGAGTTGATTCAACTGCCGTTTTTTATCAGTTCCTTACCGCATCCCGCACTGGGTGAGCAGGTTGTGTTGGTTATGGAGTCGGGCGAACTTTCGCAAGAAGTTCAACAGGAAATATTTAGCTCGATGAAGCACTTGTTGGGACGCTACGAACTCCCCGGTCAGATGATCTGCATCCCTGAGTTTGTGTATTCTGCAGGAAATAAAGTGCTGAGAAATGAAACCTTGAAAAAGAGAATCGGGGGGTGAAAGTGGGTAGAACGCAAAGACTGTTATAAGTCTGCGGTACGAGTAATCTTTCGATGTCTTATTCTCTCAAAAACAGCAGATAAAGCATATTAACAAGCTTTATTTTAGCTTTTTTTTCTGTACTGATTTTTGCAAACTTCTTCCTGATTTTTGTAGTGGTCAAAAAGCTTTTATCCTGCATCTTTGCAGTGTAAATAGAGAAGTATGAACCGAAAGAATTTTTTAAAACTGATGGCCCTTGCGCCTCTAACTGCTGCTGCAATGAAAATTAACGAATTGAATACGCTTTTTGAAGCGGGAACAAATTCCGAAAAGATGCCGGTGTTGTTTCTGGGACATGGGAGTCCGATGAACGCCATCGAGGAAAACGAGTTTGTGGCTGGTTTCAGGAAAATGGGGGCTCAATTGCAAAAACCGGATGCCGTACTGGTGGTTTCGGCGCATTGGGAAACTCAGGGAACCTACGTTACGGCGATGTCGAAACCACGTACCATTCACGATTTTGGAGGATTCCCCCGCGAATTGTTCGAAGTGCAATATCCTGCTCCGGGCAGTCCGGCTCTGGCAGAACAAACGCGGAAGCTTATAACTTCCACTGAAGTAGGAATGGATCACAACTGGGGGCTCGATCATGGTGCCTGGAGTGTAATCAAGCATTTATATCCCGATGCCAATGTGCCTGTAATTCAGATGAGTATCGATTATACCAAGCCGGCATCGTATCATTACGAACTGGCCCGGCAGCTCAGAGCGTTGCGCAACAAAAATGTGTTGATTGTGGGTAGTGGCAATATGGTACACAACCTGCGCATGGTGGACTGGCGTCGCCTCAATGAAACTTTTGCTTACGATTGGGCACAGGAGGCCGATACCAAAATGCGCAACTGGATTGAATCTGGTAACCACCAATCGCTTATCGATTTCAGAAACCAGGGCCGTGCTTTCGAGCTGGCTATCCCTACTCCCGAGCATTTCCTGCCCTTGTTGTATGTGCTGGCACTTCAGGATAAAAACGAAGAAGCGGTGTTGTTTAATGATAAGCCGGTAGCGGGAGCGTTGACAATGACGTCGGTGAAGATTGGGTGAAAATTATAGTTCTCTTGCTATGGAGCTGGATGCAGATTGCTATAATGTGGATGCCGGTGCTGAAGGCAGATGAACGAATGTATTGTGCTAGTATATAAAGGTAGACACCAAAAACCCATTAAAGAAGTTTATCATCGTTTCACTAAATAGAATTTGCTGCAAAAATTCTTTGTTAATCAGAAAGATAGCCCAATAAGTATACATGCAGGCCCAAACCATTGTTCGTATTTTAAAGGCATTTTTAAAAACTGAAATTCATAATTTATAGCAATATTAATGTTGCATTTACCTTTGGTTTTAATACTTACACCTATTCTTGGATCGATAAAATACCCCTCATATTTAAAATCATCTGTTTCAAAAAGAGTCCCAGCACTTAATGAAAAATAAGGAAGGTGTTTCTTTGCCTGCATTGTACCCATAATATTTGCGAATACCGGAACTAAAGACCATTGTTCTGGTAAATAGTATCTCAATCCGGTACCAACACCAAGTGAATAGGAGCGACTAATTTGATATGCTGCAATCGCGTTTAATTTAATTCTTCTATGCCTGTAAAACCGTTCATTTATTTGTTTCCCCTTTTGATAGCCCAGTTCAAAAAATCCTTGAAATTTTGAATTTTTATTGTCTCTGTCGACATTGTTTTCACTCTTTTTCTCTATTGATAGTGTTGCTAAACTGTCAGTAATAGTATTTCTTGCATCACTACTCTTTTTGTAAATATCATCACGAGAGCTATTTTGTCCAAAACAAATACAACTAATTAAAAGAATTAATACCGTTACTTTTTTTCTCTTTTCAAATGTACCAAGCCCTTTTGTTTCTTTTGTTTCGTAGAATTTTCTCATGTTGATGATTTTGCATTCTTTTATATTAATCTAAATTGCTTTTTCTCTTTTTTTATTTTTTCTCAACCAGTTTTTTCAAACCCCAAAACTACAAAAAATTAATTGCTTTAAACCTTTTTTTAGCTAACATATTCCGAAGTTTTACACACTATTTATCCAAATTTTTAATGATTTTTTCAAGCCGGCTCAATTACGGAAATTTTTAGTTAATTAACCCAAAGAATCCAACATTCATCACGGCTTAACCGTTAGAATCGGACAAACAAATTTAAATTGTAACGAAATTATGACTATCGATTTAAAAAAAGAACAACAAAATTCACTTCAACGTTTACCCTTACGCTATGGAATAGCAGCCCGTTTCTTCTTTGCCGCCATGGACCTGGCAGCCGGGAAAAAGGATACCCTGGGCAAAGCCAAACTGCTCGAAATACTGGCCTGCATTCCGTACCGTGAATGGGAGCTCCGGCAATATGTACGACTTACGCACAACTACCATAACCGACGAACGGTGAACTAGGCGCGCGACATCATGGAATGGGGACGTTCGGCACAGGACAACGAGTTTTACCATTTGTTGCTGATTTAGGAAAAAATGCGGGAAGATGGGATGAAAGATCCCTGGTTTCTGGCGACACCCGTTGTGGTGCTAATTACCGGTTTTTACATCCTGCTATCGAAAGCACTTGCCTGGATTAATATTAAGGCGGCTTTCCGGTTTAATGCGGAGTTTGAAGATCACGCCGAGCATATTTATGCCGGAATGGTGAAGCAGAATCCCCAATGGGAAAGCGAATTGGCCGATAATCCCATTGCGCAGGAATATGCTCCCGGACTTACATCCTGGGCCGATATTTTCCGCAGAATCGGGCTGGATGAGCGCGACCACCGGAATCATAGTTTTCACTATGCCGAAACTCCACATTTTATTGTTGAATACGAAGGAATGCCTGAAGCGGGATGATTATAGCTTCTCTTTCTTCCTGAATTTATAGTTCTCCGGTGTTCGCTCCAGCTGAATTCCGCTTTTTTCGCTCCATGCAGCAGCCCACCCGGCAAATTCCGAAGCGGAGCGTTTGTTCACGGTGTGTACGGCGGTCGTCGGTTGTGACCAGGGTTGCCTGCTGAGTAGTTCGTGAGTGCGAAAGGCAAAGGCGCAGAAATCGGGGTAGTGGCGGGAGCCAAAGCCCACTACCGAAAACGCAACCGTTTGTTTTTGAGGGTGTTTGGCTAGGTATTTTTCGAAACGACGGGCACTCGACGGAGCTTCGCCTTCGCCATAAGTACAGGTGAGAATAATCAGATGGCGCGCTGAAGGAAAGGTAGTATAACGGTTCATATCGTCGGAATATACCTTGTGCCCCCGGTCGGTGAGCTGCTGGTGGATGGCTTCGGCAAAGCGGCGGGTGCTACCGTTTTCGGTGCCGGTAAGAATCACAATTTCGGCCTCTGTGGGTTTTGCCTGGTTTTTAGTTCGCTTGAAAAGCCGCTGATAGGTAATTAAAAAGCCGGTAATCATGAATGCGATAATGCTAAGTGAGGCAATGGCTAATACGATGGCCCAGATGCTATTGCCCGATCCGGTGTGCAGTTCGAAACTCAGTTGCCCGAGAAGTGCGTGAAACGGATAGCGCGTTTCTTCAACAATTGTTCCGCTGTACGGGTCAATCACCAGTTCACGGTCGGAGAGTTGCAGGGTGTAGTATTCTTCGGGGTCGTCGAAGAAGGGGAATACTGCCCGTTTCAGTTCGGTAGTCTTAATAGCCTGAAGAGCAGGAAAATCGGCCAATTCACGTTTTTCGGAATGGTACTCCTGACGATGTTCGGTATTTAAATCGTTGAAATCCGATGTTTCGGGGTGAAAGTGTGTTTGCCCGGCCGCTGAAGTGTCCGGCTCTGTTTGGTGAGTTGAATTTTCCGAAAGGTAAGAAATGCTTACAGCCTGCTTTTCGGGCAATAGCTGAAAGCGCTTCATAAACAGATACGTACCTGTGAGAGCTGTAATCAGCAAAGGGATGAAAAAGAGTTGGCCCAGTCGTACGTGCCATTTGGCCGTACGATTTCCGCCTTTGGGTTTCCGGAAGAATTTCTTCAGTTTTTTCTGGCGCTTTGCAATGAGTAAAACCCCTGAAATGATGATGATGATGAATAAAAAGGATACAATTCCAACAATAAACCGACCGGTATTGTGCAGAAAGAGGGAGCGGTGGAGCGACAGGTTCCATTGAACGAAAGGAGGGTCGATGCGTTCGGAGCTCAGGATTCGTCCATCGGCAGGATGAATCATCAATCGCTGCTGGTTAAACAATTCGTCGGTGGTTTCTATAATCACCTGATCGTATTTGTTGATGTCGATAGTTGTAAGTCCGGGGTATTTTGTTTTAAGAAAAGACAGGTATCCGGCACTATTGGAGAAATCTGCAAGATTATCTTCTCCAATAGTGGTGTTGTTGAGCGAATCATCGGTTTTGGTTTCAATACTAACTTGATCATTAAAGTCAGCAGTGTCGGTCTTGTTGAAGGGAGTTACTTCTGCCCGATTTTCACTGGTTGCAGCCGATCGTTCGTTGACAGCATGAATCGCGAGCACCACTCCGGTGAGTGATGCAATAAAGAGGAATATACATGTAACGACGGCAAGCGCTAGGTGCGCCAGCCGCCAGGTGGTTTTTAACATATCGAATACGCTTCGCTAATTATACGGCATGCCTCAGAATATGTACGGCGCGGTTTGCAGGCGCCAGATAGAAACATAGTGCTAATTGGCTTTATTGATTTTTACAAGTTTTATATACGTTTTTCCGTCGGCTTTTGTGGTGAGCTGAGCCGTCGTCAGCGGAATTTCCACATCATCCACCACGTATTTCTGGTCTTCTACCGACGATTCGAACCGGAGTTTATGGCCTTTATTGAGTAACTTGTCGTCGATCGTAAAGCTGATAATCCGGCGGTCGCCACCTTTGATGGATGCTCCCGAAATAGCGTCGAGTTTTTCAGCTTTTACCTGCTGGGCTTTGTACCATTCGGTAAGACTGTCCCACCATTTTTTATCGGGCCCGAGTACCGCCAGTGTGCGCTCGTACCTTCCCTCCGGACTAATCAGCGAGACTACCACATAGGCACTTTCGCCCTTGTAAGCATTCATTTGTATCATGCAACGGTAGCTATTGGCGGTGAGAGTGGTGGTTATAACTAAAAGAAAAAGAACTAATTTGTACGATTTCATATCAAAAAAATATTTAGTAAAAGGGGTCAGAAATTCAGTGTTGCTAATTATAACCTGGTTCATGAGGATACGCTATGTCCGGGTATGTGTCAGAAATTCAGTGTTGCTAATTCTAACCGTATTTATTATTTTAAAAATTCGATGTTAATATTGTTGTTGAGTAAGTATTCGTTGGTTGCTGCCAGCTCATAGGCCGTTTCACCAAATTCGGTTGTTGCTTTTTTGTCCGCTCCCTTTTCGATGAGGTATTTCAACAGCTTATCGTTGTGGGCCGTAAGCGCTATTTTATGCAACACGGTCATTTCTTCCAGGTTTTTTGCATTAATGTTGATGGCTAAACGTTCGAGCTTGCGGAATAGTTCGAGGTCTTCTTTTTGTGCGGCGATGTGGTACAGCGTGCTTTTGTCGGCCATCGGTTGGGCGATGTCGAGACCGCTGGAAATCAGCAATTTCATTTTTTCGGTGAAGTCGTCGGAAGGTGTGATATCGGGTTGGTTGGCCGGAGTCGGTGTTGGTCGGTTGGCCGAAGCCACAACCGTTGATGGAGCCGGGCGATTGGCCGGAGATGGTGTTGCCGAAGCCCCGGCAGCTCCTCCCCGTGTCGGCCGGTACGACTGCACCAGGTAATACCCCAGATGATTGCCTTTTATATCGCGCACCTCACTATCTAATTTATTGTCGAGCAATATTCGCACAATTTCGGGACTTCCCGTATTCACTGCCGAAGTGAGTGCCGATTCGCCCCTGGCATTTTTTAAATTCACATTCGGGGTTTGCTTTACCAACATCTTTATCAGCTCCAGGTCGCTGCCTCCGGCGGCCACCATCAACATGTTGTTTCCTTCTTTATTTAGAGTGTTAGGATTCAATCCTTTGCTCGTCAGGTAATTAATAACAGGAAGCTGATTGGTTTTCCGGGCAACTAAATGAAGAAGGGTATTTCCTTCGACATCGGTAACGGTGGGTTTCAGTTTCTCATCTTCTATCAAATATTTATAAACTTCCACGCCATTGGCGGTGCGACGGGTACCCTGAGCTGCCATCATCAAGGCTTTTTCGGTAGCTTTCACTCCTTTTGCCCGCAAGGTTTTCAGGGTTGAAATATTGCCGGTACGTGCGGCGTAATCGAACAAGGTAGCTCCGTTGTTGTCGGTGTCATTAAGTGATAATCCTTTATCAGATAGGTAGTTGGTGAGTGCTAACGTGGAGTCGTTCGGAATTCCTAACATCATATAGGTAGCTCCGTTTTTGTTTCGTTGCTTCAAATCTACTCCTGCTTTCTGATACAAATCGTAGATGGCAGGTTGGTTCATTCCAAAACTGGCCGCAAATTGCAGCGGGCTATCGCCATGCGAATCGGGCGCATTTACATCAGAACCTTTTTCAAGCAAGTGCTTTACAACCGCTGCATTTCCCCGCGCTGTGGCCCAATGAAGGTAAGTGCGCATATGATTCGTGGTTTTTGTAACCGCGTTACCTTCCTGTTGTAGTAAATAGGAAATCACGTCGGGGGAGGCAGTATTGTTGATGGCCAACGAAACCGCATCGAAATCCATTGCGTTCATTTCAGAAGGACTGTTGCCCTGTGAAATTGCTTTCTGAACTTCCTGCAATGAAGGATTTCCTTTCCAGAAATTTGGATCGTGGAGTTTGTTGCTGGTTTGTGCCTGTAAAAAACAGGCAGAAAGTACGAGTGAAATAAATAATAATATTCTCATTTGCAAATAGTTGTGATGATGTTTTGCTTTGTGCTTACAGCGACTTGATCAGTTGCTGATTGAACCTTACAAATATCTGAAACAATTCCGGGTACCACAATCACCATATGTAGTGAATCGATATAGAGCATTTTCATTACTTTTAGTGATTGTGCACGCCTTTTTATTGAAATTACTTTGCATCGTAAAATTAGTTCTCCTGATTTCTGAATTCCAACAACAAGGTTACAATGCAGGTTCTACGTATCATCATATCCTCTTTTTTAATGTTATTGAGCTGTTTAACTTCAGCCGTTCCTAACGGAATAATCGTTGGTAGGGTTACTTATACCGATGGTACGCCCGTCGAAAACGTAGTCCTCAACCTCAATAATACCTCTATCTACGGCATCTCCGACGAAAATGGCAATTATCAGCTCGAAAATGTGCCCTTGGGGATGCATTCCATCATTGTTAAACCTTATGGTGGCGATATTAAGGTGGTGAATGTGGAGCTGAAATCGGATAGGATGCGGTTTGGGATCGAACTTATGGCTTTATCAACTGCCACACAACTGGAGGAGATAGAAGTAAAGGCACAGTCGAAAACGCAGGTGCTGAAAAGTAGTGGTTATTCGGTAGGGGTGGTCGAAACGCAGCAAATGGCACTTCAATCGGTACAAACCATGGAATTGCTTGACCGTACGGCCGGGGTTCGAATTCGTCAAAACGGGGGTATGGGTTCGGCTAATCAGTTTACTATTAATGGCTTATCCGGAAACTCGGTGCGGGTGTTTATCGATGGCATTCCGGTGCGGAATTTTGGGTCGTCGTTTTCGCTGAGCAGTCTGGCTCCGGAGCAAATCGAACGCATCGAGGTGTACAAGGGGGTAGTACCTGCTCATCTTTCCGAAGATGCGCTGGGCGGGGCTATCAATGTGGTGCTGAAAAAAAATATCCGTTCGAAAAATTCGGTGATGGCCTCGTATTCGATGGGTTCGTTCAACACCCACCAGGCGAATATCAATGCCAATTACCGCAACGATTCCACGGGATTCACCGTACTGGGTTCGGCTTTTTACAATTATACCGACAATAATTACGAAGTGTGGGGCGATCAGGTGTTTGTATCGGAACCTCCCACCTGGTCGTTGCAGTACGTAAAAGCGCGCCGGTTTCATGATAGTTACCGGTCGTACGGAATGAATGCCGATGTGGGATTTACAAATGTGCGCTGGGCCGATCGTTTTCTGGTGGGGATGCTTCTGTCGGATATGGACAAAGATGTGCAACACGGGGGCACTATGGAAGTGGTGTATGGCAATCGCCGTACCGGTCAGGGCACGCGAATGCTGAACCTGAAATACGACAAGCGGGCTATCGGCGATAAGCTGGATGTGAACGCGTTTGTGTCGTTTACCGAAGCTCAGCGCTGGGTAAACGATACAGTACCCTATATCTACAACTGGCTGGGCAACCGGCTGTGGAACGAACGCACGCAGGATTATTTTACCTGGAACGTGGGTGGGGGAGAAGCCGGAAAAGCAACGCTGGCCAATAATGCCGAACGTACCCTGGCCGGAAGAGCTAATCTTGCTTACGAATTCACCGAAGCTCATCGACTGAGTGTGAATTACCTGCTCAACCGCTTTACCCGCGATGTGACGGATCCGCTGTTGCCTCAGGCCGAACAGGAACTCACCGAAACCCGCTATCTTACCAAGCAGATTGTGGGATTTACCTACGACTCCCGTTTTCCGGATGATAAACTGAAAGCTTCGGCTTTCTGGAAACTGTACCTGCAAGAGCTGAGCCTGGCCGATCCGGTGAAGGTGAATAATGTGTTGACTTCTTCCCGGGTCGATAAATCGGTGAACAACAACGGCTATGGTTTTGCGCTTTCGTATGCCCTCAAGCCCGGCATCCATCTGCTGACTTCCTTCGAAAAGGCGGTTCGTCTGCCCGAAAGTACCGAATTGCTCGGAAATACTTCCGATAATGTGAATGCGGCTTACAACCTGCTTCCCGAGCGGGCCAATAATTTCAACCTGGGTGTGAATGCTACCCTGATTGAAAAGAAGGAACATCGGCTGCGCTCCGAACTCAACTTTTTTTTCCGCGACATCCGCGACATGATTATGCGTGGAGCCGAAAGCTCAGTCACCGGCAATTACTCCTTCGAAAACCTGGGGCAGATCCTGAGCCGGGGGTTCGACCTGGAAATGAATTACGATTACCGTAAAAAGCTGACGGTGAATTTTAATATTTCGGTGTTCAACGCCCGCTACAACCTGCGCTACGACTCGCATGGCGTGGAATACAGCTACTACGGCGACCGGCTTCGCAATGCTCCTTATTTCACTTCCAATACCTATGCAGAGTACGATTTCGGCAGCATCCTGCAAAAGAAATCCAGCCTGAAGCTCAATTACAATTTTGGGTATGTGCATGCGTTTTTCCGAAATTGGGAAAGCCTGGGTGGGGCAGGCAAAGCGGTGATTCCTACCCAGTTGATTCACGACCTTGGACTCATTTACGGTTTCCCCGGTCAGCGGCTTACCCTCAGTGTAAATGGAAAAAATTTACTGAATGCGCAGGCATTTGATAACTGGGCACTTCAGAAACCCGGCAGGGCAGTGTATGCAAAAGTATCGTATCGACTCTGGTAATTTAAATTGACAACAATATTACCTTCACTTAATCAATAAAAAAACAACTACTTAAAACAAATTATTGCTTTATGAAATCAAATATTTTCAAGAACATTTTCAGCCTCTTTTTAGCAACATCAATCCTGGGGTTACTAAGTTGCGACGACCAAATCGACGATAAACAAAACGCTAACGAAGATGGCAAGGCGTATTATCATGTGGTAATGGCCATTGGCGAAGGTGGCGACGATGGTACGCTTACTCAGGCCATTCCCGATCTTACCAAAGGAACCATTAGTTTCGACGGCTATGGCTTTGAAGTTCCCTCGACCCGTACCGCCCGGGTATATGCTTCCAACGACGGTAAATTTCTGTATAATTTGAACTATGGCGGAGGTACGGTGGCGAAGTTTTCGGTAGAAGGCGGACAATCGTACACCAAAATCAACGAAACCAATGTGCAATATGCCATCGGTACCACCCACCCCCGCTGGACCAAGGTCGACGATGATGCCGCTTTATTACACAATGTAATTACCGAACATAAATACACCGATGCCACCGGAACCAATTACTCGTATACTGCTGCCACAGCCTACCTGGTATCCATCGATCTGGAAAATAAAATGGCGATGGGAGCGGTAGAGCGATTTGAAATTCCGCGTACAGCCGAAGATTCAGCCAAAAACCTGCACGTATGGCGCATCGATGCACCGGTAGTGAAAAACGGCAAAGCGTTTTATGGAGTAGCCAAACGGAAGTACAATCCTGCCACTGCCACCAATAGCAACGTAGCCTATGAGGCTATGAGTATAGTAGTCGATTATCCCTCGCTTACCAATCCGAAGGTAATTACTTCGTCGGTAGCCAAAGGTTCGACCTACGGATACCGCACTCCGGTAGCCCATGCCGACGAAAAAGGCGATATCTACCAGATTGCCGGTTCTCCCTCGTTTATCCTGAAGATCAGGAACAACGATTACGACAACAGCTTCGTATTTAATCTTTCCGAAAAATTAGGACTAGGAATTCAGGTAGCCTCCAACGGATGGTTCTACGCAGGTAATGGAATCGGATATGTACCCTATTATGATATCGCCAAAGGTAACAGCGCCGCAGCCGCTGCCTGGGGAGTAGCCCGTGTGGATGTCTACAACGGCACCGCCATCCGGATGAACATTCCCGGCGCTTTATGGTTACATCAGTACCAGTACAGCGTAAAAGGAAACGATGGTAAGTTGTATATGGCCCTGGCACCGGTAGGCACCGACGGAAATATTTATATATTCGATCCCGCCTCCACCTCACCCGATGGATTTACCACCGGAGCTACGCTCAAAGGAGCAGCCGGGCAGTTTTATATCGGGATATTTTAAACGAAACGAAATTAGAGTGTGTTAATTAGCAGCAAAGGCCATCCGGAGAAATCGGGGTGGCTTTTGTGATTTTATTTTTTCTTTACCATAAAACTAGTTATTGAAGTATTATTTTTTTCGTCTCAACAATATTTTGGTCCTGATCCAGCAAATTTATAATATAGGTACCTGTACCACCCCAGTTACTTAAGTCGATGCTCACTTGCTGTTGTGCGATAGGCTGTAAATAAATAGTTTGCCCCATAATATTCGACACTTTAATTGAATATCCCGACATGCTGTTGAAATTTCCATAATCTAGTGTCAATTGATTTTTTGCGGGATTAGGATATACCTTTATCAGGTTATTTGAGGCAGGAATACCTGGTGATCCGGTAATTTTAAGATCTATTACAAGGGTGTCGGTTACTGTTTTAATAAATGATTGTATTGTAGTATTCAGATAAGTAAGTGGTCCTGTGGTCAGTGAATGGCTGCTTGTCCAGTTGTCGGTGGAGTAAAATGCCTCAAACTGTAACAGGTTGAAGTCGGTTGTGAGTGTGTAATCGCCATAATTAAACGACACATTTTGTATTGTAAGCTGACTTCCCGATGCAACGGTACTGTTAAATTCTACATATCGGTTCAAATCCAGATTCCCGGCAGGCCAACCGGTGTTACCCATCCATAATTGCTGTCCGTTGGCGGTGTAAGGATTATTGCTGAAAATCATCATCCCCTGAATAATTTCCTGAATCCCATTTAAGGTATTACCTGAAGAAGTCACCGCGGTTGAGTTCAGTAAATTCCAGTTGATGCATGAAGTGGCAGCAGGAGGACATTCAAAGCTCATCCGTGAAATTCCTCCCCCCAGACTTCCTGCTATTAAATAGCCATTGCCCGACGAAATGCTGGTGACGGTATAACCTCCGGTATTGGGCAGTCCAGCTGTTCCCATTGTCCGATGAGCGGAATACTCCCTGCCCGTTTGTAGAGCCATTGTGATAAGTTCCTGCGAACAGGTGTGTGCCATTGCTCGTGAGTGCATATACATGCAGCATCGATAATCCGTTGTTTACCTGTGTCCAGGTGCTTCCACCATCGGTAGAGCGATAAACTCCACCTCCCATGGTGCCGGCGTACAGCGAATTTCCATCAATATGTAGGGCGAAGCAACTTACATTGTCGAGAATCTTTGTCCAAATGGGCGTGCCACTGGTGCTGGCCTGATAAACTCCATTCGTTGTGCCGGCATATACTGTAGTCGAATTGGATGCAAAAGCCCTCACATCACTTCCCACCACAAGCCCGGTAGCCGAATAATTCCAGCTGGCACCCGTATCCGTAGAAATAAGCGAATACAATAACCCTAAAGAGTTATTTTCATAAGCTTATTACTGATTTTTTTCTGCAACCCCAACTTCAGATGATACCCCAGCTCAGACATTTAGAAATAAGTCCGGCACTCGATTTTACATCGGCCTTGTGAAGAATGTTTTTACGGTGCTTCTTAACGGTGTGATTTGAAATGAATAAAGAACCGGCAATTTCAGGACTTTTTAAACCTTTTGCCATTAGACGGATAATTTCCAGTTCCCGAAGAGTGAAATGAACGCTTAGTTTTGATTCGGGAAGTGTGGGTTGTATTGCCAGCTCCACATAGTGCTGGTTGTCGGTAAGGTCGATTAAGGTGATTTTTTGAAACTTTCTTGCGGAATGCTGTGGATTATTTCTCCTTTGCTAAAAGCTAATTTGTAACATTATTTTATGGCAGATTGTTCGTTCTACAGGCAGCGAATGCTGCTACTGCTCACGCCAATATAGTTGTTGGTATCCTAAGTGTACTTGTTTTATCATCTTATGTCTGCACTTTGCGATTTTCAATTGTATCTGCACTTACTATAATTATTGGTTTAATCTACACTCACAGTGCTCTGTATGAGGATTTAAAATATTACAGATGAAAAATTTTTCATTTTTTTTGCCTCAACTATTTGTAGATTCAAAAAACTGCCGTATATTTGCACCCGCAATTGAGAGATCAGTTACACGAAAACTCAAGGCCCATTCGTCTATCGGTTAGGACGCCAGATTTTCATTCTGGAAAGAGGGGTTCGACTCCCCTATGGGCTACTAAAAAATAAAAAGATTAAAAGAAAAGTTGAGATGGCAAATCATAAATCATCTGTAAAGAGAATTCGTCAGACCGAAAAACGTAAGCTGCATAATCGTTACTATGCTAAATCGGCTCGTACTGCTGTACGCAAGCTCAGAGCTACTACCGAAAAAGAAGTGGCTGTAGGAATGTATCCTAAAGTAAGCGCCATGTTGGATAAATTGGCTAAACGTAACATTATCCATAAAAATAAGGCTTCGAATCTGAAATCGAAATTAGCTCATTATATCAACAAATTAGCTTAAGCTACTTTTGTAATCACATAAAAAAACTCCTTTCTTTTGAAGGGAGTTTTTTTTTATGCTCAATTCGATACCAGTTGTACTCCTTCGATGGCACAGTGTAAATCCATGTGGATATCAATCCATTCACTTACTTTCACCATCCCAAACATCGGTTCCGGGGGAGTGATTCCAAAATCCTTGATGGTTAGACGTTTGTTGCCTGTAAATTGCCAGTTATTGCTGTTTCTCCCGGTAGTTACCGGAATTTCGTAACGCACTGTTTTCCCAACAATGGTAATGTCGACAGTTGCTTTCCCTTTACTTGTTTTGGCTCCCGAATGGCTTGGCTCATAATTGATAAGACGAATGTACAGCGAAGGATATTTATCTGTTTTCATCATTTTATAAAATGCTACCTGTGCAATCGGATCTGCCGACTTGAACTCCCGTACCTCAATTCCTACCTGATGCTTGCCGGCTTCCAGTTGGCTGCCATTCAATTTGCTGGTTAAACTGATTTCCCGTTGCTTCATCTTGTCGCCTGTTTGATGAAAACTAAAGGTGTTTACGTTGGTGCTCCCGTTGATCGTAAGTTTGCTATTTTCGTTTAATTTCACCGTAACTGCCTGCTGCGAATTGGCTGGAATTGCCAGGCTCACAAAAAGCAGTATATAAAGAATGTGATTCATTGCTAATATCTGTTTTAATTGTTGATTTACCGATGTGTCAGCTACAACCGGGCTATGTTGAAGGTTGCCGGGACAAAACATCGCTGGTGGTTAATGTTTTGCCGTTTCGAAGGGGCTTCAACTTAGTGGTTGAAGGTTGGCGGTACAAAACGGCCGGTAAAATTGAATTCTACCGGCCGGAGTTAAATAAGCAAATTTAGAATCCTACAATTGCCTGTACGGCCAGTCCTTCGAAGTTGCCTCCGTTGCGGATGTCGCTGGCGTTGAATCCTTTGTAGTTCTGAGTCACATATTCGGCCTTGGCCATGATGTTTTTGGTAACATACCAGCCAGCACTAACTGCTATACGGTCAACGGTTACATCATCGGCATATCCGGCCAGACGCATGTCGGCTACGTTGTAGCGACCACCCAACCAGAACTGTTCGCATTTTCCAAAACGGTAAATCAATTCAGTTGCAATCTGTGATGCTGCACGGTCGCCGGTGGCTTCGGTGCGTCCACGACCACTGGCCGATTCAATAGTGGTAAACGATTCCAGTCCTTTATATTTCAGGAAAAGGTTGCCCATCATAGCGGTTACTTTGTCGCCAAATCCCGGATTCATACGTCCCGAAGTGAAGGTGGAAGTACTTAATGCATTGTCCATAACACCGTAATAGTGCGAACCGGCGCGGTCGCCACCGTAAAGAGTGTTGGCGTTCGAGCCACTGGTGTGATATACTGATCCGGTTAAACGGCCACGGAAATCGCTGGTGAATTGCTTGTCGTATCCTAATTTACCAATAAATGCAGGATCAGCTTTACCGTCGGAAACTCCCGCAATTTCAGGCTGTACCAGCGGGCGACCGTTGATCATACCATTAGTTACCGATACCGAACCCAAAAATCCGTTGTGCATAACATCAATTTCTGCTCCGATTTCGGTGGTAAATGCATCCATTATCAGGTTTTCAACAAAGGCATTGCGCATTCCGTTACCGTTGTCGGTGCGACGGAAATGGGCATCACCATAGTTGATTTCCATATGTCCTACTTTTACGGTAGTGTATTGCATGATATTGTCAAGAAATTCTGACTTCAGAAATGGTAGTTTGTCGAAACGAATGTATCCACCTTTCACCCAGGTTTCGTTGTGGTGGCGGGCCGACAAATACAACTCCATGTTCATATACACTCCTTCGGCAAGGTGCAAATCGAGATTCAGATTAGCAACTGCTGTGTTGAAGCCGCTTCCGATGGCAACCAGTTGGTTGGCGTTGGTGCTGGAAATTTTACTGTCAATAGTAACTCCATCTGCCTTTACTGTACGGGTTTCGGTGTACTGAATTTTGGGAGCTGCCGTGTTGGAATGACTAAGTGCCTGAAACGATTGGTTGAAACCGCCACCGATGTTCAGTTTCACTTTTTCAAACTTTTCGGTTGTTGCTTTCGGAGTTTCAAATTCGTTTACCGAACTTTTGTCGTACGATGGCAATTGTGCCATGGTGAGGCTGCTGGCGATAGCTAAAGCACCCAGGATGTAAAATTTACGATTCATTGTGTGATTGTGTTTAAAAATTGATTGTTTATTTAATTAACAGAAGTTTTCTGATTTTCATTCAGGGTTACATCGAAAACCAGTTTAACCTGGTCGCCTACTTTCATGGTGCCCAACAATGCAGTAGGTGGTTTCATTCCAAAGTCAGTCATCTTCAAGTTGATGCTGCCGGTGAAAGTGTATATTCCACCTGCATTTGTTTTTCCGGAAGCCTTTAATTGTACTTTTTTTGTTGTACCGGCTATCGATAAATTCCCATTCACGGTGAGTTGCAAGGTGTTTCCTGTACGTTGCAGGCCTGCTACATCGGTCATGCGAAAGCTGATGTTCGGATTTTTATCGGCCTTTAAGGTCTCGTATGTTTTCGAGTCCATAAGTTTTTCGCCGCTTTTTATCGATTTTACCGGAATTTCGACATTCAAGGTTTTGAGCTGGTCGTTGTCGGCAAACATCAAATGTCCTTTTACCTGTGTGGTTTTACTCTTCCAGTCATGTAAATTGGAAGTTCCATTAATCTCGATGCTGGTGTTTTGCGACGAAAATGTGAGTACCTGTGCCGATACCCAGGTGCCGATGGCCAGCAAACCAACGAGCAGCATACTTTTAGTGAGAGTTGTTTTCATTTGTTTTATTGTTACGTATTGATACTATTAAAACTATAATATAAGTAGGATAAAAGTAGGTATTTTTTCCAGTTCCAGGAAATGTTCCGGATTAGAAACATATAAAACCTATAAAATTAGTAGGATGTGATTTATTTAAAAAAAACGGTAGTTCCAAAGTGGATATACCGTTCGTTTTACTTATCCTGCTTGTTGATTGGCCAGATTTTCCAGACAGGGTCGGTCGGAACCAGCTATGGCTGCTAAAGTTTTCGATTTTAGCATTTTAGCAAATTCGGATTTCATCTCTGTCCAGTACTTATTAGCCGAACAACAACATTCCAATGCACAGAACTCCGGATTGTCGAGGCATTCTACCACTACAATGGGTTCAAAGGCTGTATAAATGTCGTACATAGTTATTTGTTCTGCCGGTCGCGAGAGTTTATAGCCGCTGCCTTTCCCTCTGAATGTTGTAATCAATCCTTTAGCTTTTAATCCGGCGACAATGGCATCCAGGTACTTGTTTGAAATATTCTGTTTTTCAGCTATTTCCTTTTGTAATAGACCCCGGGGAGCCTCACAACAGGCTATCGCTATCATCGTCCGTAATCCGTATCGTATTTTTGTATTGATTTTCATTGTAAACCGGCTTAACCGTGACAAAAATAGAAACTGTTTTTCATTCCTACAATATTTATAGGATTTAATTGCAGAAATATTTATCTATTGGTGCGTTAAAAAATGTAACTTTCAGAAATATAGCATCTTGTAAATTGATTTTCAAATGTTAATGTGCCTCCAGCCAGTTATTGCCAACGCCACATTCGGCAATAAGGGGCACCCGAAGGGTGATTGCCCGCTCCATTTCGCCGACTACCAGTTTTTTTACGGTTTCCAGTTCGTCGGCCGGCACCGAAAAGTTTAATTCGTCGTGTACCTGCAGGGTCATGCGGGTACGGAGTTGTAATTGCCCGAGTTGCTCTTGTATCCGGATCATGGCTACTTTTATAATATCGGCAGCCGATCCCTGAATGGGAGCATTAATGGCGTTTCGTTCGGCATAGCCCCGAACCACGCTGTTTTGCGAATTGATATCGCTCAGGTAACGCTTTCTTCCAAAAATGGTTTCTACGTAGCCTTTTTCCTTGGCTTGCAAAATGGCCCTGTCCATATATGCCTTAATTCCCGGGTAGGTTTCAAAATAGCCATCGATAAGTTCCTTCGCTTCGCTCCGTGGTATTGTTAACCGTTCGGCCAGCCCAAAGGTGGAAATGCCATAGATAATTCCAAAGTTGGCGGTTTTGGCCTTGCGACGCATGTCCGAATTCACTTCTTCCAACGGCACTTTGAATATTTTTGCAGCAGTGGCGGTATGAATGTCGAGCCCGCTGTCGAAGGCTTCTATCATCATCGGATCCTCACTCAGGTGAGCCATAATGCGTAATTCGATTTGCGAATAGTCGGCACTCAGGAAAATTTCGCCTTCGTCGGGAATAAATGCCTTTCGGATCTCCTTGCCCTGTGCATCGCGGATGGGAATGTTTTGCAGATTAGGATTGGTGGAGCTCAATCGGCCGGTGGCAGCTACGGTTTGATTAAATGAAGTGTGTACTTTACCGGTACGTGGATTGATAAGCGTTGGTAAGGCATCGATATAGGTACTCAATAGTTTCTTTAATCCTCTGAAGTCGAGTATCTTGCCAATAATCGGATGCTTGCTGCGGAGTTTCTCCAGTATATCCTCTGAAGTGGAATACTGGCCGGTCTTGGTTTTTTTGGCCTTGTTGTCGAGCATTAATTTTTCGAACAGAATTTCGCCTACCTGTGCGGGCGACGATACATTAAACTGTACACCAGCCAGTTGATGAATTTCTTGTTCAAGTTGCAGCATTTCTTCGGTAAGTACTACCGAACTTTGTTTCAGGGCGTCGCTATCGATGCGCACTCCGTTTTGCTCCATAGTGGCCAATACACGCACCAGGGGCATTTCCATGTCATAAAATAAGGTGTCGAGCTTGTTTTTCGACAGGTCGGCTGCCAGTAGCTGCTTAAGCTGAAAAGTGATATCGGCATCCTCGGCCGCATAATCTTTCAGCAATTCCGGATCAACGCTACGGATAGAAGGTTGATTTTTACCTTTTCCACCAATCATTTCGTCGTAATGAATGGTTTTATAATTGAGGTAAATCTCGGCCAGGTAATCCATTCCGTGACGCAAGTCGGGCTGCAACAGGTAATGGGCAATCATGGTGTCGAACAGCGGGCCTTCGACCCGGATGCCATACATAGCTAGCATCAGCAGGTCAAATTTGATATTCTGACCAATTTTTTCGATGGTGGTGCTGGTGAAAAACACCTTGAATTCTTTCAGAATTTCCAGGCATTCGTCGCGATTTTCGGGAAGCGGTACATAAAACGCTTTTCCGGCTTCGTAGCAAAACGAAAGTCCGACCAGCTCGGCCGTGAATACATCGACTCCGGTAGTTTCGGTGTCGAAACACACCGATTTTTGCAGAAAGAGTTGCGAGATAAGGTTGGCGCGCTGAATTTTAGTATCCACCAGTTCGTACAGGTGTTCGGTGGAACGAATCGACTGGTAAGAACCGGCAACAGCATCTTCGATAATTACCGGTTTTTCGGGAGTTTTTTTAACGGAAGGAGCTGGTTTTTCTTCCGGACCATCATCGAAAAGCGACATCTGGCCATGTTCTTTTTTAGGAGAAGCAAACTGGATGCGGTTTACAGGCTGGTCGGGTGGAAGTGAAGTAAAGGCATTCCCGAATTTATTGGCCGACATGGTGCGGAATTCCAATTCGTCGAACAAGGCCTTCAATGCTTCTTCGTTCACAGGTTCCACTCGCAGTGCTTCTTCGTCGAGTTCCACCGGGACGTCGGTTTTAATGGTAGCCAGGAAGCGAGAGAAGCGGATGAGTTCCACGTTTTCTTCCACTTTCTTTTTCAGGGCCCCTTTTAGCTGATCGGTATGCTGCAATAAATTATCGATACTACCAAACTCCTGCAATAGCTTTACGGCGGTTTTTTCACCAACGCCCGGGCAGCCGGGGATATTGTCCGAACTATCGCCCATGAGTCCCAGCAGGTCGATTACCTGTTCGTGGCTATGGAGATCGTATTTATTTTTCACTTCATCGGGCCCCATGATTTCGAAGCCACCGGTATGCCGGGGCCGGTACATGAATATATTTTCGGACACCAGCTGGCCGTAATCCTTATCGGGGGTGAGCATGTACACTTTGAAATTTTCCAGTTCCGCTTTTTTGGCAATGGTTCCGATTACATCGTCGGCCTCAAATCCCATTACTTCAAGCATGGGGATGTTATAGGCCGCAATTAGTTGCTTAATATACGGTACTGCCAGTTTAATATCTTCGGGAGTCGATTCGCGCTGCGCTTTGTAGGCTTCGTAGGCCTCGTGTCGGAAAGTAGGTCCCGGGGGATCGAAACATACGGCTATGTGACTTGGTTTTTCACGTTTCAGCACATCGTCGAGCGTATTTATAAAGCCGTAAATGGCCGAGGTGTTCAGGCCTTTAGAATTCACACGGGGGGCCCGGATGAAGGCATAATATGCCCGGTAAATGATGGCGTATGCGTCGATTAAAAAAAGCGTCTTCATATTCTTTAATAAAGTTGGAATGAACAGTATTTGCTGTTCTGATGTTTAGTATTCAATTTTTCAGAATGTAAAAGTAGCTAAAATTAGCTCATTTTTCAACTAAACGCAACAGTTGATTCATAATAATAGTTACTTTTGCAGCTTATTGAAGAAAAATATCTTCTATGAACCCATTAGAAATAATAAAAAAAGCAATTAAAGTTGAGCTCGATCAGTTCGATACAACGCTGGTAAGCAGCTTACACACCGATAATACTCTTCTCAAGGGCGTAAACGAATATGTGTTTATGAACATGGGTAAGCGGCTGCGGCCTATGCTGGCGCTGTTGTCGGCCAAGGTAGCCGGTGGAGTTACAAATTCCACGGTTCATGGTGCCATCGCACTTGAATTATTACACACGGCAACGTTGGTGCATGATGATGTGGTCGACGATACCTCCGAACGCAGGGGAGCACAGTCGGTAAATGCCCGTTGGGGCAACAAAGTGGCGGTACTCTCGGGCGATTATATGTTGGCGGGAGCGCTGCAACAGGTAGCTCAAACGCGCAACACCGAGGTAATGTCGGTACTGGCAGGCATTGCCATGGAGCTGGCCGATGGTGAGTTGCTTCAATTGAATTCGACTCAGAATATAAAAATTTCGGAGGAGCAATATTTTAACATAATCCGTAAGAAGACGGCTCATTTATTTGCTGCCTGTTGTGAGGTGGGTGCACTTACTGCAACTGCCGTAACCGATTTTCAGCGTTCGCAGCTTCGGGCCTATGGCGAGTACCTGGGTATGTGTTTTCAAATCAAGGATGATGTATTCGATTATTTACAAAACATAAAAATCGGGAAGCCAACCGGAAATGATTTACGCGATGGGAAAGTGACTTTGCCCCTTATTTATGCCTTGAAAAATGCAACGGAAGAAATGCGCAATAAAATTTTCACCATAATAGGCATCCGCGATTTCTCGGAAGAGAATATCTCGATGGTTACTCAGTTTGCGATCGATGGAGGTGGATTGCGGTATGCACAGGAAATGATGGAGCTTTATAAAAATAAAGCGATTGATGCTCTGATTGATTTTGCCGATGGAGAAGCAAAAGAAGCGTTGATAGCCTGTGCGGAATATGCAGCAGTAAGAGAAAAGTAGCGGTTAACGGTTAATTATTAATTGTTAATTGTTAATTACTAACCGTTAATCACTAACCGTTAATCTTTCATCATTGATTAGAAATAAGATACATTTTTGTTGGTGATATCGGTCAGCAGATTATTCGCCAACCGGCTGGCTCCAATGCGGAACAGCTTATTATTCAGCCATTCTTCACCCAAAATTTCTTTTACCAGCGTGTAGTGTTTTACTGCATCTTCGGTAGTTACAATTCCACCGGCCGGTTTGTAGCCAATTTTTTCGCCGGTTTGTTCGTGCCATTCTTTTATTGCCGTACACATGATGTAAGTTGCCTCGGGAGTGGCTGCCACAGGCATCTTGCCGGTAGAGGTTTTAATAAAATCGGCTCCGGACGACATCGCGAGTACCGATGCTTTTTTAATATTGGCTGCCGAACCCAGGGCTCCACTTTCGATAATCACCTTCAGGTGCGAACCGCGACAAGCATCTTTTATTTCCTGAAGCTCTTCCCGAACTTCTTCGTACTCTCCGGACAAAAACTTACCAATCGAAATTACCACGTCGATTTCACTGGCTCCTTCCATCACTGCCATCGATGTCTCCGCAATTTTAACTTCAATAAAAGTCTGCGACGACGGAAAACCGGCTGCTACCGATGCAATGCCGATTTTTGGCACCAGATTTTTCTTTACCACTGCCACCATCGATGGATACACGCAAATGGCACCTACATGCGGCAATCCCGGAAAGTTTACCTGGAATTGATTTACTTTATTGGTCATTCCGGTGATTTGTGCTTCGGTATCGGTGCTGTTGAGCGACGTAAGGTCAATCAGGCTGAAACAACGCTGATACACTTCTTTGGTGTTATTTTCGTTGAAATGTGCCTTGAGAATTGACTCAACTTCTTGTTGCACAAAGCTATCCTGCAAGTCGCAGTGGTATTTTTGAAAAAGTTCTTCAAACTGGTTCATGATGTTGTGGAAAAAAATGTTCGGATTCCTGAAATTTAATGATAACTGATAAGTCTGATTGCGCTACCTGTGCCGGGTAACTCTGCAATTTTACTCGTTTAGCCGGGCGATAATGGTTTCGTTACCAGTGGTTTCTTCTCCTACCTGGACATACACTTCAGAACCGATGGGTAAGAATAAATCGACCCTCGAGCCAAATTTGATAAATCCAAGGTGTTCGTTAAGATGGCAGGGCCGGCCGGCATGGGCATAGGTCACAATTCGTCGGGCCAGGGCACCGGCAATCTGGCGTAATAAAATCTGCGTTTTTCCTTCGGTTTCGATCACCACCGTCGAGCGTTCGTTTTCGTGACTCGATTTAGGAAGGTAAGCAGCTACATGGCGCCCTTTGTGGTGCTTTGTCATGAGTACTTTACCCGCAACCGGATACCAATTGGCATGTACATCGAACACCGACATGAAAATAGATATCTGCAAGCGTTTATCGCCGAAATATTCATGTTCTTCCACTTCTTCAATAGCTACAATAGTTCCGTCGGCCGGAGCTACTATGAGGCTGGGATCGTCGATTTCGACCACACGGGTCGGATTTCGGAAAAAATACGTCAGAAATACCATGATTCCACCGGATACAATGGTAGTTAACGCGAAAAGGAAATTTGGAAAGCGCAGGTAGATGAAAATGTTTATACTGAACAGGATAAACAACAACATCAGCAGGATGAGTCTGCCCTCTTTGTGGATTTTAATGTATTTCACTCGTTGTTAAGCTTAAAGTGTTGATTGATTTCATTTTTAATGAACAAAGATAGTTAAAAGTTTTAAGTCGGCAATACAGCCGGATTGCTTTTTTCTTCCATCAGAAATCATTACCTTTGCGCTCCTTTCCACACTATTAGTTTTTTTAAGTATGACACTTTCACTGCTTACTGCCATTGCACCGGCCGACGGTCGGTATCGTTCCAAAACAGAACCCTATGCAGCTTATTTTTCGGAATATGCCCTGATTCGTTACCGTGTTCAGGTTGAAATTGAGTATTTTATTGCGCTCTGCGAGCTTCCGCTTCCGCAGCTTCAGGCCATTTCTCCGGGCCTGTTTCCTAAGCTTCGCGAGGTGTATCAACAGTTCAGTCTGGAAGATGCACAGGCCGTGAAAGACATCGAAAAAGTGACCAATCACGATGTCAAAGCAGTGGAGTATTTTATCAAAGAAAAATTCGATGCGCTTCATCTGGCCGACTATAAAGAATTTATACATTTTGGATTAACCTCGCAGGATATTAACAATACAGCGGTTCCGTTGTCGATTCGCGAAGCCCTCGAAAAGGTGTATTTTCCGGAAATGGAACAGGTTATTGAGGTGCTTAAAACCTATGCAACCGAATGGGCCGATGTGGCCATGCTTGCCAAAACGCACGGTCAGCCTGCTTCGCCTACGCGCCTTGGGAAGGAGATTATGGTGTTTGTGAATCGGTTGCAACAGCAATTCGACGGCTTGAAAGCCATCCCGCATGCTGCGAAATTCGGAGGTGCGACCGGAAATTTTAATGCGCATGCAGTGGCGTATCCCGCTTTTGACTGGAAACAATTTGGTAATTCGTTTCTTGCCGATAAATTAGGATTAGCACGCGAACAATGGACTACCCAAATTTCCAATTACGATTTTATGGCTGCCCAGTTTGATGCCATGAAACGCCTGAATACGATTCTTATCGACCTTTGTCGCGATATCTGGACTTATGTGTCGATGGAATATTTCAAACAAAAAATCAAGGAAGGCGAAGTTGGTTCGTCGGCAATGCCTCATAAGGTTAATCCTATCGATTTCGAAAATGCCGAAGGAAATCTGGGCATTGCAAATGCTCTGCTGATATTTCTTTCCGAAAAGTTACCGGTATCGCGCCTGCAACGCGACCTTACCGACAGCACCGTGCTCCGCAATGTGGGAGTGCCGTTTGCCCATACTCTCATCGCCACTCAAAGTGTGTTGAAAGGATTAGGGAAATTATTGCTCAACGAATCAGCAATTTACCGCGATTTGGATACCAACTGGGCCGTAGTTGCCGAGGGAATTCAGACGATTCTTCGACGTGAAAATTACCCCTCGCCTTACGAAGCGCTGAAAGCACTCACCCGTACGAATGAGGCGATTACCGAGCAATCGATTCACGCTTTTGTGGAGACACTGGAGGTGAGTGAAGCGGTGAAAGAAGAGTTGCGAAAAATCAGTCCACGGAATTATACGGGAATCTGATTGTTGCAAGAAGGGTAAGGTGCTGATGTAAAGCTATATTGTCGGCACATCTTCCCGAGCCTTAGTTTATCAGTCTATCGGATTTTGTAGCCTAATGTAATTACAACGTATGAACGTACTGTCGATATTTCGTCGCTTTTTGCCCAATTACAAGCGATTTGTAGTGTTGAGTCTGGCATTTAATTTTATATCCGCTATCTTCAGCCTGTTTTCATTTGCGGCCATCATCCCTATCCTGCAGATGTTGTTCGGGATGCGTACTGTCGGTTTGAAGTATATGGACTGGAACTGGAGCGATTCGATGACCGCAATTGTGGAAGCCCTGCGCAACAACCTGAACTGGTGGATTGAAGAAGCGATTCAGATCAATGGTCCGGTACTCACCCTGTTGCTGGTGGCACTTTTTCTTATTGTGATGACCGCTCTGAAGGTAGGATTTGCTTACCTGGGAGTACGCATGACGGTGCCCATACGAACCGGAGTGGTGCGCGATATTCGCAACCAGATGTTTCGGAAGATGGTATCGTTGCCCATTGGCTATTTCACCGAGGAGCGCAAGGGCGATATTATGTCGCGCATTACTTCCGATGTTACCGAAGTGGAAGTGTCGATTATCAATGCGGTGGAGATGATTTTCAAGAATCCGATGATGATTGTGTTATACCTGGTGGTATTGTTTGCGATGAGTTGGCAGATGACGATATTCGTATTGCTTTTGTTACCGATAAGTGGTTGGTTGATAGGGTTGTTAGGGAAGAATCTGAAGCGGAATTCGGCTCAGGCTCAGGCCCAGCAGGGCGAATTGCTATCGCAGCTCGACGAAACCCTGAGCGGTTTACGGGTGGTAAAAGCATTTAATGCCGAGAAGAAGGTAGAAGATCGGTTCGCAGCACTAAACGAAAAAATCCGCAAGACCTTCAACGACCTGCACTACAGGTATCACCTGGCCTTTCCGATGAGCGAATTTACGGGAACAGCGGTGATCGCGTTATTGCTGTGGTTTGGCGGGATGCTGATATTAAATGGATCGAGTGGAATTAATGCCGCCGAATTCATCTATTATCTGATAATTTTTTACAGCATTATCAATCCGGCGAAAGATTTATCGCGGGCCATGTATGGGGTACGAAAAGGGATGGCTGCACTCGACAGGATCGATAAGATTATGGATGCTGTGAATGTAATTCCGGAACCGGAGCAGCCTGTAGTTGTTAAGGAATTTACCACCGCCATCGAGTACCGGAACCTCAGTTTCAGGTACCAGACCGAGTATGTACTGAAGAATATCAACCTGACGATACGCAAGGGAAGTACGGTGGCACTGGTAGGTCAGTCGGGTTCGGGAAAGACTACCCTGATCGATTTATTTCCCAAATTTTACAGAATAGAGGAGGGGGAGATATTGCTGGATGGTGTGAACATCAACACCATCCATTCGCACGATTTGCGCAGGTTGATCGGGAATGTGAATCAGGAAGCGATATTATTCAACGATTCGTTTTACAACAATATAGCCTTTGGGGTTGAGAATGCGACGTTGGAGCAGGTGATAGAAGCTGCAAAAATTGCCAATGCGCACGAGTTTATAATTGCTACCGAGCAAGGCTACGAAACCAATATTGGCGACCGGGGCAGCAAATTGTCGGGCGGACAGCGTCAGCGCATCAGTATAGCCCGTGCCATTTTGAAGAATCCGCCGGTATTAATATTAGACGAAGCCACGTCGGCGCTCGACACCGAGTCGGAAAAGATGGTACAGGAGGCACTGGATCATTTAATGGAGAACCGCACAACATTAGTGGTAGCGCATCGTTTATCGACCATAAAGAAAGCGGATGAGATTTGTGTGATGCATGAGGGTAGGATTGTAGAGCGCGGCCGTCATGAGGAGTTGATTGCGCTGAACGGATATTACCGGAAGTTGGTGGAGATGCAGTCGTTTTAGCGCTACACTTCGTTTCGCTAACGGGGCGTTGCGCTTCG
>CAZLHC010000036.1:0-39950 GCA_964559265.1 uncultured Paludibacter sp. | reverse complement strand
TATACTACATTGTCTTGTTCATTGCATCATTTCAAAGAGCGTTTCTGTTGCCTTTCCTCTCAAAAGGGACTGCAAAGATAAGCGGTTTTTTAGTCTCGTGCAAATTATTTGGAGAAAAAAATTCAATTATTTTGCACCAAATAATCTATCTTGCTGATAATGTGAATATTTTCATTGAAACTTTTTTTCAATGATTTTTCGAACTTGTTGCTTCACCAACTCAAAATTGAGTTCTAAGCCTGTTTCATGGGCTAGTGAGGTCACTCCTTTGTCGGTAAAACCACAGGGATTGATGTGCGAAAAGTACGAAAGATCGGTTGAAATATTCAATGCAAATCCATGCATGGTTACAAATCGTGAGCTCCGAACCCCAATGGCACAAATTTTTCGGGCCCGCGGAGTTGCCGTATCCAGCCATACACCGGTCGCTCCTTCCATCCGTTCACCTTTCAATCCGTAGAGCGCTATAAACTCAATAATGGCATCTTCCAATAATTCAATATAGCGCCGAAGTCCGATTCCAAAATTAGCCAAATCGAAAATAGGATAGCCCACCAATTGACCGGGACCATGATAAGTGATATCGCCACCCCGGTTGGTTTGCACAAAAGAAGCATGCCTGGCCTGAAGTTGAATGTAATTTAACAATAAATTTTGTTCATCTCCACTCTTTCCTAAGGTATACACATGGGGATGTTCGCAAAAAACCAGGTAATTATTGGTAGCCAGCTCCTGTTGCTTCAACTCCAGGGTGGAAGCAAAAAGTTGTTCCTGTTGTTGCCAGGCTTCGTTGTATTCTTTCAATCCCCAATCGAGGTATGTAATTTCTTTATTCATTTTTTTTCTGTTTTAGAAGCTGAAGTAAAATCTACTCTTGGTAATTTACCCATAAGCGACACGATGGCTGTAGTGCGACGTTGGATATAACCGGAAGGATTCGCCGGACTAAACCTTCGGGGATTGGGCAGACAAACTGCTATGGCTGCCGCCTGCCTTCGGGTAAGCTTCGAAGCATCTTTATCGAAATACTCCCGCGATGCTGCCTGCACTCCATAAATTCCATCCCCCATCTCTATAATATTAAGGTAAACTTCCATTATACGTTTTTTCGACCAAAACAATTCAATTAATACCGTGAAATAAGCCTCCAGACCTTTTCGTACATACGACCTCTTGTTCCATAAAAAAACATTTTTAGCTGTTTGTTGAGAAATGGTGCTTCCTCCCCGTATCTTTCTACCCCGTTTGTTATACTCCCAGGCCTTTTTCATCGAATCGAACGAAAAACCAGAATGCTCCATAAACAAATTATCTTCTGAAGCAATGACGGCATTCACCATGTTTGGCGAAATATCTTCTATTCGAACCCAATCCTTTTTATTTTTAGGAGTCTTTCCATCAACAACCGCTTCGACCGAACGAATTATCATCAGAGGAGTAACTAATACCGGAATAAAACCGGCCAGTAAGGTCCAACCTATCGACACTGCAAAGAATAGCACTATCAAATTACGGATCCAACGAAAAAGTTTTGAAGCAAATGAAGTTTTTTTGGCCATACATTCTAATATTAAAAAACTCCCTTGCGCTAACAAGGGAGTTCAGTTTAATCGGGAAGGATTTATTCGTAGGCTCCCATTTTCAGCATGTTCACCTCACGCTCGGTAAGGAAACGGTACTTTCCACGGGGAAGATTCTTTTTGGTTAAACCAGCAAAGAAAACACGATCGAGTCGTACAACCTTATAACCCAGTTTTTCGAAAATACGACGTACTACACGGTTTTGACCAGAGTGAATCTGAATTCCTACCTGGCGGAAATCATCGTCTTTTACGAAATTGAGTTCATCGGCAGCAATTTTTTCTTCATCGAGACTGATACCGGAAAGAATTGCTTCAAAATCGGGGATTTCGAGTGGTTTATCGAGGGTAACATGATAGATCTTCTTTTTATCGTATTTCGGATGTGTTAGCTTCGAAGCCAGATCGCCATCGTTGGTCAATAAAAGAACACCGGTAGTGTTACGGTCGAGACGACCCACCGGATAAATACGTTCGCTGCATGCATTCTTTACTAAATCGAGCACAGTGCGACGATCATGCGTATCTTCAGCAGTAGTTACTGTATCTTTCGGTTTGTTGAGCAAAATATACACTTTACGTTCGGAACGAACCAATTGATTATGGAACATCACTTTGTCGGAGTGCATTACTTTAACCCCCATTTCGGTAACAAATTCACCATTTACTGTAATCACACCAGCACGAATAAACTCATCGGCCTCGCGACGCGAACAAATACCGGCATTTGCCAGGAACTTATTCAATCGAACAGGTTTAGTAAAGTCTACTTCATTGCGACGGTATTCGAGTTGTTTTTTCTTGCTGTATTTAGCATTCGGATCCACATTTCCCGAGCGGATACGGGGACGGCGTCCGGAAGTATCGCGGGTATCGAAACGCGTTTCAACGAAATTACCATCGGTAGATTCGCCTGGTTTGCGAAGCGTTACACGCGGTCGACGGCTGGAATCACCCCCTTGTCCTTCCTGGAAATTTGGTTTAAAACGGGGACGACCGGTTGAATTACGGTCCTGAGAATATCCGCCACCACCACCTTCACGGCGCTCGTAGGGACGATCGTACGGGCGGTTTTCGCGCGGTTGATACGGACGATCTTCGCGATTTTGATACGGACGATCTTCGCGCGGTTGATACGGACGATCTTCCCGTGGTTGATACGGACGTGGTTCGCGGGGTTCGTAGGGACGATTTTCACGGGATTCAAAACTGCGTGGTTCGCGGCGTTCGTACGGACGATCCTGGCGGGATGAGTCGTAGGGACGCGGTTCACGACGTTCGAAGGGACGATCAAAAGATTTCGGTTCACGACGCTCGAAAGGGCGTTGTTCGCGATTTTCAAAATTCTGCTTGTTTTCCTCTCTCTTACTAAAATCCGGCTTAAATGACGGACGATCATTATCACGAGTTTGATTGGAGCCGGTTCTGGAGGCCCCTCTTGTACCTTTCAGTATCGATCTCACATCGCGTTTTTCAAATGGTTTACCATCACGGCCGGCACCGGAACCCTCTTTTCTGGGGCGTTCCTGCCAGTTTTCATTGTTTGTCATTTGTACAAATAAAAATTAATTTTTGAGCCTGCAAATATCAGCATTTTTCCTGAAACAACAAAACAGTTACTCATTATATTATATTTTTTTCTACTTTTGTGGTTCATTCTGATTCAGAAAACATATGCAACCGCTTGCCGAACGACTACGTCCCTCCACTTTAGACGAATACATCGGACAAAAACACTTAGTAGGTCCGAATGCGATATTGCGACAAATGATCGAAACCGGTCGGATCGCATCGTTTATTCTATGGGGACCTCCCGGAGTTGGAAAAACCACCCTTGCCCGTATTATTGCCAATCGACTCGAACGACCCTTTTACACCCTGAGCGCAGTAACTTCAGGGGTTAAAGATGTGCGCGAGGTGATTGAAAAAGCAAAAGCCAACCGAATGTTTGCACAGGGAGTGAGTCCGATTTTGTTTATTGATGAAATTCACCGGTTTAGTAAATCGCAACAGGATTCGTTACTTGGTGCTGTTGAAAACGGAACGGTAACTCTTATAGGTGCCACCACCGAAAATCCATCGTTTGAAGTAATTACCCCCCTGCTTTCGCGTTGTCAGGTATATGTATTGAAATCGCTCGAAAAAGAAGATCTGTTGGAATTAATGAACCGGGCGCTAAGTACCGATACTGTACTTAAAAACTACAAGGTAACCGTTGCAGAAAATGAAGCTGTACTTCGGTTTTCGGGAGGTGATGCCCGAAAACTTCTGAATATTCTTGACCTGGTATGTTCATCGTCAACGGGCGACGAAATACGAATTACCAACCAGATGGTGACCGAACGGCTTCAACAAAATCCGATTGCCTACGATAAAGATGGAGAAGTACATTACGATATCATCTCGGCATTTATTAAATCGATACGCGGAAGCGATCCCGATGCAGCCATCTACTGGCTGGCGCGCATGATAGCCGGGGGCGAAGATCCAAAATTTATTGCACGAAGGTTGGTAATTTCGGCGGCTGAAGATATTGGTTTAGCCAATCCCAATGCCCTTTTGCTGGCCAATACCTGTTTTGATGCACTGCATAAAATTGGCTGGCCCGAAGGTCGGATCATCCTGGCCGAAGCAACTGTATACCTGGCATCGTCGCCCAAAAGCAACTCGGCTTATCTGGCCATCGACGAGGCACTGGCACTGGTCGAGAAAACCGGGAACCTGCCTGTTCCTTTACATTTACGCAATGCTCCAACCAAACTGATGAAAGAGTTAAATTACGGTACTAACTATAAATACTCGCATGACTTTCCGAACCATTTTGTAGCGCAGCAGTTTATGCCCGATGAGTTGCAGCAGACCCGTATCTGGCAGGTACAAAACAACAGCGCCGAGAAAAAACTCGGCGACTGGTTGCGTATGCTTTGGAACGGAAGATTCTGAACCTGCCGGGGTTTAATTGAAATGTACACTGGCTGCTCCCGAAATTTCCTGATGGTGATAGGTGGGTCGATATCGATTTTTAAACGCTGCTGTTCCCGAAACTCGCACATCGAGCGAATCAGTTACATTGGTTCGCATATCGACAGCGCCATCCCCTTTAATTCGGGCATTGTGTACTAAGAATTCTTCGGCATCCACATCCGAAAGACCGGTACTTTTTAGTTCCAGACGATACGCCATTCCTTCCAGATCGAGTTCCGTAGCATCTTTTTGGTCAATCGTAAGTCCTTTGTTTACATGCAGATTCAGATCAGCCTTACCTACTCCCGACATATCAACTCTCAGGTAATCGGTAGTAAAACGACTGTAGTTTTTAACCTCACTGGCTCCGCTTATCGCTAATCGTTTCAATTCGGGCATTACCACAAACACCGTAACCTGTCGATTGACATGAAATTTTGTAGTATTTATTTTCAACACCCCTCCGCTCACATCAACGTCGAGATGCGATAAAGCAGTTGAACCTCCGGTAGCCTGAACCGAGAACATCGAATCCTGAGTCAGCTCCACTTTTACATTGCCCGACACATCGATGGAATTAAAATTGGCCACCGGAATAAACAGGGATGTATGATCTTCGTGAACATCGTCGTGCCAGTAAAAGCTGAACTGATCGGCATCGCCCCGGATAAACGAAGCAAGTGTACCCGCCGATAAACCGGTGAACAAAAAGATACCAACGACCCAAAGTATGAAAAGAATCCAGTTGAGCGGACGTCCCACTCCTTTTTTACCCGAAATCACCCGGATAGCACCATAAATTAGCACAAAAACCGGAATCCCAAGGACCAGCAACAAGGCAATCACGGTCCAGGTAGCATTTATAGTGTTGAAAAAGGGTAAATCAGGAATAAATCCGGTAATAACTGTAGGAGCAAATATCATTATCGAAAACGCCGACAACAACGCTCCGAGAATAATAAAGCCAATAAAACCCATAAAAGCGCCAATAATACCGAAGATTACTTTAAAAACAGCCCGAAATGCTGAACCAAAACGACTCCCCACCGAATTCGTTTTCGTTTCAAACTCTTCACTGTTTACATAATTCTTCATGTTATTAATTTCCTCCTTAATGCGATCGGCGGTTACCGGTTCACCCTGCATTTCGAGTTTCTGGGCAACTGTTCGCGCAGCAGGAGCAATGATCCAAACAAGTATATAAACCGGAATTATGGTTGTGTACGACAGGAAAAGCAACACTACCAATATTACCCGTACCAATGCCACATCCCAGCCCAGGTAAGCAGCTAAACCGGCAGCCACCCCACCCAATACAGCTGTTTCGGGATCGCGGTAAAACTTCCTGGGACCTTTTTGATCCTGAGCAGCATTGGCCGACGATGAGCTACCAGGCTCATCATCGATATCGTCGGAAGCAAACTGGTTGGGTTTGCCCAAAATTGCAATTACCGAATCCACCTCTTCGAGTGTAATAACATTTTTACCTTTAGCGAGCTTCTCAGAAAACAATTCGGCAATGCGTGCCTCGATATCTGTCATAACATCCCGGCGTTCGTTCTCCGAAAGCCTGCTTTCCACTTCACTAAGATAAGTGTGCAATGCATCGTAGGCATCACTATCGATGTTAAAAACAGTATTGTTTAAGTTGACAGTCAGCGTTTTCTTCATACCCTTTCGATTTTATTACTTTTTAAACGACGTATAACAAGATTGATTTCATCCCAGGCTTTTTCGAGTTCGTCCAGAAACAGGAGACCTTTCTCTGTCATCTCGTAGTACTTACGCGGGGGGCCCTGGGTCGATTCTTCCCACCGGTAATCGAGTAGTTCGGCATTTTTCAGCCGGGTGAGCAAGGGGTACAAAGTACCCTCCACAACTATTAACTTTGCATCCTTTAACTCCATTATAATATCGGATGCATACGAAGGTTTTTCTTTCAATATCAGCAAAATACAGTATTCAAGATAACCCTTGCGCATTTGCGATTTGATATTTTCTGCGTTCATTTTAATAATTCTAAAACTTGTATTCGAAGCAGGTACTCGTATTTCGACTGACTCAGTTCGGAAATAACCTGAGTCAGATTTGCTTTAGCTGAATACAATTCGTACACCGATGCTCGTCCGGCTTCGTACTTTTGCTCAGCATAGCGATAGGCTTCGCGGGAGGCTTGTTCCGACTTGCGGGCAGCATCCAGCCGCGATTGGGCAGCAATTGCATTCTGATAGGCCTGTTCAATGGTCTTGCGCAATTGAACTTTTGTATTCTCCATCTCCAACCGGCTGTTTTCAACGGCCAGTTTCGAATTGACTACCTGGTTTCGGGTCGCAAAACGATTAAATATAGGTATCTGCAAATTAAAACTCAGATTGGTACTCAGGTTATCACGCGTTTGTTGACTAAACGAATTATTGGGCACTCCATTCAGCTTGTAGTATCCGGTGCCCATTTGAGCTCCCAGGCTTAGCGAGGGAAAATAGGCTGCACGGGCAATATCCACATTGATAAGCGAGCTTTTAAGCCGGTGCTCGGCCGCTTTAAGTTCTGGTCGCGAAAGCAAAGCCGACTGATACACTTCACCGGCCGAAATCAGTTTAGCATCGGCATTTATCATATCCAGGGGAAGTTCCACATCCAGGTTTTCAAAATCGACAAGTTCAATTATTTGTGCCAGATCGAGCAGGGCCAGTTTCAACTGTGTTTCGGTACGGGTAAGGTTTAGCTCTTCCCGTGCTTGCTGCGCTTTCAGCTCAAACAATTCGCCTTCGGGAAGCTTCCCGGCAGCCACCATTGCTGTGCGTTGTTCCAATTTCTGTGTGGTGAGCTCCAACTGACTGATGGCTGTTTGTTTATTTTCTTTGTACAACAACACTTGCATATATGCAACCGTAACGTTCAACCGGATATCTTCCTGAATTTTTTCCAGATCGGCATTGGCGGCTAACATTTCGGCACGACGGGCATCGATATTGTATTTCATGCGCATACCGTCGAACAAGGTGATACCCGATCCGATGCCAAACGATGTTTGCGACGAATTGACATTGCGGTAGGTATTGTCGGCTATGAGCGAGCGGCCAAACATAAAGCTCTGCCCGGCTGATGCATTCAGATTGGGTAACAGGTTGGCCCTCGCCTGATCGTAGGCAACTTCCCGACTGGCCCGGTTTAACTCCTGCTGACGAATATTCCGGTTGTTGGTAAGAGCCGTATCGATACATTGTTGCAGCGTCATCACCCGAACGGCAGCATGCGACTGAAAAGCCGTCGTTAAAAGTGCGATTACACTTAGTACTAGTAACTTCTTCATGTTCATTACGAATTTGCAGGTTTCTTTTCCATAACTTCAGCACCCCGAATTTTGTCTCCTTTTTTCAAGCCTTTTTTAATTTCAAGGCTAATACCATCCGAGAGACCTGTTACCACTTGCTTCTTCACGAAGCTCTGTGGTTCTTCGGTAAGCAAAGTGTGCACATATGCAGTATCGCCACTGAAAGTAACACAGCTCTCGGGGATGGTGATCACATTTTCGGCACGACTGAAAATTATCTCAGCATTCGCACTGTATCCCGCACGGATAAATATATCGTTGGTTACTGTTACTGCTGCCTTCATATCGAACATAATGGCGCCCCCGGCATCGGTACCTTTGGGAGCTATGTATTCCAGCTTGGCATTCAAACGTTTTCCGGGAACGGCTCCAATGGTAATCTCCATTGGCATTCCGGTCGATACACGCCCTACTTCGGTTTCGTCGAGCTTACCTACAAACAACATATCGTTCATGTTGGCTACAGCTGCAATAGTGGTTCCGTCGTTGAAGTTATTGGATTGAATAACCGAATTACCCACTTTCACCGGAATATCGAGGATAGTACCATTGATCGTAGAACGCACCAGTGTATTACTCACCTGCGAATTATCGCTGGCAATCCCATCGCGGGTCAGGCTCAGGTTGTCCTGGGCTGTTTTTAACTCGGCTTTATCGTTATCGAACTGCAACTTGCTTTTTTCAAAATCCTCGCGGGAAATAACCTTTTCGGCAAACAGCTTTTTGTCGCGCTCGAAGTTACGACTGGTTTGGTCGAATACCAGTTGAGCACGTACCACCCGGGCTTCGGCGGCATTCAGACTCACCATGTCGGGGATCAGTTTAATACGCGCAATAACATCACCCGCCTTCACCTGGTCGCCTGCTTCTTTATAAATTTCGGAAATAATACCCGATAACTGTGGTTTTATAAGAATTTCATTGCGGGGCTCTACCTTTCCGGTAGCCACCGTTTTCTTTTGAATGGTACCGGTACTCACCGTTACAATCTCATACACTTTTACCTTGGGTTGTGACTTTTGCCACAGAAAAATAAAGGTACCTATAATACCAATGACCATCAGGCCAATAAAAAAGAACTTAAAGAATCGCTTCATATTCGTAATTGATTTATTTATTTTTTACTCTTCTCGTATTGCTTCAATCGGTTTAATCTTCATTGCCCGGTTGGCAGGGATAAAACCAGCCAATGCGCCTATTACAACCAGGATTAGCAGCGCTCCCACTCCTACTCCAAAACTGATTTGCGGATCTTTGAACATACCTTCGGTTTGATCCAGAATTTTCCCGACCAGTGAAAGCAAACCTACTCCTAACATCAATCCGGTAACGCCGGCTAGCATGGTAAGCACCACACTTTCGGTCAGAATCTGCCCTACAATATTAGAGGGTGTTGCTCCCAAAGCCCGGCGAATTCCAATTTCACGGGTACGTTCCTTTACCGTTACCAGCATAATATTACTCACTCCAACTGCTCCGGCCAATAAGGTCCCCGTACCTACAATCCAGATAAGCGAGGCAATGCCAATTCCCAGGTACAAAAACATGGTAAACTGATCTTCGATATTCATCCCTCCCACAGCGGTTTTATCGTCGGGCGAAATATCGTGAGCCTGCTTGAGCACGGCTTTTACTTTTTCTTCCACCACCTTAACCTTAATTCCGGGTTGAGCGGTAATTGCCAGAAAATGAACTCTATCGCCCATGTTAAAGGCCTGTTGCATGGTGGTAAACGGCAACACCACGGTTTCCTGCGAATCGCCACCGATATTGATATTTGTGGTACTCCGGGTTACTCCAACCACACTGAAATAAATTCCGTTCACCTGAATGTTTTTTCCCAGCGGATCTTCGTCGTGCGGAAACATCACCTCGTATACCCGTTCGCCAATTACACATACCTTTCGTTTTTCGGCTATATCAATTTCGTTGATGTAACGTCCCTTAATAATCTTCTGATTATCAATATCGTTGTACGAAGGATAATTACCTTTGATATTAAAGGCTCCTGATTTATCGTCACGCAGCACATTATTTTCACTGTTTCCTCCAAAAATCACCGGAGCAATGTATTGAAGTTCAGGAACATTTTGCTGAAGCAATACAATATCGCGGTTACGCATTTCCCATTGGCGACCCTTGCGAAAACCTTTGTAAGGCTCCGACGTACGGTTCTCCCAGATAAAACAGGAGTTCGTGGCAAAACCTTCCACCTGCGAACTGATTCCCCGTTCGAGGGCTACTCCTGCTCCCACCATGGCTACCAGCATAAACATGCCCCAGAAAACTCCAAAAGCAGTAAGTACACTTCGCGATTTGTTGTGGGTTATTGTAATCCAGATTTCCTGGAATCGATCGAGATCAAACATAATGTAGTATCATTAATTTTCGTCGCGCATGGCTTCGATGGGTTTAATTTTTACAGCTCTCCGGGCTGGCATATATCCGGCAAATATTCCCGAGATGATAAGAATCAGGGTCGAGATATAGACATAGGTCAGATTTACCGTTGGATTCTTAAACACCGACATCCCGGTTTCCGATGGATTTTGAGCCGCCGACTGCTCCATCACAAAATTTACTGCCTCCGTAATTCCTATACCGGTCATCATTCCCAGGTAACCAAAAAACGCCGTTATCATAATGGATTCCAGAATAATTGAAAACAGAATTTGAGCTGGTGGTGCCCCCAGTGCCTTGCGGATTCCAATTTCGCGAGTTCGTTCCTTTACCGTTACCAACATAATATTACTTACCCCAACGATACCTGCAATGAGGGTGAAAATTCCGATAATAGAAACAAATAGCGTTATCCCGTTGAAAATGTTCATCGTTTCGATATAATCCCGTTGCGAATTCCGGATCCAAAGCGCCTGTGTATCTTCGGGATCGAATATCATGGTTTGCGACATGGATCGTTTCAACTCCAGGTTGAACGTATCATTTTCTTCCATGGTCTTCAGTCCGTTTACCGTCATGGCTATACTGCGGTATTTTTCGTCGGGATTGAAAATAGCCTGAGATGTGGCCAGCGGAATATAAGCATTCCCATTTCCCCAGTTATCTTTTTTGGTATTAATGCCCACTACCTGAAACATCACCTGACCAACCTGTACAAACTGGCCAAGTGCCGGTTCGTCCTTAAACAGCACATCCACCACTTTTTTGTCGAGCACTATTACTTTGCGTTTTTCGTTCATATCGGTCTGGTTGATAAACCGTCCGCCATCTTCTTCGAACTTCAGATTGAAAATACTGGTATACAAGGGTGTAACTCCACGTACCGAATAACTTCCATATTCCGATTTATGGGTGATGGTGAGGAAATTGTCGAGCACCGGAGTGCGGTCGGTCATTTCCTGTACATCTTCGTCAATTTTCTGCACTTCCTTATCGGTCAGACTCAATCCCCTACCCGCCTGATAGCCCTGATGAGGTTTTGAAGTTCGTCCCGGCCAGATTTGTACGGTATTAGTGGCACGGTCGCTGAAGTTGGAGGTTACTCCGTTTTTCAACCCGTTTCCGGCTGCCAGCAGAATTATCAGGATGAAAATCCCCCAGGAAACCGACAATCCGGTGAGGATAGTGCGCAGCTTGTTGTGCCGCAAACCCGACCATATTTCTTGTAGTATATCCATGAGTGGAATTTATTTAGTTTCGATACTTCCGATCATTCCGTCCTTAATGTGTATTACCTTGCGGGTAATATCGGCCACCGCTTTTTCGTGGGTTACGATAATGGTGGTGATACCGGATGCATTCAATTCGGAAAGTACCTGCATCACTTCTTCGGTGGTTTTGCTATCGAGCGCTCCGGTAGGTTCATCGGCCAGAATTACTTTGGGCTCCGAAATTATGGCCCGCGCAATGGCCACACGCTGTTTTTGTCCACCCGACATTTCGTTGGGCATGTGATACGCCCAATCCTTCAATCCCATCCGGTCGAGGTACTCCATCGCGATAATATTACGGCGTTTGCGACTGATGTGCCGGTAATACAGCGGTAAGGCCACATTTTCGAGGGCATTTTTAAAATTGATCAGGTTAAACGACTGAAACACGAAACCAATCATCTCGTTGCGGTAATGCGCCGCCTGTCGTTCGTTCAAGTCCTTAATCAACACATTGTTGAGACGATACTCTCCGGTATCGTAGTTGTCGAGTATGCCCAAAATGTTGAGTAGGGTCGACTTACCGGAACCGGAAGCTCCCATAATGGATACAAAATCGCCCTGTCTGATTGTCAGGTCTACTCCTTTGAGCACATGAAGCGAAGTGGCTTCTGTGTAATAGGTTTTGTTAATGTTTGCTAGAGATATCATTGGGTTGTAGTGTTTAACGGGTGCAAATATATATGAAGATATAGTACCTTGCAATACATAGTACTATACAAATTTTGAAATGATTTCAGTTTATTTGTTTGGAAGTCGTATTAATAGACGTTTTCAGCAGGTAATCGGGATTTTAGCATTAACATTATTTAAACAAAAAAGCCGCAAATATTTTCAGTTGCGGCTTTTATCGGGTTTATTTCGCCAACCCGGAGGCGATGATGGTGTGGGTGGTTTGGATTAAACCGGGCAATTTATCGGGAAGAAAATCGAGTACCGGGATCGGGGGATGGAAGGTGACGCGGATGGTACCCGGTTTCACAATAAACGACGAGCGGGGCATGACTTCAAAAGCGCCATCGATGGTAACCGGCAGGATAGGCAATTTAAGATCGGATGCTATACGGAATGCTCCCTTTTTGAACGATCCCATCTGTCCGGTAAAAGTTCGGGTACCTTCGGGAAAAATAACCAGCGAAACACCATTTTGCAATTGTCGCTCAGCCTTTTCGATACTATGGTGCGCAGCCACGGGGTTAGTACGGTTGATAAATATATGTCCGGCCGATTCGCAGGCTTTACCTACCAATGGAATTTTACGAAGTTCGGCCTTCATCATCCATTTAAAAAAATGAGGTAACCAACCGTAGATAATAAATATATCGAACATCGACTGGTGATTGGCAGCAACAATAAACGACTGTTTCGGATCAACCGCATCGAGCCCTGAAAATTTCACTTTGACAACGAAAAGCCAGCAGATTACCCTCCCCCACCAGCGAGCCGGATAATAGGAAATTGAATTGTTGGGGAAAACAGGCGACAAAACGATAGTAGCCAGGGCCACCAGGGGAGTGATGATCAACAGCAAAGGATAAGCAACAAGCAACTGATAAACAACGAAAAACGGATGTATCTTACGTTTCATGTTGGCAGGGTGTTAAAAACAGGCTACAAATTTAACACCCTGCCATCGAATTTCCAAATTAAAATTCAGTTGCTTTGGTAATGGTTTCCAGTTTTTCGGTTTTTCGCGATTTCCGGTTAATCTGGCTTACAAATAAACCGAGCACTACCACCAGAATTCCTATCCACTGCGTGAAGGTGAGGTATTGATCGAGCAGCATCCACGAAAAAATGGCGGTAAAAACCGGTATCAGGTTGACGAACACATTGGTTTTAGCAATTCCGATTTTACGCACTACACCACCGAAGAACACAAAGGCGATTACGGATGCAAAAAAAGCGAGCATAAGCAAAGCGCCAAACGATTTAGCTGAAACCTCAAGGGTAGCGATGCTGGAAAAATCGACTACAAAAAAGGTCGGGGTAAAGAAAACCAATCCGATGAGGCTCTGGTAAAGAATAATATTGGTGATGGAATAATAAGATGAAATACGGCGCAGCATTGCCGAATAAAATACCGCAGCAAACACTGCTAAAAACACCAGTACAATTCCCCAGAAGTCGGCATACAGACCGGAGCCCGGAACGTATATCACCAACAAAACACCGGCAATCGACACAAGAATACCGACCATATTGCTTTTAGTCACCTTTTCTTTGAGCATGAAATACGCCAGGATGGGCGCAAAAAGCGGAATGGTGGCCACAAATACCGACACCAGGGTTGGCGACATCATGGTAAGCGCATAGGTTTCGCCCATGTAGTAAAGGTAAGGTTCGAAAAAGGCCAGCAGGATAAATCCACCCAGATCCTGCTTACGTAGGCGTTGAAACTTACCCGTGAGTTTTGCATATCCATAGAGCATTACCGACGCCAGCACCAACCGTAAGGTCACCAGTGTTACCGGCGGAAACGATTCGATAGCCATTTGCGTCCAGATAAACGAAAACGACCAGAACACCATCGCCAGCACGATGGCTCCGTACAATTTTACCTGTTGCATGCTAATTTCAGGCTATAAACGAGTCAATTTCTTTTTTAATACCGTCCCACACCTCCTGCGACATTTTAGCGCCCAGCACTTCCACCACTTTCGACGAAACCAGCGAACCAATTTTACCGCAGAGTTCCAGGGGCAAGTCGAGGGCCATACCATAGAGGAAACCAGCCGCATATAAATCGCCCGCACCGGTAGTATCGATACTTTTAGCTAAAAAAGGAGAAATGGTATGAACCGCATCGCCCGATTTCACAAACGAACCTTCCTTACCGATTTTAACCACGGCGATATCGCAATGAGCGGCAATATGGATAAGTGCATCCTGAGGCTCCATGCCGGTAAACGCGCGGGCTTCTTCTTCGTTGGCAAACACAATATCGACATAGTCGGCAATCATTTCTTTCAGGAAGTCGAGATTAGCTTCCACCACATTGTAGCTGGCCAGGTCGACCGACACTTGCAGTCCGGCCTGTTTGGCCAATTGCACCGCTTTGCGTATCAACTCGTGATTTTGCACCAGGTAACCTTCGATATGAAAGATAGAATAGCCACTGAAAAGATCCGGCGTAATATCGTCGGGCGTAAGTTCGGCAGCAGCCCCCAGGAAGGTACATAAGGTACGTTCGCCATCGGCCGAAACCAGCACCGTACAATTGCCCGAGGGCAGGTTGCTATACTCCAGCAGGGGCTCCACCCCATTGGCCAGGGTATCGTTCATAAAGAAATCGCCGATAGCATCCTTACCTATCTTTCCGAAGAAACCGGCAGGCACACCCAGTTTAGTAATCCCGTTTATCGTGTTGGAAGCCGATCCACCGGTAGCCATTACCGACTTTTCGATGGCCACAGCTCCCCGAATTTCGGCCAATTTAGCCTCATCGATGAGCTGCATGCTCCCTTTTGGTAATTTTAACTCATTCAGCACTCCATCCGACTCAATCTGCAACAAAATGTCAGTCAGGGCATTACCCATACCCAGTACTTTCTTCATCATAATTCAGCTCTTTTTTTATAAAAATTTACTGCAAAGATATTGCATAATTCAGAAAAACCTATTACTTTTGCATCGCAATTGAGAAAAAAATTCTTCCTTAGCTCAGTCGGTTAGAGCATCTGACTGTTAATCAGAGGGTCCTTGGTTCAAGTCCAAGAGGGAGAGCAAAAGCACTTACATCGATGATGTAGGTGCTTTTTTTTTCAACCATACGAAGCACTTTTCCATGTATTTATTTGAAAATTTAGCTATATTTGCAAAACGCAGCTCGTAAGTGTGTAAAAAACTTAACTAGTTGATGTACTGCATCAGAACAGGCAGTAAATAAATAGCATAAGCATTGAATCCCTCAACTGTCCATGACTGAAAAGAAGCACTTTAACCTTGGATTTACAGCCGCATCGTTGCGACTGAACGATTTCGTTACTGTAGCCCGCCATATTCGTGATGGCAGCCCCATTGATTATGTAAACCTGTTGGGTGCCGGCAAAGCCACAACCGGCAGTCGTATGATTCATGAATATTCAAAACGGATTGCCACTCTCACTCCTCTACAACTTTCTATTCTTATCAATGGAATTCTTCCGTTGCAAAAGCAAATCGGTTTTCTTGCTATCTGCAAAACATACGGTTTTATCCGCGATTTCACGGTGGAAGTGGTACGCGAAAAAGTATTGCTTTTTCAGTACTCGCTATCCGATGGCGATTTTATCAGTTTTTTGCGCCGTAAAACCGAACTGCATCCTGAGCTGGAAACCATTACTGAAAACACCATCTATAAACTTAAACAGGTTACGTTTAAAATTCTGGAACAGGCGGGTATTATCGATTCGGTGAAGTCGAAAATTATTCAACCACAACTGGTGGATAAAAAAGTAATCGAGGCCTTTGCAAGCGATAATAAGGAATGGCTTAAAATATTGTTACTAAGCGACACCGATATAAACAATGCATAATGGAAGATCTTACAGTCAAATTTAATCACTTATACAAGGTTATTTCTTCGCCCCGCTTCCTGAGCATGGAGGCCCTGGGTGGCGAAATTCCTTTCTTTATTTCGGCCTATAACGCTACGCAGGAACTGGAGGTGCGCGAATCCACCGGCATGCTGATCAATAAGCTGGAAACGAATGGTGTAAAAGTGCTGGAGATTAATCTGTATGATCTGGCCTGCGACATTCTTGAAGATAAAGGTGGAATGGAACGGATGTTCCGCGTGGAAAAAGCGAAAGGTAAAGATAAGTTTCTCAGGGCCTTGCAATCGTCGCTCAACATGCACGAGGTGCTCATGCCCCGGCTCGAAGAGCTGATTCGTTCGGTGGAGGCCGATGTGTATTTACTCACCGGTATCGGCCTGGTTTTCCCTTTTATTCGCTCGCATACCATCCTCAACAATCTGCAAAATATTGCTAAAAACGCCCCTACCGTTTGCTTTTTCCCGGGGGTATATACCGGACAAAGTCTAAACCTGTTCGGACTACTTAAAGATGATAACTATTACCGTGCTTTTAACATCGAAAATATTGAAATGAAATGATCAGAACTTTATTTGAAAAACCTATCGACAGGTACATTGAAACCGTAATTAAAGCCGACGACAAGGAAAATATCTCCAACGAGGTTACCGAATACGTAATTACCAACGAAATTGCCAAAAAGATTCGCGAATTTTTTCAGGCCTACAACAACTACGGAGGTGCCAACGGAGTGTGGATTTCGGGCTTCTTTGGAAGTGGTAAGTCGCACCTGCTCAAAATTCTTTCGTACGTACTGGCCAATCTCCAACACGACGATTACTCCTGTGGCGAGTTGTTTGCCGAAAAAATTGAAAACGACTCCATGCTCAAAGCAGATATCCTGCGGGCTGCCCGTATTCCGTCCGAATCCATTTTGTTCAACATCGACCAGCAATCGCAAATTACCACCAAAGCCGATGCAAAAGCTATTCTTTCGGTTTTCTATAAAGTATTTTACGACCACCTGGGCTATTACGGATTTCAACCGCATGTGGCCGAATTCGAAATGTGGGTCGACAAACAGGGTAAATTCGACGAATTTAAATCTAAGTTTACGGCCTCTTTTGGCAAAAAATGGGAAGAAGCCCGAACCGATTATTTCGATCCCTTAGTGACCGATACGGTGGCTGAAGTATTGGGCGAAATTTTCAATACCGATGCCGCGAAGTACGAAACCATCATGGACGATATTGAAGATAAGCACAAACAATCGATTGAAGATTTTTGCGACCGGGTAGCGGAATACATCAAAACCAAGCCGGCCGGTTTCCGCCTGAACTTTTTTGTGGATGAAGTGGGTCAGTACATCAGCGACAATACCAAACTGATGCTGAACCTGCAGACCGTGGCCGAAACGCTGGCTACCAAAACCAAAGGTTCGAGCTGGATACTGGTGACTTCTCAGGAAGATATGGAAAAGGTGGTGGGCGATATGAACAAACAACAACAAAATGACTTTTCGCGCATCCAGGCACGCTTTAAACTGAAAATTCCTCTTACATCGGCCAATGTGGATGAAGTAATCGAAAAACGCTTACTCAAAAAAACGGCCGAAGCCCAGCAGTCGCTGGTGACCAATTATCAACATATCAGTTCGCAGCTCGATACCCTGATTACTTTCTCCGAAGCGGGGGTTCAGTTTAAAGGTTTTAAAAGCGCCGACGATTTCGGAAACAAATTCCCCTTCCTGCCCTATCAGTTCGATTTGTTTCAGAATTGCCGGCGAGCCTTGTCGCTCCACAATGCCTTTCAGGGAAAACATGCAGCCATTGGCGAACGATCGATGCTGGGTGTGTTTCAGCAGGTGGTGAACCGACTGGAAGATAAGGAAATGAACAGCTTAGTGAGCTTCGACCGGATGTTTGAAGGTATTCGCAATGAGCTCAAGGGCGAAATTCAAAGTTCGATTATCCTGGCCGAAAACCAGATTGAGAACCCGATGGCCCTCCGGGTGCTGAAAACCTTGTTCATGGTGAAGTATTTCAGTAGTTTCAAAACCACCCGCCGCAATATCTCGGTATTGCTGATCGACAATATCAGGGTGGACCTCAAAAAACACGAGAACCAGATTGAGGAAGCACTGAATATGCTCGAATACCAGAGCTATATTCAGCGCAATGGCGAGCTCTACGAATTTTTGACCAACGACGAAAAAGACATTGAAGAAGAAATCAAAAACACCGATGTCGACGACCAGGCCGTCACGCAATACCTGAAAGAAATTTTTTACGACGAGCTTATCAAAGACAATCGAATCCGATTCACCGAAAACAAACAGGATTACGAATTCAGCAGCAAGATCGACGGAATGCTGATTGGACGTGAAAAGGAGCTGGAAATCGATATCGTTACCGAATTTTGCTACGATTATGGCAACGAGACCCTGCTGAAAACCCAAACCATGGGCACTTCGGGGGTGAAATTTGTATTAGCCTCCGATTCGGTATTTTCCAAAGATATTCGACTGTACCTGAAAACCAATAAGTACGTACGGCTCAACAACTCCACCTCCAACCGAACGGAGTACAAACGTATTTTGCAGGATAAGGCGCAGCAAAACGCTCAGCGCGGCCGTACTCTGATATTGCTGGCCAACAAAGCATTAGCCGAATCGATTGTATTTCTGAACGGTTCTAAGGTTGAAACCAGCAACACCACCGATGGCAAAACAAAGGTGGTAAACGTGTTTCAGGAACTCGTACGGGTGGTGTATCCCAACCTGCGCATGCTGGGCAATACCGCTTATTCCGAAGATACTATCAAAGCCACCCTGCTGAAATCGACCCACGAACTGTTTGGTCTGGAAGAACAAGCACTTTCGGAAGCCGAATCGGAACTCGTACTGCTGGTGAACCGCCGCAAAGCGCAGTCGGACCGCACCACCCTCGTCGATATGCGCAACTATTTTATCCGCAAGCCCTACGGTTGGTACCCCAATGCCATCTGGACCCTGGTGGCCCGCCTCTACAAACGCGGAAAAATTGAGTTAAAGCGCGATTCCAATCTCCTGGAAGATGCCGGCGTGCTCACCGCCCTACTCAACAGTGCCGGGTATGCCAACACGATAGTGGAAGTGCCGCAAACCATCGATATAACGCTTATCAGGAAATTGAAAGAAGTGTACAAGGATGCCTTCGACGAATCCTGTGCCTACAACGAAGCCAGAGAAGTTGCCGGAGCGTTCAAAAACAAGCTCAGAGACATGCATACCGATGTCAACCGGCTGTTGATGCAGCGCAAACAATACCCTTTCCTCGATAGTTTGACGAGCTTCAACAACCGCCTCACCAAGCTGTACGACAAAGAATACAGCTATTATCTCACGCAGCTGACCGATTTTGAAGACGATTTGCTCGACTTCAAAGAAGACCTGCTCGACCCCATCAAGCGATTTATGAACGGCGATCAGGCTGCCATTTACGACTCCATTCGCACGATGCTCGAGGGCGATACTTCCAACCTCAACTATATCGACGGCGACGAAGTACAGCAGTTGAAGGAATTGATGCTTAACCCGAAACCCTATGCCGGCACTACCATTCGCGATGCCAAAGCGCTGAAAGAAAGTCTGGGCAAAAAGGTAAGCGAAAAGCAACAGGAAGAAAAAGAAATCACCCGGCAGACCATCGAAGCCACCATTGCCGCCATCAGCAGTAAAGACGAATTCGCGAAACTGAATCCAACACAACAGGAAACCATCATTGCGCCCTTCCGCAGCGAACTCAACCACCTGGCCACGCAGCGTTACATTGCCGTGATTCGCGACATCCGCACCCGTGTAAAGGACAGCTTGTTTACCCGGCAACTGAACGAAATCATGAAAATGCTGACTCCGCAGCCGACTTACGTACAGCCCGAAGGAGGTGCCGGTGACACTGCGCAGGCACCCGTGGTTCATTACATCAACAAAAGTCAGATCAAACCCAACTTCAGCAAAACCGAGTTGAAATCGGAAGCCGATGTGGATGAATACGTGGAAGCGTACCGCAAGGCGCTGAAAGAGCAGATAAAGAAGAACCGGAGAATACAGTTATAATATGAACACCAATTCGAATGTATCGTTTGATTTCATAGTACAGCTTAAACAACAAATCCTGTCGAGCAGGTATATTGTTGCTAAGATAGCTAATGCTGAATCATTGAAATTGTACTATAATGCCGGAAAAGCCATCGATGAAAAGGCTAATACAGAAAATTGGGGTGCAAAAGTTTTAGATACAGTATCACAAAGATTGCAACAGGAATTACCAGGTTTAAGAGGTTTTTCAGCTTCCAATCTGAAGAAAATGAGGATTTTTTACCAGGCCTGGAAGAATACTGAATTAGTTGGTTCGTTAACATCGAACCAAACAGCTTCCTCACCAATTCCAATTGGTTCGACGGCAACGAACCAATTGGAAAACGAAAAGAAGTTGCAACAGTGTTTTATTTCGATCTCATTTTCGCACCATTTTGAGATTGTTTCGAACATTAAGAATGAATCGGACCGATGGTATTATATCGTAAATACAGCTTTAAACACCTGGACAATAAATCAGTTGCGTATTGAACTCCGGAACCAAAGTCATTTACATACAGATAAATTACCCAATAATTTTAAAGACGCCTTACCCGCAGGACTTTCCAATAAAGCTATTCGATCATTCAAAGATCAGTATCTACTGGATTTTGTAAACGTCGAAGATGAAGAAGAAATGGACGAAAGGGTGTTGGAACAGGAAATAGTTCAAAACATCAAAAAATTCATGATGTCCTTAGGCAACGATTTCTGTTTCTTAGGCAATCAGTACCGCCTTATCATTTCTGAAGAAGAGTATTTTATCGACTTATTGTTTTTTCACAGAGGCTTGCAGAGTCTGGTTGCAATCGACCTCAAGAAAGGAAAATTTAAACCTGAATATATTGGTAAAATGAACTTTTATCTTTCAGCGTTGGACGATTTGGTGAAGCAGGCACACGAAAATCCATCTATCGGAATTATACTTTGCAAGGAAAAAGATGATAAAAAAGTGGAATATAGTTTCAGGGATGTCAATAAGCCCATGGGCGTTTCAACCTTTAAAACAACTGAAAAACTACCGTCGCATTTCCGTAAAGCATTACCTGATGCCGAAACGCTTAAGAAACTATTGGATTAGAAATTATAATTTTTGATAGAAATCAAAACCGATGAACACCAACCAACTCAAACGCTTTGCCCAATCGGCACGCACCCAACTTATGCTACAGGTAGCCGCCCGGCTCGAATACGTACTTCGCACCGATACCGCTGAGCTGCGCGAGAAAACCGATTCGCTTCGGCAGTTGCAGGAAGCACTCAATGCCGACGGTCGCGAAGCCCTGATCGAGAAAGTGGCCTATACCTGGTTCAATCGGTTTGTGGCCCTGCGGTTCATGGATGTGAACGACTACCAGCCACTCGGCATCCGGGTGGTGACGCCCGGGGACAATCGCACCACGCCCCAACTGCTCGAAGAGGCCAAGCAGGGAATTATTGCCGATGAGTTGCCGGTGAACCGTACCGAAATCATGGAATTGCTCGACGGACTGAAACCCAGTGCCAATGCCCAAAACGAAGCCTACAAACTCCTGCTTACCGGTGCCTGCAATCACCTGAGCAGCATTTTCCCCTTCCTGTTTGAGCGCATCAACGACTACACCGAATTGCTGATGCCCGACGACCTCGTGACCGAACGTTCGTTTCTGAAAGAGCTGCGCGAGGGTATGGACGCCGACGACTGCCGCGAGGTGGAAATCATCGGGTGGCTGTATCAGTTTTATATTTCGGAGAAAAAAGATGCGGTGTTTGCTTCCAAATCGTCGGTTAAAAAGGAAGATATTCCTGCAGCCACCCAGCTTTTTACGCCCCGCTGGATTGTGGAATACATGGTGCAGAACACCGTGGGCAAACTCTGGTTGCAGAACCGTCCTTCGTCGCGACTCCGGCAGCACATGCCCTATTATATTGAATCGGAAACCACCACCGACTTCCTGCAGCTGGGCAGTATAGAAGAATTGCGCTTGCTCGATCAGGCCTGCGGAAGCGGACATATTCTGGTGTACGGCTTCGAACTGCTGTACCGCATTTACGAAGAAGAAGGCTACAATCCCTCCGATATTCCGAAGCTGATTATCGAACACAACCTGTACGGATTCGAAATCGACGAGCGCGCCGCCCAGTTGGCCGGTTTTGCACTGATGATGAAAGCCCGCAGCTATCACCGCCGTTTCTTCCGGAAAGAAGTAAAACCGAATATCCTGTGCTATGCCGATTTGAAGCTCAGTGCCGATGCCACGCAGGAACTCTTCGCGCAGCTCAATCTGCCCTATCCCGAAAGTCTGCAAACCGACCTGGAACACATCCGGCAGTCGACCAACTTAGGATCGCTGATCCAGCCCATCACTTCGTTAGAAAGTTTGGTTGAACTTCGCGAAAATCTGGAAATTAAAACCAAAACTGCCGATTTATTTACAAAACCTGCGCTGATGGCGGTGCAGGAAGCAGTGGAACAGTTGATTCCGTTGGCAGGGAAGTACCATTGCGTGGTGGACAATCCGCCCTATATGGGCGGCGGCAATATGAACAAAGAGCTGGGCGAATATGTGAAGAAGCATTATCCCGACAGCAAAGCCGACTTGATGGCCTGTTTTATGGAAGCCGGATTGGCCTCACTTCATCCCGCCGGCATGTTGGGCATGATTAACCAACACAGCTGGATGTTTTTGAGTAGTTACGAAAAACTCCGCACCAAATTGATTGATTCTATTCAGTTCGACACTTTATTGCACTTGGGACCTCGAACTTTCCCCGAAATTGGAGGTGAAGTGGTACAAAATGCCTCTTTTACGTTTTGTAATATTACACAATTTGGTGAAGGTAGCTTTGTTCGATTGGTAGATTACGACAACTCCGAACTTAAAAGAAATAAAACCCTCGAAGCCATTCAAAACCCTCAATGTGGATGGTTTTACAACGCCAATCAAAAAAACTTTGAAAAGATACCGGGCGGGCCGATTGGGTATTGGTTGAGTGAGAAAACATATGATTCGTTTAAGGGTAAAACAGTTGGTGAAATTGCGCCAGTTAGAAAAGGAAATAGTACTTCAAACAATGCACGATTTTTAAGATTTGCTCACGAGATAAATTATAAAAATCAGTCTTATGGGTATCTATCAATTTTAGAATCTCTTAAAGTTGATAGATATTGGATACCCTATAACAAAGGTGGTGGATTTCGTAAATGGTTTGGATTTCAGGAGTACTTAGTTTTCTGGAAAAATAACGCTGAAGAAATTAGAAATATTAAAACATCAGTAGTAACAAATGAACAATATTATATGAAACCTGGATTGACATGGTCAACAGTTACTTCATCTGATTTTAGTTTAAGATGGTTTGAGGAAGGATTTATTTTTGATAACGGTGGGTGTTGTCTCTTTGTTGAAAAATATGAAGAGAGAATTTTTATCTTAGGCGCCATGAACAGTAAAGTATTTAAATATCTTTTATCAGGTATTAATCCAACACTAAATTTTCAGTCTGGTGAAGTAAGTAAGTTTCCAATAAATTTTGGTTCAGATAACAATCAAATTTTTAAAATTACTGAAAAAAATATTTCTATTTCAAAATCCGACTGGGACTCCCGTGAAACCTCCTGGGATTTCCAACATAACGAACTCATCCGTTGCAAGTCCAATTGCAGTCAGAACTATGCCGATCTCAGCATGCTTGACGAAGCAGATCAACAAGAAATACTGGCCATGGCAAATGTGCCCACCAACGAAAACTTATTGATTGATTGCTATCAGGCCTATACCTCCGAATGGCGTCGCAACTTCCACCAACTCCACCGCAACGAAGAAGAACTCAACCGGCAATTTATCGAAATATACGGACTGCAGGACGAACTCACGCCCGATGTGCCACTCGAAGACATCACCATCCTGAAAGAAGAAACTACCATCGAAAACGGCGAGATGGTGTTTCGCGCCGATGAGGTGATGGCGCAGTTCGTGAGTTTTGCCGTGGGCTGCATGTTTGGGCGGTACAGCATCGACCAGCCGGGCCTTATCCTTGCCAACCAGGGCGAAACGCTCGTAGATTACCTCGCCAAACTTGGCAGGCAGATGGACGAACTCAGTTTCGTACCCGATGCCGACAACATCATCCCCGTGCTCGACGACGAATGGTTCGAAGACGATATTGTGGCCCGCTTCAACGCCTTCCTGAAAGCCTGTTTCGGCACCCAACACTTCGACAAAAACATCGCCTTCGTGGAAGAATCGCTGGGGATGGACCTGCGCAGGTACTTCACCCGGAACTTCTACACCGACCACGTGCGCCGCTACAAGAAACGCCCCATCTACTGGATGTTCTCCTCGCCGCGCGGCTCGTTCAACATGCTCATTTACATGCATCGCTATACCCGCGACACCCTCAGCCAGATACTCAATGGTTACCTGCGCGAGTACAAAGAAAAAATCAGCGCCCACATCGAGCACCTCGCTCACATCATCGAAACCGGCAGTTCGGCCGAAGCCACCCGCGCCACCAAGCAGCAGGACAACTACCGCCTCGTGCTCCTCGAACTTCAGGACTACGAGCGCGACATCCTCTACCCCCTTGCCACTGAGCGCATTGCCTTCGACCTCGACGATGGAGTGCTGGTGAATTACAATAAATTTGGCAAGGCGATAAAAGAAGTAGCCGGGCTGAATGACAAAAAGACGAAAGAAAAAGTGAAGGGGTTTGATTGGATTGATGGGGAGGAGATAAGGTGAGAAAAAATAAGTTAAACAAACAAATACATTCACAATGATTTGTCCTAATTGTAGATTCGATTACACGATTAATATGGATATACACTTATGTAAATGTCCTGTGTGCAAAGAGAAATTTATCGATTCGTTAATTATGCTCTCGAACGATTCGAATGCTTTAAATTTATTAAGAGATGGAATTCGCTTTATAGGATCAGACTCATTAAATAATGTGAGTTTGTTGACAAAATTAGTTGAAAAGTTATACTATGCTGATAAAATCCTAAAGAAGTTGTTGCTAATTTCAATAAAAGAGAACATTTCAGTGAAAATGTATAAGCTTATTACTCATTCAGAGAAACCTAAAAATATTGATATGCTTAAAGAACAGCTAATTAGTGAAGCTTTTTTGTCAAATGAATTTGCCCAAAAGATGATTGATTGCTGGAGTTATGTTTTAGATTTTGATGAACATGAAAATTCAATAAAAAAGGTTGATATTAATAATTATGTTAATTCTAAGGGAGAAATTATTTTTCAAAATAAGAATAGAAACTTCAATTTAAAATTCTCAGAAGGCTTAGCATATACTGGAGGGGAAAATAATGGTTATCGGTACATTGATGTAAATGGAAAAACAGTTTTAGAATTACAACCCCTTCTCAAGAAACTGCTTTTTAGAAACGGTGATAGTGAAACTGCGTTTGATTATTTCTCATTTAGTGAGTTCAATGAAGGATTGGCATTAGTTTCATACAAGTGGGTCGGGTGTGGTTTTATAAATAAAAATGCAAAACTTGTTGTAGATTTTAATTATAAAGAAGCATTGCCATTTTCAGAAGGATTAGCTGCAGTAAGGAGAAACAAAACGTGGGGCTACATTGACTCCAAAGGTAAATTAAAAATTAAGGACAAATATGATAAAGTATATTCCTTTTCAGAAGGACTCGCATTGGTTAATGGTAATGATAATTGGACTTTTATTGACCCCAACGACATTATTATTATATCACTTAAAAGTTATACAGAGGCTGAATCATTTAGATATGGGATTGCCAGGGTTAAGAAGGATAACATGTATGGTTTTATAGATAAATTTGGACATGAAGTAATTCCATTGAAATATGAGGATACACAAACAATTCAAAATGATATAATTCCTGTAAAGTATAAAAAGTGGGGTGCCATCAGCATTAGTGAAGATGTTGTAATACCATTAAAATTCGACAAACTTAGTTTTATATGTGAAGGAATAATGCTAGTTGGAATTAAAACACTTGAATTTCCTTATGAATGTTTATTCGGCTTATACGATACCAATGGAAATCAACTACTTTAAGAAGAATATATTGCAATTGAAAGGCATGACGCAGAATATCTAAAACTAACTAAGGTCGAAACAGTTTTTGAAAAAGTCTACAACACTTATTCTGAAAGTGATGAGATTCATAAATTTCAAGACAAAACAATTTCACTGTTTAGCATTAAGCAAAAGGCAATAATACAAACAGACTACAAAGATCATGTTGAGTATTATGATGGAATAGCCACCGTTCATCAAGGTTATACTTTTGACAATAAGATTTTTTTTATTGATAGAAAAGGTAATCAAATTAATAGCAATTATTACAAATCTGCCTCTAATTTTGTTAATGGGATTTCTGAGATCGAAATTTATAAACCAAAAATTGATTTTAGCCCATGCAAACTTTCATATGAATATGATTTCAGTAATTACTTTCAGTTTGAAAAAGGTTATGTGAATAAACTAGGAAGATGGATTTACTCAAATAGAAATGCAATTTATTGTAAACACAAGATAAACTATTTATACAAGTATGATATGATTATTCCGAATATGTTCGGATTATATTCAGCTTGTATTAATAATGTTTGGGGTATTGTTGATGAAAAAGGAAACGAAATTATTAGATTGAAATTCAATTTTATATATTGCATTGAATATAATATTTTAGCGTACAAGGGAGGTCCTATTGATGACTATAAATGGGGTTTAATTGATATAAATGGAAGACCTATAACACCTTGTAAATATGATTGTATGCCGATATTTAAGGATAATCTCGCATGGGTAGTTAAATCTAACAAAATCGGTTTTATAAACAAAGAAGGTATAGAAATTATCCCTCCTATTTATCAAGGAGCATTTAAACTTCCAAATAGCAATGACTTGTTTGCAGTTAATAACAATAACTTGTGGGGAATTTTAAATTCATCAGAAGACCTTATAGTTGAGTTTGAACATGAGAAAATTCTAAAAACTTACGAAGATGGTTACTTCATCGTGAGTAAAGAAAGACATCAGGGCGCCAATCTTTACCCGAAAAGTTATGGTTTGATGAATATTAGTGGAGAAATAGTATTACCTCCTCTTTGCTATCAAATTGGATATAAAAACTACGAGGTATCTTCCCATACAGGTGATGATTTATATGATAATACTATTTCAGAAAATCTGTTTGTTGGAGGTGTTGTCAAATTCCAAATTGGGAAAAAATGGAATTTTTTAACAAAAGAAGATTGCGATAAACTTCATAAATACTCATTTTACATTATGAGAAATTCCGATTTTTCAAAATTTGAATATTTCAATATAATGCGTGGATCAAAACTAATAGATATTGAAAATGATTTTGATAGACTTGATAATCTTTATGATTACGATTTAGAGTTCGACGGCGAAGCTGAAATTGCCAAGCAACTTTTTAGTAATTTATTTCAAGGCCTTTTTGATGAAGTTGGATTGAGTAATGATGGTATTGTTAGAATTAGAAATGGAAACAAGTACTGTTTCATTGATTGTCATACAAGAGAAGAGCTCTCGAACCATTTTGATTTTGCCAACGATTTTCGAAATGGGCTTGCTAAAGTTAATATTGGAGGATGTTTTGAACCTGATACTTATGAGGGGAGTTATAACGAAATCTTCAGAGGAGGTAAATGGGGTTTTATTAACAAGGAATTTGAGATTCATATCCCTTTAGTATATGATGAGCTTAGTAGCTTTATGAATGGTTTTGCGTATGAAAAAGTAAACGGTGTAAAAGTGAGAATTAATCTGCAAGGCGAAGTAGTTGAAGTATTGTCATCGAAAAATTCAAAGTTTTAAAAAAATCACTCTACTATTAACAATACAAATAGAATTGCAGGAAGATGAATATCGAAGTGTTACTACATAAAACCAACGTTTTTGCTGAACTAATAAACAGTGATAATGCAAGTGCACAGCAACTTGATGCAGAATTGATAGAAATACTGGGCAATGATGGTCGTGTGGTGCCACAAGTTGACATTCCACCAACAATCCAAATGTTGTACGCTTTCAATCGTGCAATATTACGATTAAACCTGGTTGAAATTGAATCGGCTGCAATTGCAATGATCGATGTAGCTGAAATTATTCGGCATTACGAATTGTGGGATGAAATATATTTTATTTTATGGTTGTTAGCTGAATCAAAAGGTAGGCGTAATAAGTTCGACGAACCATTGGCATATGCTTGTGATAACTTAATGATGGCGATAATTTGTCAAATAAAATTTCCATCCATATCATTATCGCTGTTCATAAAAGCTGAATCTCTGTATATTAAACTTGGACGAGACAATACAGCTGTGTTTGTAAAAGGTTTAAAGCAGTTGCAATATGAAATTATCTCCGAGTGTTACAATAATGATGATGCGATCGGTGCTAGTCTTTTTGTTGAAAAAGCAAAAAGTATGGGAGTTGTCAACTTGAGAGCATTCAGAGTTAATGAACCTAACTACTCAACTATACGGCCTGTAATGCAAGAGTGTACCACTGATGAAATACGCGACGCATTCATTGATAGTGACGAACATATACCTACAATGAATGAGTGGCGACAATTCTGGCAGAAACTACCGGAATACAATATAAATGAATCATTATTATTAAAAAAGTTTATCGCACAATCAATTGCTGAGAAAGATAAGTTACCAAACATACTTGAAGTGTTGGAAATAATCTGCTATGAAGAAGAAAAATATGCTCTTTTATATGATAAAAATCCAATAGGACAATTTCTAAATTCTCATCAAGATAACAATGATTTGTACCAAGTGACTAACAGTGAAGGAAAGTTGCTTTTTCTTCCTAAGTGTAGAGTAAAACATTGGTATTATCGAGGGCAAACGGACTATTATACTAATTGCCAACCGTCATTATATAGAAAAAAGGACAAATTCGTTGTGCTTATTGAAAGACTCAAACTGTGTGAATTTTCTATATTAATAAAAAAGCATCCGATTGCAAGTGTATTTGAATCTGGCATATACCACACAATGACTAGTGGTGATGTACAGCATTGTAAAATATTTATCGATGATAGTGCCTTAGCTCAACATTACGGCATTAATACTGAGTTCATTGATTTGACAACTGACAAATGGGCTGCAGCCTTTTTTGCATCTTCAACTCATGTAGATGGAGTTGATTCGGAGAAAGAAACATATAAACCATATGAAGGTGATAAGGTTGGAGTGTTTTATGTATATCAGGACAAATCGCCTTACGTGAACCAATGGAAATTGCATCCAGTTGGCATACAGCCATTCTCACGCCCCGTAAGGCAATCTGGCTATGTTTTGGAAATTGGAAAGGGTCAGAATTTTAATAAATTAGCTTTTGGAATACGTTTCAGAGCTGATGTAAGATGTTCATCAATAATATTCAAGTTGTTTAATGAATCAAAGGGTATATTACCAGACGAAATAATTGAAAAGAAATCTCAAGTGATAAAAAACAGTAACAAGTTTAGTCGATCTGCTCTTCTAATTACCCGACAACGATTCTATTCACATCTTATGGATGCACAATTTGACGAGTTGGTGAATGGGTGTAATGTAGAAATTGTTGAAGAACCAATTGTTGAGTTCCAGCAAAACGAGATTAAAGAAGCAATGAGTGAATTTGAGTTTATTGATAAAAATATTCAGTTTAACACTACAAGGCAGATGAATATGACAATAACTTGACATGTATAGGCATTTGTCCCTTTATTACATAATATCATGAGAATCCAATTAGCATCCTTCAACCACAATTTATCTTCCAGCGAAAAGCGTAACGCTCTTCTGGAAATTTTTAACCATGCAAAAGCTAATGTTGTCCTTTTTGCCGGGCATACCTTTGATTCCATAAACGATCTTGATAAAATATCTGCTAAGCTGGCTAATAAACATGTTATAGCTTTTCTTGAAGTAAAGGATTTTGGAGCAAGAAATCTCACAAACTGGTTGTTCAGAATTGAAAAAAACAAAATTCTAAACTGTCACACACATCAGATTTTTACCGATTCTGTCGAAATAAATAAGAACAGCTATTGTGCTGAACAACTTTTGCATGAGCTCTTAACAAACAGAAGTTTCAATGTAAATGACAAAAGAATTTCCGTACTTATATGCGGTGAAATCAATATCCTTAAAAATTTACAGTCTGATGACAACCGGGTTGAGTTCCGGATAAATGACGAAGCATTGAAAAAATCATTTAGAGCTATATGTCAGGCAACCGATATCTTCATTAATCCGCTACACTCACCAATGGGAAACCAGGGAAAGATGCATAAAAGACGAGAATTCCTCTCTTCAAAATGCAAGGCATATTTTTCAACAGCCAACATGGAAAATGAAGGTGATCTTGAAACTCGTAAGCTGCACTATGCTTATGTTGATGGAAAAGAAATCGTCGGGAATATCGAAAAATTAACATCTAACTATATTGTAAGAGAATATCACATTTAACTTTATTGGCTACAGCCTGATCTCAAAACATTTCTTATTTTTGCACTATGGCAGAAAAAGCATACATAACACCAGCAGTTCTTAAATGGGCCAGAGAATCAGCTAAAATGACGGAGGAAATTGCTGCGTCAAAAGTGGCTGTGCCTGTCGACAAACTGCTGTTTTGGGAAAGCGGAGACGAATTTCCAACCATCCATCAGGCTCAAACCCTGGCGAAGGCCTACCGGCGTCCTTTTGCTTTGCTATTTCTGCCCGAAGTGCCCAACGATTTTCAACCTTTGCAGGATTTCAGGAAGGCGAATTCGGGGGAATTAAGTACTGCCTCGGTTTTTATTATTCGTGAAATCCGGCAAAAACAGGCCTGGATAAGTGAAATGAACCAGGAAAATCAACAAGCAAAAGTACCTTTCATAGGAAGGTTTACAATTAATCATGACCCACGGGAAGTGGCTGGCGATATGCTGAAGGAGCTGAATTTAAACCCGTTGGCGTATACAACTAATAATCCTATCCTCGAATGGATCGATAAAGCCGAAAGAAAAGGTGTCTTTATTTCCAGAACCAGCAATATCCATTCGAGATTAAAACTGGAATCCTCCGAAATGCAGGGCTTCGCTATTGCCGATAGCTACGCACCCTTCGTTTTTGTCAATTCCGACGATTGGAATGCTCCCCAACTATTTACGCTGGTACACGAGCTGGCTCACCTCTGGATTGCCGAAACCGGAATATCAAATGACACTGAACCATTGATTCATACTTCAATGGATCGAAATCCTGTTGAATTGTTTTGCAACGAAGTGGCTGCAACAGCGTTAATTCCTGCCGAATTTATTCAACGTATTGATTCCAATGTGTTTCGTAATGCGAAGGAAGTTTTCAAACAGGCAAAAATGATTGGAGTTAGTTCGTTTGCGCTGCTGGTAAGGGCTTACAATCTGAATCGTATTTCACTCAGCACTTACAAGGTGTTGAAACACGAAGCTGATTTTGAATACCAGCAATTTCTACAGCGGGAACAAGACAAAAAACGAAAGCAAAAAGACAAGAGAGGAGGGCCAAATTATTTTTTACTTCAACTCAACAGAAATGGACGACTGTTTACGCAAACGGTATTGGATTCGTTTCGGGGTGGAGGTATAGAACCTTCAATGGCCAGTAATTTATTGAATGTACAGGTGAATAAGTTTCCTAAATTAGAGGCGCAACTGTTTAAATAGCATACCATGGAAAAAAACATCCAGATACCTCATTTCAGTACTTCAACTTATAACTTGTGCCAAAATGCTCGTTTAGTTTGTTTTCAAGTTTCCCAAACACATCTTTATGATTTAAAGTTGTTGTTCCGTTTATTGCTTCTGGTAAGGGATATTCAACCCGAACAGCTTTTTTATGTTTCTCCAGTTCCTTTACCAGTCGGCGACCAGTTGGTGTTGAAATATCGACATATGCAATTACCTGACTCATAATGATCAATTTTATTACTGCAAAAATAGAAATATTTTAATTAATAATTACAAGCAACTAAACCTGATCTTTTTTATCCATACCTGTAAACAATCACTTCATTTGCCGTATTAATGCGGAGAATATTGCGTATATTTACCGCAAAATTGCAAAAGGCGTATGGCGAAGTACATTTACGAATACAGCAACTGGCCTGAATTTACCTGGGACGACAAACAAATTGGAGTAATTCTGGGTAAGGTGCGGCACATGCAGGGCAAAATTTACGGACAAATGAGTGCCCTTGGTTATTCGGTAAAGGAAGACACGATGCTCTCCACCTTAACGCTCGATGTGTTAAAATCGTCGGAAATAGAAGGTGAGTTTTTGAACTACGAACAGGTTCGCTCGTCCATTGCCAGGCAACTGGGAATCGACTATGTAGGGATGGTGCATATCGACAGGAATGTGGAAGGCATAGTAGAGATGATGTTGGATGCTACTCAGCACTACGAGCACCCTCTCGAACAGGAACGTATACTGGGATGGCATGCCGCATTATTTCCAACAGGATGGAGTGGCATGCACCGCATTGATACCGGTCGGTTTCGTACCCATGAAATGCAGGTAGTGTCGGGGCCTATGGGGAAGGAGAAAATTCATTTTCAGGCGCCTCAGGCTTCGGAAGTAAACCGGGAAATGGATGCGTTTCTGGATTGGCTGAACAGAAATTCGGATATCGATGGTGTACTAAAAGCCGCAATTGCTCATTTCTGGTTTATCATTATTCATCCATTCGACGATGGCAACGGACGCATTGCGCGTACAATCTCGGATATGTTGCTGGCACGTTCGGAAGAGAGCACACAACGTTTTTACAGTCTTTCCAATCAGATTTTAGCAGAGAAAAAACGGTATTACGAGGTGCTGCAAACCGTACAGACAAGTGCTGGTGACATTACCGAATGGCTCGACTGGTTTTTAAATTGCCTGTATCGTGCGTTGGAATACACCGACGAAACCTTGAAGCGGGTGCTTAAAAAAGCCGACTTCTGGGATATCCATAAAGAGATGGAACTGAACAGCCGTCAACGATTGATGCTCAACAAACTGTTGGATGGGTTTGAAGGCAAACTGAAATCGTCGAAGTGGGCGAAAATCACAAAGTGCTCGGCCGATACAGCATTGCGCGACATCAAGGATTTGATTGAGAAAGGGATACTTCAACAGGAAGCATCGGGAGGCCGGAGTACCAATTACGAGCTGGCAGAGCCGTGGAGAATATAAGTTTTAGAAATCAATTGTAATCATCTTTTCATGAACAAAATAGAAGAAGCGCTCCTCAAACGATTCGACACCCACCGGGTGATTTTCTGGTACGACGAAAAACAGGAACTTACTGAGTTGTACCGCGAAGTGGCCCTCGAAGGCGTTGAGAAACTGGAGGTGAATGGCAATGAGTTTGAAGTGAAACACATTATCAACAAGCAACAACCCGACAGCAAACTGCTGGTGTATATTCCGCACCCCAGGCCGGCGCACGACGAGAACTGGTTGCTCGATATGGAACTGGCGCACTATGTGTTTTACACCAATCAGGAAGCGCTGATTTTACAGGAAATAGGGCTCGATTATCATTTCAGGGAGCTGGTAACCGAACATCTCGAATTCTTTAAATCGAAAGAGCGGAGGGCACGACTGGCAGAGTTGCTGGGCGCCGGCGATGAGCACGAGGAAATACGGGCCAAGATGTTAGCCATGGTGTTTTCGACCGATTACGTGAACCTGATGACCTTTATTCACGCACATGCCCATGCCTTCACCCGCGGCGACGATCGGATTGATAAAGAGCTGGCCAACTATAATCTCGCGGGTTTGTACTGGAGTAATATTCAAAAGCAATTCAACTACCAGAGCGAAAAACCCTCTGTTTATGATTTCTTCCTCGAAGTGTTTACGGCTAATTTCGCCCCGGGAAAATCGGGAAAGGTGAATAAAGAAACCCGATTGCTGTTGTCGCAATGGAAAAACACCATCACCTACCGCGATAGTTTTGGGCTATTGTCGGAAAAAATTGCAGCCGACCTGAATATCGAAGCCCTGCTGAACAAGGCGACGATAGAGGATATCATTCAGGATGATTTATTTAAACTCACCGATCAGAAGATAATTTTCGACCTGGTAAATCTCATCGCCGACGAAGCCATATCGGTAGATAAGGTGTTTCAGTTTACCAAGCAGCGCGAAAACAAGTACTGGTACGAATCGGTGCGACAGCTGTATAAAGCCATTGAATACGGAGCTGAGCTTATTTCGCTGGTGCGCAGGTATGCCAACAGTACCTTTAGTAATTTTACGAAAGGTGTGGATGAGTACGCGAAAACACTCTATCAGGTAGATAGTGCCTACCGGAAATTTATTTATTATTACCGGCTGAGCAACCAAAACCGGATATTGGCGCAACTGGCCGAAAAAGCCGAGAAAGTATATTCCAACGATTGGCTGTTGGTGTTCAACGATAACTGGCAGCAGGTAATCAACAGCACAAAGCCCTGGCCGATGAACGAAACCAACAGTCAGCGCCGCTTTTTCGAGCAACACATCCGTCCCTATACGACCAAAAACAACCGACTCTTCGTGATTATCTCCGATGCATTCCGCTACGAGTGTGGTGTGGAATTGCACAAACGCATCCAGTCGGAAAACCGGTTCGATGCCACCCTTCAGCACCTTATTACGACCCTTCCCTCGTACACCCAACTCGGGATGGCCGCTTTGTTGCCCAACAAAAGCATGGAATTTCAGGAAGGCACCGATACCGTACTGGTCGATGGAATATCGAGCGCCGGCACAGCCAATCGAACAAAAATATTGAATCAGCATTCCGGCGTACGGGCCATTGCCATTGGAGCCGAAGAATTTATGAAGATGAATTCGGCCGGTGAAGGACGCGAATTTGTAAAGCAGCACGATTTGATTTACATTTACCACAACCGAATCGACAAAGTAGGCGACGATAAAGCATCCGAAGAAAAGGTATTTGAGGCCGTGGAAGAAGAACTTGATTTTCTGGTGAACCTGATGAAGAAAATCGCCAATATGAACGGAAACTCGATGATGATCACCTCCGATCATGGCTTTATCTATCAGCATCAAACGCTCGACGAAAGCGATTTTAGCGTATCAAACCATACAGGAGAAGTCTGGAAAGAAAACCGGCGCTTTGTTGTGGGACGAAACATCACCAACGATTCGGCCACTGTAAAATACACCGCACAGGAACTGGGATTAGCAGGCGATACTGAAATTCTGATTCCCCGATCCATCAACCGGCTGAGGGTAAAAGGAGCCGGTTCGCGCTTTATACACGGAGGTGCCAGTTTGCAGGAGATTGTAATTCCGCTGCTTACCATCAGTAAGCTCCGGGCCGACAGCACTTCGCAGGTCGAAATCGACATTATCAAATCGAACGACAGGATTACCACCAATATACTTTCGGTTTCGTTTATACAACAGGAGTTGGTAAGTGCCGGCATCCTGCCCCGTACCATCAGGGCAGCCATTTATGCCGAAGATGGTGAATTGCTCAGCGACCAGTTCCGGTACAATTTCGACATTGAAGAAGGAAGCGAGCGGCAGCGTGAGGTGAAACATAAATTCCAGCTGCTGAGTAAAGCCAGCGGGAAATACAAAAACCAGCGCGTGAAACTGCTGCTCGAAGAACCTGTGGAAGGCAGCAGTAAATGGAAGGAGTACAAGCGATTTATGTACACCCTGAACATCTCCTTTTCCAACGATTTCGATACCTTTTAAAACCACACGACAATGAAACTGACGAATCAGAAAATAAACGACTTATTTGCAGGGAAAGTAGTTCGTAAGGACCTCACCAACCGCATTAAGGGCAATGCAAGTGTACCCACCTATGTATTGGAATACCTGCTGGGACAATACTGTGCAACCGACGATACTGAAACCATCGAACAAGGAGTGCAACTCGTAAAAGACATCATTAACCGGCATTTCGTACATCGTGATGAAGCGCAGGTTATCAAATCGACGATCCGCGAAAACGGCACACACCGCATAATTGATAAACTGTCGGTTAAGCTTAATGACAAGCTCGACCGCTACGAAGCCTCGTTTGCCAATCTGGGACTGAGTAAAATACCCTTGTTGAGCACACATGTTACTACTTATCCCAAGTTACTTTCCGAAGGAGTATGGTCGATCGTTACAATGAGTTACGCACCCGTGGAGGGCAAAGATGCTTCGCCCTGGAATATCGAGGATCTGAAGCCCATTCAGGTTTCGTCGGTAGATTTGGACGAGTATAAGACCACCCGCCGGCAATTCACCAAAGTAGAATGGATCGACTTGCTGATGCAAACACTTGGGTTACATCCCGATGAATTTACCAACCGTTCCAAATTACTACAGCTGGCCCGGCTGATTCCTTTTGCCGAAAATAATTACAACCTGATAGAGCTGGGGCCTAAAGGTACCGGTAAATCGCATATTTATTCCGAGCTATCGCCGCATGGTATTTTGATTTCGGGTGGCGAGGTATCGAAGGCAAAACTATTTGTGAATAACAGTAACGGCGAAATTGGTCTTGTAGGCTATTGGGACGTAGTAGCCCTGGACGAATTTGCAGGAAAAGCCAAGAAATCGGATTTAGGGTTGGTCGACATTATGAAAAACTACATGGCCAACAAATCCTTTTCGCGGGGAACCCATGTAATGCAGGCCGAAGCGTCGATTGTGATGGTAGGCAATACCGATCATTCGGTGCCCCATATGCTCAAACACACCAATTTGTTTGATGCACTTCCCAGGGATTATTACGATACTGCTTTTCTCGATCGCATACATGCCTATCTTCCCGGTTGGGAAACTAAAAAGCTGCGTAACGAGATGTTCTCCGGCGATTTCGGATTTATAGTCGATTACTTAGCCGAGGTACTTAAAAATATGCGCAAAGAAGACTACACCAGGGCATATCAACAATATTTTGAACTATCGACTACCATTACTACGCGCGATAAATTAGCCATCGAGAAAACTTTTTCGGGTTTGATAAAAATAATATATCCACAGGGCACTTTTACTGAGGAAGAAGCCCGTGAGCTGATGGATTTTGCCATTGAGTGTCGTAAACGGGTGAAAGATCAACTCCGAAAAATGGATGAGACCTTTAATGATGAAGTGGTAAATTTTGAATACCGCACCAGGGATGGCAAACTCCATCAGATTGAAACCCTTGAAGTGATGGAATACGGCGATGCACGGTTGAATATTCTTCCACTGGCAAGGCGTACGCCGCATGTAGAAGAACTCCCGAATCCGGCTTCCACTAAATATTTGGAGGGATTTAATCTTACAGTGCGCGACAACCAAACCAACATCAGTTACAAATCGCTTTTTGGCGATTATTTAGAAGGAGCCACCGAATACATCATCAACGATCCCTACATCCGGCTATCGCATCAGATGCGCAATTTTGCAGAGCTATGCCGGTTGATTGCTGAGCTGAAGCAGGAAGATGCAGAAGTTTCGATACACCTGGTAACCTACAACGATGCGGAATACATGGACAGTGCCCATCAGAACTTCTCCGAATTAGCCGATTCGCTGGCCGACCTTGGAATTGCCTTTACCTACGAACTCAACGAAACGCTTCACGATCGCAGCATCGAAATCAACAACGGCTGGAAGGTTGTACTTGGACGAGGGCTGGACATTTGGCAAAAAACCAACGGTAGGTACGACATTGCAGAGTTTTATCAGGAAAAGAGGCTCTGTAAAGAATTTGATCTGACAATTGTAAAAAAATAATCTCACACCGTATACGGCAACATCACATAAAAGGTAGATCCCTCGCCCGGTGTGGATTCCACTTTCATACTTCCCCCGAGCAATTCGGTGAAACCTTTGGTAATGGATAAACCAAGACCGGTGCCACCGTATTCGAACTGAATTTTTGAGTCGGCCTGACGGAAATGATCGAAAATATGTTCGTGAAGCTCCTTGCCAAATCCGATTCCGGTATCTTTTACGTAAAATTCGAGAGTGGAACCGGCAAGACGGTAACCCAGTCGTATTTCGCCTGTTGAAGTGAATTTCAGCGCATTATCAACCAGATTGGATAAAATCCGGTGTAATTTGATCCGGTCGGTGGAGATGGTGGAATCCTCGTACGATAAGCCCGGGTGCACATCAAAGTGAAGTCCTTTAGCTTCGGCCATAGGTCGGTACTTTTCTTCCAGCTCGGCCATGATACCATTTACGGCTGTCTTGCGCAGAATCGTTTTTTCCTGGTTGGTTTCGAGCGACGAAACCGTGAGTATATCGGTTACGATGGAAAGCAATTTATTGCTACTCGTTTGAATAATATCTAATAAACTTTCTTTTTGTTCGGCCGAGAAGTAATTATCGTTCAATAAGTTGGCCGACCCGCAAATGGCATTGAGAGGAGTACGTATTTCATGTGATATATTTTGAAGAAACATTGTCTTGAGTCGCTCACCTTCCTCCGCTTTATTTTTTGCTTTCGTTAGCTCCGATTCAAAATTTTTCAATAAAGTGATATCGGTAATTGTTCCTACATATCCCACCACATTTTCTTCCGAATCAACTTCAGGAATAGCCTGCCCCAGCACCCAGGTAACCGAACCATCGGCACGCAGAAACCTATATTCCACCGTTGAACTATTCGCTTCCCCGGTAGCACTATTCCACCCTTTTTCAAGCCATTCGCGATCTTCGGGTACCACCGCACTCATCCATCCGTTGCCCAGTGCATCTTCCACTGTAAGACCGGTAATTTCGCACCAACGGGGATTCACGTATACGGTATAGCCGGTTGCATCGGTTAAAAATATACCTACCGGCGACATACGAATCAGCGTCTGGTATTTCAGCTCGTTCAACTCCAATGCCTTGTTGGCCTGACGCTGAACGGCCTGTTTCTCTTCCAGCATCATTTCGTATTTCTGACGATACGACAGCGAATGAAAAACTCCTTTGTAAGGCAAGTCGCTGGCTGTATACACATCGGGCTCGAGGTATTTAAGATATAGATATACAAAACCGGAATAAAACAAACCCGTATATAATTTACCAATAATAGCCGAGTAAATCTGTTCGAAAACTATAGGCGAATTCCAAAACGAAAGCCCCATAAAGAAAATCGAGTTGACGATCTGCATTAAACCCATAGTAACATAGATTCGCAAAAACAAGGGTTTAATCCATTGAGCAACTTTCTCGTAAATAATAATGATGAGAAACACATCAAGCAGCAAGCCAAAGGTATTCACCAACATCACCCAACTGCCATTGTGCAAAAAACTAATCGATGACTCTTTGGGATTCAGAAATTGATAGTTATTGACATGCCAGTCGAATACCAGAATTAGCAACGACATGGCTATATTGGCAATAAAAATGGCGTAAATCAACTTTCGGGTTTCGGTAGCATCTTCACGGATATAAAACATCAAAACGGCGTACATCATTCCCGTAAACATCACAATAGAACCCGGCGAAACTATTAGTCCGGGTAAAATTTCGTGATACACCGAACTGGAAAGAAAAATCTGAATGTAGCCCATCATGGTTAAAACCGCATACACCAACCCTATTCCAAGTGTACGTCGCAACCTGAAAACTACCAGAAAAATTAACGAAAGTAATATCGTTTCTCCTGTAATTACTGCAATATGCGTAACATCAACATTCCCCATCATCCCTGCCCTTGTTTTTGTAGTAAAATACTAATGTTTCGCACTTCAGCTAAATTCTTATAATTTAGACATTTAGCTGATTT
>CAZLHC010000035.1:0-40401 GCA_964559265.1 uncultured Paludibacter sp. | reverse complement strand
CACCTCGTCCATTTTCGATCCGGTTTCGGTCAATGCCGTTGCAATAATCGTCAGACTACCCCCGTTTTCGATATTACGGGCAGCACCGAAGAATCGTTTTGGTTTGTGAAGTGCGTTAGCATCTACCCCACCCGATAAAATCTTACCCGAAGCAGGCATAGCGGTATTATAAGCGCGAGCCAGGCGGGTAATGGAGTCGAGCAGAATTACCACATCATGACCACATTCGACCAATCGTTTAGCCTTTTCGTGCACCATAGCTGCTACCCGTACGTGACGTTCGGCCGGTTCGTCGAAAGTAGAAGCCACCACTTCGGCTTTTACGCTGCGCGCCATATCAGTTACTTCTTCCGGACGTTCATCAATCAACAATACGATCATGTACACCTCAGGGTGATTGATAGCGATTGCATTTGCAATTTCTTTGAGCAATACCGTTTTACCGGTTTTAGGTTGAGCCACAATCAAACCGCGCTGACCTTTACCGATAGGCGAAAACAAATCAACCATACGAACCGAAAGCGGATCGTTTTTGCCGGTACACAGGGTGAATTTTTGATCGGGGAAAAGCGGAGTGAGATGTTCGAAGGGAACCCGGTCGCGTACATATTCGGGACTGCGGCCGTTGATTTTGCTCACACGAATGAGCGGGAAATATTTTTCACCTTCTTTTGGAGGGCGGATCGCTCCGGTAACGGTATCGCCCGGACGAAGACCAAAAAGCTTGATCTGCGATTGCGAAACGTAAATATCGTCGGGAGAGCTTAAGTAATTGTAATCGGACGAACGCAGGAAACCATATCCATCGGCTACCATATCGAGTGTGCCGGTTGCTTCGAGAATTCCGTCAAAATCATATTGCTTTTCGTTACGTTGAGGAATAAACTTCGGACGGTTATTGGCTTGTTGATTTTGATGTCGTTGCTGATTGTTTTGAGTAGAAGCAGGTGTTGCAGGTGCCGAAGGGTCAGCAGTTTGGGGCTCTTCCTGTTCCGGCTCAGAAGGTAGTGGTAAATCAACAACAGGAGCAGTAAGTTGTAATTCGGTAAGTTCGTTATCCGAGGGATCGTCGGCTTCGAGTTCCGGTAAAATATTTTTAACTTCTGAAGCTACCGGGATTTCAGGAGTTGAATTCTTTTTGATAACACGCATGCGGGGTTGTCCCGGTTCACGACGAACCATAGATTGAACCGGCTCGGCTGTAGTTTTTACAGTATCGTCGGTAGCATGCTGATCGTTGTTAATAGCTTTCGATTCTGCAGGTACATTCTCAACAGCAGAATGTACCGGAAGATTCTCTTTAGCAGCAGCCTGATTTTGTGCAAGTAAAGCCTTTTCGGCTTTCGATTTCCGACCTCTCTTGGCTGGAACTTTCTGCGCCTGATTAGCTGATTCAGGGCTTTTTTCAGCAGTTACCGGAGCCTTTTTATCGGGTTCGGCAGGTTTAGCTTTTTCTTGCTTTTGAGCCTGTTGTTCTTTTACTGCTGAAGGCTTAGTAGGGGGTGAGACTTTGCGCTGGTTATCGTTTTTACGATTTGGTTCCTTATTGGAAGCAACAGCCGATTCGTCGCCAACAGCAGGTTTAGCTTCATTCCCTTTCTTGTGAGGCTGACGGGTACGATTCGTATTTCGTACCGGATTATTTTTGTCTTTGATGGCTTTTGCCTGTGCATTGACAACCGCCTGGCGGTCAAGAATCTCGTATACAAGTTGTTGTTGTGAAATCGAATTCGGAACTTTCAACTCCAGTTCCACGGCAATTTGGCGAAGCTCAGTCATTTCTTTCGACTCGAGCTGTGTAAGGTTGTAATTACTCATAAGTTTGATGATACGTTTATCAGGAATTGTTCTTCTGAAAAAGATATAAACGCTGGAAAGTAAAAAATTTTAATGATGTTTGTTGGATGTATTTGTTGGGTATAAACCAGACGAGGGGCAGAAAAGCCCGACAATAGAACTGAAAATCGGGCACAAAGTTAAGTCAATATTTTGAAATTGCAAAGATTTCGTTACATTTGCGATTAAATTTTTAAAATAATACCACAAATGGGACTAAAATTTCGGTTGACGGTGATGAGTTTTCTTCAATTTATGATTTGGGGAGCCTGGTTAATAACCATTGGAGTATACTGGTTTGAAACACAAAAATGGGGAGGAACCGAATTTGGTGCTGTTTTTTCTACCCTGGGGATAGCTTCCATATTTATGCCTGCAATATTTGGAATAGTTGCCGACAAATGGGTGAATGCCGAAAAACTATATGGTATCCTGCATATACTTAGTGGCATTGCCATGTTTTCGTTAACTCTGGTCGACGATGCCGGGCTCTTCTTTTGGGTAATGTTAGTAGCCATGTTCTTCTACATGCCCACCATTGCCTTATCGAACTCAGTTGCCTACACGGCACTCAAATCGAACAATTTTGATGTCGTAAAGTCTTTTCCTCCAATCCGTGTGTGGGGAACCATTGGTTTTATAGTGGCCATGTGGATTACTAATCTTACCGGAAACAAAGCCACCGAAGTACAATTTTATTTTTCGGCTGCATTTTCGCTCATTCTGGGAGTTTATTCGTTTACTCTTCCGGCCTGCCCTCCTCCACTGAAAGGAACGAAAGAACTTAATCTGGTCGATTCATTGGGATTAAAAGCATTTAAATTATTTGCCAACTATAAAATGGCTCTGTTTTTTATTTTCTCAATGTTTTTAGGAGCCGCTCTGCAGCTTACCAATATGTATGGCGACACCTTTCTTTCCGACTTCCAGAAAATTCCACAATACGCCGATTCGTTTGTTGTGAAATATTCGACCATAATTATGTCAATTTCACAAATCTCGGAAACCTTGTTCATTCTGGCTATACCGTTCTTCTTAAAACGTTTTGGGATTAAAAACGTGATGTTGTTAAGTATGGCGGCCTGGGTGTTACGTTTCGGATTGTTTGGTTTGGGTAATCCCGACGATCGGTTGTGGATGATTTTACTATCGATGGTGGTATATGGAATGGCCTTCGATTTCTTTAATATTTCAGGCTCACTATTTATCGAAACGAACACCGATTCGTCGATTCGTTCAAGTGCTCAGGGATTATTTATGATGATGACTAATGGGTTTGGTGCCATCATGGGCAGTTTTATAAGTGGAGTACTTATCGACCGGTTTTTCACACTCGATGGAGTTAAAAACTGGGAAGGAATCTGGTTTACATTTACGGCTTACTCAGCGGTAATCATGGTGCTGTTTGCAGTACTTTTCAAACATAAACACGAAAGATAATTGTTAATTATTAATTGTTAATTGTTAATTATTGGTTGTTGGAGGATTGGGTGAAGTACACTCTAAAGTTCCATACTTCAATAATTAACAATTAACAATTAAAAAGGTGTTTCGTCAAAACGACCGGCTCCAAAGGGTGATACCGGCGGAGCGGGAGTTTCAAAGCCCGTTCCGGCCTGTGCGTTAAGTTTCGACGGAATCGACTGATAACCTGTGGCTGACATTGCATCTTCAGCATCCATATCGTCTTTATTCATAAACTTAGCATATACATTCTTGAACTTCAATTGAACATCGTCGGTAGCTCCGTTACGGTGTTTGGCTACAATAATTTCGGCAATGCCTTTCAACGAATTTCCCTGAGCATCTTCAGTAATTTTGTAATATTCTGGGCGGTGGATAAAACAAACCATGTCGGCATCCTGCTCAATAGCACCCGATTCACGTAAATCGGACAACTGCGGACGTTTGCCTTCGATACCCGTTCGGCCTTCTACACCACGGTTAAGCTGCGATAGTGCGATTATCGGAATATCCAATTCCTTGGCTAACCCTTTCAGCGAACGCGAAATAATACTAACTTCCTGTTCACGGCTACCAAAACTCATTCCCGAAGCATTCATCAACTGAAGGTAGTCAATGATAATCATTTGAATTTTATGCTCTCTAACTAATCTTCGCGCTTTACTTCGAAGTTCAAAAATGGATAAACTGGGCGTATCATCAATAAAAATGGGAGCATCGAGCAACTGCGTGATATCCCTGTCGAACTTTTCCCATTCGAACTGATCGAGTTGACCGTTTTTAATCTTATCCCCTTCCAACTGACAAACATTCATAATCAGACGGTTCACCAACTGAACGTTCGACATTTCCAACGAAAACACAGCAACAGGGATGTTATAATCTACTGCAATATTCTTGGCCATCGATAAAATAAATGCCGTTTTTCCCATCGCAGGACGTGCAGCTATGATAATTAAATCGGAACGCTGCCACCCGGAAGTCAACTTGTCAAGCGTATGAAAACCACTGGGAACTCCACTTGCACCCTGACGATTTGCGGCTTGCATCATTCGGTTACGAGCTTCTTCAATTACAGGATTAATCTGTGTAACATCCTTTTTCAGATTGCGCTGCGATACCTCAAACAACATTCCCTCCGACTCCTGCATCAAATCATCCACATCCGTTTTCTCATCAAATGCCTTGGTCTGAATTTCGGATGAAATCCGAATAAGTTCCCGGGCCAGAAACTTTTGCATTATAATGCGGGAATGATACTCTAAGTGAGCTGCCGAATTGACTTTTGCTGTCAACAAGGTGATATAATAAGGTCCACCTACATCGTCGATATAGCCACTTTTGCGCAACTGCTCAGTTACCGTATGCATATCAATCGGTTGTTGATGTACAGCCAGAGTCTGAATAGCTTCATATATTTTTTGATGAGCTATTTTATAAAAACATTCCGGCTTCAGCAAATCAGAAATCATGGCGTATGCATCGGCTTCAATCATAATGGCTCCCAGCACAGCCTCTTCCAATTCCAGCGCCTGTGGTGGTAGTTTACCATATTCGTTGGCCGGAATCGGGGCCGGAGAACCCGGTTTTTTGCGCGATGTATAATTTTTCTTTTCAGGAGTCATAAACACAAACTTTAATTGAGGGTCGCAAATTTACTCTTTTTTTCAGAAGTTTGGATGGTAAATCTCGTTAAAAATTTCCTCTGAAAAAAACCAGATTCTCAGAAAGTACCGGAAGTTCCTGACTCTGAGCAAAGATACCTATTACCGAAGAGCCGGATCCCGACATCGTAGCATACACTGCCCCCGATTGGTATAAATATTCCTTTATTTCACCAATATATGGATATTTTTTAAATACCGACAACTCAAAATCGTTGACGATACATTCGCGCCAGGTTTCTACCGGCAATAAAATACTCTCTTGTAACGAATTCACAGAGCGCCCCGGACGTACTCCCGCGTAGGCTTCGGGTGTAGAAACATGAATATCCGGCTTAATAAGCACGAACTGAAAACCGCGCAGCGAAAGCGATACCGGTTGAAAGACATTTCCGATTCCTGTGGCAAAAACGGGTTCGTTACGGATAAAAAACGGACAATCGGCCCCAAGCTTTACTGCATAATTTTCGAGTTGCCCGGTACTTAAACTCAAACCATAAAGTTCGTTCAAGGCTTTTAGCATAAAAGCCGCATCCGACGATCCACCCCCCAGACCTGCTCCAAAAGGGATATTTTTCTGAAGTCTGATGCTGGTTTTGCCTAGGTTGAACTCTTTTTGTAGTAAGCGAAAAGCCTTGATTATCAGATTATCTTCGGCCGATGTCGTTACCTGTAAGCCTTCAACTTCCAATTGGTAATCATCTTGCAATCCCGGATCTTCCTCAACAGTAAGTTCGTCGTACACCGGAAGTGGATAAAAAACCGTTTCAAGGTTGTGGTAGCCATCGCTTCGCTTTTCAACCACATTAAGACCAATATTGATTTTTGCATTTGCCAGGTATTTGACAGTCATTTTGTTATGCATTTTTTATAGTAGTACTTTCCCTATCTGTGTTTGCAAAAATACTAAAATAATCACTAAAGGAATCAACTTCTGTTTAAAATAAACGTTTACCCTCCATTATCGATTTCTCACAATTAACAATTAATAATTAATAATTAACCATTGAATTCCGTATTTTTGTATGCAAAAAGAAACTAACTTCAGAATGAACTACCAACGCAAGCCCGAATGGCTGCTCAATAAGATATACAGCGATAAAAGTTACTCGCATGTAAACTCGGTAATTAAGGAACACGGACTCCATACTATTTGCACCAGTGGCCGCTGCCCCAACCAAAGCGAATGCTGGAGCCGGGGTACTGCCACCCTGATGATTCTGGGCGACATTTGTACCCGGGCGTGCAAGTTTTGTAATACCATTACGGGGCGCCCGCTCCCACCCGACCTCAACGAACCCCAAAAAGTAGCCGAGTCGATCCGGTTGATGAAATTGAAACATGCAGTGATTACTTCGGTGGATCGCGACGACCTGAAAGATGGCGGTGCTGCCATTTGGGCCGAAACCATCCGTAAAGTAAAAGAATTGAATCCCGGAATTACACTCGAAGTATTGATTCCCGATTTTGACGGTAAAACCGAACTGATCGATCAGGTAATCGATGCCGGACCGGATGTGGTTTCGCACAACCTGGAAACGGTTCGTCGTATCACTCCTCAAATTCGTACCAAAGCCAAGTACGATGTAAGTCTGAAAGTGCTGCAACACATAGCTTCGCGCGGAAAAACTGCTAAAACGGGCATTATGCTGGGACTGGGCGAAACCGAAGAAGAAATCCTGGAGCTTATGGACGATGCACTGGCCCACAATTGTTCAGTAATTACCATTGGACAATACCTGCAGCCCTCGCGCAAACATGCCCCGGTATCGGCTTATATTCATCCCGATAAATTTGCCGAATACAAAGAAATTGGCAAAGCAAAAGGTTTTCGGTTTATTGAAAGCGGACCGTTTGTACGCTCCTCCTATTTTGCTGAAAAGCACGTGGGATAACTAAATTTTTAGTATATTTGCACGGCATTTATAAAAATAATTCATAGTCTATTTAACAACCCCCGAACACTTCATGAGTTTAGAGGCTGAAATTCAACGTCGCAGAACCTTTGCGATTATTTCACACCCGGATGCAGGGAAAACTACCCTGACCGAAAAATTATTGCTCTTCGGAGGCGCCATCCATGTCGCCGGAGCAGTGAAGTCGAACAAAATCAAAAAAACAGCTACTTCCGACTGGATGGAAATCGAAAAGCAGCGTGGAATATCGGTTGCTACTTCGGTAATGGGTTTCGAGTACCGCGATTATAAGATCAACATCCTCGACACGCCTGGCCACCAGGACTTTGCTGAAGACACCTACCGTACACTAACCGCTGTTGACTCGGTTATTATCGTGGTGGATACAGCCAAAGGGGTTGAAACTCAAACGCGCAAACTGATGAATGTCTGCCGGATGCGTAATACCCCGGTCATGATTTTTGTAAACAAAATGGACCGTGAAGGAAAAGATCCTTTCGACTTACTGGATGAATTGGAAGCTGAACTCGGGATTGGAGTCCGACCGCTGAGTTGGCCTATTAATCAGGGTTTTTCGTTTAAAGGGGTTTACAATATCTATCAGGACAAGCTGGAACTCTATACTCCCAACAAACAAACCATCAGCGAATCGGTACAGTTGCAGGACATCAACAGTCCGGAACTGGATCGGTTGGTGAGTGAGCGCGATGCGGCTAAATTACGGGAGGATATGGAACTTATCGAAGGGGTATATCCCGAATTTGATGTTCAGGAATACCTGGCAGGCCGACTGGCACCGGTATTTTTCGGATCGGCACTGAATACGTTTGGGGTAAAAGAGTTACTCGATTGTTTTGTTGAAATTGCTCCATCCCCCCGGCCCATTCATACGCTGGAACGTGAAGTAGATCCTTACGAACCGAACTTCTCCGGATTTATATTTAAAATTCATGCCAACATGGATCCCAATCACCGGAGTTGTATTGCCTTCGTGAAAATTTGCTCCGGTAAGTTTGAGCGCAATGTAAACTACCGGCATGTGCGACACAATAAATTGATGCGTTTTTCGGCTCCCACAGCCTTTATGGCTCAGAAAAAGGAGACAGTAGACGAAGCCTATGCCGGCGATATTGTAGGGTTGCCCGATACCGGCACCTTTAAAATTGGCGACACGCTCACTTCCGGAGAATTGTTGCATTTTAAAGGTATCCCCAGTTTTTCGCCGGAGATGTTTAACTACCTCGAAAATGCCGACCCCATGAAAACCAAGCAACTGGAAAAAGGGATCAATCAGTTAATGGACGAAGGGGTTGCTCAATTATTTGTAAATCAATTCAATAATCGTAAAATTGTGGGTACGGTAGGACAACTTCAGTTTGAAGTAATCCAGTACCGGCTACTGCACGAATACGGCGCGCAATGTCGCTGGGAACCAGTGAATTTGCACAAGGCTTGCTGGATTGAAAGTGATGATCCACAGGAACTGGAAAATTTCAAAAAAAGAAAATCGCAATATATGGCGTTGGACAAAGAAGGGCGCGATGTATTTCTGGCCGACTCGGGTTATGTACTGATGATGGCCCAACAGGATTTTCAGAAAATCAGATTCCATTTCAGTTCCGAATTTTAACGAATTATCTACCAACAATTAAATAACAAATCATGAGAAAACTAATGGCTTTGTTCCTGGTTTCGTCGATGGCAGCATCGGCCTGGGCCCAGGGAAATGAATGGCAGGACCCGACTAAAAATCAGGTTAATCGTTTGCCGATGCACACGAATTACTTCGCGTACGAATCGGCACAGGCAGCTCAGAAAGGTTGCAAAAAATCGTCAGAAAACTTTCTTTCGCTCAATGGAGTGTGGAAATTTCACTGGGTTAAAAACTCCGATCAACGGCTTACTGATTTCTATCAGATGGGCTATAATGATAAAGGCTGGGCCACTATGCCGGTTCCCGGACTTTGGGAGCTGAATGGCTATGGAGATCCGGTATATGTAAATGTGGGCTATCCCTGGCGGAATCAGTTCAAAAACGATCCTCCTAACTTCCCTGCTGAAAACAACAACGTTGGTTCGTACCGTCGCGAAATTGAGGTACCTGCTAACTGGAACGGAAAAGACATTATCGCCCATTTTGGTTCGGTGACTTCTAATATCTACCTTTGGGTGAATGGAAAATACGTTGGCTACAGCGAAGATAGCAAGCTGGAAGCTGAATTCAACCTCACAAAATTCGTAAAACCAGGCAAAAACCTGATCGCTTTCCAGGTATTCCGCTGGTCGGATGGTACTTATCTCGAGGATCAGGACTTCTGGCGCCTGAGCGGCGTAGGTCGCGATTGCTTCCTCTATGCCCGTGCTAAAAACCGGGTGGAAGATATCCGTGTGACTCCCGACCTGGATGCTTCGTATAAAAATGGCACACTGGCTATTGATGTCACCACTGTTGGTTCGGCCGATGTGAAGCTGGTGCTTACCGATAAAGCCGGAAAAGAAGTAGCATCAACTTCGATAAAAGGAAAAGGCAAGTTGAAAGCAAATCTGAAAGTTGAAAATCCGGCTAAATGGACGGCTGAAACTCCTAACTTGTACACACTTACTGCTAGTACAGCCAACGAAGTTATACCGGTAAAAGTAGGTTTCCGCAAAATAGAAATCAAAAACAAACAATTACTGGTCAACGGTCAGCCCGTACTTTTCAAAGGAGCCAACCGTCACGAAATGGATCCTGATAACGGCTATGTGGTGAGTCGCGAACGGATGATTCAGGATATTAAAGTAATGAAGTCGCTGAATATTAATGCCGTACGCACCTGCCATTATCCTAACGCTAACGAATGGTATGACCTCTGCGATGAATACGGTCTGTATGTAGTGGCCGAAGCAAATATCGAATCACACGGGATGGGCTATGGAGCCGAAACCCTGGCTAAAGATCCTGCTTATGAATTAGCTCACCTCGAACGTAATCAACGGAATGTACAACGTGGCTACAACCATCCTTCCATTATTACCTGGTCGTTGGGGAACGAAGCCGGTATGGGGCCTAACTTTACGAAAGCGTATAATTGGATTAAAAATGATGATAAAACCCGTCCGGTTCAGTACGAGCGCTCGCAAGCAAAAAATGGTAAAAACCTGACCAACGAGGTAGCAACTGATATTTTCGTACCGATGTACCTCGACTATCAAGGTGCTATTCGCTATTGCGAAAATCCTGATTATGAAGCTCCGCTTATTCAGTGCGAATATGCTCATGCCATGGGTAACTCGATGGGTGGTTTCAAAGAATATTGGGATCTTATTCGTAAATACCCTAACTACCAGGGTGGTTTTATCTGGGACTTTGTAGACCAGGCTTTGCGCAAATACAACAAAGACGGAGTTGAAATCCGTGCTTATGGTGGCGATTACAATGCCTACGACGTTTCGGACAATAACTTCCTGAACAATGGAATTGTGAATCCGGATCGTGGCTACAATCCGCATGCATACGAAGTAAAATACTACCACCAGAACATCTGGGCTACTCCGGTTGATTTAACCAATGGTACGATTAAAATTTACAATGAAAACTTCTTTACCGATCTTTCGAACTATTATGCCGAATGGCAATTGGTAAACAATGGTAAGGTGTTTTTGACCGGACAACTTGCCGATGTGAACGTAGCAGCTCAACAAACCAAAACATTCAAGCTGGGTTATTCGTTGAACACTATCAAACCTCAGGGCGAAGTTCTTCTAAATATATCGTTTAAATTGAAATCGGCCTGTCAGTTACTTCCTGCCGGTTTTGAAGTGGCTACTGCTCAAATGGAAATTCAGCCTTATGTATTTTCAGAGCTCACCGTAGGTAAAAACTGTGCTAAAAACGAAAAGCCAATTGTTCCTGAAATTCGTGCCAACGACTACAACTACCTGCGTATTTTCGGGGAGCAGTTTAATATTGAATTCAACAAACACAACGGACAAATCAGCAAATGGATTCACAAAGGAGTTCAGTTGCTCGAAGACGAAGGTAAATTTGAAGCCAATTTCTGGCGTGCACCCACCGATAACGATTATGGTGCTAACCTGCAAAATCGGTATGGTGTATGGCGCAATCCACGGATGCAGCTCGACTCGATGCGTCACAGTGTCGAAAATGGTCTGATAGTGGTAAAAGTGTACCACAACCTGCGCAGTGTTCACGCTAAACTGATGACTCAATACACCATCGATCCGAAAGGAAATGTGCTCTACAATCAAAAGATGACGGTAAATCCCGACGAAAAAGTATCGGATCTCTTCCGTTTTGGTTTCCGTATGCAAATGCCCGAACGATTTGAACAGGTGGAATATTACGGCCGTGGTCCGTTCGAAAACTATAGCGACCGCAAGGATGCATCGCACCTGGGTATCTTCCAACAAACCGTAGCCGAACAATTCTATCCTTATGTTCGTCCGCAGGAAACCGGTACCCGTACCGATTTGCGTTACTGGAAAGTGACCGATAAAGGTGGCCGCGGATTGAAATTTGAATCTACCGCTCCGTTCTCGGCATCAGCTCTGAATTACACGATTGAATCGCTTGATAACGGTCCACAAAAAACACAGCGTCACTCGCCCGAAGTTCCGAAAGCCGGACTAACCGAAGTGACTGTGGATAAGGTACAGATGGGTCTGGGCTGTGTAACCAGCTGGGGAGCACTACCGCTGCCTGAGTACCGGTTGACTTATCAAAACTACGAATTCAGTGTAAAGATTTCGCCTTTGCATTAACGACTTTTCAGGAATCGATTAGTAGATTCTAAATTACAACTTCAGCCCTCTTATATGACTTATATGGTTTATTAAAAATTACCATTTAAGTCATATAAGGGGGCTGAAGTATTAGTATATATATGCATTGTAATGATTTATACACGATTATTCTTCTATTTTAATGTATATAAATGCATTATTATTTGCATATACTATCAAAAATAGTAATTTTTAAGGAATAAAGTCGATAAAGCGTTTGACAGCTGATAAAAAATTAGTACTTTTGCAGGAATTTTGGACCACAAAAAATCTCTATAAATTTTATGCAAAAGTACAAACCTTTTCATCTTGTTCTGGAAGATGGAACCGTTTTCGAGGGTAAATCGTTCGGTTACGAAAAAGCCGTTGCCGGCGAAGTAGTTTTCAACACCGCCATGGTTGGTTATCCCGAGAGTCTCTCCGACCCCTCCTACGCCGGGCAATTGTTGGCCATCACCTTCCCGTTGGTTGGTAATTACGGGGTTCCGAACGATACAGTTCAAAACCAGTTATCCACATTTTACGAATCGGAAAAAATACAGGTGACCGGCCTTATTATTTCCGATTTTTCGTTTGAATACAGTCACTGGAACGCCGTTAAAAGCCTCAGCGAATGGCTTATCGAACACGAAGTTCCGGGAATCTACGGAATCGATACCCGCGAGCTTACCAAGCTGGTGCGCGAAAAGGGTACGATGAAGGGAAAACTGGTTTTTCCGGATGGTGAGGATATTGAATTCGTAAACCCCGACGACGAGAACCAGGTTGCAAAAGTAAGCTGCAAGGAAGTCATTACCTACGGAGAAGGGAAACACAAAATTGTAATGGTCGACTGCGGGGTGAAGCAAAACATCTTACGTTGTCTGCTGAAACGCGACACTACGGTAATTCGCGTTCCCTGGGATTACGACTTTTCGCAAATCGACTACGATGGGTTGTTTATCTCCAACGGACCGGGCGACCCTGCCTATTGTACTCCCACGGTGGAGAATATACGCAAAGCCATGCAAACCGATAAACCTATCTTCGGAATTTGTATGGGAAATCAATTGCTTTCGGTAGCCGGCGGAGCTTCGACCTACAAACTTAAATACGGGCACCGTTCGCACAACCAGCCGGTTCAGCTGGCAGGAACCCAACGGGCTTTTATTACTACTCAAAACCATGGTTTTGCAGTAGATAATGCTACCCTGGGCAGCGACTGGGAGCCTTTGTTTATCAACATGAACGATGGCACCAACGAAGGTATTCGTCATAAAACAAAACCCTGGTTCTCGTGCCAGTTTCACCCCGAAGCTGCTTCGGGACCTACCGATACCGAATTTCTGTTTGATGTGTACATCAACACTCTTTCTAATTCGGGCAAATCTGTTCCTCAGCTGATTGAAGAAGAAATGGACGCCCGCCTGGTTCAGAAACAGGAATACAAGGGTGTTGAAAAGGGTGGAGTTAAAAAAGTACTGGTACTTGGTTCGGGAGCCTTGAAAATTGGTGAAGCGGGTGAATTTGATTATTCAGGTTCGCAGGCGCTTAAAGCTCTCAAGGAAGAAGGAGTTTATACGGTTCTTATCAATCCGAATATTGCTACGGTTCAGACTTCCGAAGGAATTGCCGATAAAGTGTACTTCCTGCCCGTAACGCCCGACTTTGTGGAGCGGGTAATCGAAAAAGAACGTCCCGATGGGGTATTCCTGTCGTTTGGTGGTCAAACTGCGCTCAACTGCGGGGTGGCACTCTACAAAGGTGGCATTTTTGAAAAGTACAATGTAAAAGTACTGGGTACTCCTGTACAATCGATTATCGACACCGAAGACCGCGAAATTTTCAATCAAAAACTCGCCGAAATCGATGTGAATTACATTAAATCGGAAGCGGTTACTGATTTTGAAAATGCACGTCGCGCCGCTAACGAATTGGGATACCCGGTGATAGTACGTGCTGCCTATGCCCTGGGTGGTTTAGGTTCAGGCTTCTGCGACAACGACGAAGAGTTGAAGGTAATTACCGATAAGGCCTTTGCCTATTCACCTCAGGTGCTGGTTGAAAAATCGCTGAAAGGCTGGAAAGAAATTGAATACGAAGTGGTGCGCGACCGGTACGATAACTGTATTACCGTGTGTAACATGGAGAACTTCGACCCGCTGGGAATTCACACGGGCGAAAGTATCGTGGTGGCACCTTCGCAAACACTTACCAATAGCGAATACCATAAACTGCGCGAACTGGCTATCCGCATTATCCGACACATCGGTATCGTGGGCGAATGTAACGTACAGTATGCACTCGATCCTTATTCCGAAGATTACCGGGTTATTGAAGTGAATGCCCGTCTGAGCCGCTCGTCGGCTTTAGCATCCAAGGCAACCGGATATCCGCTGGCTTTTGTAGCAGCAAAACTTGGCTTAGGTTATGGATTGCCTGAGTTAAAAAACTCGGTTACCAAAGATACAACTGCCTTCTTTGAGCCCGCGCTCGACTATATCGTTTGTAAGATTCCTCGCTGGGACCTTGGAAAATTTCAGGGCGTAAGTCGCGAACTGGGTTCGAGTATGAAATCGGTAGGCGAAATTATGTCCATCGGCCGTACTTTTGAAGAAGTTATGCAAAAGGGACTTCGTATGATAGGCCTTGGAATGCACGGATTTGTAGCGAATAAAGAAATGTTGGTCGACGATCTCGACAAGCACCTCTCCGCTCCCACCGATAAGCGTGTATTCTACATTGCTCAAGCCATGGAAGCAGGTTACAGCGTCGATCGCATTCATGAGCTAACCCGCATTGATAAATGGTTTCTGCACAAACTGGCGCGCATTAAGTCGCTCGAAAAAGAACTGGCAACCAGTAACACCTTGCAGGAAGTAAATGACGAACTGCTGCGCGACGCTAAAGTTGCCGGTTTCTCCGACTTCCAGATTACCCGATTGGTTACGAAATGTAGCAACGACGAAATCGACGAAAAAATAAAACAGACACGAGCTTATCGTAAATCACGAGGCATTCTTCCGGTGGTAAAACAAATCGATACCCTGGCGGCCGAATATCCTGCACAGACCAACTACCTCTACCTCACCTACAGCGGGGTAGCCGGCGATATGAAATACCTGGGCGACCATCGCTCAGTAGTGGTACTTGGATCGGGTGCCTACCGCATTGGTTCGTCGGTGGAGTTCGACTGGTGTGGGGTTAACGCGCTCATGACCATCCGAAAAGAAGGTTTCCGCTCGGTAATGATCAATTACAATCCGGAAACCGTGTCGACCGACTACGACATGTGCGACCGACTCTATTTCGATGAACTTAGCTTTGAGCGGGTAATGGATATCCTCGAGATGGAAAATCCGATGGGCACCATCGTTTCAACCGGAGGACAAATTCCGAACAACCTGGCCATGAAGCTGGCCGGTGCCGGTGTAACCCTTATGGGAACTCAGGCAAAAGACATCGACCGTGCCGAGGATCGTCATAAATTTTCGTCGATGCTCGATGAACTGGGAATCGACCAGCCCCGTTGGAAAGAACTCACGACCTTCGAGGATGTGAGTGAATTTGTCGACCGCATTGGATTCCCGGTGTTGGTGCGTCCTTCCTACGTGCTTTCGGGAGCCGCCATGAACGTTTGCCATAACGCAACACAGCTCGAAAACTTCCTGAAATTAGCCACTGAGGTTTCGAAAAAACATCCGGTTGTAGTTTCGGAATTCCTGGAGCGTTGTAAGGAAATTGAAATCGATGCCGTGGCCGACAAAGGTGAAATCATTGCCTATGCCATTTCCGAGCACGTTGAATTTGCCGGTGTTCACTCCGGTGATGCCACCACGCAATTTCCTCCGCAAAAAATTTACGTGGAAACCATTCGTAGGATTAAAAATATCGCCCGTCAGATTGCAGCTTCGCTCAACATCTCCGGACCGTTCAACATCCAGTTCCTGGCTAAGGACAACTACATCAAGGTAATCGAGTGTAACCTTCGTTCGTCGCGCTCCTTCCCCTTCGTGTCCAAGGTTCTGAAAATAAACTTCATAGAGCTAGCTACCAAGGTAATGCTGGGTCTGCCGGTAGAACGTCCTGAGAAGTCGGCCTTCGACCTCGATTATGTAGGCATCAAAGCTTCGCAATTCTCCTTCCACCGCTTACAGCTGGCCGACCCTGTACTGGGAGTGGATATGGCCTCGACGGGTGAAGTCGGATGTATTGGCGACGATTTCTCCGAAGCTATTCTGAAATCGCTGTTATCAGTAGGTTTCCGGATTCCGAAAAAACGTATCCTTATTTCTTCGGGCGAACCCAAATCGAAAGTCGAGCTTATAGATGCCTGTAAGATGCTGTCGAAAAAAGGATTCGAATTGTTCGCCACCCGCGGTTCGTTCCGCTTCCTGCGCGATAATGGAGTTGAAAGTACGCCGGTGAACTGGCCCGATGAACCGGGAGAACTGAATGTGAAGGACATGCTTTCGCGGAAAGAATTTGATTTGGTAATCAATATTCCAAAGAATACCACGGAGCGGGAGTTGAAAAACGACTACATCATTCGTCGCGGTGCTATCGATTTTAACATCCCACTGCTTACCAATGCCCGACTGGCATCAGCTTTTATCACAGCCTTCTGCACGTATAAGGTGGAAGATATAAAAATTAAAAGCTGGGACGAGTATTAGTGATTAGTGGTGAGTGGTGAGTGGGTGCCGCAAGGAAGTTTTATACATTTAAAGAGATTTAGTTGGTAATTAAGCTTTCCAAAAGGTTTTTCACTTTTAGAATTTCACGAACCACTCACCACTAAAAAAAACATGAGAACAAGTTGGACAGAATGGTATGGGCAAAATCGAAGAGATTTGCCCTGGCGGGAAACAAAGGATCCGTATTGCATTTGGATTTCGGAAGTTATACTCCAGCAAACCAGGGTGATTCAGGGAATGGACTATTACCTGCGGTTCGTGGATCGATTTCCGGATGTTTGCTCGCTGGCTGAAGCATCGGAACAGGAAGTTTTGGCAATGTGGCAGGGTCTGGGCTATTATTCCCGGGCCAGAAATTTACATGCTGCTGCGAAACAAGTTGTTGCCATTCACGGAGGAGTTTTCCCGTCAACGTATGCTGAAGTCCGTGCTCTGAAAGGAATCGGCGACTACACTGCTGCTGCTGTTTGTTCTATTGCCTACAATTTGCCTCATGCAGTGGTCGATGGAAATGTATACCGGGTATTGTCGCGCCTGTTTGCCATCGAAACCCCTATCGACAGCACACAGGGCAAAAAAGAGTTCCAGGAGATGGCGCAGCAGTTGTTGGATCACGAAAATGCCGGCTTACACAACCAGGCTTTAATGGAATTTGGAGCCCTGGTGTGTGTTCCCGTCAACCCCGATTGTCAGCACTGCATAATGCAGCATCAGTGCCGGGCTTTCGAACTTCAACTCGTAACCCAACTTCCGGTGAAAAGTAAAAAAACTGCCGTTAAAGAGCTGTTCTACACCTATCTGTGTATCTATTCGGGCAAATCTATCCTTCTACAAGCCCGTTCGGCCGACAACAACATATGGAAAAACATGTACGAACTTCCTTTGATTGAAGCCGACCATCTTCTCAGTTCCGAAGAATTACTCTCGCATTCGTTTCTAAAGAAACCGGGCAAAGTAACTTTAAATCCAACTCCTGTCGATTATACTCACATCCTTTCGCATCGGAAAATTAATGCACGGTTTTACAAAATTGAAATTCCCGAAATGGAATCAATTTCGGATTCAGGGGTAGTTAGCTCTCTTGAGAGGCTGTCTGAATACCCGCTACCCAGGCTGATTACCCGATTTCTGGATCACCACCTTCTGCCATTTATTCAGATTAGCGGTAATAAAAAAAACTGGTAGTTTTAGAACTTTGACAGGGAGAAAACTGTTATGAAATGATACAAAAACAAATTATCATGATAAAAAACTCTCTATTCTCCCTTATTTTAGTTGTTTTACTGACCGGATGTGAGAAAATTGACAAGCTTACCCAATTCGATATGGGTTATAAGATGACCGTCGTAATTCCTTCGTCGACCCGTATTAATTTACCTTTTAATTTGTTCACTCCCGATGTTAAAACCGATTCCGAATCGACTTTTGCCATTAATTCCACCAGCAAAGAACTTATTGAAGAAGTTCTATTAACCAAACTTTCGCTTACTCTTACATCACCTTCCAATGGTGATCTGGGATTTATTAAGTCGATTGAAATTTACATTTCTGCTGACGGGCTATCGGAAGAAAAAGTTGCGTGGACGACAAGTTCTTCGGCCGGAAAATCAATTGAATTAGAGGTATCCGACAAAGATTTGAAAGAATACATAATGAAAGATGAATTCAAACTTCGTCTGAGTACGGTCACTAACGAATTGCTAACCTCTGAACACAAAATTGAGGTAAACGCCAATTTTTTTGTTGATGCAAAAGTACTGGGACAATAAATTTAGTTTTTCAGGTAATAATTCACAGTTGTCACTACCCTTACATTTTTAATATAGGGAGTATTCGAATCACGGTCGGAAATAGTAAATTGTCCCTGATTAGCATCTCGAATTTTCCCTAGTTTACTATCCGAATCTTTAGCAAATTTTTCAGCAGCCATCCGGGCATTCCGGGTGGCTTCTTCTATCATCGCCGGTTTAATATCATTCAATTTAGTAAACTCATAGCTCACGTTATAGCGATAATCGCCACCCGTAATGGCAATTCCCTGCTTCAGCAGTTCGGCTTGTTCGGCCATCAGTTTACGCACTTTATCCACATCGTTGGAAGTTACCGTAATAACTGAAGTAGCATTGTAGCGATAGGCCGGAGCGTTGGCTGTATATCGCTCGGCTTGCATATCGAGAATTTCGGGGGCCGAAACACTTATTTCGTCGGTGGTAATACCATTGGCTTTTAAAAAAGCTACGATTACCTTGTTCTTAGTGTTTATATTGGTATAAAGTGTTGGTAATTCATCGCCTAAATCTTTGTACATCAGCGGCCAGGTAATCTTATTGGCCGGCACTTCCATTTCAGCCAGTCCTTTAACACTCACGATACGGTCCTTATCTTTAAAACTGTTGATTCCGGCATTAATTGCCCAACCTAACACACAAATGCCAATGGCGAGAATTCCTGCTTCAATAATTCGGTGCTTCATATTCTATATTTTTTAGTTAACATACGATCGGGTAGCTTGATGGTACAAATTTGAATAGGTACCTTTTTTTTGAATCAACTCGTCATGGGTTCCTACTTCGGCTACCCTACCCTCGTCGAACACCACGATGCGGTCGGCCCAGCGCACGGTACTCAGGCGGTGACTTATAATTACAGCCGTTTTCTGGTGTGCCAGTTTCCTGAGTGTTTCAATTATCTGTTGTTCCGAAACGGCATCAAGTGCACTCGAGGGTTCATCCATCAACAGGAGTTCGCTATCGCGGTAAAAGGCACGGGCAATGGCCAGTTTCTGCCATTGTCCGATACTTAATTCTTCTCCACCCAAAAACTGGTTACCCAGTAAGGTTTTGTATCCATCGGGTAATTTTTCGAGCACTTCTGCAATGCCGGCCATACCGGCAGCATCCTGCACCTTTTGCTCCGTAAAGCTCTGCCGGATGGCCCCCAATGCGATATTTTCATTGGCAGTAACGTTATATAATGCAAAATCCTGAAAAACAGCCGACAGATTGTTACAAATCTGTTCGCGTCCCAATTCTTCAGTGGTCGACCTATCGTAATAGATTTTACCGGAATCGGGCATGTAAAAGCCACACAATAGCTTAATTAAGGTGGTTTTCCCTGAGCCGTTGGCACCCACAATAGCCACTGTTTCTCCCTTTTGAATAGTCAGATTGATCGATTGCAATGCATCGCGAGTGCTGGTAGCATACCTGAAACTTACATTTTCGATACGAATAGAATGGTTGAGCGTAAAAGTTGGTTTGTTCCCGGGTTGAACAGTTGAGGAACTATCAGACAAGAGTGGTTGGTTGGAGATCGACTCCCCCTCCTTTGGTTTACCCTCCAGAAAATTCCTGAAATCGTTCATAAAAATGGTATCTTCCAGCAAGTTGGCCATCGAACGGAATAAATCGTTTAATACCGAATAACCTCGCTGAAAAGCAAAGAAAAACAACACAACAGTGCCTATCGTAAACATTCCGCTCAGGGTTTGAAACGCTACAAATGCAAGGGTAGAAAAAATTAATACTACAGCAAATGTTTGTGAGAGTATGTTTTGGATCACTTCTTTTCGGCGTATTTTCAACTTATCGTTAAAAATATTATCCTGTAATCCCCGAAAGCGCTTCAGAAAATACCCCGCAAAACCAAACAATTTCATTTCTTTTGCAAAAGGAAATCCGGTAAGTACCCGGTTGAAATAGTACATTTTACGCTCCAACGGACTTTGTTTTTCTTTTAAGCGGTGATAATGGCGGGCAAAACGGATTTTCAGCAGAACACCCGGAGCAATGGCGAGCAGCAAAATCAACACCAGGTACCATCTGATACTTATAAAAATACCCACTAAAAAAAGTGAGGCAGCTATCGATTTTAGCAGGTGTTGTACTTCGTTCAACAGCTTAACCGGGCGAAAAGATGCTTCCTGTACCGCCCGGTGCATTTTATCTAATTCCGTTGGATTTTCGTATTGCGAAAGCTCCAACGATATATGTTTGGTATGCAGATGCGTATACATCGACCGAACTACCCCCTGCGATAGTTTTTCGCCATATAAACTCTTCAGTTCGTTCAACACCGAGGAGAGTAAAAAAGCAATACCTGCGAGTACCAGCAAAACTACAAACTCAGGCGGAAAAGACTCTTTTCCCGGCAACGAATTGAGTAAATCGACCAGCCACTTTACAATTAATATCAGGGCAAAGGGAAGCAAACCCTGAAAAACGGCAATAACAGCATTCAGGGCAAACAAAGGACGAACCCGTTCGGAGGCTAATCGAAAATTGGCTTTAAAATCGGCACTATAGTGGTATAATGATTCTCTGAACGAGAAAAGCCGGGCTAACCCTGAATTATAGTTCGTAAAAAATCCGGGGGTTTGTAGAGCCAGCCAGGCAATATGCTTTTTAGTATGAGCACCGTACACCTTACTTCCCCTTTTATACTGAATCAGCTTTCCAACAATAGCTTCGCGCATCACCGGTTCGTCGGTATACCGATTTTTATCTCCTTTACAACTAAGTTGATCGTGCAGACAACGAATGCAACGGTGCGCCACCAGGTTCGACCGCTGGTAAAAAACAACAATATCACCCGGTTGAAGTTCGTCGATAGTGCATTTCTGCACAATACCTGTATCACCAGGACGCAAGGTTGGAAACATACTTAACCCCTTCATCCGGAATTCCAACTGATGATCATCTTCCAGTAATACTCCGATTACTTCCCTGAGGTCGGTAGGTTGTTTACTTTGCTTCACCTGCTACTCGCTTTTCTTCCTGTTCGAGGATGTAATGAACTACTGATACGTCGGGTACAAATCCTAATTCGTAGACAGGCACCCGGGAAACCAGTTCGCTGAAAAAAGCCAGTCGCTGAGCCACATAACGCCGGTCGAAATTATTCTGGATACTATAAGCCATCACTTTCGATACTGCTGTTGCACCGCTAACCTGGTTTATCGTATTTTCCGGAAAATGCCTGATGAGATAAATTCCTCCCAACGGTGCTACCTTAGGTATATCCTGGTAATACATAGGGGTGTTATAAACCCTGTATTCGTTGTTAAACCTGCGAATTATCAAACGATCGTCGTTTACAATCCTGCTCCCTTCCAGTGCCCATAGTTTTGAGATAGTACTTTTGCCTACCCCCGAAAATCCTGTAAACATTCTACCCGTTTTTCCGTCGTAAGCACAGGAAGCATGCATCATTACTGCATCAATCTTTAGAGTAAGGTAATGAAGCATGATAGGGCCAAACGGATAACTCAACGGCAACACCTCGCCACCTTTAGCATCGTAATAAACCGTCCAGTTGGTAAAATCGTTGTTTAGCAAGGCCAGTTGCTGTATACTGTTTCGGGTTTTCTGATCGTAAATGGCAAATCCAAGTCCTTCGTTCAGTTGATAGATGGAGTAGAACTTTTGCTGTTCGTTTTCGGCATCAAAAAGAAGTTGCTTTCCACTTAAAAAGTTATCGGGCATTACAGGTATCACTTCAATATTGACTTCAGGCTGAAGGTTGGCTGCCTGCCCGGCTTCTGATTCAACCATAAAAGGCAAATATCCTTCTTCCAACTCAAACTCGTGTTCGGAGTGTACCCGAATTGCACATTCGGCAACCTTAAAAACAATTTCCTTCATACCCTGATTGGTTGTAAAGTTTAATATTTACTGCTCATCTGTTCTAAACGGGCCAGAAATTTCTTGACATCGGCCTGAGCCACCGCAACATTTACTTCATAGGTATTGAGCAGCACTTGCACAAGACTCTCTTCGGTCGAATCTTCTTTCAATTCATCCCACAGCAATTTTGCTGATGCATTGAACGTAAACAATTCGTTCATATGAGCGATATTGCCGGTGAGCGGCACTACCACCAATTCGCCACCTACTTCGCGGGCAACGAATTTAGATTTAAGGGTATAATAATTTTTCAACATACACTATTACTTTTTTAAGGGTTGTTGGCCACTAATCACTTTATTAATTGTGTTTTACATTCGGTAGCTCTAATCCATATCCCTTTTTCTTATCTACGGCTTTGAGCCAGAAAGCAAGCAAAAGAGCGACAACCCCCAAACTGGCAAAAATTAGCATCGGCACTGTGTACACATATTTCGCTGGTTCACCCGCTGCAATTTGTTCGGCCACACCCGGATTTGACGTTTTGAGCGCCCAACCAATGAGGATAGGAGTCAACAATAACCCAATGTTCTGAATCCAGAAGATGATGGAATATGCCGAACCCAGCACACGATTGTCGACCAATTTCGGTACCGAAGGCCACAAGGCAGCCGGAACCAGTGAGAAGGAAACACCCAACAAAATGATAGCTCCCAGCGCCACACCAAAGGTGAAACTTTCGGCTGGTACCAGGGCAAAAATCAGGTGACAAACCACTACTAACATCGAACCAAGCATCAGCATGGTAGCCGCTTTTCCTTTATTATCGATAAACCAGCCCAGTAAGGGGGTGAGCACCATGGCGCCAATGGGAAAATACGAAAACAGGCTGCTGGCTTCGGAAGTCGACATACTGAGGCGACTTTCGAGCATACCGGTAGCAAACTTCTGGAAAGGAAAAATAGCCGAATAGAACAACACGCACAAACCGGCAACAATTAAAAAGGTTTTTGATGTAAAAATGGCTTTCAGGTCGCTGATTTTGAATTCTTCTTCAGGATCGGCTCCGGCATCACGTGCCGATTCGTCCTGTATTTCGAGCTTACGATCCATGAAGAAATACACCGTAAAGGTAAGTAAGCCGATGAGCAAAAGCAGCGTTCCCACACCTACTGAAGTCGAAATAGCACCACTGGCTGCCAGGATGGGCGACAAGCGGAACACGGCAAATACACCCAGTCGGGCAATTGCCATTTCAAGCCCCATAGCAAGGGCTAATTCCTTTCCTTTAAACCACTTAACAATACCTTTCGAAACTGTTACTCCAGCCATTTCCACTCCACAACCAAAGATGGCAAAACCAATGGAAGCCATTTTAGCAGAAGCCGGGAACGTAGGCCAGAAGGAATTCAGAAATTCGTAACCAAAGCCACCGTTGTTAAATGCCTCACTTACCCCGTATAGTTTAATGGATGCTCCTACGACCATCACTACACCCGATAAAAGGGCAGTAAACCGAACCCCCATCTTATCGAGAATTATTCCTGCAAAAATAAGGAAAAAGGCAAAAACGTTCAGGAAATACTCCGAACCGGCTACCGAACCAAAGGTATCGGGCGACCATTTCAACTGACTCTCGAGCAGGGTGCTCAGTGGTGCCAGCACATCGATAAACATGTAAGCAAAAAACATGGTGCTGGCCAGCATTATAAGGGCTGTCCACCGCGCAAGCTTCGAATCACGAAGCGTCCGATCAAGGGTATTCGTCATAAATGAATTATTTTGAAAAATTAAAGCGCAAACTTACTGAAAAAAATGCAAAAAATAACATTTAGAAGCTATCTACATCGTAAATTTCATACTCAAATTATAGTTGTCGATTGAAACAATCCCCTTTTCTGATGGAAATAGTATCCAACTACACTACTTGTTATTTATATTTGTGCATCAATTTATTAAACTAAAAAAATGAAACAAGTGTATATACGGTGACTGCTCTGCCTATTTTCAAAAAGCTACAAAAGCCATTGCATGACAATTACAAAATTATTCGAACTTGGATTTGCTTTTTTGCTTTATGGGAGTTTAGTTTTTAATAATACAACCAATTCTTTTCGAGTTATTTTTGTCAAAAGCCGAACTTTGTCAGTTGAGTGGCCCGCGAAAAACGGGAAAAAATTGTAAAAGAACTCGAACAGGTAAAGTCTGAAATTGAAACGGAGGAGGAATAAACGAATAAGAACGTTAGTCTTTTTTTACAAACAGAAGCTGTTGGAAAATAATTCCAACAGCTTCTGTTTGTATGGTGTAACTTACTTAGGCCTTGAACTCCTGCAGGGGGTCGTTGTTGAAAAAATCTGGAACACGTGCCCAATCTCCATCGGTAGGTTCGTAATCGGGAGTTGCAGATTCCAACTGTAAAGAAATATCATTATCGAGATGAATCAGCTCGATTTCGGGGTGAATGTAATGCTGTTTAGTTTTCATAACCCTGTATCTTGATTTTATTATTTTACTATTACTTTTTGTACAAGCTCGTTTACCTTCACTATGTAAACACCGATGGAGAGGGGCTCAGCCAACACAGTTACCGGTCCATTGGCCTGTTGTGTCAACAGTTGCTGTCCGGCCATGTTATAAATGCTGATGCGATCGTTGAGGGTTATACCCGGAGCCTGTACTGTTAGCTGGCGGTTTTCATTAATAAAGATCTGAGCATCACTCACCAAATTATTCACCGAAGTAACAGTACCAGGAGCACGAAATTCAAGACTGAACCGATCGTTACTGGCAATGCCATCGGAAGTAAAGGAATACGTTTCACCTAAAGTCAGTTCTTTTTCTACATTCAACAGACGGTCCTTAAGTACCACCATTACATCAATATTATCGAGTTGCGACGCAGTAATATTAAAACTACCAGCTTCTCCGGGACGCATTCCGAGCATTACCCATTTACCCGCGTTCAGTTCCTGCATCGAATTGATTACTAACTCCTGGTTTTCCACCAACGAATATAATTCAGGGATAGCAGCATTGTCGTTCGACAACTTTTCAATATCGTAACTATCGAGTCCGTTAGCAGCATAGCTCTTTCCTACCAACAGCATTTCATCGTCCGCCTCCCCGTTTGAAATAACCAGACGTACCCGTGGACGAAGATCGGCTGATTTAGCTTTAAGGGGGTTGTAACCTGTTGCTTCCATGTGCGAACGATGCGTGTTTTTGAAAGTGAGTGACGCCGGTGTATTATCAGCATCTACTCTTACCCAAAATGCCTGCATTCGAGCGATTTGTTTGGTTGCTACATCAGGTACACCCTCGCCATCACTGTAGGTTTGGAATTCCATTTTTGAATCACTTGTTAGCTCGGAATTATAGGTACGGAACCAAATTGCGTTTCGCATATTGACAGCAGAACCGGCTTCGTTAACATAAACATCATCCCAATTAATATACGATGGATAAGGATTTCCTATGAGGTTAAAGCCGCGCTTTCCTGCTGTGGTACCGGTACGGGTTGGAGTAATTGTTAGGTTGCCACTGTTGAGCGAACCACCCGTAAATGTGTACGTGGCTTCATCGGTCGAAGTTCTTTTTACAATATATCCACGACCAACTTCTAAATTTTCAGGAGTGGTAAATGGTTGAGAATAATAAGGAGCTGTTTTACCTGTACCATAATTTTCAATATATTTACCGACCTTATCGGCACCAAAAATACTGCTTGAAACATTTCCCAACGGACTTGACAGGTACCACCACTGACGGCCTCCTCCTGAAAGAGTTTGATTCACATTAGTAGTACCTGAACCGGAAACTGTTCCTGAAGTTAAAACGGTAACACCAGAAGCAATAGTTAGATTGCCGTTGTTGGTGATATTTATACTGGTCAAAGGAGAATTTATATGCAATCCATCTGTTGAATTGTTATCGTTTATCAGATAATCAATACCAATAGGACTGGAAGTTGTTGAAACGGTCTGTATTGCAGTTCCAGTGAAGAACACCGCTCTGGTATTAGAATTAAAGGTACCATTATCAATTAAATTGCCTTCTAATTTTAAATCGCCACCACTGGTTGCCGACAGGGTAATTGTACCGGTTGCGGAATTTGTCACATCACCTTCTACAACTAAAGGTTTTGATCCATCTCCTACAAATGAATAGGTGCCGTTGTTAATTACATCCCCATAGATTGTAAAATCATTATTTCCTTGCACAACAAAAGCACCGGCGTTGATCGTTAGCGAACAAATACTATATGCTTGGTACAAATTAACTGTATGTGAATTCAGAATTGATACTGATAAGTCAAAGACATTTGGCAGTTGCGTAGAAGCTGTCCAGGTTGATTGATCATATGAGTTTTCCCAGGTTGGTATATCGTTTAGATTTCTTGATTGTGATGATCTGAAATATGCTGGTTTTATCCATGTCGCAGTTGGAACAAGACAACTAAAAGTGTCCAGTTTAAAAAATGTGATCTTAAGTGTAAAGCCTTTTTCATACCAATATTATTTTTAGATTTATAATTTAACCGACAGCAAATATATAACTTCATACTGGTCATAGAGTTTTCATTTCTCTCTAAATCTCAGCATTTTAACTTGCAAACGTTTGAGTAGATCGGCTAAGCAAATTGTAGCAAAGCCCCGTTAAACTGCTGTTTTTGATCCAGGCAAGAGGCCTGTATCAGGTCCAGGCGACGAAGAATGCCGTAGAATCCGGTGTTGGTCCTGTTGTCGGCCAGTGCTGTCGTGTACAGCAGACTCAGCCCGAAGGCTGTAGTGAGTAGTAGTTTTTTCATTGGTGTTGAATATTAGAAAATAATAGTCCGCAAATATAGAAAGCTATCAAATGTGCCTTGTTCAAATTTATTCAAAATAGGTTTGGTATTTTCCAAAAAAAGCTCCGAAGAATTTATATCCCCGGAGTTTTTTAATACACCCCTGTGAAGCATTCACAGGGGTGTGTCGAACATGCTACGTATACATCGGATCATGAATCAGAGCTTTATCATGGTTGTTTACCCAATCAGTAGGCTCCTCCTCCGGTGAAGAATCGGAATTTAACTGAAGGCTAATGTGCATGTCGAGTTCTATTCGTTCAATGGCCGGTGCTGTGTAGTCTGACTTTTTCGTACGATTAGTACTTAAGGTCGTAAAGTACGCACAAGGCAGACTCTCAATCTTCGGAGCAATGTAGCTACATGTTCGTTTCATAGTTGAAGGTTAATTAGTTGATTTTAAATACTTTTGTTTGACAAGGGATCCTAAGCAAATACATACCCGGACTTGTTGGAATTGACAATGTGGTATTCTTTCCATTGGCAGGTTGCGTATGCAGAATGCGACCGTCGATCCCCAACACTTGGATTACATCTCCGGGTTGCAACACCTCCCAGTCGACAACAAGGAGTTGATTTTGATCCCTGTAAATTCGGGGATATGGATGCCCGGTAGCAGAGGTTGACAGAATAGAATCTCTCGATCGGAATTCCAGGGCAAATCGTTGTAATGAAGTAGTACCATCTGAACTGAAAACCACCTTCGTACCTTCCACCAATTCTGTTTCTGTGGCTAAGTCACGGTCGTGCAAAATCACTCTGAATGATTCCATATTGTTTACTTCGGCAGCCTGAAGGCTAAATTCGCCTGCATGGTCGGGGCGGAACCCTAACTCGACTCTTGTTCCGGCTTCTATGCTTCTTAATTTATTAATTACCAGTTCCTGTTGTTCAACCACACTAAACAACTCCGAATGTTCAGTTTTCATTTTATCGGAATCGTAAAAATCGTACCCTTCGGAGGCTGCCGGATTTGTTGATATTATGGTTTCATCCAAAGCCGATCCTGAATCCAGCACTAATCGCAGCCGATGTCGTGATGCTGGTATGCGAAGTCGATTGGATATCAATCCCTGATCCTGATGCGAACGAAGTTCATTCGTAAAAAGCACATCCGGGGTGGTTGCATCAACTGCTACTTTTGTCCAAAAAGCCTGGAATGGGGCAATAAACTGAGTAACTTTTCCTCTAACTCCCAACGAAGTACCATCCTCCCCATCAAAGGTATCGAACACCATTGAACCATTAGCCGAACGGGTACGAACCCAAATAGTAGGTCGAATATCTGTCCTGGCCTTGTCTGTTCCAAATCCGGTGATTAAATTCCAATCTATGAACGATGGATATGGATTTCCAATCAGGTTAAATCCCCGTTTTGCTCCGGCAGCCAGGGTGCGTGTAAGTTGAACCGGACCAACCGCTCCATCGTTGATGACACCTTCAAACGTATACACACCCGAAGTAGCCAGCTGAGTAAGATATCCTTTCCCTGCAACCAGTGGCTCATTATTAACTGTAAGTTGTGGATAATCGGCCGTAGCTTCGTCATAGTATCCGATTTTGTTACCCGATGAAGGAAGAAGGATAGTTCCGGTGGTTGCCCCGTTAACCGGAGAGGAAATGTACCACCAGTTGGACGAATTACCAGTCGATTCGAAAAATTGTTCCACTTTGCTTTGCCCTGCAACCGTCAGCATACCTTTGTTGACAAGTGTGGCAGTACCGTCCGATGAACTTCGTAAGGTCAAATTACCTCCTACCGTCAGCTTTCCTCCGGCTAAAATACTTATCCGGGCTGCCGGATCAACTACCAACGAAGCTACAGTTACCTGCATAGATAGTTCCGGGTAATTGCTCGTCGATTCAATCCTTACCGCTGTCGAAGCACCCGGTAAGCCGCTTGACCAGTTACCCGGCACTGCCCACTCTTTTGAAACAGCACCTGTCCAGTTCGTTTCAACAGGATCTTCCGTATAATTACTGATGGATATATCATCAATATTGATCCTGTCGCCACCTGTTTGTACAATCCTGAAGCGTATCGCTTCCGGACGATTAACTACAAAATAAGCTGCTTTTAACGTTGACTCGCAACTAATTTCAGGTCCGGCATCCACCCAATCGGCTCCTGAGGTAGTGGAAAGCTGAAGTTTCCATGCTCCCCCCGATAATGTACCATAATTTGCATGGAGAACCGATAGCACTCCTGCTCCGTTGGATTTATCAAAATTCATTGATACTGTGCCATTCGTTCGCATACGCACACTCTTCAACCCGTTCTTCTTATCTTCGGCTGCACTTCCTACGACTGCTTCCGATAAATTCCAACTGCCGGTAGCAAATTGCACATCAGCGACTGCATACGACAATTTACTTCCGGTATCAAAATTCTCCGTCCATTGTTGTTGCGCCGTTGTAATCTGTACAACCGGCAAAGTACCGTCTGTTTTATAATCAACCGAAGTACCGCTTCCGTTAAAAGGAAACACCCAAAAAGTATAGGTGGTAGAGGCTTCTAGACCTGTAAAACTGACAGTCTGATTACCAGCTGCTACATTCTTTACCAACAAACTGTTTGTTTCAACACTCCCGTCAACCGGTAAGGTCACAGTTCCGGTACTGGCTTTTACTAAATAACCACCTACTTCCTCAAGTCCCGTCCAACTTACCGTCACCGAACTAAAAGCGGGTGTTGCCGGAGTGGCGGTAAGATTACTTACATGATTTTCGGGTTCTGTTACAGGATTCGTACCACATCCGGGAGTTGAAGTATACTTTACGTTCGAACTACCTGAGAGTTTGAAAATTTCAAGTACTCCTGCATTTACTTTATAGTACGAAGAATTTTTTGTTGTATAGGATCTCCATTCCGAAGCATCGGGATTAACCCCACAATACCTCGAAAACACAGCATCTTTCATCGCAAAACCGGTCAGATATTCTTCAAAAGCCCAGTTCACCTGAGTAGTACCGACATTTACCCCATCCGATAAATCTTTGTTGAATAAAAAACGCAAAGGATTGGAAGCTGCTGATAGTACCATAGCACCCGGATTTCCGGTGAAAGTCCATCGCATCTCTTCTTTCACACTACCTGATAATTGTCCCGACACAACCGTAATTCCATCAGTTGCAAGCGCTTTAAGTAAGGGTCCGTTGGTCACCGCCGCTGTTGGCAAATAATAATCACCATTCGTAATCACATAGGTACCATTCACAAGTGCATCCAAACTGCTTACTTCGGTCCAGGTTTCACCCGAACTGTCGTATTGCTTATAAATGGCATACAGGGTAATGTCAGATGAAGTGGTTGTATAAGTTGCTCCCGGAGTCAGGGAAGGTGCTGTGGTAAGCGACGGATTAGAATCCCAGCCTGCAAACTGCCAATTGCCACAATCGGCTAATACCGGCAAATTAACCGCATTTCCTGCAGTTAGTTGTTTGGGGAATCCTTCTGAAACAAAATCACTTCCGTCATTTTTCAACCATAGTGTATACACCTGCCCTCCTTCACCGGTGATACTTATATCATCGATGCCTACTCCAATTGAAGCATTGGTACCAGCCACAGAAAACCGGATTTTCACCTGTGTGCCGGTATAGGCGGTTAAATTTACAGTTGGTTCGGCTGCTAACGAAGCACCTACGGGTACCCGGGTTTCAATCACTGTCCACGATGTCCCGTTATCGGTTGAAACCGAAATAAAATAGGTATTTTCTTCGGTATTGGTACCTCCGTAAGTTCTCGATTTGTAATCTAATTTCACCGTCGAATATCCCGTAAAATCCATAGCCGGCGAAGTTGTAGAGGCTCCTGCACCAAGTAATTGCAGGTAGCCCGTTCCTGCTACATTTTCATCCTGCCAATCGGGATAACCGGCAACTTCCGTCCGAACCGGAATTAAATTCTGAGCCCCGGTGGGCACCCATGCCATCAGCATTATAAATGCCGACAGCCACAAGGAAAGTAATCTTTTCTTCTTCATAGTTATTCCATTTAGTAAGGTAAATATTAGTAGTAGTATCGATCAACACTACTACCGACAAAACTACGAAGAGAAAGTCATCAATAAATAAAAATAAAAAAAAACTTACAATCTGAACGGTATTTTAGCAACTGAACAAAACGTAAACAATCTACAAAGATGAAATTGAGCTACTTAACATCTCGTATAGTAACTTATACGAAGGAAAATTTTCTAACAATATTTTATGTTTATCCATTACCGAAGAATCGCCACGCACTGCCGGACCGGTTTGTGCTTCACGAGGTGAAAGTAAAGTTATTTTGGAAGCTGTCTCGGCTATAAGTGGCTTTAGCACTTCAAAAGGAAGTCCGGATGAACGAACCAGCTCATCGGAAATGGCGTACATATGATTTACAAAATTACAGGCAAAAACGGCTGCCAGGTGTAATTGCCTCCGCTGAGTAGAATTCGATTCGTTTACGTGATACGCTATTGTAGCTGCCAATTGCCTGATCTCATCCAGAATAGCCATAGAAGAGGCTTCAACAAAAAGTGGTACCTCCTTAAAATCAAGCTGTTTAGTCTTCGAAAAAGTTTGAAGAGGATACAGGACTCCGTGTCTTGGCTTATGTACGGGAAAAACTTCGAGCCCGATGCTTCCTGCCGTATGAAGGTGAATAGCCTCCGGAGCCAATGGGTAAGAAAGTACTTCCGGGAGCGCGTTATCGCTTATTGCATACAGATAATATGTAGCAGTGGAAGGGAGTTGATTCCAATCTGAAGTTACTTTTATATTCAATTGCCTGCCTAACCACTCAGTAGTTTGCTTCGAGCGCCCATACACCATTAAAACGTCTACACCAGCCTCCAGCAGCGCTTTTGTAAGATGATAGGCTACATTTCCGGTCCCGACGACGACTGCTGTTTTTTCCATTCCCTGGTATTTTTATCGCGCTTATCATACGCTTCCACAATGCGTTGCACCAATTTATGGCGCACGATGTCGCTGGTATCAAAATCAATACGTGCAATCCCCTTCACTCCTTTTAGTACCGACAAGGCATCGATCAATCCCGATTTTTGAGAGATAGGCAAATCGATCTGAGTCACATCGCCGGTAATAATCATTTTGGCATTCAGACCCATACGGGTAAGAAACATCTTAATCTGCTGAGTGGTGGTATTCTGAGCCTCATCCAGAATTACTACTGCATCGCTAAGCGTACGCCCCCGCATAAACGCAAGCGGAGCAATCTGAATAGTTCCATTCTCGAGGTATTCCTTCAGTTTGAGCGGAGTAATCATATCCTGTAGTGCATCGTAAAGCGGTTGCAGATACGGATCAATTTTCTCTTTCATGTCTCCCGGAAGAAATCCAAGTTTTTCACCGGCTTCCACGGCAGGCCTACTCAGTATTATCTTTTTAATCGATTTGTTTTTAAGCGACTTAACCGCCAATGCAATAGCCGTGTACGTTTTTCCGGAACCTGCTGGTCCAATAGCAAATAATAAATCATTGGTTTCAAACTCCTTTACAAGAAGCTTTTGATTCTGAGTACGGGCTGTAACCGGCTTGCCACTAACACCATGGAGAATCAGATTATCGAATCGAACTTCGGCTGGTTCGTTCCCTTTCACCAGATCAATTATATCACCTTCCGAAAGTTTATTGTTTTCAATACAAAAACGTTCCAGATTCTGAAGATGTTCCATCAGAACTGCCACTTTTTCAGGATCTCCGTCCAATTTAATGGTATGTCCCCTGGCCACAATGCGCAGGTGCGGAAACAGATTTTTCAGCAAATGAAGATTCGCATTATTGATCCCGAAAAATACGACCACGTCGGTATGTTCTGATAGCTCAAAGAGAGGGGCTTCTGTCAAGTTGGTAGTGTTTTTTTAAGATTAAGAAAAATGGAAGCTTCGTGCTCCGCCGGGTAGATAAACCGGCAAAGCACGAAGTACTTCATTATTAAGTTTAATTAATAGTTAAACAGCGGAAATTTCTCCATTGTCGCATTCACTCGCTTGCGAACAGAAGTAATAATCTCGTGGTTTTCTACATTCGAAAGAACCGTTTCAATCATTTCAGCAATTTCAACCATCAAGTCTTCCTTCGCTCCACGGGTAGTGATAGCAGGAGTTCCCAACCGTATACCTGAAGTTTGGAAAGCCGATCGGCTATCGAACGGAACCATGTTTTTATTGCAGGTAATATCGGCTTCCACCAGGGCTTTTTCGGCTACCTTACCTGTAAGTTCCGGATATTTTGAACGTAAATCAACCAACATGGAGTGATTGTCGGTACCACCTGAAATAATTGTAAAACCACGATCCATCAAAGCCCCGGCTAATGCTTTTGCATTTTTCTGTACCTGTAACTGATATTCCTTGTATTCGGGTTGCAAACATTCGCCAAAAGCAACTGCTTTGGCTGCAATAATATGCTCCAGCGGACCACCCTGTGTACCCGGGAATACAGCTGAATCGAGCAGTGCCGACATCATCTTAACTTCCCCTTTCGGAGTTGTTTTTCCCCAGGGATTCGGAAAATCCTTACCCAGCAAAATAATACCTCCTCGGGGTCCACGAAGGGTTTTATGCGTTGTTGAAGTTACAATATGAGCGTATTTTACCGGATTTTCCAACAAACCGGCAGCTATCAATCCGGCAGGATGGGCCATGTCGATCATCAGCAAAGCACCTACCTTATCAGCAATGGCCCTCATACGTGCGTAATCCCATTCGCGCGAATATGCCGACCCACCACCAATTATTAATTTGGGTTGCTCACGAAGGGCTACTTCTTCCATCTGATCGTAATCAACCCTACCAGTGTCCTGACGTACGTTGTATTCGGTTGGACGGTAAAGAATCCCTGAACTATTTACCAGCGAACCATGCGAAAGATGGCCACCATGCGCCAGATTCAAACCCAAAAATGTATCGCCGGGATTCAGGCAAGCCAGAAAAACGGCTGCATTGGCCTGTGCTCCGGAGTGGGGCTGAACATTTGCCCATTCGGCACCAAATATCTCCTTTAACCGATCAATTGCAATCTGTTCCGACTCATCAACCACTTCACATCCACCATAATACCTTTTGCCCGGATACCCTTCGGCATATTTATTGGTAAGCACCGATCCTGCTGCTTCCATCACCTGGTCGCTCACAAAGTTTTCCGATGCTATCAATTCAATTCCTTTTAATTGCCGCTCTTTTTCGCGGTTAATAATGTCAAAAATTACTGTGTCCCTTTTCATTAATTGTTAATTATTAATTGTTAATTGTTAATTAAGCCTGTTCCATACGGTGTAGCGACTACGAACGCTTCACACTCCACCCAAACTTTCCTATCTCCTCGCCCATCTTATAATAATGCCCGTGCGAATAGGCAACCAAACGAGCCATCGCCAGCTCGAATTTATCGGTCGCCGGATCGATATACTGCTTATCGGCCAGTACATTCACTACCTCAGCAATAAACATATCGTGCGATCCAAGGGCGACAATTTCTTTTACCCGGCATTCAATACTCAGCGGCGATTCTTTAATAAACGGTGCGTTTACCTTTTCAGCTTTCACCGGGGTAAGCTTCATTTTTTTAAACTTGTTGAAATTCTTACCACTTCGCACTCCGCACCAGTCGGTTGCAAACGCCATCGCTTCGTTGGTGAGATTAATTACAAACTCACCACTTTCCTTTAAAATCGGATAGGAATGCCGCTCGGGCCGTACCGATATGTAACACATCGGTGGATTTGAACAAATCGTACCTACCCAACTAATCGTGATCAGGTTATATTCTTCAGGAGTTCTTCCACACGACACCAGTACTGCCGGCAGAGGATAAATCATCGTACCGGGCTTCCACGATTGATGCGTATCCGAAGCTTTCGGCGGCTGTTCTGTACGTTTAGCAGCTGCTGAAGGGCCGGTATCCTGAACCTTTTCGGTTGTATTTGATTTCTCTTTCACCTTTTCTTTAGTTTAATTTCTTCCCGTAAAATCTCCCGCTCACAATAACGGCATTTCAACCGCACCTGATTCTCCAATTTTAAAACATAAAAATTGGTTGGCACCGGTTGATGATTGGTAATACATACCGGGTTGGCGCAAAATACCAAATCGTGAACTTCATCGGCAGGTACCAACGGTCGCTTTTCAACTACCAGGTATTCTTTTATGATGTTGATGGTAGCGTTGGGAGCTATCAGCGCAATCTTTCCGGTCTCGGCATCCGATAAAATCCGATCGGCAATCTTAATGATCCCTTTAGTTCCTATATGCTTACTTTCCAGATTATTACCAATCGTAATCGGATATTGTGAATACTTTAGCTGAAGTATCGATACCACCTGGAATACCTTATCGGCAGGAATATGGTCGATCACCGTTCCATTGCGAAGCGCTGCTACCTTTAGTTCTTTTTCCATATCATTCAATAATTCCTAAAACTTTCGAAACAATGGCTTGTCGTACATACAATCCGTTTTGAGCCTGCTTAAAATAATACGCCTTTTCGTTACTATCCACATCCATGCTGATTTCGTTTACCCGGGGCAGCGGATGGAGAATCTTCAGAGTTGGTTTCGATCTGGACAACATAGCATTACACAAGGTGTACACATTTTTAACCCGTTCGTATTCAATTGGATCTAAAAATCGTTCTTTTTGAACACGGGTCATGTATAAAATATCGGCATCGTTGAAGTTGTCGGTGAGTTCCTGCGATTCGGTAAACGGAATTCCTTTTTGACGGCAAAATGCGCGGTATTCTTCCGGCAAACGTAGTTCGTCGGGTGCAATAAATTTAAATTGTGGATTGAAATGCGACATCGCCTGAATAAGCGAATGTACGGTACGTCCGTATTTCAGATCGCCTACCATGCAAATCGTAAGATTTTCGAGGGTACCCTGCGTTTTCAGAATCGAATACAAGTCGAGCAAAGTCTGCGAGGGATGCTGATTAGCACCATCGCCTGCATTGATAATAGGTACAGGCGACACTTCGGCGGCATAACGCGCCGCTCCCTCCAGGGGGTGCCGCATCACTATGGCATCGGCATAACAGCTTACCATGTGAATTGTATCATTGAGCGTTTCGCCCTTCACCGAACTCGAAGTAGCGGCATCGGAAAATCCGATTATAGAACCTCCCAACCGTACAACAGCCGTTTCAAAACTAAGACGGGTACGGGTCGAGGGCTCAAAAAACAAGGTGGCAATTACTTTTCCGTCGAGAGTCTTACGATTTGGATTGGCTTCAAAATCGCGTGCGGATTCAAGTATGGACAAAATTTCCTGTTTGCTGTAATCTGCTATGGAAACAAGGCTCTTGTGCATCGGTTGTTACATTTATTAAGTTTAACCGGCCACAAAGGTATTAATTTTTCAGCAATCTACCTTCACTCCTTCCGTTTTTTCAAGTTGATTGATCATTATGTTGGTTGCTGATATCCCTACCACTACCTGAAATATACATTCCATTCTGATAAGCTGCGATACTATTCCGGCCCTGTGTTCACGAATGCATTTCAATACTTCGTTCATACGCTCATAAGCAAATGTAATGGTAAGTACCTCTTCTACTTGTTTTTTAATAATTACCGAATTGTTGAGCGCATCGGCAGCCGCTTCCTTGTATGCAACTACCAATCCACCCGTCCCGAGCAGAACTCCACCAAAATAGCGTATTACAACAACCAGCACGTCGGTCAGATTTCGCGCATGTAGTTGCCCCAGGATAGGCCGCCCTGCTGTCCCCGATGGCTCGCCATCGTCGTTGGCCCTGAATTCGACACGTTCACTACCCAACACATACGCATAGCAAACATGCCGTGCATCGTAATATTTTTTACGAACCGATGCCAATACATCACGCACCTCGTCGACCGACCCAACCGCAACTGCCAGCGAAATAAATTTGCTGCCTTTTTCGCGGTAAAGTCCTTGTCCTGATTTTGCAAGTGTAAAATAAAATTCTGTCGGCTCAGCCATCCTCAAAAAAGTGAAATCAATACATTTACTTCTGCAAAATTACACTTTTTAAAAGAAAAAACATACCTTTGTGTCTTTAGAACAACAAGAAATTAAATTTAATATTATGTACGAAGCATTGAAAGAACTCGATCCGGTACGGATCAATTTTAATGAAGGGGGATTACATATTCTGAATATCATTCTTGGATTTATAATGTTCGGCGTAGCCCTGGGCATTCAACCTTCGCAATTTAAACTTCTGATTACCAAACCTAAATCAACTGTCCTGGGACTAATCTCTCAACTAATTGTGTTGCCTTCGCTTACCTTTCTACTGGTAGTGTTGTTTAGTAATCACATTACTCCGATGGTAGCTATGGGAATGATTTTGGTTGCCTCTTGCCCGGGTGGAAATATCTCCAACTTTATCTCTTCTTTCTCGAAAGCCAATACCGAATTATCGGTCGGACTCACAGCTACCACTACCTTATTGGCTACTGTGACCACTCCGGCCAATTTTGCACTCTGGGGAGGTTTATACGTCCGCTATATCAACAAACACGCAACTCACGCATTACAACCCCTTCAAATCGATCAGGGCCAGATGTTCGAAACGGTTTTTATATTATTGGGAATTCCTCTGATAGCCGGAATGTTGTTTGCTCATTTCTTTCCGAAAATTACTTCTAAACTTCACAAACCAATTCAATATTTGTCGATCGTTTTTTTTCTGGGGATAGTGGTAATTTCTTTTTCCAACAATTTCGATTTATTTCTAAAGTACATTGGCTTCGTTTTTATTATTGTATTAATCCACAATGGACTAGCCTTATCGTCGGGATATGGTGTTGCAACCATTTTCAAACTTCCCGATGCAGATCGTCGTACGATTACTATCGAAACCGGTATTCAGAACTCTGGTTTGGGTCTGGTACTGTTATTTAACCCGAAAATTTTCCCGCCCGAACTTCAACTGGGTGGCATGTTGTTTATTACCGCCTGGTGGGGAATCTGGCATATCATATCAGGATTGGGTATAGCATCGGTATGGCACCGTAAACCACTTCAAAAAATATAAGGATGGCGGAAATCTGGAAAAACACATCGGTTTACCTCTTGAGTAAACGCTTTGTGGTATGGGCATTTAAAGAGAATTACAGCAGGGTAATAATCATCGGCAAAGAACATCTTCCTGCTGAAGGGCCCGTTATGTATGCTCCCAATCATCTAAACGCGTTGATGGATGCGCTGGTTGTACTGGCGCTCCCGCCCCATCGGCTTGCGAGAGTATTTCTCGCACGTGCCGACATTTTCCGCCTGCCCCGTGTTGTGGTTAATTTTTTACGTTTTGCTAAAATACTTCCTGCCTACCGAATTCGTGATGGTTATAATCAGCTCGACCGGAATAAGGACAGTTTTAGTGAAGCCGAACTTGCCCTGCTCGATGGGGCAGCTGTGGGAATTATGCCCGAAGGAAATCAAGGTGAAGAACGAAATATACGCCCACTGGTAAAAGGAATCTTCCGGATTGCCTTTGGCGCCCAACAGAAAATGAGGATGGGCAGGGAAGTGAAAATAATTCCCATTGGAATTGAATACGGTGATAATGAAGATTATCAGCATACCTTAATTATAAATATCGGACATCCCATCGGGGTGGATAAATACATGCCGCTCTACGCCGAAAACCCGGCGAAAGCTACCAACGAACTAAAGGACACACTGAGTCAGTCGCTCCAACATCTTTCGGTACATCTGCCTGGTGGCGAACATTACCGCATGTACGACGAGCTGGTAGAACTAGCTGCTCCTTCGGTAGCAGCTTCCCTGCCCGATCACGATCCGGCTATCCGACTATTCAATGCCCGTAGGGCCATAGGCGAACGAATTCACCAGTTTCTGGAGTTGGAGAGCGAACGCGTCGAAGAACTAAAACAACTTTACCAGCAATGGAAAAAAAGCAGCAATGACCTGCATTTACCCCTGCGTAAAGCTTCCCGCCCGTTTGTACCCACACGTAAAAAAGGGCAGATTTTACTTTACCAGCTTCTGGCGGGAATACTGATGCTGCCCGGAGCGGTTACTAATTATCTACCCTACCGACTTATTAAAGCGGCACCCCGACTGGCTCGCATCAAGTACCGGGGCTTCTACAGCTCGGTAATTTTCGGTACTGCCATTGTGGTACTTCCGCTGTATTATTTACTGGTGGGAATTCTCCTGGGCGTTGTGCTCAAACTTACGCTATTGCAGGTGCTGGTAAGCATTCCGGTGATCTATCTGAACGGGAAACTGGCCTACCGTCTTTACCAACTGATGAGCGACCTGCGCTCCGACCAGCAGATGCTGAACATCAGCAAACAAAAGCCGGTAGAGATGGAAAGCTTACTTGCTATCCGACAAAAGATTATTAGTCTGTTAACCTAAACTACATTTTCAGACATGTGAACATTAAATAGCTTCGCAGTGTTTGAAATTGCACAAATTTATTGTATTTTTGCAGGCATTATTGAAACAATCTATATAAATAACAATAAGACAAGTATGAGTAACGTTAAAAGAGTCTATACGTTCGGCAATGGAAAAGCCGAAGGTAAAGCAGAAATGAAGAATCTCCTGGGTGGAAAAGGAGCAAATCTGGCCGAAATGAACCTCATCGGAGTTCCGGTACCTCCTGGTTTTACAATCATTACCGATACCTGTAACGAGTACTACTCGTTGGGTAAAGACAAGGTGGTTGAATTACTGAAACCCGAAGTTGAACAAGCGATTGCCGACACCGAAGTTTTGATGAACTCAAAATTTGGTGACATTGAAAACCCACTGCTCGTATCAGTTCGCTCAGGTGCCCGTGCCTCAATGCCTGGTATGATGGATACTATCCTCAACCTGGGTCTTAACGACGCTGTTGTGGAAGGTCTGACCCGCAAAACGGGCAACCCTCGTTTCGTATGGGACTCTTATCGTCGTTTTGTGCAAATGTACGGCGACGTAGTTCTTGGAATGAAACCTGAAAACAAGAACGATGCTGATCCTTTTGAAGAAATCATTGAACACCTGAAAGAAGAAAAAGGGGTTGAACTGGATACCGACCTGACAGTAGAAGATTTGCAGGAACTTGTAAAACGTTTCAAAGCTGCTGTTAAAAACCAAACCGGTCACGATTTCCCCGAATCGGCATACGAACAGCTCTGGGGAGCTATCTGCTCGGTATTCGATTCGTGGATGAACGACCGCGCTATCCTGTACCGCAAAATGGAAGGAATTCCTGCTGAATGGGGTACTGCTGTTAACGTTCAGGCTATGGTGTTTGGAAACATGGGCGACACATCGGCTACCGGTGTTTGCTTTAGCCGTGATGCTGCAACCGGCGAAGACCAGTTTATTGGAGAATACCTGATTAACGCTCAGGGTGAAGACGTGGTAGCGGGTATCCGTACTCCACAGCAAATCACCAAGCTTGGTTCACAGCGTTGGGCTGTTCTGGCAGGTGTTTCGGAAGAAGAGCGTATTGCTAAATACCCATCGATGGAAGAAGCGATGCCTGAAATCTACCTCGAACTGGATGCGATTCAAACCAAGCTCGAAAATCACTATAAAGATATGCAGGACATGGAGTTCACCGTACAGGAAGGTA
>CAZLHC010000034.1:0-40921 GCA_964559265.1 uncultured Paludibacter sp. | reverse complement strand
AAATAGAAATTTTATTTGATTTATCAAGGGATGCAGAGTTTAACAGCAGACCCTACTTACTACCAGTTGCGAGGATGCTCCATCGCCCGTCGTGCGCAGGAAGTGGTACTTCCCCTCGCGAAAAAAAACTTCAACACCGGTAGATGGTTCATCAGCCAGCTTTACCGGCGATCCGGCAACGGTTTTTAAATCAGACTGAAGTGCCACGCCCCTCAATGCCGTGTTGTTCCAATAGAGATAGGTGATTTCGGAAGATGGATCGGTAAAGACGGCGACACTTACCGGTGTGGTTGAAGTGGTGTTGACGGATGAAACTGCTAAACCTGATTCGCCTGAAAGACCCGGACTTGCCCCACTGCTCACTATCGTGGTCGAACCCAAAATGGCTGAATTATCTTGAATTGCCCTACTGCTCAAAAAAGGCCCGGCAGGATGTGCTCCTACTGCTAATCTTATCGGGGTTTCATTGGATTCTGCTATATAATACATAAAATACCGCCATGCCGATTGTGACGCATCGTAATATTCGAGCACCGAAGGAGATAACACAGGTTCCGGGGAGTTCAAAATGCTACCTTCATCTGTCCAGTCTACCAAATCGACCGACGAGGCCACTTCTACCCCACCCGCCACAACCGTGTACAGGTAAAAGCGCCGGGTATTGCGCGAAAACAGCAACTCAGGCTCCGTGCGGGCACCTTCTACTACCGGATTGGCTTCCACCGCAACGGTTACCCGGTACGAAACCGTAGTTCCTCCGGCGTTTAGCATATAAGTCACCGCTCCCTGGCTGAAATCCTGTTCGCCGGCAGGCACAATAAGCGCTCCGGGTGCGGCATACAACAGTGGATCGAAGCGGGTAAGATCGGTACCCGGCATGACCGGCAGGTAAACCGTGCGGGCCGGGCTATTAATAGCCACCCGATCCTGCCGCACCTGACTGTTGCGTGAAGCTTGCGGGTTGGGCGACAACCCACTCAACGGAAACCGGCGCAATAAGGTTTGTACTTCATCGCGGGTAAGGGTGATGGTGGTGCCATGCCGGGCCGCTATCGAATAATCATCTTTCAGAAACGAAAAATTCAGCAAATCGCGCGACGAGGTAAACTGATAATGACCGCTGGTATAGCAATCATACATCAGAATCCATTCGTCGGAGTTTATTTTACGGAAAACGCCGGCTCCTTCTACCGCTTTGTTGGTGGGCTGTAGCTTTGCCGAGGGGGCACTCCACTGCGATCCGTCGGCTTGTCCCGGTAAAGCGGTTAACCGCGACGAGGTAACTTTACTAATTCCACCCAGGCTTTCGTTTTTAAAGAAAAGATGGTACAGGCTATCCACTTCATTAAACACAATATCGCCATCGATGGTCGAAGTACCCCGATCGAACAAAATGCGCGGTTCTCCCTCCAGACCGGTGAAATCGCTGTTGGCATAGCAATAATATATGCGATCGTAGGTAGCCCGGCCATCGTTGCTCAACAACGAAAAATACACCAGGTACTTTCCGGCTTGGGCATCGTAAATGGTTTGCGGTGCCCATACCCGCGTCACATTGTTCCAGGTATCGGGCCAGCGGGTCGGGAAATACACCCGGGCATGTTGCCAGTTTACCAGATCGGTCGATTTGAGCATTACTAATCCGCGGTTGCTGCTCCAGCCTTCGGCCGAACGCATATCGGTAAGTACCATATAGAAGGTTTTTCCATCGGCCCCCCGCAGAATATGCGGGTCGCGAACTGCCTTCTTCATCGCAATGGTATCGGAGCTGATTACCGGATTGCCCCCATTGAGCGGTGTATACGAAAGTCCGTCGGTACTGATAGCAAAACGCACCTGCTCCTGCGATTGGGCATTTCCGGTAAAATAAGCAAAAAGATAGGCTTCCCTATCGTCGCGCGGTGCAATAAAAGCGGTAAACGTGCGCGAAGTTTCGGCAGTTCCTTTGATAAAGGTAGCGGTAAGTTGAACCGGAAGTTTACTACCCGAAGCCAGCTTCAACACCTTGCCGGCATCGTTGATATACTCCGGATGTTCCGATTTCCAGCTAATGCGCGAACCTTCGGGAGCATCGAAAGGCAACTTCACCTGATGATACAACATACGTGATTCGGCCGGAAGTTCGGTGGTCGCAGCATCGCGGAGCACACTTTCGGTATCGGATAAGGCAGGGAGTACCACCACCCGTAGCGACTTTTGCGCCTGCAAACCGCGGTACGAAAAAGAGGCTTCGAGCTGAATCAGAGCTGGTTGCATACCATAAGCCGGCCGGGTTACAAACCCTTCGGCCGACACTACATCCGGACGGTTACTGGTCCAGGCAATCGAAACACCTTCGGCGGTGCTGCCGGGAAGCTGATAATTGGATGCAAGGGTATCGGGCATAGTAAGTGCCTGAACCGCCGCATCGAGGGTAGTTTGATACACGGCCGTATTCATCGGGTACACCATTTCGGCAAGGGTTTTTACCTGCGAACTACTCAGGGCCCCGTCGTAAATACGAAAATCGCGCACCATAGCCCCCTTCAGGTAGGCATCGCCCGAATAACACGACCGCCCGATAAAATTATACGCAGTAGCTCCCAGGGCCGATGGCGATATTGTAATCGCCGACGAAGCCACCAGTTCCCCATCGATATAAATACGGCCCACCGAATTCGACTGCGTATAACTAAGCTGAATCCAGTACCCTTTAGGCAATTGCGAGCCCTGGCGAACGGTTTGTTCGGCCGAATAATGCGTGCGCGAGATGGCATATCGTGTGGCATTGGCCGTGAAAAACAGGTTCCCGTTGGCCGTGGAGGCCATATTGGTGGAATTGGCAAAAGTCCACACGAAATTACCATTGCCGCTTATCGACGATGATGCAGGTATAAACAACTGAGTAGCAATAGTAAAATCGCCAAGCGTTGCAATCAGATCACCGGTAGCGGCACCCATATCGACATAGCCGTTGGAAGCTCCCAAATCGACAACCGGCACATTGTTAACCCTTGCAACCACCGCCGAATTTCGCAATTGGGCGGTGTAGCCGCCTACCTGGTCGCTCACCTGCTGCGCTCCGGCAGTTTCGGTGGTGAGTGCGTAATGCAAACGAAGTTGTTGACTAAAAACTGAAGTAACCGAAAGCAGTAAAATAAGAAGAAATGACGTTCGCATCACACAAAATAGTTGAAATTTAACAGAAACTAAAGAAACAGCATAACCGGCCTGTTAGGAACAAAAAAAACAGGGCAGGTACCCTTCGAAACCCATGCAACTTAGATTACTAACAATTTGTAACTTGCCGTTTGAGTTGCGTGCATCAGCTTTAAAAAATAAACTCCCTGAAGATTGATCCCGGGAAGTTCAAAAATGGTTGTCGGAGCTTCGTAAGTTGCCATCAATTTCCCACCGGAGGTATAGAGCTGCAAGGTGGAATTTTCTTCGGGAAGATAAATTGTGAGCGATTGATTTACACGTACGGGATTCTCGAATTGAAGGTTTGCAGTAACTTCATTTAAATGATTCGGATTTTCCTGAAGTTGTATAATTTCTTCGGCAGTAAGTGCAATATCGTAAATCATAAAATCGTCGACAGCCCCCTGAAAATCAATATTATCGGCAGCAACGGAGCTATCCCACCATTGGGTGCGACCGATATAATTGCGCAGATCGGGAGCAATACCCGTGAGTTGCCAGGGCTCGTAGACGATGGAGGCAGCACTGGCAGTTTGTTGGCCGTTGAGGTACACCCGGGTGGTTTTCGTGCGGGCGTCGTAGGTCATCGCTACTTTAACCTCCTGATTCAGTGGTAATTGCAACGACGAACTAATCAGTGTAGTTGCCGCACCATTGTATTTATATCCGGCCGAAAACACATTTCCTCTTAAAAAAACACTATTTCCACTTCCGGAGCCAAAATCGAAGAGTCGCGGTGATTTAGTGAATGCCGGAGCTTTCACTTTCATTAAAAAAGAAGCGCTGCGTAAGTTGTTGAGCAAACCGGTTGGTGCCATCACGTAACCATTGGTCGAAAAAGCAGCTGCAGTATTGGCACTCAAATCGAGCGTACCATTAATCAACGCGTTTCCCATCACCCGGGCGTGATTTTCGTTTCCCGATTCGTCGCGAAGCATGCGCTGATTCCCTTCGGTAAAAACATCAGTAGTTTCGAAGCGATAATCCACCATACGATTCGCCCGGATATCTCTCGGCATCACCTTTACTGTAAAAACCTTTGAAACCGAATTGAGCAGTGCAGTTAGCGTAACCACAGTTGGTTCGGCAGGAAAATTCACCAACCCACTTACGGGCAATACATTTGTGTTCGAAGAAGTCCAGCTGATGGTAGCACCCGACGAACTTCGGGCAGGCAACACCACATCGGTAGTTACCGTAGCAGGAACTTTCAACTGGTTTAATTCGATATCGGTGAGCAACACCGGATTCAACACATAGGCCGTACTCACCGCAGTAAGTTGTTTTATTTCTTCCTGAAGAAGCTCCCGGTTGTATACCCGCATATCTTCGATCCAGCCGGTAAAACCACCCAGAGTGAGCGAAGTAAGCGAGAACGAAGGAATTTCCAACTTCTGGTCGATAAGACCATTGCGGTAGGTAGTCAGCCAGCCATCGGCATAGGTCACGGTAAGATTAAAAAACTTCAGTTTACTGGGTGTATACCAGGCCCCTCCGGTACCGCGCGATTGCGTTTGCCACACATCCGACGTACCCAGCACATTGGTACTGTTCCACTGTTGAGTACCTTTTTTCACATAGGGTTTCAGGGTTTGCGCATCCAGACCGATAACCACATCGTTGATTTGCAGGAGAATACCACTATATGCACCCTCAAAAATCTGAGGAGAAAGCGATAAGGAGAATTCGGGAAGCGGTTGCTGGTAAACGATGGTGGTAAACCGATCGGGAGCACTTACCAGTACACCGTTTTTCACTTCAGTAGAAGTAACCGCAGGTAATTTCGCTTTTTTCGACTTTTTCGGAGCCGACGCCTGGTTGGCAGTATGCCGCTCGTTGAACAATTCGCGGCTCACCAGTCCGCGGGCAGTATCTATTTCTTGTACAGGAAGTTGATAATCGACATGAATAGCGGTAGGATAACCCTGCGGGCGCGACGAACTCACAATCCAGTCGTAGTAATTCCCGTTCATCCAGCTCAGTTTAAGCGGAGAAGTACCCGCATTTTGTACGATATACGGCCTACTGTTGTTGAGTCGCGAATTACGGGTGATAGCCTCGGACGATGCAACATTGCCTGCGGCATCCATCTGGTATTTAACGATTTCGTATTTCGTGCCATAGAGTCCGGCTACCGGTTGCGAACAATAGAGGATGGAAGGATCCGTGTCGTCGATGGCCATTCCGCCGCTGTAGCACAGTTCCAATCCGCTGGTTTGATGAAACTTACCTCCACCATCGGCCACAAAAGTGCGTTGCCAGGCCGAGCCGGTCCAGCGGGCATAGTAATAATGATGCGACGACTTATCGGCACTGATCCGCACAATGGCAACGACCGGTCGGCCCTGCGCATCGATGGTGGTTTGCCACACCCAGTTGCGGTACGACGAATTTTCGACCACCGCATCGGGATTGGCCGAGAAATAAGAAGATGTAGCACTTACATTATGAATAGCACTACCGATGGTCGAAAGTGTTTTTCCTTTGATATCCTGCAATTGTTTGGTTTTAACATCGATAGCGTTAAAATACACATAATTCGGATTTTCGTTATCGGGATGGCCGGTGGTATAGGTCATGAAAATCTTATCTTTTCCGTTGGAAGTATACTTGGCATACGGCCGGGCAGCGGTCGACTGCACCATCTGATGAGGACCCCAGGTAAACTGAACCTGGTCGTTGGCATCGGGCATGGTAAGCCGTGCGATAGTGGGATGCCAGTTAATTCCGCGCCAGGCCAGGTAAATGCCGGTAGGGTCGTCGCTCAGAATAAAAGGCGAAGGATAGGTAGTATTATGACTCGTTGCCAGTCTTATTTCGGGTCCCAGGGTAGTGATATCGCCGGGTTTTTGCGAGATGCGGTAATAAAAGCAAGCCTCGTCGGTATGGCGCGAATAAAAAATCATAACGCGCTCATCGGGCAGGATGAGAAAAGTAGGGTTGTTATGATCGTCGGGCTGAAAATACGAGCGGATAAGCACTTCATGGGTTTTCCCTGTGAGGAAGTTAATCTGACTGGCTTTAATATTTCCATGCACATCGATATAACCGATATAGCTTGAATTGATCGTGCCCGCTTCGTTTTGATGATGGAGTGCCCGCGGATCGGCAAACCAGCACCAGGCTCCTTTGGGAGTTAGCTGTGTGCCTTCGTAGGCGGTTGGTGTCTGAGCCGGTAAGGCATTCAGCATCAGGGTTACCAGAAATAAGGACAAAAATCTACTCATGTCGAAAGAATTTATAGTTCGATACAAATGTAGGCTAAATCGGAGAAATGAAGGGTGAAAATAGAGTCAAAAAGGGAGGAGGCGCTACGTGCCTCGCACTTCGCTAATTAGCGTTATGCTTCAATTTGCGAAACGCCACTCCCACACCGCAGGCACCACATCTCCCCGTTGCAAAAACTTAATCCTCACCAGTTTGAACCTGCTTTTCAGTTCAACTAAAACGGGCGAACCTTCTATGCCTTCTTTGGTGAAGTCGGCATACTGTTTCCAATTCGTACCATCTTCCGAAAGTTCGACGCTGAAATAATACCGTTTCCAGGGATATTCCAACCTTAGTTCCAGGATTGCTGACGATTGTATTTTTGCAAAAGTGGCTTTAAGCTCGGGTGCTGTATCATCGGATGCTGGCTGCCAGAGGGTTCCGTAATGCTGGTCGGTAAGGTTTGAAGGTTGAGTATGGTCATAGGCTGATGAGCTGGCCGAAACTGAAACCGGAAGAATTTGAACTGACCGGTAATGCTTGTTGGTCAATGTGCTGGCCGTTTCGGCTACAGCTTCTGCGGAAGAGGTCTGATTTTCAGAGGAAGAATGGAAGGAGGCGGACCGATCAGGTTTCGGTATTTTTACCGTCAGCTCCGGAACTATGTTCTTGATTTGCTTAGCCTTTGCGTCAAAATGAAGCGGATTCATGCTGATTTGACGGTAAGCCGAACCCGATTCAAAAGGCAGACGGTGCTTATGGTACAGAATATACGGCTGATCTTTTAGCTTTACAATGGTGTGATGACCAGGGCCAAACACCTGCAAACTGGTGTCTTTGGTAAGGATGGGACTATTGGCCGCCTGCGTAAACGGCCCGAAGGGTGAATCGCTGGTAGCATAGCGCACTTCGTACGAATCTTCGATGGTTTTTCCTTCCGAATAAGTCAGATAATAGGTGCCCTGGTGTTTAATCATCCAGGGTCCTTCGAAGTAGCGCTCCGGCGTTATTTCCTTACGTTCGGTGGCAAACGAGGCCATATCGGGATTTAATTCTGCTACCCAGCAACGACCATTGATCCAATTCCAACCCGAGCCCCAGTAGAGGTAGGACTTTCCATCGTCGTCGACAAAAGCTTCTGCATCAATTTCATGCGTGTATCGGGTGGTATCGAAGGGCACTAAGGGCTGGTCGCCCAGCATATTTTCCCACGGACCGAGCGGGTGAGAAGCTTTGCCGGCCCAGATTTCGGACCCAACCGAAATATACATGTAAAACGAATCTCCCTTGCGGATAACTGAGGGTGCCCATACATTATTCCCGTTGGACAAAGGCGAAGTACAGGCAGCTTTGGTGGGCCAGTTCAGCTTGTTGAAGGTCCAGTTCTGAAAATCGTCGGACACCCAGCACGACAAAAAATCGCCGCCCCACGGATCGGCCGTGGCATACAGGTAGTACTTTCCTTCAAATTCAACTACCGACGGGTCGGCAAAATAGCCGGGTATAATCGGATTTTGCAATTCTATTGTATCGGATGTTGTGGTTCCGCAGGCAAGGAGCATCAGCGAAAGTGCGATAATTAGGAATGTCTTCATAAACGTAAGTTTGTTGTGTGTTATACTGTGTGCTTGTATGATTTGCAATGTGTTATTCAGTGTATGTGTGTGGTAGGTTATATGATTTGTTTTATACCGTGAGTGTCTTTTGAGCTATACTGTGTGCGTTCGATAGTTGATTTACTGTTGTTCGGGTATGCTTTCCGCCAAAATTAATATTCATTTCCTGATTCCGCAAAAATACACTTTTATCGGTTTACTAATTCATCAATTTAGTTCAGTTTTCAGTCAATATTTGCTTGTGATGTTTTTTTTTAAGATTTTCTTTCCTGATTTAAGTAAAAAAACTACCTTTGGGCGTTTTTTAAACAATCTGTATGGCTGATAATCCAATGCAAAACAACCAGCAATGGGCCGAAGAATTGGTTCGCATTGCCGACATACTGGCAAAATCGGGTCTTCCTTCTTCTATAAAATGGGGTGCGGAGGTTTTTACTCACAAGGGGAAAAACGTGGTAAGTTACGGTGGTTTCAAACACTTTGTATCCATCTGGTTCTACAATGGTGTTTTTCTGAGCGATCCGTATCAGGTGCTGGTGACTGCATCCGAAGGTAAAACCAAATCGCTTCGGCAGTGGCGCTTTACTTCGATTTACGAAATTGATGATGCAAAAATATTGGAATATGTACGCGAAGCAATTGATATTGAGGACAAAGGTTTGAGGCTGGCTCCTGAAAAACACCATCCGGCAGAGGTACCGGAACTGCTTGCTGAGGCTTTATCGGCCGACCCGGTTTTAAAATCTGCGTTTGAAAAACTTAGTTCGGGCAAACAAAAGGAATACTGCTTGTATGTGGCCGAAGCTAAACAGGAGGCTACGAAGCTGGCAAGGATCGAAAAAATAACACCAATGATTTTGCAGGGAAAAGGGTTGAATGATAAACATCGAAGATAGTGGTTAGTGGTTAGTGTATGGCCGTAAAAAAATATTTCTACATGAATCGAGCATGTAACTACTTTACATCCAAGGGTATGATAATCCTGACATGCGAGTTCCATACGACCGTTGAAAAAAAAATTATTATCGTATGAAAAAATGGATCATTTTAGTGTTGTTTCCGGTATCTGTTGTTGCACAAACCTGGACCTGGGGTATTAAAGGTACCGGAAATCATCAACCCGGGGGCGATATGGAAATATCGGTTTTCAACGATGGGAGTTCGGTGGTGGCAGGCTATTTTCAGGAAGAATTGAAGTTGGGTGACTTTCGCTTGTACACCGACGACAATCACTATTCCGACCTCTACCTGGCCCGTATCAGCAAAACAGGGAAAGTGCTGTGGATAAAGCAGATGGAAGCGGGATCGACCTATGGAAACCAGTTGGGACTGGCTACCGACGACGACCGCAACATCTACCTCACCGGTGCTTACAATGGCTATATGTATGTAGCAAAAATGGATTCAACCGGGAATGAAATCTGGCGAAATGATTTCAACCGGCAATATTATGGCTATGGAGCTTCTATAGCGACCGACCAAACCGACAATGTGTATCTGCTGGGGGGCGGTGGATGGAATTTCTTTTCGGCCCGCCTTAATTACCATGGAAAAGTTGACTGGATTCAAAATGTGGGTGTGAATTACTCGGCAGGTTTCAGCATAACCGATATGGAACTGGATGCCATTGGAAATATGTACTTTGCCGGAACCTATGGGGTCGACTCCATCAGGCTGGGAGATATCCGCATTAATCAAAAATCAAGTGCCGTATGGGGGAAAATTTCTCCTGAGGGTAAGTTTCTGTGGGCCAAAGCATCGTCGGGAAGAGTGAATAACGCACGGGTGGCACTTTCGGGCAATACCTTGTACATCAGCGGTTCGTTTAATGTGGAGATGAAAATAGGTGGAGTAACACTTCCGGGCTTATGCTGCTCGAACCCCAAGCCGTTTATTGCGCGCTTCGATACCGCGGGCAATCAGGTGTGGGCAAAGCTGGGTAATACCACCTACGAGAGTAAAGGGAGCATTTCGTATACCAAAGCCGATGGCGATGGCAACCTGTATGTGGCTGGCGGGTACTTCACCTGTTATGGCGTACATTGTACCGAAGGCGATTATTTTATCGAGAAGTACAATTCGAGCGGTTCGGTACAGTGGAGGCTCGATTTTAATCACGAAAGCGGCGATGGCTGCTCGTCGTTCGACTTCGACAACTCCGGCAATTTATACCTGACTGCCAGAACTATGGCGGCCGATTTCACAAATCCACGCAGCGCATCGGCTACCAACTCCTATGGTATTGGAAAGTTAGCTACCGGTCAGCCTACCGTGCGACCCATCGAACGACCCCTTGGTGCGCGGGTTCAATACCTCTGCAATCCGGAGGGTACCATTCGCTTAGTTGCCAATGGACAAAACCTGAAATGGTACGACGATGCAAGCCTGAAACTGAAAGTGCATGAGGGAAACGACTACCTGCGCCAAATCACTTCCACCGATACGGTGTATGTTACCCAAACCATCGGCAATTCCGAAAGTCGTCCCAAACAAGTAATTATTTACAAACCCCAGCTGGAGGAATATACCATTGATTATGTGAAAGATACACTTTCGACTTCGTACAATGAAATGATTGGCTACCAGTGGTACTACAATTCGGAAAAGATAATGACCGCGAATCGTCATTTTATTCTTCCCGATAAAAATGGCGTTTACGAAGTGGAACTTCTTACCGGGAGCTGTTCAAAACGACTCTCGTTTGAGTATCAGCGTCCGGAGCCACCCGCAATCGACTCGCTGGTTCATTTTTGTCCCGACGAACCGGGTATCGTATCGGCTTCGGGAAGTAATATAGTGTGGTACAGCTCGGTGAATTACCGCGATACACTCGGTGTGGGCAACACCTACCAGCTTCCCAATCGCGTAAATCGTTATCTGTATGTACGGCAAACTGTGAATGGTATATCAAGCGATTACAAAACAGTGCTGGTTAGCTTTTCGGAGTTAAGAGATTCGATTATCGGGCGGGCCCCCTCCCAGCTGATTGCGCAACGAAACAACCGGTTTAAATACCGGTGGACCTATTATAAGGAGCTGCTTCCCGATACGCTGAATACAATATCGCCCCAAAAAAATGGCCGGTATACCGTTACGATTACCGATGGCGATTGCAGTCGTACACTAAGCACTTATTTTGTAGCGCAGCCCCGGGTAGAAAAAACACAGTTTTACCTGTGTCCTACCGATACACTTCCGGTGATACGCACAGCGGGCAAAGATATACTATGGATAGCTCCCAACTACACAAGCTGGGAAGTCGACACCCTGGCCCGGGGTCCGGAATTTACACCCACCCGAACCAACCCCCTGGTGTATGTCATCGATCGCGATAGCAGCTACACGAGTTATCCATTATTGATTCAATTCTTATCACCTAACTTTTCGATGTTCAAAACAAGCACCTATGGTAGCAATTTGTATGTTTCTGCGGCATCGGGAACGGAGCAGAGGTACAGCTTTGCCTGGTATCGCGAATCCGACAGTGTGCCTGTTGCTACTACCCAGACCTGTTACAACACCAACTTTGGCAACTACCGTCTGCACATCACCTTCAACAATTCCTGCGATACTCTGCTCACTGTAAAGCACTTTCCGGCATACGACAGCATTCAGTACGTATGTCAGCCTACCAGCCCGTTGTTGTACATTGCTCCGGTTTCGCTGGAGTGGTATGCCGACAAGGCCTTAACCACCAAACTTTACACCGGTACGTACTTTTATCCGTGGACCATTACCAACGACACGGCAGTATACGTGGCTCAGCGTAGCGGCGGGAAAGTTTTCTGGCAGGGCAAAATCGAATTGCGGTATCCCGATTTGACAAAAGTGAGTGTAAGGCAGCAAGATGAAAAACTGTTGGCTACACCAGCAAAACCCTACTACCGCTATCAATGGAAATTCAACGACAGAGCACTGAGCGACTCAACATCCTCCCTGATGCCGGTCGAAGATGGATTGTACACCGTGCTGGTTTCGGCAGGCACTTGTTACGTAGCTATAAATCATCAATTTACAAGAAGTGGAATAGCTGCAATCGGGAAGGAGGATAGCTTCCGGATTTCTCCGAATCCGGCAACCGATTTCGTGTGGATAGAAAACACTGACGGGGAAGTGAGTCCGGTAGCTGTAAAGCTATTCAACCTGAATGGGCAGTTGGTAGCAGCTTATGATGCGATGTACTTACCTTATCGATTGAATATACAGACACTCACACCAGGTATTTACATAGTAGAAATAAAAACAGGCTCTACCACCTTTAAAACTAAAGTAGCTATCAATTGTTAATTGTTAATTATTAATTGTTGGTGGATTGCAGTCGGCCAATAACAATTAACAATTAACAATTATCTCGTTTACTATCGTTTTTTCTGTTTTTTCGAACAACTCATTGAATTCATAGTCTTTTACGGCCAATGGTTCGTGAACGGTGAGTCTAATACGATTGCCCAAACCGAAGGGGAAACCACCGTAGCGGAAAATACGCCAGGAATTGTTGATGGTGATGGGAACAACAAGCGCATCGGGAGCGTATTTGCAAAGAATCTTAAGTCCATTGTTGGAGAAAGGACCCGGACGGCCATCGCGCGAACGGGTACCTTCGGGATAAATCACCACCGAATGACCGGTCGACTGAATGTATTCGCCCATTTTCTTTAAGGCAGGTAAAGCCTGGCGGGGATCTTTACGATCGATTAGCACCGAATGGCCGTTGCGCAAATTGAACGACACGCTGGGTATATTTTTCCCTAATTCGATCTTACTTACATATTTAGGATGGTAGCGGCGAAGAAACCAACCCATGGTCATAATGTCGAAAATTCCCTGGTGGTTAGCGACAAAAATCAGCGGTTTTCCTTCGGGCAGAGGTGTTTTAAATTTAATTTTCGCTGAGGAAAATAATACGTAAACTACGCTCAACAAAAAGAAATTCAGTCCATCGACACTCTTTTTGTGTGCTTCGTAGCCAAACACCCGTAATGCAACTACCTGAATGACGTGAAAAACGCAGAGGTAGAAGAAGAAAAGCAGGTACGCCAGAATTGAAAACGGGATGGATATTAATTTTTGGATCATATTGAAAATTAATTTTTTATGATTTGATGCTGTATGAAATGTAATTCTACACAAAATGATTATACTACTCTTGACTCTTGATTCTTGACTCTCACTTCCTATCCCAGTACATGACATTAGCAGGGGGCCTTTTGAAATGTAATTCGTTGGCCATGAATTCCATATACGGTTTAACATGCCGGTAATACATCTTAAATCCGGCACAGAGGTAATTCAATCCCGGTTCGCCGGTCGAAGTCTTGATAATCCGGTTTTTCGGACATTCACCGTTGCAAAGCTTCAAAAACTCACACTCGCGGCATTGTGTAGGCAAGGTATCGCGCTTATCGGCACCGAATCGCTTTTGCTCCTCCGAAAACATCATCTCCACAATGGTCTTTTGCTTCACATTCCCCAGCTTGTATTGCGGAAACACATAATGATCGCAGGCATACACATCGCCGTTGAATTCCATCACCGACGCATGTCCGCAGGTTTCTGCATAAATACAGCTGCCGGGCTGTTCGCCCATTGTGTTGGCCAGGGTAGAATCAAAAATCTGGATAAAATATTGACCCACATCCTTGCGAACCCATTCGTCGAAAATCTCAATATAAAACTTGCCAAACTTGCGGGCATCTACTGTCCACGGCGCAATCATATAATCGTCGCCATCATCGGGTGCCATCAGTTTGAGTCCCGAAGGTGCATCCTGAATTCTAATTCGCTCCACGATAGGCGAAAACTGCATATAATGACTACCGATTTCCTTGAAGAAATTGTAAACTTCCAATGGAAAATCGACATTATAATTATTGATTACCGACAAGGTATTGAACTCCACCTGGTGTTTCTGCAGCAACTCGATACCCCGCATCACCTGCTTAAAGGTGCCACGGCCGCCTTTGTTTTTTCGGTACACATCGTGGCAATGCTCCGGGCCGTCGATCGAAATGCCGATAAGGAAATTATTATCTTTGAAAAACCGACACCAATCGTCGTTAAGCAAAGTACCATTGGTTTGCAGGCTATTGTCGATTTGCCGACCGCGACCGTATTTCCGCTGCAGCTCCAGCACCCGTTTGTAGAACGACAGATCGCGCAACAGGGTTTCACCGCCATGCCAGGTAAAGAGCACCTCGGGTACCGGTTGCGATTCAATATAACTTTTAATGTATGCTTCGAGCGTTTCGTCGCTCATGTGCAACGACTTACGGTTCGCATACAGATTTTCTTTCTCTAAATAATAACAATAGCTGCAATTGAGATTACAAATAGAACCCACCGGCTTTGCCATCACATAAGTTGGCATTGCAAGAGGATTGAAAAGTGCTGTTTTTCCCATTTATATAAATCTTTGGTGCAAAGATAGTGCTTTTTTCATTTCAATTGGCCGATACCGGCACTTCAGAACGCTGAGCTGCATAGCCTTTAATCATCCTGCGAAACAATTCCTTCATTTGAGCGGCCTTTTTAGTATCTTTGTCAATCAGGTTAGTAAGCTGTGCCGCATCCTTTTTGATATTGAATAATCCTCCTTCGGGAAGATTTCCCAATTCATTTTCGGTAATATTCCGTTCCGGACCTTTATAAGCGGGAATGTACACCCAGTCGCCACTGCGTAGTGCCACCCTGCCCTGAGCTTCGAGAATAATGGCCTTGCGCCCTTTTTTTGATTTGCCGGTGAATACTTTCAAATAATCGTGGGTATCCAGCCCTTCGGGCAAAGGTTGTTTGACCAGCGAAGCTACCGAACCCATTATATCTAACTGAGTTACCAGCGCATCGGATACAGCTGGTTTAATTTTTCCTTTCCAGTATACAAAAAACGGCACCCGGGTTCCCGCTTCATACAAACTGTATTTGCCACCACGTAACACACCGGCAGGCATATGATTACCCAGCTTTTCCACTGCCTGGTCTTCGTACCCGTCGTTGAGCACCGGACCATTATCGCTCGAAAAAAAGATAAGGGTATTTTCCAGTAATCCGTTTTTCTCCAACTGGTCGATTAGCTCACCTACACTCCAGTCGGCTTCCACAATGGCGTCGCCGCGGGGGCCCATCCCACTCGAGCCCACAAACCGGGCATTGGGGGTGCGGGGCACATGTGGCTGGTGCAAGCCGAAATACAGGAAAAACGGTTTATCGGAGTGTTCATCTATGTAGTCTTTGGCCAGTTCGGTGAAATAATCGGCCATATCTTCATCGGTCCACATTGCACTTTTTCCGCCCTTTTGATAACCAATACGTGAAATACCGTTTTGAATGGAGTGGTTATGTCCCTGACGGGCAGCCGGATGTATTTTCAGTAACTGCGGATGACTCACCCCCGTAGGTTCGCCCGGGAAATTTTCGGTATAACTCACCTGCAAAGGGTCGGCAGGATCGAGCCCCACTACCCGGCCGTTTTCGACATATACCGTCGGTGTGCGGTCGTTGGTGGCGGCAATCAGGTTCGAGTACTCAAAACCAATCTCCCGTGCTCCGGGTTTAATTTCGCCGTTCCAGTCCTTATAGGCAGTACCCATCCCCAAATGCCATTTTCCAATCGCCGCCGTGGCATAACCCGCCTTCTGCAACATCTTTGGAAGGGTAAACTCCGATTCTTTTATAATCAGCGGAGCATCGCCGGGTAAAATGGCTGCATCCTTGTTTTTCCATGGATACATTCCGGTGAATAAAGCATATCGACTCGGCGTGGAAGTAGCCGACGTGGCGTAGCCCTGTGTAAATCGCAGTCCACCATTGGCCAACCGATCAAAATTTGGAGTCCGGATGGTCGTTGCACCCTGTGCACTCACATCACCATAGCCCAAATCGTCGGCAAGAATGACGATAATATTTGGTTTTTCGGCTGTATGAACCGATAAGGCCGTTAATGCCGCAGTTGAAAATAAAAGTGTTTTTTGCATGTTCTGTAGCTTCAAAATAGTTTGGATACAAAAATAGCTACCATTTTCGAATATCAAGTCCTGATATTGTACGAAAATAGTAGCTATTTGTTCAATTTTAACTGAACAGGGTTAATTGGAGTCTACCCTATCCGTTTTTTGTTACGTATTTCTTCTGGCTCACCTACAAACGGTGCAATAAAAATACGGAGACCAGTTGGCCAGCTTCAGCGTAAATTTACGGAAACTAGTTGGCCACTTTCAGCGTAACTTCTGCCGATTTTAAAAACGGCGAAGTGAAACTCACTTTAATAGGTTGCGTCCGATCGAGTACCCGCACATAGGCTATCATTTTACCATGATGTACCCGATGTACCGCATCGGTATAAATCGACATATCTTCGTTATTGCCCGATTCCAGTCCCAATAGTCGACCCGGACCTTCGATGCGGCAACGCAATTCGTTATCGGCCAGAAATACCGGCAAACCTTTTTCGTCGCGAATCTGAATAATCACCTGTGCAACCGTTTCTCCGGCTTTCACTTCGGTGCTTTCGGGACAAATAGTGATGGCATGCGGACGATCCGACGACTGTATCGCGTGTTTCACTATTTCCTTACCCGATTTATCCAATCCCACTACTTCCAGTTTACCCGCTTCGTAAGGAATATCCCAGTGAATAATTCCGGTGTTATCGTCGTAGGGCTTTTGCTCCCCGACTTCTTTCCCATTCAGAAGCAGACGGGCAGCCGCCGCATTGGTATACACCACCACCCGCACTTTCTGACCCTTATCGTAATTCCAGTTGGGCCAGGCATCCATCGATACCTGATTGGAAGAAGGATAGGTTCCGATATAGGCCATGGGCTTATCCGACCAGAGCGAACGGCGGAATTCGCCCCGTGGTTTTACAAAACCGGCAAAATCGACCAGTCCGGAGTAGAAACCACGCGAAGGCCAGCGACCCGACTCACCCAGGTAATCGATACCCGTCCACAGGAACTGTCCGAAAATAAATTCGCGATCGCGAACATCTTTCCAGGCCTGCATATCGTGGCGGTTTTCGCTGCCATAAATCACCCGGTTCGGGTATTTCTTATGATCCGAATCGTACATACTTTCGGTATAGTTGTAACCGGCAATATCCAGAGCTGCCGGATATTCGGTTTCGTTCGACATGGCCACACCGGCCAAACCAGCCGTCACCGGACGCGAAGGATCGAACTTCCGAACCACCGCAGCCAGACGTTTGGCAATGGCACCCAGACGCTTCGCATCGGGAGCATCGGGTTTGTAGCCACCATAAATAGCCTGTGTAAATCCGGGTACATTAGCTCCACCCAATACCGGATGCGAATACGGATCGTTCGGATAATCCACTTCATTACCAATACTCCACGAGAATACAGATACATGATTCCGATCGCGTTTCACCATATCTTCCAAATCTTTTTCGCCCCATTCGGCAAAAAAATCATAAGTGCCCTGAAATCCCGGAGTACCCACGTTCCAGCCTTCCAGCCACTTCCGCTTCGGGAATTCCCATTCATCAAATGCCTCGTTCATCACCAGCAATCCCAACTCATCGCACAATGCATACATATTCGGAGCCTGAGGGTTGTGGCTCGTCCGTATCGCATTCACACCGAGCTCTTTCAGCGTCAACAACCGCCGGCGCCACACTTCTTCGTACACTTCGGCTCCCAATACTCCCGAATCGTGGTGCAAACACACCCCCTTCATCTTCATCCATTTACCATTCAGTGCAAAACCTTTGTTCGGATCAAAGGTAAACTTCCGGATACCAGTGCGGGTAGTAGTTGCATCGATCACTTTACCCTGGTGCACCACTTTAGTAGTCAGCGAATACAAGGCAGGATTGTCGAGACTCCAGAGATTCGGATTCTTAACCTTCAAACGGGTTGACGCCAACTGATTAGCCTTTGAGCCAATTTTAATATTTTGCTTCGAAGTGGCAACAATTTTCCCCGAAGGATCTTTTAATTCGTTCACAATCTGAACCGTTGCTGCCGATTCCGTACCATTGGTGAGTTCAACCTCCACCTTCAGGGCCGCATTGCCGCGCGCATCCACTTCGGGAACCGCGTAAACTCCCCACTGTGCAATATGCAGTGGCTCGGCATACACCACATACACATCGCGGTAAATACCCGAGCCGGTATACCAGCGGGAATCGGCCGACTGGCTGTGATCCACTTTAACAGCTACCGTATTTTCTTTTCCGGCTTGTATGTGCGGAGTAGCATCGTACATAAACGACACATAGCCATTGGGACGTTTGCCCAGCGACTGACCGTTGACAAACACCTCACTGCGGTTATAAACTCCTTCGAAGTACAAATATACTTTTTTACCCTCTGCCGAAGCCGGAATTTCCAGCGATTTGCGGTACCATCCTATACCGCCCGGCAAATAGCCCGTGGCACTTGCCAGCGATGGACTCAAATAGCCTTTGACACTCCAGTCGTGGGGCAGGGTGACCCGTTGCCAGCGACGGTCGTTAAACTCAGGACTTTCGGCACCTTTCGGATCTTCCTGAATAAAGCGCCAGTCGTTGTTAATTTTCGTAGGTTCGCCAAAGGAAACCTGTGCTACCGATGCCAGTGCCGGCAGCAGTGAAAGCAGTAAAAAAGCTTGTCTTAACTTCTTCATGATTATTAATTAATGTTTTACAGTCCTATACTGTACAAAAATAAGTTGTAACACCGGTTTTGACTTTCAGTATTGTAACCGATTATTTCATTTTGCGCAAAAATGCAAACAAAGAAAAGTAAAATGCATCGCATACACAATCGATTACACCCTTTTGACAGGATTCTCAACCTCAAAAAAATTATTAGAGAAATAATTCTTTAATTCAAAAACATTGTCTATATTTGCAACAGCCAATTTTCCTTAAATCAACACAAAAAATCGCAATACATGGAAAATACGATTATCAAATTTGCCATGGGAACCTGCGGAATAGCTTCCGGAACACAGGAAATAATGAACCTGTTCGACAAGGAACTATCGCGGCTCAACTACCCCGCCCGGCTGGTACGTACCGGATGCATGGGGCATTGTTATGCCGAACCCACTATTTCCATCACTCTGCCCGAACAGGAACCGGTGTATTTTGGCAATGTCAACGAAGAGCGTGCCCGTGAAATTATCGATCATTTTTTACTAAAAGGCGCCCGTACCGAGGGAATTATTCCTTCGGAAGGCGACTTCAGTCGTAAACAATTTAAAATTGCGTTGAAAAACTGCGGTGAGATTGATCCGGAAGAAATTCAGGAGTACATCGATCGTGAAGGCTACAAGGCGCTGATGAAATGTCTTACTTCGCTAAAACCTGAAAAAGTAATTTTGGAGATGAAGGCATCGGGATTACGAGGTCGCGGAGGGGGTGGATTTCCCACCGGTGTAAAATGGGAAAATACCCGAAAATCGAAAAGCGATGTAAAATATGTGGTATGTAATGCCGACGAAGGCGACCCGGGAGCTTTTATGGACCGGTCGGTGCTCGAAGGCGATCCGCATTCGGTAATCGAGGCGATGATTATTTGCGGGTATAGCATTGGAGCCAGTAAGGGGTTGGTGTATATCCGCGCTGAGTATCCATTGGCTATCAGCAGATTAAAAACAGCACTAAAGCAAGCGCGCGAACAGGGTTTCCTGGGCGACAACATTCTGCATTCGGGTTTTAGTTTCGATATTGAAATTCGGTATGGTGCCGGCGCATTTGTTTGCGGTGAAGAAACGGCCCTGATTCACTCGATGGAGGGGATGCGCGGTGAGCCCACGTTTAAACCGCCTTATCCTTCGGTAAAAGGGTATATGGGTCGTCCTACCTGTGTGAATAATGTGGAAACGCTGGCCAATATCCCGGCTATTATCCGCAACGGGGCCGAATGGTTTGCAGGCATCGGCACAGCCACCTCGAAAGGAACAAAAGTTTTTGCGCTGGCCGGTAAAATTAAACGCACCGGTTTGATTGAAGTACCCATGGGAACTACGCTTCGTGAAATTGTTTTTGAAATCGGGGGTGGAATAAAAGGTATAAAAAAATTCAAAGCGGTACAAACCGGTGGTCCGTCGGGGGGATGCCTCAGCGAACAATACCTCGACACACCTATCGATTACGAAAACCTGCTTCAGGCGGGATCGATGATGGGTTCGGGTGGAATGATTGTGCTCGACGAAGACGACTGCATGGTATCGATGGCCAAATTCTACCTTGAATTTTCGATCGACGAATCGTGCGGAAAATGTGCACCGTGCCGTATTGGGAATAAACGCCTCCACGAAATGCTGGAGAAGATAACAGCCGGCAAAGGAACAAGGACCGATCTACAGAAAATAAAGGATCTTTCGGTGGTAATTAAAGATACTTCGTTGTGCGGGCTGGGACAAACTTCACCCAACCCGGTATTGTCGACCCTGAATCAGTTTCACCACGAATACGAAGCGCATATCAACGAACATACCTGTCATGCACACCAGTGTAAAGAGCTGATACACTATGTAATAATAGCCGACAAATGCACAGGATGCACCGTATGCTTCCGTAACTGTCCGGTGGAAGCTATTTACGGCGACAAGGGGGCGGTGCATACCATTCTCGACAATCAGTGTATTAAATGCGGCATTTGTTTCAGCAAATGTAAATTTAACGCAATTATCATCAACTAAAACAAGGCGACGATGAAAGACTTAACGATAACCATCGATCATGCAACGCACAAGGTAAAAAAGGGGCTGACTGTATTGGAAGCTGCTCAGAGTGTAGGGATTCAGATTCCGTCGTTGTGCTACATGAAATTGCACGATATAAATATTGAGAATAAGCCCGGTGGCTGCCGCATTTGTGTGGTAGAAGTTAAAGGGCGTAAAAATCTGGTGCCTTCCTGCTGTACTGAAATTGAAGAGGGTATGGAAATTCAGACTCACTCGATGCGGGTGATAAATGCCCGGCGAACGGTAATGGAGTTGATTTTATCGAATCACCCGGCCGAGTGCCTGACGTGTGCCAAGGCGGGCGACTGCGATTTGCAGTCGACGGCCGATAAGCTCGGCATCCGGGAGTTGCATTACGAAGGCGAAAAGACCTGTTTGCCACGCGGCAATTCGCCGGCCATCTGGCGCGACCCTAATAAATGTATTTTATGTCGCCGGTGCGAGATGATGTGTAACGAAGTGCAGACGGTGGGCTGCCTGGGGGCGGTGAACCGTGGTTTTCACTCGGTGGTAACTCCGGCATTTGGGAAGGATTTGATTGATTCGGTATGTACGTTTTGCGGACAATGTGTGGCTGTTTGTCCGACCGGTGCGCTGACGGAGATCGACGAATCGGCGAAGGTGGTGCGGGCGCTCAATGACCCGACGAAAACGGTTATTGTGCAAACGGCGCCGGCTGTGCGGGCTGCATTGGGAGAGGAGTTTGGCAACGAGCCGGGCACTCTGGTTACCGGCAAAATGGTGGCCGCGCTGAAAAGGCTGGGGTTTCAGTATGTGTTCGACACCGACTTTGCTGCCGACCTTACCATTATGGAAGAAGGTACCGAACTTCTGCGTCGTCTGAAGGGCTACCTGGCCGGCGATAAAAACGTAAAACTGCCGATTCTTACTTCCTGCTGTCCGGCCTGGGTAAACTTTTTCGAGCACCAGTTCCCCGATATGATCGACATCCCTTCCACGGCCCGTTCGCCCCAGCAAATGTTTGGCGCTATTGCTAAAACTTACTTTGCCGACCTGCTGAAAATCGACCGTAAAAACCTGGTGGTAGTATCTATCATGCCTTGTCTGGCTAAGAAGTACGAGCGCGCCCGTCCCGAATTTCAGCAAAATGGTAATCCCGATGTGGATGTGGTATTATCGACCCGCGAACTCGCCCGCTTAATTAAACTCTGTAATATTGATTTGAATTCGCTTCCCAACGAGGAGTTCGATCAACCCCTGGGCGAATCGACCGGAGCAGGCGTATTGTTTGGCACCACAGGTGGCGTTATCGAAGCAGCCGTGCGCACGGCCTACGAAGTACATACCGGAAAAGAACTTCCCAAACTGGATTTTGAAGAATTAAGAGGAATGGACGGATTGCGCGAAGCGACCATCGATTTCGACGGATTACCTTTGAAGATAGGAATTGCACATGGTCTGGGTAATGCCCGGCGAATGCTGGAAGATATTCGCAGCGGCAAAAGTCAATACCACGCCATCGAAATCATGTCGTGCCCCGGTGGCTGTATTGGCGGAGGCGGACAACCTTATCATCACGGACATGTGGAAATTCTGAAAAAACGGCAACAGGCAATCTATTCGGAAGACAGTTCGAAAACGCTGCGGAAGTCGCATGAAAATCCGTACATACAAGCCTTGTACAAAAACTTTCTTGGCTCGCCGATGAGCAATCTGGCTCATTTACTATTACACACCCATTATTTTGATAAAAAACACTGATATGGAAGCACTTTCGGAAAGCACACGGAATTTCCTGGTCGAGCTTTGCAAAAAATACCGTAACGACCACCATGAATTGATTAATGTGTTGCACGAAGCGCAGGATGCGTTGGGATACTTACCCGTGGAAGTGCAGCATGTAATTGCCGGCGAACTCAACATTCCCGATGCCCGGGTATATGGAGTGGTCACTTTTTATTCCTTTTTCACCATGGTGCCCAAAGGCAAATTCGACATCTCCATATGTATGGGAACTGCCTGTTATGTAAAAGGGAATGAGCTTATTCTCGACGAATTCAAGCGCAGGCTGAACATAAAGGTAGGCGGCACCACGCCCGACGGAGTATTTACACTCACTACCCTGCGCTGTGTGGGCGCCTGCTCGCTGGCTCCGGTGGTATCCATCGGTAGTAAAGTGTTCGGCAATGTGACACCCTTACAGGTAAAAAAAATAATTGACGAATACATGGAAAAAGCAGAAGAACTGCATTAAAAAAACAGTACTACAATATCAAACCATTCACCCGCTACGTTTAGTTACGAATGCGGGTGGATGATTATTTTATTTTACTCTGTCAGCGTTTTTCGATCTTGCGGCTAAGTGTTAAGCCTGAACCGGTTACCATACGTACAAGGTATTGACCAGCTGGCAAGGCCTGAACCGGAATTGCAACCACATCCGAAGCCGGACGCAATCGAATCACTTCGGCACCTGCCAACGAATAAATCAGCACCGATTCGATATTCTCTTCTGATTCAATATACAAAGTTTCCTGTACCGGATTCGGGAACAGAAGCAACTGCACTTCTTCCTGAACAGGCAGCACTCCGGTAAAAGCTGTACCGGGCATATTATCGTCGAGCCACGACACTCTCGTTGAAATCCAGTACTTCAGCTTTGCCAATTCTCCAGCGTAAGTAGTCGAAGGCGCATCAATTTCCGGAGCAGGCCCACTCGTGCCCATCAACTGAAATTTCGCAAAATGCCTTGCCTGAGCTTCATTCACCAATGCGGCCACCGAATCGATAATTCCAATCATCGACTCCATACTCAATAAACTTTTCCTTAACTGAAAGTACCTGCTGTGCAAGGTGTTAGAAAAATACGGATCTTCCAGCATTTTCACCTCCCACGACGGCGGCACCGGCGAAACATTGCATTCGTTGATGCGATACGCCCATCCTGCACCTTCAATATTACGAAGTAAGTAACAGTCGTTCAGGTTTTTCCACGCCCAGTCGAAATCCCAGGTCGGACCCGAATACACCAACTTGCTTTTGCTGGAACGCGTTTTATGAAAGTATCGGCTTTTTTTATACGCATCCACGTTTCGCGACAATTCGCCGATAATAAAGTAATCGACAAACGAGTGTACATCGATAAAATTGCGGTAACCCGATAATTGATTATCAAATGACGGTCCGTACAATGCACCTTCCAGCGTATCGACATAGGCTTGAATATACTTTTTCTGTGCTGAAGTTAATTCTTCCACTTTGGGCTCATAATACACAAAATTTACACGGCCTCCCGGACGATTCACCGGCGAATAATTGCTCGTCCAGTAATCATTGTAACCGGTATAATCCGTTTTGAAAATATACCCGCCCGTGAGCTGATCTCCGTCGTTGTCTTCGGGGCGTAACGTAGATATATTCACCCGGTTTTTATTCTCCTTAATTTTTTCTCCAAAAAGATAAATTCCTTCATACGATCCATTTACATATACTTCGGCCAACCGCATTCGGGGTGCATAATGCCCCATCCTCCGGAATAATTCATGTGCCAGAATATTTCGCACCAACGATTTATCGTTATAATTCGACAGCAACACCCAATCGTTTTCTTTCGGCATCCCCAACAGCGAAACATTCAGATTTCCCAGCGTATCGTCGCGGGTCTCGAGGGCATAGGGGCGCTGAGGATAATTATACGACGATGCCCCCCTGCGTTCAATTCCGATCCATCCGTCGTACACATTGGCCGAATCGGTAAGCGTATTAAGCTCACCTTCGCGGAAGATAATCTTCATCCTTCCGTTAATTTTGGGTTCATCGGGGATGGTCTGTCCCTGAGTATCGATAACAATCAACGGGAGACTGGTCGAAAAAGGAACCTGCGTATCGGGTGGATAAAACCAATAGGGTGTAGAACGAAAATACCTCGTTTTATTTCTGATTCCAAACGACAGCCAGGCGTTCGACGACATATCGGATGAATTAACCGAACTTTGATGCACCTGTATTGCCAACACATTTACGCCCTGTTTCAGCGATTTAACCAGCGAAGCTTTCGAAAGCAAAAAACTTTCGGGCAAACCTCCTGATGGCATCCGGGCATCGTGGTTGGCACCCAGGCTCGTGTAGACAGGATACTGCCCGGTAATTCCCGAGCGGGCAATCTCGACATCATTCAGATAAGCTACAAAAGCATCGTCGTAATCCATATGGAGTACCCCTAAACTGATTTTGGAGGTATCGCTTACCGTAAACTTTATTCGCAGGTACACCGAAGTACAGGTGGGGATAAGGGTATTATCGTCGTCGTCTTCGTATCCGAATCCTCCCTTGCCCTGCGCCCACTGAATATCGTTGAAACCTGCGCTGCGCCAGGTTGCCGGAGGTTCGCTCAAACCAGGAAAATAACGCCAGGTATCGTCGTTGAATATTGCTGTTTCCCAATGGTTGATTTGCTGTGAGCTAACCAGCTGAAAAGCTGCGATAAGCATGATAGCCAGCGAGAGTAAAGTTTTGGACATGAAACGAATTTTATTAAATTTAAGATACAAAAAGGCCGGCAAAATTAAAAAAATTCTATCAATTCGGCAATTTATCGAAAAAAATTTATAGTTAATTCTTTTCCTTATTTCGACCTGCTCGGATATTTACAAATAAGCACCTGTTTTTTATACCTGACAGCCTTGTGATCGGTAGTACCTTTGTATCAAAAAATAACAATCAGATGAAAACAACTCTTCACCAATCAGAAACACGCGGCCACGCCAATCACGGCTGGCTCGACACTTACCATACCTTTAGCTTTGCCGGATACTACGATTCGGAACGAATTCATTTCGGAGCCCTGCGTGTACTCAACGACGATTCGGTAGCCGGCGGACGTGGCTTTGGAACTCATCCGCACGACAACATGGAAATCGTTTCTATCCCATTATCCGGAGCATTGCGCCACAACGATAGCATGGGCAACGAAGCGGTAATACGTTCGGGCGAAGTGCAGGTAATGAGTGCCGGCACCGGAGTGTATCATAGCGAATACAACCACGACAAAGAGGAACCTGCTCAATTCCTTCAAATCTGGGTATTTCCGAAAGTGAAAAACGTAACACCCCGCTACGACCAGATTACCATCAACGACATTGCCACCCGCAATTCGTTTTACCAGATTGTATCACCCAACGCCAACGAACCCGGGGTATGGATACATCAGGATGCCTGGTTCCACCTGGGCTCGTTCGATACAGCTACCCAAACTACCTACAATTTCAGGAAAAAAGGTAATGGCCTGTATGTTTTTGTTTTGGAAGGTGAAGCCGAAGTGGCCGGACAGCTACTCCACCGGCGCGATGGACTTGGAATTACAGACACCGAAACCGTAGAATTCAAAACCGGCACCGATGCCTATCTCTTGTTGATGGAAGTTCCACTGCATTGGTAACTAAAATATTTTAATTACATTTGCCGTCTCAATAAATATTCTTATCATGAAGACGGCAAATATACTTTTAGCTTCAGGGATGACAATAGCAGCAGGAGCTGCATCGGCACAATCGACCCCGCCTGTAAATGTAATTTATATTCTGGCCGACGACCTGGGTTATGGCGATCTGGGTTGTTATGGCCAGCAACTGATTCAAACTCCTCACCTCGACCGGATGGCCCGCGAGGGAATGCGTTTCACACAGCATTATGCCGGAACTTCGGTGAGTGCCCCCTCAAGGGCATCGCTCATGACCGGATTGCATACGGGTCACACTCATATCCGCGGGAATTACGAAATAAAACCCGAAGGCCAGGCTCCGCTAAAAGCAGGCACATTCACCATTGGGCATTTGATGCAAAAGGCCGGCTATACCACCGGGCTTTTCGGCAAATGGGGGCTGGGCTACCCGGGTTCGGGCTCGGAACCCAACGACATGGGATTCGACGAATTTTACGGCTACGTGTGTCAACGCCAGGCTCACGATGCATACCCTGAATTTTTCAGAAGAAATAAAGAAAAAGAAGTACTTGTCGGTAATGAAAATAAGGGCCGGAAGGTATATTCCCAGCATTTATTGCAAAAAGAAGCATTGAACTTCATTCGTAAAAACGCGAAAGACCCGTTTTTTGCAATGCTTACTTTTACGGTTCCTCATGCAGAACTCAACTTGCCACACGACTCTATCTTCCAGCTTTACTCGGGCCGTTTCGACGAAAAACCATTTGTGTTCAACGGTGGCTATGCTACTTCCGAACAACCTAAAGCTTCGTATGCCGCCATGGTAACGCAACTCGATGCCTATGTGGGTGAAATAATGAATGAACTTAAAAAACTGAGAATCGCCGAAAACACCCTGGTAGTTTTTACCAGCGACAATGGCTCGCACCGCGAAGGCGGACATCAACCTGAATTTTTCAACAGTTCGGGTCCGTTGCGTGGGGTGAAACGTGCACTCTATGAAGGCGGAATGCGGGTGCCAACGCTGGCCTGGATGCCGGGAACGGTACCATCGGGAGCAACTTCCGATCATATTAGTGCATTTTGGGACATGATGCCAACGCTGGCCGATCTTACCGGTCAAAAAGTGCCGGTTAAAACCGATGGAATTTCTATGCTTCCTACGCTTACCGGCAGCAGGAAACAGAAAAATCATGCGTACCTGTACTGGGAATTTCACGAAGATGGAGGAAGGCAGGCTGTGCGGGTGGGCAACTGGAAAGCAGTACGTGAAAAAATTGCTTCCGGCAATCCAACTTTTGAATTGTATAACCTGGAAGATGACCTGGCTGAAACTACCAATCTGGCCAATAAAAATCCCAAACAAGCAAAGAAGCTCAAAAAAATTATGGACACAGCGCGTACCGAGTCCGAATTATTTAATTTCGGAAAGAAGTTGAAGTGAGGCCGGAGAATTGGGTAGTTCTATTACGTTAGTCTTTTCCTAGAATGGGTATCCGATGGCTATGTTCCACATCCGGTTGTTTTTCCACCAGGCAGAAGTTCCAAAACCGGCTTCGGCGCCAACCCATCGGCTTCCTGCCGGCAACCAGGGTTTGTGGAGCGGCACAGCCATATCGAGTCGTACAACGATCATCGAGAAATCGAGGCGAATTCCAGCTCCTGTACCAACAGCCAGCTCATTCAAAAATCCACCTGAAATTGTTCCTCCCGGCTTCAGGGGACTGGAATTGAGCAACCAGACATTACCGGCATCCACAAATAAGGCTCCGTGAATAAAGCCAACCAATTTAGCACGGAGTTCCGCATTCAACTCCAGTTTTAAGTCGCCCGATTCGTCGGGTAAAAAACCACTACCGGCTACCGGCGAACGAAAAGAACCGGGTCCTACCGAACGAGCAGGAAAAGCCCGCAGACTATTGGAGCCACCAATAAAAAACTGCCGGGCATAAGGCATTGCCACCGAATTTCCATAGGGCAATCCGGCCCCGGCAATGGCACGCCCAACCAACTCCACCGAAGGAGTAAGCCTGTAAAAATGCCGGTACTCCTGCTCCAACCGTATAAACTGGCTGAATGGCACTCCCAGCACGGTCTTGGGCGTACTTTGTTGCGGCGAAACCCCCGTAACCAGTCCCAGCAACACTGCCGAGGTTTGTACCGAACTCCTGGAATAAAACCGATGCGACCGCTGCTGTTCCATCGTGTTGGTGTATTCGAAACTATAGGATGGGCCCAGCATTAATTCACGCTCCACACTTTTAATCAAGCCCGGGTCGGTAAGCATCAGGGCTTTGTATTCATCGGATATAAAGGCCGGATTCGCATAGGTTATATCGGCAAGCATCAGGCGGTGCCCGGCTCGTGCACTCGTCTTCCATTGATATCCAAACGATCCACTAAACTGATGCTTGGTATACAACTGCGAGCGATGTTGCAACTCATACCCCAACACCGCCCTGGTTCTGGGGATAAATTTACCCGTAGGTACAGCGCTGAAAGGCGCCACCAACCGTGGCCACACCATACTGGCTTCAATTCCTGTCCGATATAAATTATAGTCAGTGCCCGAACCCATCTGGAAATCCATCGACCCAAACACCGATACGGTTAACAATTCACCTCCCCGAAATGCATTTCGGTGACTCCAGTTGGCGGTGAGGGCTGTGCCCGAAAAATTGGCCGAATTTGTTCGTGCCGACAACTCCGCCCGCAGCGATTTGGTTGGAAAAGGCGTAAGGGTATACAAGGCATCTAAGTAATTGCCGGTGGTGTCGGCTTTCACAAACCTGTTACGTACATACTGAAAATTACCCATCGACACCAGACGGTGTAATGCCAGATTATGATTGGTACGATTGTAAAGACTATTGTGCTGAAAAAGAAGCATATCCTCCAAAATACCCGGTCGGAAATCCTGCGGTGGCTCAATACTTATATTCCGCACATAATACTGTTCGAAGGCTAATTGCGGCGTTTCGGGTTTTATAATAAGGGTTAGATTAACCCGATGATCGCCCACTGTACTATCGGCCTGAACCAACAGTTGGTCGGCACTAAAGTAATAAAAACCCTGCTCCTTCAGCAGCTCGTCAATCCGCAGTCGCTCAGCTTTAATAAGATCCAGGCTGTAAGGCAATTCTGTTTTCAGGAGCGAGGTACTCTGTGTTGCCGCTATTGCACGCGACAGCTCATTGTCATCAGCAGGAAATATCACTTCTCCGATCCGATACACCGTTCCCGGACGAACCGCATAATTCACCTTTACCTTTTTTCCCTGCTGTAAGGTATCGTAGGAAACGGTCGTCCGAAAATATCCCTGATTATCCAATTCATTCCGGATCAATCGGCTGGTAAACGAGGGATCAACGCGGGAGTAAAGTACAGGGGCTTCACCATACTTCTTTCGCAGCCACGCCTTTGCTCCTGCCAGCCAATCCTTTTTTGTCGGTATCTGATCAACCGAATCCGGCTTCGTTTGCGAACTTCCCGAGGACTCCGTAGCCTGATACACCAGTAATTTATACGGGATACCCAACACCGAAGTATTTGGCCGCGGACGTATCAAACCTTCCGAAAAAGTGCTTAGCTGCTTCTTTTCAGCCCTGGCGAGCCCTTCTCCTTCCACCCTGACACCGGCACCAAGATACAGCTGCTCCTTGTCGGAGAGTTGGCGAGTGGCATCGCAGGATACCAGCACCCAGCCAGTAACCAGTATCGACAGGACTAAGAAACACTTTATACCTACGTTGTATTTTTCAGGTCTCATTTCTTGTTGATTAATTCGTTCCACTTATCGTAGTCCATAGTGATTATAAAAGTAAGTCCCGTTTCTACAATTTCACCCAACAAGGCCATCTGATACTCATTTTTTCGATAAGCCCGTAGCTTGTATCTGCCATCGCGCGTAATCAGGTAATCGGCTTTAAAGTTACCTGCTATGTTCGACGATGATTGATTTTCGTAGGGCGTTCCTTCCAGACCAAAACTGCTGCCAACCGTTATTTTCAGTCGGTTATCGAAAAATTGTTTCGACAAGGCAACATTCAGATCAGTACGGCTTTCGCGAACTCCGGTTGTATAATCGTCGATGGCATTCACATCAAATTCAAGCTCAAATCCTTTTACGAGATTTCCGGCCAATTGATTAAGCTGCTGTGTAATAATTCGGCCGGCACTTTCCCTTATCATGAGTTCTGTGCTTCCCCCTCCCGATGAGCTGAGCGGATTTTCTGCCAGAAACTGATTGAAAAGCAACAAGGCAAACACCTGCTTGTACAACTCTGCCGGCTCCATACGCAACTGTACCAACTGTGCTTTCGTAGTTGTAATAACATCCGGACTAACCTGCAATTCACCCTCCTTCAGTACAATATCAAAACCTACCTGTGGCTCCATTAGCTCACCCGACACTTTCAGCTCGGTTGTAAAAGGCATTTGCTGCAGAAACCGGTTTCGCAATTCAGGACTCAAAGCACCTATCCTGCTCTCAACCAACGACAAAGGTGCAGTTCGTGTTTCGTATTCGGCGGTTATATTCATCGTTGCCGACATAGGATCGCCCGACCAGAGAATATAACTTCCTTTCCGGATAGCAAATTTTCGTTGAATCAAACTAACGTTCAACTCATAAATTCCTTCGTGAAATTCGTACCTGCCGGTAAGCGATACTTTCCCCGAAGGATCGATTCCTCCACTCAGCAACCCCTCCCCTTTTAACATCACATAATCTCCCGTCACTTTATCAATAATCATCGTCACCTCTGCATTTTTATCAATTGCGATATCAACACTTACATCCATTCCATTAATATTACTTTGCTTCATCGAATCGACAACAAGCACCACTTTACTGTCGGCTTGTTGCCCGGGGCTAACAAACTCTACTATCCCCGTGCGATCGGTAAGGGTAGGCTCCGTCTGGGGTACTATGAACGTCAACTTGCTTTTTTCGTTTACCCGCATCGTTCCTCCTACTACCGGCAAATCTAAATCACCGGTTATTTTAAGGTCGAGCCCCATATATAAATCACCAAAAAACAAATCGTTTATTCCCGATGTTGAGTTCAGTGCTCTGAAATTATCGGTGCGCACCGACAAATCAAAACGGAAATCTTCAAAATTCGTAAATCCAATCTTACCATCGATCGTGAGCTTCTCACCTTTTTCATCCACTATGTCAAACTGGTTGAATACCAGAGCATCTCTCTGCAATATAAGTTCATCTGAGGGCATACGAAAGGTTTCGTCGAGCATCCGGATCTTCATCGACAGGTCATTCGTTTTCAAGGCTCCGGTTATATTCATTTCTCCCATCAAATCGTCAACCTGCATACTTCCTGTAAAATATCCCTTTGTGTCGGCTATATATTCAATTGCAAATGCTTCGAAACTTTTTAATGCTATTCGGTCGATATTCAACTTCAGATTTAACTTCGGAATACTGGTTTGGGCAACTGCATCCCGACCAGCGGCTCCCTCATTCGCTTTCACAGCAGCACTATTCCTGAATCCGGCCAGATTTATTGCTCCCGAAACACGGTTGTCTTCTTTATGTATCGTATCGCGAAGCAACAAACTAAAATCGGCCACATCGTTAAGCAACCTGCCTGTTAACTCCAGGGGTGGCACCTCTAATCCGCCCTGTCGTACTTCTTTTAGATTAACTTCATAGGTTAATGCCCTACCTTCTGTAAACATCTTTAAATCAATCAGATCCAACCGGGTACTCCCATACACCACCGAATCTGTACCCGCGGTAAGGACCAGCTTTTTCCCTCGCGACTGGTAACCCATCTGCATAGTTATTGGCGTAAAAAACAACGAATCGGGCAGAAACGGACGTAAAAACGGATGATTTTCGACTCGTAAACGAAGGTCGAATTGCTGAGGAACTTCGGGCACATACCGTGAATTGGTAAGGTTAAAATGCTTCACCATAAGATTGTTAACAACATTACCCAGTTGCGTGAGCTGGTAATCGCCCTGCAACCGCATTTCGGCAAAAGGCAACACAATATCCAGGCTCTTAGTATTCTTCTGCGAACTTGCCTCTACCCGCACCGACTCCAACTCAATATTCAACGAATCGGTTGTAAAATAGACATCACTCAACAGGATTCGGCCTGCCAGTGCATCCGGATCGACCGATTGCATATCGGCCTCTGCACTCATTCCGGCTAATTCGCTATCAATTTGCAGTTTAGCTCTAAACCGTTCAATCGTCCCTTTAAAATCGATATCGGCAGTTATCAAAGGTGGTAGATTCATCCCTTCACCCAACGATAAATCGGGCATAAACAACAGCACATCGCGCATACCTACAAAACTATCGGAAATACGGGTTACAATTTCTACCTTCGAAAGATCGGTCGACAGCTGTCCGATTGAATCAAAGCGTAACAGGGTCGAATTCCGGAGTCGGCTGTGGGGGGTACGCAGGTAAAAATCATGAAGTTTCAATTGCTGCGATTCCAACACTACGGCCATCGACAACCGGTTCAGCACCAAACCCGATTTTTCGCGAAACGACATGGATGTCAATACCGCCGATACAGTATCCGGATTATAGCGTATATCTTCCAGTTTTATATCGAGCCGTTGCAGGTTGATATGGTCCGGATTAAACCCTTTGTCAACCTTACCGGCATCGGGCATCCGCAAGTCTACATTCGCATTTTTCATCTCTACCATCTTCATCCCAAATCGCTCGCGATTCAAATCGAATTCACTTATGGCAACCTCCAGCTCTTGCCAGTGCAATTGAACAAACATCAACGAATCGTCGTCGAATCGAACCGAAACATCAGTTAACGAAAGGGTATTCAACTCAAATTTCAGATCCATCGAACTGGTATCGGGTTCATCTGGTTCCGGCACACTATCGGCAATCAATGCATTCACTATAAACTCGTAGTTGTAGTCGCCCGTAGCTTGCCGGTACACGTATGCTTTAACGCCATCCACCCCGATATGATCCACCACCACTTCGCGGTTCAATAATCGTCGCATATCGATACTTATCTCCAGCTCCTTCAAGGCAAAAAGGGTATCGCGCTGCAAATCTTCAATGATCAATCCCTGCAAAACCAGCTTATCCGGAAACCGTATCGAAATGCGTTCCAATTCCACCCGGGTAGTTAATGCATTCTCAATATAAGGCAAAGCTTTGTCTTTCAGATAATTCTGAAAACTATCCTGCTGAATGGCAAAAAACAAAGCCCCCAACAAAAGTAAAATCAGAACCAACAGAACTCCTATTGAGAGTAAAACAATACGAATTGCTTTTTTCATCCTGTAAATATAGTAACTTGTACGCGAAAAAACAATTAGCAGGCTTTTCAAGTACAAAGAAATAAATATTCTTCCATTTTGATTGGATTTTCAACTACTTTTCGTGCCCGAACAACTACTTTTGCGATTGGAAACAAAAAATCCGTATCATGAGTAAAAATCTTCTTATCATCAGTATTCTGGCAATAGTGAGCACAGCCTTCTTCAGCTCCTGTAATTCCGACGAATTAGCGGCGGATAATCTGTATACTTTCAAAAGCCAGTTAGTAGGTGAAATTATACAACAAGACAGCACTCTGTCCGAATTCCGTAAATTGGCCGAAAAAACAAAGTTGATCGGATTATTAAATTCGTATGGCGAATTTACCTGCTTCGTCCCCAACAACGAAGCCATGCGTGCCTTTTACAAGAAAAAAGGCAAACAATCGCTCGACGATTTCACCGCCGATAGTTTACAAACCATTATTTACGATCACGTAATAAACGGCTCAACTGTTTTATACATCGATTTTATTAAAGGTCGCTTGTTCGATAAATCGATGAGCGATCGTTATTTCACGATAAGTTACAACGACGATGGCCGTACCTTTGTAAACACCAATGCGCTTATTCTTCAAAAAGATGTTGTAGCCCACAACGGTGTTGTACACAAAATCAACCAGGTACTCGACCCGCTTCGCGAAGGGATTGTAGAAGCTATTTCCAAAGAACCCGGCTTTCAACTATTCTACAACGCCTTAGTGATGACCGGATTGGCCGATTCGTTATTGCGTACGGTGGATGAAAGTTACTCGATGACCAATGCACGGGCTAAGGAGTTGGAAGATGCGCTGATTACCACGATCACCAGCGACCGTGTAACACCCCGTACCCGAAAATACGGGTATACAGTACTGATGGAGAGTGATGAAACCTATCGCACCAACGGCATCAACAACCTTGCTGATTTGAAAGCATATGCCGCCACAATTTACGATGAAGTGTATCCTCAGGATGCTGCCATTACCGATGAAACCGATCGTCGCAACAGCCTCAACCGCTTTATTGCCTATCACCTGATTAATAAAGAATTGAGCTACAGTAAGTTTATTTCGGACTACGATACCAAACATATGTCGAGCCAGGTCGACATGACAGAATATATCGAACCAATGTCCCCGAATACACTTATTGAAGTAACTAAAAAACGGAGTTCGGGCGAAGTTAATTTATTTAACCTGGATCCTGAAAGTGGAAAGGCAGTCAGAATCGTCACCAACAACTACGATAAAGGCGCAGGCAACGGTGTATATCATGAAATCGACAATATCCTTACCTACAACAGAAATGTGGAGGCAATGCTTTCCAACAAACGTCTACGCTTCGATGTGGCCAGCTTTTTCCCGGAGCTCACCAACAACAACATGCGTGGAAGGAAAAGCGATGAAAGTGGCAAACCACTGTATCGCAATGCTTTACCTCACACCTACCTCGAACGTTTTATAACCGGAAGTGAACAAACCGTGCTGTGTTATTCCAATGCCCACGATTACCTGATGAATTACCAGGGGGATGAGTTTTTCCTCACTGTACCCAAGGGTAAACTTTACGATTTTAAAATGATTACTCCACCGGTTCCCGCCGGCACCTACGAAGTAAGGTTTGGCTACCAGGCCAACGGACGCCGCGGTGTGGCTCAATTCTATGTCAACGACATCCCGGCCGGAGTGCCCGTAAACCTCAACAATACCGGCGAAAATGTTGATATTGGCTACGAACGCCCTGGAGCCAGCAACGACGATCCTCTTGGCTATCAGAACGATAAAATGATGCGCAACCGCGGTTACATGAAAGGTCCTAATTCGTTTAAAGCGGTTACCGAATCGTGGTATGCAGGAAGCAGCGCCCGTTTCAACAGTGGAAATTTGCGGAAAATTCTGGGCATCTATCATTTCCCGGAAGGAGGCAACCAAACTATTATGGTAAAAGGATTGAGTAGCGGTCAGTTCCAGATCGACTTTATCGAATTTGTCCCTACATCGGTAATCGAACAGGAAGATACCAATTAAGCTGGTTTTGGATCGTTACTTCATTAATAAGTCAGTGCTCAAACCATTTTGGGCACTACAACTTCATTAGTAAAAAAGGTAAACTCTGTTTAAATCGGATTTTTGCAATTCATCGTCGTTTTTTTGTACAATTGATGGCCGCATTCTACCCTATCTTTGCACTATCAATTTAAAAACAAAAAAAATGAAGACAATAACAGAATTACTGAACTGGAGATACGCGACCAAAAAATTCGACGCTACTAAAAAATTATCAGATGTTGAAGTTAACTCGTTGAAAGAAGCAGTGAATCTGACTGCATCATCGTACGGACTTCAGCCCTACCGGGTGCTGGATGTACAATCAGCAGAGCTCCGTGAGCAACTGAAAGCAGCCGCCTTTGGTCAATCGCAGATTACCGATGCTTCACACCTGTTCGTTTTTGCAGCATTCAACGACCTCACGGCAGAACACATCGACGAGTATATTGCTCTTTCGGCTCAAACTAAAAACATCCCGCTGGAAGCGCTTACCGGCTATGGCGATTTCATGAAATCGGTGTTCAAACCCCGCTCGACCGAAGATAAACACAACTGGGCCGCCCGTCAGGCTTATATTGCCGTAGGTAATCTGATCGATGCCGCCGCTTCGATGGGTATCGATAGCTGTCCGATGGAAGGATTTGATCCTTCGGCATTTAACAAAATTCTGGGCCTTGAAGGAACCGATGTAAGTGCCGTGGTTGTAGTTACCCTGGGGCATCGCTCAGCCGACGATGAAGCACAACACGCACCTAAGGTTCGCAAATCACTGGAGCAACTGTTTGAAGTGCGGTAATCACCCATTAAATAAATAATTTACATTTACTAGCACATATTTGATATTATTTTATTTAATTTGCACCTTCTTAACCGGGAAGGTGCTTTTTTTATGTCAATTTCCACAAATTTCTCAACAATATATCATTTATGGCCATAAAGAACATAACTGAACTCACCATTCATCAGCTTAACAAAGGCGACATAAAAGCTTTTGAAATGATTTATGATGCATATTATGTATATTTGTGCACGTTGGCCACTTCTTTTATTTTTGATCGGCAACTGGCAGGCGAAATAGCAAATGATGTATTTATTGGCTTGTGGACACACCGATCCGAAATTAAAGCTCCCTTAACCCCCTATCTTACTAAATCGGTTAAAAACAGATCGTTAAACTACATTCGCTCCGAACAATCGCAACAACGCATACAATCTGAAGCCCACCTGCAACTGCTAAGGCTTCAGGAAGATTTGATAATCGAAAGCAACACCCCATTACAACAATTAGAAGAAAAAGAGCTCCGGACTCTAATTAACAAAGCTATAAGCAACTTACCCGAAAAATGTAAAGCTATATTTAAAGAAAATCTTCACAACAATAAATCATACAAAGAAATTGCACAACTCTTTGATATAAAAGAAAGCACTGTAAGAGTGCAGATCAAACTAGCACTTTCAAAACTCAAAGAAGAACTCCAGCCTCTTTTAACATTATTTTTCTGATTTTTCGATTCGTTCTCTTAAACGAATTGGTATCAGCTCGTGTATTTAGAGAAAAGCATCGAAAATACCATGAGCAGTGATAAAGACGAATTAATTACCGATTACCTTGCAGGCAATTGTACCCCCGAACAGGAAGAGCAGATGGTTGAACTGATGAAGGAAGATCCTTCGTTTAAAGTGAAACTGGCAGAAATGGCCCGCACACGGTCGTATGCTATGACAAACTCGTTTATAGCACAAAAACAACGAAATTTCAATTTCCTTCTTAGTAAGTTAACAGACACGACTAAATCAAATAAAAGGATATCTATCAGGGTATTTTTGCGATATGCTGCTGTAATAATCTTTATTATATCCTCCAACATTATTCTACACCAACTACTTACAACAAAAATACAGAAAGATCTGGAATCCACGGTTACCACTACGGTACCCTACGGTTCCATTTCAAAGCTCATACTCCCCGATTCATCCGAAGTCTGGATTAATGCCGGATCGACCATCACCTATCAAGCAGGTTTTGGAATAACAAACAGAAACGTCAGGCTCACGGGTGAGGCTCGTTTTTCAGTTCGAAAAAACAGCGAGCTTCCTTTTCATGTCAACACGAATCACCTAAATGTTACCGTTACAGGTACCCAATTCAACATCAAAGCCTATCCTGAAGAAAGCGAAAGTACTGTAGAATTAACCGAGGGTAAAGTTATTTTAGGCCTGCCATCCCTGGAATCGGGGACGAAAATTGAAATGAAACCCAATGAGAGAGTAATTGTGAACCACCAATCTCTTGATATACAAAAAGATGAGTTTAACACTACGCGTAGTTCGGGCTGGATAGAAGGCGAAATCGAATTTACCGACGAGAGTTTTTCGGTAATTGCTCTTATGTTGGAACGAAAATTCAATATAAAAATCAGGATAGACTCAGAAACACTTGCCAACGAACGATTTACAAGTACATATACTCGTGACTATTCACTTGAAATGATATTAAAGGAAATTGATGTCGACCATAAATATCAATTTATTTATACTCCAAACTCAGTAACAATTCGAAATAAATAACAATAAAGGAAGGAGGGAACCTAAAAGAAACAACGAAAATAATAAAAAACGAACAATTAAACCACCAAAAATCAACACCAACGTATGATAAGCTAATCATGTTACTTCCTGCCATTTGGACAAACGGCAATATGGACATGAGAGTTTTATACTACCGTTAACAAAAAATCATTACTGTATGAATCACAACTTACCATTTTCTTTTCATAGAAAAAGAAAAAACAACCTACTGGCAATTCTGCTTTTTTTGATAACTGTATCGGCCCAACCTCTGTTGGCATTTTCATTTACACAAGATCCTCTGACTATTGAAGTAAAGGAAGTGACAGTATTAAAACTACTGGAAACACTGGAAGAAAAAAGTGGATACACATTTTTAATTCGAAACAATGATTTGAATAAAAATGACAAAGTTTCCATCAAAGCTGTAAATCTTAGTGTCGAAAAAATCCTTAATCAGGTACTTACCCCCAAGGGGTTAAGCTACGAGGTAAATGGCAACCGAATTACCATTTATCGTCCTCAAACGCAACAAGCAAAAAACGCTATATCGTCAGTTGTACAAAATCTGACGGGTAGAGTAACCGATGCTTCAGGAGAAGCCTTAGTAGGAGTTAACATTAAGGTTACAGGGACAGTTATTGGAACAATAACCGATTTAAACGGAAAATTCTCGCTGAGCAATCTTCCTGACAACGCAATTATAGAGGCATCTTATATTGGCTATTCTACCTTACAGACACCGGTTAACAATCGGACTTCGATAGAGTTGGTAATGCACGAAAACACCCGCAAACTCGACGAAGTAGTGGTTGTTGGTTATGGGGTTCAACGGAAGGAAAACTTAACTGGTTCGGTATCTTCCATCAAAATGGACGAAGTGCTTGGCGACAGGCCGGTTGCCAATGCTGCCAGTGCACTTCAGGGAGCTATACCGGGCTTACAAATTACCCGTTCGTCGACTCCCGGACAAAACAGCAATTCACTCAATATACGCGGAACGCTTTCGATCAATGGTGGAGGTCCGCTCGTACTTATCGACAACGTACCGGGAGACATCAGCATGATTAATCCGGAAGATATTGAATCGGTTACCGCTCTAAAAGACGCCGCATCGGCTGCTATTTACGGAGCTCGGGCTGCAGGAGGGGTTGTACTGATTACTACCAAACGTCCGAAAAACAATACCAGTTTTACCCTGAACTACAATAACAATTTCGGATTCAACTCATCCATCAACAAACCACAACAGGTTCCCCTGAGTAATTATCTACAAAGTTACCTTGACGCTGGTTTTACTGATTCGTATTGGGCTAACGGACAAAGTGTAGCAAAATGGAAAAACTATGTTGCCGATTACAAAGCGAATCCCGGCAAATTTAATGTAATTGGTGACGGTATCTATGTCGACACCGAAGGCAAGATTTATTACCTTAACGAAAAAGACTTATTCGCCAACATGCTGGAAACCAGCGCCATGAACAGTCACAATCTTTCGGCTGCCGGAGGTACCGATAAATTGGTTTACCGTATGTCGGTAGGATACAACCAGGAAGATGGACCGCTATTTGGGAACAAAGACCAATATAAACGACTGAACTTCAGTGGATTCATTTCTGCCAAAGTAACCAATTGGTTTACTCAGGAAGCCGACTTCAGGTACTCGCAAAGCACCAAAAGCATGCCCGTAGACGAATGGGGAGGTATTTATTCCACCCGCCTGATATCCTATTATCCGGAGGGCGATATGCCTTCATCGATAAGTAAACTCGACAAAGATTATCCATTAGCTACTCCAAGAAACCTGGTGGCCCTGGCTAACACTTCGAAAATGGTTGTTGACAATCCGCGAATATTCCTGAAATCTATTATTAAACCGGTGGACAACCTGGAGATGATATTTGAATATACATATAATAAAAGTAATAATAATTACGCCTATTACTCTGGTCAGCGCTATATTACCACCGTTCAAATGGCGAAACAAACCACTCCGTCAAGGGATGTATACCGGCAGGAAAAAAGTTTCACTGACTACAATGCGCTAAATACCTACGCAACATACACCAGGTCGTTCAATGACCATAATCTGAAAGTAATGGCTGGTTACAATCAGGATGCAAGTTATTACGAAGCCCTTAATGCAAGTGCCGAACTTCAGGCAGTTCAATCGACACCATCGTTTGGTGGAGCAACCGGAACGAAAACGATAACGGATACCTACAGTGAATATACTATCCGTAGTGGTTTCTTCCGCCTCAACTATAATTGGAATAACCGCTACCTTGTTGAAGTGAATGGCCGTTACGATGGATCGTCAAAATTCCCTAAAAGCAATCGTTTCGGATTTTTCCCCTCTTTGTCGGCAGGTTGGCAAGTGGCTGAAGAAGAGTTCATGAGTTCTACGCGCGACTGGCTCGATGCTTTGAAATTCAGAGCATCGTGGGGAGAAATTGGTAATCAGGCAATCAATCCGTATCAGTACACACCTACGATGGGCATCAACAGCTCAAGTGCTGTTTGGCTCAACAGCGGTGCTTACGTTACAACTATTGGAGTACCCTCGTTGGTCAGCTCCGGATTTACCTGGGAAACTGTAGCTACGCTTGACCTGGGACTCGATTTTTCGTTATTCAAAAGTCGCCTGAACGGTACTTTCGATTGGTATCAGCGTGATACAAAGGGAATGTTATCGGCAGGAGTAGAAGTGCCGGCAGTTGTAGGTACTTCAGCACCCTTACAAAACGTAGCCGACATGCAGACCCGAGGTTGGGAACTGAGCCTTTCGTGGAACGATAAAATTGGAAAATTAGGATACCGTATTGGATTCAACGTGTACGATCATAGTTCGAAAATTACAAACTATAAAAACGAGTCAGGATTACTGTCCGATT